>CAUQQF010000013.1:0-53476 GCA_963520375.1 uncultured Flavobacteriaceae bacterium | reverse complement strand
ACTTTGTGGATACATCACAGCTCTTATATTGAGATAATCCAAGGAAAGGCAGTTGTGAGTTGCTTTCAAATTCTTTAACTTTGTGGATACATCACAGCATTATACACGACCTACACCAGCAGGAGGGTGTTGTGAGTTGCTTTCAAATTCTTTAACTTTGTGGATACATCACAGCAATACTTTTGCTATTCAATTTCTGGAACAGGTTGTGAGTTGCTTTCAAATTCTTTAACTTTGTGGATACATCACAGCCTCAAAGTAAAATCCACTGATAATCAGCGGATTTTTTTGTTTTATACGATTGAAAAAATTAAAATAATTCTAGCTGTTGCCACATTGGAGGCGGTTTTTCTTCATTCTTAGCATAAAAAATTTCTATCGCTCCGAATTGTTTATCTGTAATGCACATTATCGCCACTTTTCCTTGTTTTGGCAATATATTTTTTACTCTTTTGATATGAACTTCTGCATTCTCTCGGCTTGGACAATGGCGGATATACATAGAAAACTGAAATAGAGAGAAGCCATCATCTATCAGGCGTTTTCTAAATAAATTAGATGCCTTTATATTTTCTTTTGTATCAGTAGGTAAATCATACAGCACCATAACCCACATAATTCGATATGCATTTAGTCGTTCACTATTCATAATAAATTGGGATAAGAAATCAATCTTTTCTCTCCTGTGTAACATTTATACAGCGAAGAAATCGTTGTTTTTATACCAACCATCAGCGGTCTTACAAGACCATCTATGCGTACATCTTTTGAAGCAATATTTAGAAAATATGCTTTTGCTTCTTTGCTAAGTTCTTCTATATCAGGATTATTCTCTATCCATTGGATAACGAGCATATCCACAAATGGGCGATAAGGCTCCATCATATCACTTGCCAAGCAATAGGGATTATATTTATTCTTATGAAAAATTCCCAATACAGGAAGCAGACCCGTCTCTACTATTGCTCTAGAAACGATACTCAAAAGAACTCCATACCCAAAATTGAAAAACTGGTTAGGATAATCACCAAACCTGCCTCTGAGAAAATCCGGACTGATAAGATGTTTCCAATAATGCTGAGCAGCAATACCCTCCATATTAGTAGAATCTCCTGATTTTACATTTTTCAGATACTCATACATCGGTTCAGAAAACCTGCCTAATTTCTCCAATACTTTAGCCTGATTTTCTATTTTACATTCTATTGTTTGTTTCCAAAGCTGCTTTTTCAAAGGTTCACTTGCTTCCAATTGATATTTTATCCGTTCTGAATGCTCCGAATGCCCATGAATAGGAAGCATTACACCTTTTGGCATATGCCTGGAATCACAACTAATCATTACGACATTATTCTTCATCATTTCCTGCATCAGCTGATGAGATATGGTAATCTGATAATGGTCAAGCATCAGTAATCCTAAATCCTCTATAGAAATACTTCCCTTTTCCATTTTGGTTTCTGGGTCAGTAATCTTTAACTGTTTATCCCTAAGCTTTAGATAAGCAGGATTGCCAATATAAATAGAACGATACAGCATAGACTCTAAAAATTAGTTACATTATTAAGCCTTAGAAATATTTCCTAAACGGTCTATTTTTAGTTTGATACAGAATTCTTTTATTCTTATATGATCTGGTATTGTTATTTCTAATTTATTAAGACTTCCTAACTCCCCTATTTTTGTCTTAGCATCATAATTCTTAATAAGAGAAGATATACTAGATTTAATAAAAAAACATTCGCTTCCTGTAAAACTCACTGTTTTATAAATCCTTTCCCTTTGTTCTTTGGATAAATTAGTAAAATCAATGTCTTCGGTATCTTCGCCTTCCACAGGCACATACACCAAATCATTAGGAGAGAGACTAAATAATAATTTTTCTCCTTTTTCATTAAGTTCTGGAACAGAAGTAAGTCCTTGTTTTTGTCGCTCAATAACCTCAGCTAACGGAATAGTGGCATAGGAGCGTTTTTCTTTACCTTGATATATTCCAAAGAAAAGATTAGTTCCTTTGGCTGCTTCTACATATTTACCTTTACTACCTAATTTAATCTTTTTTTCTCCATCTTCAATAAAAGGTAATCTATATACAGGTGTCTTTCTTTCAGAATTGAATCGTTCTATTCCTTCTACTGCAAAAGCCTTATCAATGTCATTATTATTCTGTTCTAAATATAATAATAACTCTTTCTTTAAAACATTGTCTGCTATTTTATTAATAGTTTGAAGCATTTTTTCAATAGTGGTTATTCCTGTTCTAGAATTTCTATCAGAAAGTATTGATATTGGCTTTCGTTTTCTATATTTAATTACTTCTATTCTAAAATCAGTACTTACAACTTCTTTTCCTTTTTCGTCTATTACAGGATATTCTTTTAAATATTTCTTTGTTAGATTATTTTTACTATGATTCTCAACATAAATTCTCTCTACTTGATTTCTAATAAATTCATCTATTATAAATTTTCTTTTAGAAATATTTTCAGATATTTTTAAATAATTAGTTTGATATTTTATTTCGCCGTAAGGTAAATCATCATGAAGTGGTTTTCTGATAGCCCAGTTGATACCTTCTTGTTTCACTTTTTTCTTCACCATTTTACCTTTTTCCTCTCTCCATTTTTCGTAGTAATTGGTAGCTTTATTGATTACTCTTAGATTTTGCTTGAAACTCACAACTACCATTTCCAAGGCGCTTCGCACATCTTGGGTAAAGGTATTCCATGGTTTTTTGAATGCCCAGTTATAATTATCTTCAGCATTATCATTATACTTTTTATCACATAAGACAGTTCTTAAATCTATTCGAGCATTTTGCTTTTCTTCTTTAGCCTTATGTTTATCCAAAGCATGCTGGTTATTCATATAATTGATATGACTGCGAGTAGCACATGCAACAACCAAAGCATCCAAAGCATGATGACGATGATCTATTCGTTTCTTTTGGAAACCTTTAGCGTGCTCTAGTGGAACAGTAGGAATCTTTTTCTGGTATTTTTCACTATATGTCGTAAATAATTCTGTCTGTGTCAGATTATTCATCCTCTCAAAACGAGGCAGGATAAGGTCATTCCACACATCATTCAGCCCCCAGTCTTGTTTAAGTGCAGCTGTAATTTTCCCTGTACATGGTATAATATTTTTAGAATTTACTCCTTCATCTTCCTGAGGAGAACGAACTATATTGGAAAGAATTTGTGAAATAAATTTACTGATATACCTTGTGTCATTGAGCTGTCTTTCTACCATTTTCTCTGGAATTTCTTCCATCAGCATTTTGGCTTTCTTTGCTCGGTTATTGGCAAAGTGTTTATTGACCAGCTCTTTATACTCTTTTTCATTAAGGATTGTAACTTTTTTATTTAAGCCAATTTCTATTATTTCTCCACCATGTTTTTTTATAAATTCTAAACCTAGCTGTGCTCCTTTTTCAGCATTAACAGCAGCCTCGCATATCACTTTATTAGAAAGGCTGTCATCAAAAAATCTACTTTGAGGAATG
This sequence comes from uncultured Flavobacteriaceae bacterium, assembly GCA_963520375.1. Classification (GTDB taxonomy): domain Bacteria; phylum Bacteroidota; class Bacteroidia; order Flavobacteriales; family Weeksellaceae; genus JABCPE02. The sequence goes on along the minus strand of CAUQQF010000013.1, from coordinate 49,971 downwards.
ACATGCTCTATCTGATATTCATCTGTGAACAATTTACTCAGCGGAATTGGCTGCCCTGTGTAAGGAGATTTTTTTTCTTGTTCCAGCCAAAGTCTATATTTTTCCTGCTGAATAGGAGAATATGGACGAACATTCTCTGCGCTTTTATCTTCAAAAAATTCTTGTAATTTCTTTTTTACCTTCAGATTTGTCTCCTCATTTTCATTTATTTCCCTAGTCATTCTGTTTCTTTCCTCAGCTGTTTTCTTTAGTTCCCTGCCAAGCTCTATATGTATCTCATCAAAGAAATTTCGCTCTCCTTTTCCATAGTATTCCCAAATATCCTTTACCACTCGCAGAGTCTCTGTAACTACTTGTTCTACAATAGGATTTCTTAAAGAATGCTGTTTAAAGCCTTTCAGATATTCTTCCAAATCAGAAGGCGAAGTCCAGCGCTGTATATCGGCAGCCTCTGAATGAATTCCATACACCACATACTGAGCCAGCCAAAGCGGCAATCCCTGAAAATCAGCTTCTTGATTAAGCTGGTATTTTTCAGCCTTTTCTCTCACAATGGTTTTAATGTTCTCATTATCAACTCCATTGATAATGTCTGATATTCGAACTTGTACTGGTTCAGAAATGTCACTATAATTCCAGTATTTACCAAAACGCATCAGTGGAAGCAGTTTCTTGATTGCTTTCTCAGAAAAAGCTCCATAATCACTTGGGTAAGGCTTTATTCTCTTGAAATTTTCTACGAAAGACTCTGCATCCAAATTATGTTTTTGAGCAAACTTCATCAGAGCCTTTTCGTATTCGTATTTATCTGTTACAGAATATATTATATGCCAAAGCTGATATTCTATATCTCTAGTCAAAAAATTATCTGGTATATTTTTTACTTCTTTCAGCCTTTTTTTAATCTCATATCCTGTTTCATTCATTGGATATTTTTTGCTGTCATTTTCCTCCTCATATACATAGTTCCAGCGGTATTTTGTAATTTCTTTTTTCAGTTCTTTTTTTAGCTCCGTTTCTTTAGCAAAAGGATATGTCTCTCTCAATGATTTCATTAAAAGAAACTCAAGTATAGATTTATTACTTACCTCTTTTTCAGACATTAAAAACTCATACAAAGTTTCTTTGTCCTCTATGGAAGAAATAAATTCAGAAGTAACATCTTTATCATCTTCTTTTCTATAAATTTTAAGGTTGGAAAGCCACTGCAACACTCTAAATTCCTGATAGTAAGGATTTGATTTAGAAATGACTTTTAGATAAGTTTTTCTTCTCTGTTTTGTTTCTTTGTCAATACAGAAACGATATTCTAGAGAACAGCTTGATATATTTGATTTTTGACTGCGCAGTGGTCTTTGATAGAAAATAATATCATTTAGGAACAAATGCACAAAATCCTTTGAAGAAAGACTGTTTTGGTGAATTTCATTATTTTTATACAATTCTCTTACACAATCCACAAAAAGCTCTTCCGTAAAAAGCTCTGGCTGAAGGGCTACTTGTTTTTCTAAAATAGCCTTTAATTCTTCTTTATAGAATTTTCGTTCGATGGTTCGGACTAGTTTTCCTTTTATTTTCTGATTAGGATTTTGTAACAGATGGTCGTAGATATATTCGCCCACTGTTTTTCCAGAAAAAACAATATTCTGCTCCGTCTTCTTTTTTATTAAATTCCAATCATCTTCGCTGGGCGCTCTGAAAGAGCGTTTTTCTTTGCCTTCTTTATCCAACTTTACAGAACCATCCTCGTTTAGTTCTGTCGTTACTATAAAATCTCGCACCTTCCCTTTCCAATCTTCCAATGAAATCTTACTAGCTCTACGATATACCCATCCGTTTTCCAAATGTATAGAATACCATACTTCTCCTTTATTATTAGGCGTATCAGCTATTACATCTGTTATTTTTAAAGAATAAAACTCTACATTTTTAGTAGATTTTTCTTCCTCCTCGCCCCGCAGCTGGTAGTATCCTCTTTTCTGATTAAAATTCAGAATTATCCAAGCCAATTCTTCCTTACTGATTTTCTCCTGCAAAGCCTTTTTTCTTAAATAATAAATCGTCCAATCGTAAGGAATTTTACTCTCTTCGCCATTAGATTTTATATAAAACAACTGTGGTTGATGTTTTTTAAAATCCTCAACCATTTCATTGAAACTTTCTAAAAAGATAAAACCTTCATTATTATAAGCCAGTTTAGGCTCGGAATCTCCTATAAATTTACCAAAACGCTTTGTGAAGTCTATTTGCGCATCATAGTGAGGCGGCAAAAATCCTAACAAATGGAGAACCCTATGCAGCCTTCCCCTACGGAGCAGATGCCGCTCTCTCAGCCTGCGCACACCGCGAAACCCTGTTCTTTCTGCCGTTTGGGAAACTTTATTTCCTCTCTCAAACTCTCCTAAAATTCCCTGATCCATAGGAATAATTCTACTTCCCAGACCAAGAATTTTCCCTTGTTTATTATCAAAATCTTGTTCAATAAGCGCCCATCCAATAGAATTTGAACCTAAATCTAAGCCTAAAATATATTTCATTGCCAAATCTTTACAATCGATACCAAATTTAGTTAAAATTTTCTTAAAAAGAGGTGAAAAAGATGTTTGGAAATACGAAAGATTTGATATATCTTTGCTACATATTTGAAAGCAACTCACAATAAGGATGATTCCGTTGTGAAAACATCTAGCGCCTCGACTATCTTCGGGGCTTTTTTATTTCATAAAAAAAATCCCTTAAATTAAGGGATTTTTACTTTACTCTTCCATTCGGCTGAGTTCTTCGTAGTTTTGTTTCAGTTTATGTAGCAGGTTTCCATAAACGAGATGATAAATAAATCTTAGGAATAAAGCAAAAATGAAAATAATCATTAAAAGAGGAATAAACATTACAAATGCAAAAAGGTACAATTCTTCTAATTCAGCTCCCTCCAAAGAATTACTTTCTATATAAAATGACAATATCATACTGATGATGAAAAACACCACAATTTCTCCTAAAAATATTCTAATATACCATTGGATACATTTTTTCATCAGCAGGATTTTTTCCATCAGTTTTTTAGGGTTTTCTTCTCTTTTTATTTTAAAATTTAAATATAAAAGTAAACCTATAAAAACATATGGTAAAAGAATAGAAATTATATCCATAACACTCAAAATCCCATTAACAAAAGGAATGTCTTGGTATTTATCTTCGGATGAAGAAGAAGGCATTAAATATCCAATTAAAAACCAAAATCCCAGCTCTAGCAAAGCAATGATAAACACCCATTTTGCGATGGAAACAGACCTTTTTTTGGTCATTGCGAAAAGTTCTTTTTCTGTATAATTTTTAAAATCATCAGATTTATTTTCTTTCCAGTCTTTTTTTAACAATTCTAATTCGTCCATAGCCTTATTTTTTGATGAGGGTTTTTAGTTTTTCTTTTGCACGGTTCATTTTCACACGGGCGTTTCCTTCCGTTATGCCCAGTATCTCGGAAATTTCTCGATAGGGCTTGTCATCCAGATACATCATGATGAGGGCTTTTTCCACATCGGACAGCTGGTGTATAGCATCATACATCGCCTGTATCTGTGCGGTCTGGTCATCGTTTTCTTCTGCTATTTTTATCTCGGGAAGAATCTCCATAGAGTCCGCAGGGACATCTCTTTTCCGCTTTCGGAATAGTGCTAGTGCGGTATTCAGCCCAATGCGGTAAGCCCAAGTGGAAAATTTGGCTTCTCCACGGAAATTAGGATAGGCTTTCCAAAGCTGAATTACAATCTCCTGAAAAAGGTCTTCGTGGTCGCTGGGATTGTCCATGTAGATTTTACAAATCTTATGGATTACCCTCTGGTTTTCATTCAGTTGCTTGATAAACTCCTGCTGCTGTTCGGCTTTCATAAAATGCTTTTTAAAAGTTTATCAAAGAAAAACCAGCCCAAAATAAATCCTTTCTCTTGGTCATCATCTCCACTAAATCTTCTTTATTTTGATTTGTTTTCATTTGTCTTGATTTTAATTATTTAAACTCTAACTTTTATAAAATGTATTTTATACCCACATTAGTGCAGGAAATATTTTTTTCGTTACAAAAAATCATTGTCAAAGTTACAAAACCTTGACAATGAATACTTTATTTTTTTAATTAAAAAAAAAAAACAAACCCGCCGAAAGGAATTTCCACTTTCAGCGGGCTGTGGTTTTCATGGCTTATTTCACTGGGTTTTGAACAATATTAGGATTGTTACTCACCTCACTCTGTGGAATCTGGAAACGGTATTGGTTATAGTCCGTAGAATAACTACGATTAAACTTCCCAAAGGTATGGTTAGAACCTGGATAATCCCTTACCAAATCCACCCCAAGGCGTTTCATATCAAACCAAGCGTAGCCTTCGCCCCAGAGTTCTATTCTCTTTTGCAGGATGATTTCATCTATGAGGCTCTGCCCAGAGTTCGTGGAAAGCGTGTATCCTGTATCTCTCACAGAAGTAATATCATAGAGCACCTGTCTCGCCTGAGCTGTCTGCCCTAGTCTCGCCAAAGCTTCCGCTTCTATATAGTAAAGCGAAGATGCTCTGATGTAGATATAATCCCCTTCAAAGAAAGTCAAATCCTTGAACTTTCTGCTCACATACGGCGGATGTTTTTTGGTCTTTCCATTAAAAGTATAAGTGGATTCTGTAGCCCCATTGAACACTTGTTTTCTATAATCGGTGCTTGGGATTTTATCGTATAATCTTTTATCGATGATTTTATAAATCCCTGCTGCTCCCGCATAGCCTTCGTTCATGCTGTCATACATAGAGAAGAACGAAGCGTAGTGGTTACCGATGTTTTTGGTCTGTAAAGAATTATCAAATCCCCAGATAATCTCTGGATTGGTTTTTAGAGAAAATCCTGCGCCTGTGTAGTCCGCCTGAGACATCAGCGTTTTGCCTGTTCGGGCATCATTAGCATAGGCTGCCGCTTTGGCATAATCTCCTATTTCAAGGTAAATATCCGCCGCGATGGCTTTTGCTGCTCTTTGGTCTATCTGTGCAATGTTTCGCTGAGTGAAACCATTCAGCGAAGTGATGGCGTTTTCTATATCGCTGGTTATTTGGTTATAAACTTCGCGCACAGTGGCTCTTGCTCTCGGTGTTTCTGGGCTGGATGCCGTAGTTACCAACGGCACTCCCAGCTCATTCTGATGTCCAACATAAGTAAGTGCATAGAATCTCACCAAATTAAAATAACTATACGCACGAAGCGCCAAAAGCTGACCGTAGATGTGTCGGTTTTCATTATTTACGCCTATGCCTTCTATCTTCTCTATCAAACGATTGATATCAAAGATTTTAGAATAAAATGTATTCCAAACGATTTCGTTGGTAAAGTTGTCGCTTTGTCTCGCTTCGTAGTTGTAATATCTCCCAAGGTGCTGCTGTTTCGCCTGAATAAGGTCATTGGAAAGCAAATCAACTCCCGCTTTTATGGACATTATCCCAAAATCCGTGTGAGTGGTAGTTCCACCTGAACCATGATTTCTAAAGCTAAGATAAATCCCTTTAAGATAATTATTTAAAGATGCTGCGTCATCAGGAATCTGCTCCTCTGAAATCAGTTTCGCGGATTCTGTTTCTAATTCTCTATTGCAGCTTAAAAGTGATAGGGCAACGAATGCTCCTGCTAATATTTTATTTATTTTCATAACTTTTTTTAAAATTAAAATTTAAGATTAAGACCTAATGAAACACTTGACAACAGATTATATCCATATGTCTCCGAAACTCCAGAAATAGACAGCCTTGGGTCGTAGCCTCTTCTCTTTGAAAGTAGGAAAAGGTTGTTCCCTGTTACATAAATATTGGCATCTCGGATTCCGTAGTTTTCAAGGAACTTCTGCGGTATGCCCACACTCAGCGTCAAATCTTGAAGACTTAAATAATCTGATTTCACTAAGAATAGTGTAGAACTAGCATTTTGGTTAGAATTAGAAATATCTATTCTTGGCAGAGATGCAGTAGGATTTTCTGGCGTCCATGTGTTATGAACATCTCTATGGTAGTTAGACGCATAGTTATCCGAATGCAGGAGCGATCTGTAGTTTTGGTCATAGCCCCAGCCGCCCAGCTGATACGCAAAATTAGCCGATAGAGTGATATTTTTAAATCTTATTTGAGTTCCAAAACCACCATAGACCTTTGGTATAGCAGATTTTCCTGTTTGGTAAAGTGTTGCTTCAGCATAGCTGTTCGTAACTTGTTTAACTGCCTTTCCTTTCGCATCCACGCCATCTTTATACCAAAGCGCATCTCCATTCAGAGGATCCACCCCTGCGAACTCTTTCAGATAGTAAGCATAGCGGTCGCTGCCTTCTTTTAGGAGGAATAGTCCGTCTGTTATCCCATTTTCTCTCTGTGCATCAGGGAGTTTGGTGATTTTGTTTTTGTAATGAGTAAGGTTAGCATATAGATTCCAAGTGAAATTCTCTGTTTTAATTACATCTCCATTGATGCTCACCTGAACCCCTCTGTTTCTCATGTTTCCGATGTTTTCTAACCTAGGATAATACCCCACATTAGAGAAAGGAAGCGCCGCACGATAAATCATATCGGAAACTTTTCTCTCGAAATATTCGGCATTAATAGACAATCTTCTATTGAACAAAGCCGTTTCAAAACCAGCATTTAGGTTTTGGGAGTTTTCCCATCTCAGCTTATTATTTCCGAGATATTCCGTAGTAACCACAGGCGTATCATCCCCGAAGTTACTTACTTTATATAAGTTTTTGTAAGCATAGTAGATTCTGTCCGTAGTGCCTGGGAAGTAGAAAATATCATTCCCCTGCTGTCCGTAGGAAGCCTTCACTTTCAGAGCATTAACAACTTCTGAATCCTTTAAGAAATCTTCTTTCGAAATGTCCCATGCTGCCCCCAGTCCATAGAAAGTTCCCCATCTGTTTTCTTTAGAAAATACCGATGAACCATCTCTTCTAAGACTGGCATTAAAGAAATATTTGTTTTTATAATTATACAAAACTCGGGAGAAAAACCCTTCCACAGCGTAGTCGTATTGGTTTCCTGGGATTTCGTTCATTTTCAGAACATTATCAAAAACAGTAAGCCCTTCTAAGAACAGTTTTTCTTTTCTCGCCCCGAAATAATCGCTTTTCTCTTGGTTCAGCTCATGCCCCAGAAGAACGCTGATATTGTGCGCGCCGAGTTGTTTATTATAAGATAATAACTGCTGGTGGTTAAAGGCGTATTTCAGAGTATTGGATTTTGCAAGTCGCCCGCCCACAGTAGCCGTTGTCCCTCCCAAAGGATTTCCATAAACAAGCTCTTGGGAATTGATAATCACACCACCAAAATTATAAGTAAAATCAAAATCTTTCAAGAATTTATACTGCACGAAAAGATTGGTATTCACCGTGTTATTGGTCACTTTGTTCAAATCATATTGGCGGTTTCCCACAGGATTTTCAAAAACAGCATAAGACCTTCTCGCCCCATTTGGCCCTTTTCCATCTCCGTAGTCATAGACAGCCCTTCCTTTGATATCATAAACTCTGTTATAGTCATTATCCCTCAAATACACTGGATAAAAAGGCGCGATATTTCTAGAAAACTGGAACGAGTTCGCAAAACTTCCTCCATCGCCCAGATTTTGTTCGCTATTGCTGTAATTTAGATTAGCTCCGAATTTCAATTTTTCGTTAAGAGCATATTCCAAATTAGACCTTAAGCTCAATCTTTTGAATCCAGAACCGATGAGGTAGCTGCGGTCATTGAGGTAGCCAAGTGAAGTATAAGCCTTTAATTTATCGGTATTTGCAGTGAAGCTAAGGTTTGCTTCTTGACGGAGATTTGGTCGGAATAATAGTTTTTGCCAATTGTCCTGATAAAGCAGTTTAGCATTTTGGTTAAAACTTCCATCTGGATTGATAAGCTGGTTAAAAGGAACATTATAAGCATTATATCCCAGCGTAGCGTTCATTTTGTTTATCGCCTCTGTATAGGCTTGGGCATCTGTTTTTCCACTCGCTTTTTCGCCTACACGAACTCTGTTGAAATATGCCAAATAATACTCGGCAGGACTGCTGATAATGTCATATTCTGGAGTCGCACGGAAGTTAATCCCTGTTTTAATATCAAAATCTACATGAATCCCCTTTCTCGTCCCTTTTTTAGTGGTAATGATGATTACTCCATTTGCTCCTCGCGAGCCATACAAAGCATTTGATGAAGCGTCTTCCAAGAAGGACAAACTCTCTATATCCGAAGAAGGAATAGAATTGAGCGACCCTGGGTAAGGTATCCCATCCAAAACAATTAACGGCTCACTGGAAGCATTGATAGAGCCTATCCCTCTCATTCGTATACTCGGGCTGCTCCCTGGCTGTCCATTTCCTACAATCTGAACCCCCGCTACACGCCCTGCAAGTCCCTGCAAAACATTTCCGTTCTGTAATGCAGAAATATCCTTGGGTTTTAGTTCTTGGATAGAACCTGTGATTTCTTCTTTTTTCTGTTTCCCAAAGGCTACTATCACGACTTCGCCGATGGAATTTTCCTTGATAGAATCCTTCTTCTTTTCCTGAGCACTGAATGTCCCCACGAAAGAGAACAACGCAAACAAAGTGCTTAATCTGACTACTTTTCTTTTCATTATATATAGTATTGTTAATTTTTTACTTACAAAAAAAGAGCTTCGGTGTATTTACCGAAGCTCTGGGATAATTATGAAGAAAACTTAAAAACTCCATTCATCACAAAAACTGCGGTCTTTCACAAAGCCACACATCATCATCATTCCCATCATTTGGGAAACCAGATTTTCGTTTTTATGATTCAGATTTATTAACATTTTTTAATTTATTAAGGTTTGGTTTAAAAATAAAAAGGCTTCGGTTTTTGTCCGAAGCCCTTGTGATAATTTGTATAATTTATATAAAATTTTTCTATTCGTATTTTACAATCACAAAAACTGCGGCTTTCTAAAAACCCACATCATCATATCCATACACATGGTAATGGTATGTTTAGATGTTCTTGTATGATTGTATTGATTAAACATTATTCTTTTTTTTGTCTAAATATGAGGCAAAAATATAAAAACTTTTTTAATTAGCAAATTTTTTATTGATTTTTTTTTCTTCTATTTGGAAAACTTGATGCATCTATGATGGAAACACAAGATTTTATATACATTAACAAAAAATCCTTTCCAAAATTTAGAAAGGATTTTTCATTAATTCATATTTAGTTTTCTTTTTGCCATGTTTGGTTTCTACCAAATGCAGAAAATCCTATATAACCACGAACTATCAAGTTATTCCCTTCTTTTTTAATCGTGCATTTATATGATTTTCCGTTTTTAGGGTCAGTTATCGTTCCCCCGCTGTATTCATCGCCATCTTTAGACAGCCCACGGATAACCTCCATTCCTAAAATAGGTTTTCCTTTTCTATCATCTTTACAAGAAGAACAGTTAGGATCGGCTGGTTTTATCAGTAGTTCTACTACTTTCGCGTAGTATTTACCATCAGATTTTTTAAAAATTTCTACAATGGATTTTGGTTTTTTGGTTTCGTCATCTATCGTTCTCCATTTCCCTTCTATCTGGGCAAAAGCCATAGAACTGCACAATAATGCAAAGGCTAAAATTGAATTTTTCATGATTAAATCTATAAAATATTTACGGCGCAAATATAGAAATAAAAATTAAACAGCAAAAACAAATTTCAATTAAGCCTTTTATCAATAATATTTTGCAAGAAATTCAATATTTAAACAGCTGTTTAAAACTTTTTAGATTTAATTTAGTTTTTTCCTAATAATTCTGTGCATATAGTCCTGATACCAAGCCTTACTGAGGAGTTTTCCTCGTTCAATCTCGGCATTGTTTATTTTCCCAAGAAGATTATTTTTAAGTTCAAGGTCTGTAATTCCATAAACTCCCGTAATATCCTTACCATCAAAACGATAGATATAATTTCCTATCATAAACTGCTCTTGTATCGCATCAGAATTGACGACGATGTATTCTTCATTTTTATCCGAAACAAGACTTCTTCCCCAGCTTCGCAAAGGCTTGTTATAACCAATGATATCCGCAAGCGTAGGATAAATATCTATCTGCTGGGCATAGGTCATGTTTTTTCCTTTCAAATTATATTTCGGATTTGGAGAATAGAAGATAATAGGAACTGCATATCCGTTCATTGCCTTAGCATACTCAGGATAGTAGATTTTGTTCGTGTGGTCTCCCGTAATCACAAAAATAGTATTCTCATACCAAGGTTGTTTTCGTGCCGTTTCAAAATACTTTTTCAAGGCGTAGTCTGTATACTGTATCGGTTCGTGCATTTCCACAAAACCTTTTTTAAATTTCCCTTCATATTGTGCAGGAATTTTAAATGGATGATGCGAAGATGCCGTAAAAACCGTTGCCATAAATGGTTTATTAGACTTTCCTACATTTTTAGCAAAATATTGCAGAAAAGGCTCATCCCAAATTGCCCAAATCCCATCAAAATCCTTATCATTATTATACTCAGTTTTTCCAAAATAATCCTTGAAACCGAGGATATTCGCAAATCCCTGAAAGCCCATAGAGCCATTCGGCGCACCATGATAAAAAGAAGTTTCATAGCCCAATTCATTCGCCACGGAAACGATGGATTGTATCTTTTGATTAGAATACGGCGAACTCGTAAAAGCATCTTTTAAACTCGGAATTCCTGCCAAAACACTGCTCATTCCGTGAATAGACTGTCTTCCGTTAGCAAATGTATTAGGAAAAATCAGACTCTCCTTTGACAAACTATCCAAAAACGGCGTGTAAGAAACATAATCTTTTATATTTTTATCTTCATTAAACGCTCCTATGTATTCCCTTCCGAGGCTTTCCACTATGAGAATCACGATGTTAGGTCTCGGCTGCGGAACTTCCCTTTGATAGGTTTTATAAGGCTTCACATTCTCTGTGATGTATTTTTCATCCACAAAATACACTTCCTTAAAGCCATTCGTATTGATGGTTCTAAAAAACGAAAAAGTACTGTTTAGAACGATGTTTGCATAAGCAGGCTTGTCCGTATGGCGGTTAGCATCCACCAAATTGATAGGGCGGGTGCTGTGTTTAAAGTCTCCACGAATTCCGCCGACTATAAGCACCGCTGCCAGACAAAGACTTACCACAGAACCAGCAAAATACCAAATTTTCTTTTCAATCCTTATTTCTTTGACTTTCAGTCTTTTATAAAGGAAAATCCAAAGACCTAGCAACACAATAAAACAAAGAAAAACCCAAAAATTCTGCCCCAAAGAAGCCAGAAAAACCTTGCCTATATTCTGCTCATTTTCAACGACATTTATCACTGCAGAAGTCAGCCTTGACTGGCTAAATCTATAATAGACAATATCTCCAAAATTCATCGCATAGGCGATTCCATTCAGAATAAAATAAAGCCAAAACAAAAACTTTTGATATCCTCCTTTAGTATTGATAGTCAGCGGAATAAGGCTAAAAAAAATGAAAACGATATTGACATAAAGTATCGCCGTGGTATCAAATGCAGTGCCGTAGTAAGCCAGCTTAAAATACTGAGAAACACTATCTATTTCCAGCAAATCCCGATTAAAAAACCAAAACAAAAACCTCGCTGCCTGATAAAAAACAAAAACAAGGAATATACGATATATCAAGACTTTTACTTCCTGCAAACGGAGTTCTTTCATACTTTTTCTAACTTAATAGCACAAAGGTAAGTTTTTTAGCCGAGGATAATGAAAATGAAATCCAAAAATTCGGCTTTTATCCAATAAAATTTTATATTTGCTCTATGAATTTTTTAAGAAACAATTTAGCGAATTTCTTCACTCTCGGAAACTTATTTTCTGGATGTGTAGGAGCAGTTCATTTATTAAATGGTGATTATCAGACCACTGCGATATGTATCCTAATCTCAGCCGTTTTAGATTTTTTTGATGGTTTCGTGGCTCGTGCTTTAAAGTCAAATTCTGAACTCGGCGTACAGCTAGATTCCCTTGCGGATATGGTGACTTTTGGCGTGCTGCCAGGGCTTACGATGTTTGTCATGCTGGAGCCTTTCGGAAATCAGCTTTTTGGAATTGATTTACCTTTCAAGGTGCAGTATTTAGGGCTTTTCATCACGCTTTTGTCTTGTATGAGACTGGCAATTTTTAACATTGATGATGAGCAGACCTACTATTTCAAAGGACTGAATACACCGAGTAATACTTTCCTTATTTTTGGGCTTTATTTTGCTTTTAAAGAAAATCAAAGTTTTTCATTTTTAATGGAAAATGAAGGACTTCTTTTAGTGCTTACTGCTCTGAGCTCTTGGCTTTTGGTAAGTCCGATTAAAATGATTGCAATGAAATTCAAGTCCAAAAAACTTGAAGACAATTACCCTAAATTAGCCCTAATCATCGGTATTATTCCTATTTTAATATTTTTCGGATGGACAGGCATTCCGCTATCCATCATCTATTACATGCTGGTTTCCATTATTTTCCAAAATCAGCTGAAATAAATTTAACTTTCAAACCTTAAATATTGTGAATTTAAAACTACATAAACCACTGTGTATCTTTGATTTAGAAACCACAGGAACCAATATCGGCAAAGACAGGATTGTAGAAATCTGCATCCTAAAAGTCAATCCTGATGCATCCAGAGAAAGCAAAACTTGGCTCATCAACCCAGAAATGCCCATTCCAGTGGAAGCATCGGCTGTGCATGGGATTTATGACAAAGATGTGGAGGGCGCTCCTACCTTTAAAGAAGCTGCTCCTAAAATCATGGAAATGCTTTCTGGAGCGGATTTGGGAGGATTTAACTCTAATAGATTTGATGTTCCTTTACTAGCAGAAGAACTTCTAAGGGCTGGGATAGATTTTGATTTATCTAAATTCAAACTCATTGATGCTCAGGTTATTTTCCACAAAATGGAACCTAGAAACCTTACCGCTGCATACAAATTCTACTGCGGAAAAGATTTGGAAGGTGCCCACTCTGCAGAAGCTGATACCTTGGCTACTTTTGAAGTGATAGATGCACAGGTAGGCAAATACGAAGAACTTCCAAAGGACATAAATGGACTGAGTGAATTTTCATTCCATAATAAATTCGCGGATTTGGCTGGATTTATCGCCTTTAATGAAAACAAAGAAGAAATTTTCACTTTTGGAAAATACAAAGGACAGCCCGTGAAAGAAGTTTTCCAGAAAGATATCGGCTATTTCGGCTGGATTCAAAATGCTGATTTTCCGCTTTACACCAAAAAAATCCTGACTGCCATCCAATTAAGAAGCAAATTTTAATTTAAATAATCAAAAAATGGTTTTATAAAGAAATTTTTCTTATCTTTAAGAACTAAAACTTATGATTATGACAAATATTATTTTACCTGTGGATTTTGGTAAGACCACAGATGTACTTTTAGGTGCTGCAATAAAATTTGCAAAAGAAGTGAATGGAAGACTTTGCCTTATTCATGTCGCTCCTATGGATTTAGGATTGGCTGTGGGTGATATCGGTATGCAGTATTTCCCAGAAATAGAACAAAGTGAAATTCGTGAAGAATTATTGGAACTTAACCGATTAGAACAGCAGGTTGTGGCTCAAGGAGTAGACTGTGAGCATCTTCTGAAACAAGGAATCCCAAAAGATATTATTCTAGCATATGCAGAGCAGAAAAATGCAGGCTATATAGTGATGGGCTCTCATGGAAGAAGCGGAATGTACGATGTATTCATCGGAAGTTTGACAAAAGAGCTTACCAAACTATCTCCTATTCCTGTTTTGGTGGTGCCTTGTCATGAAAAATAAAAAAATATATTTTTAATCTAAATCCTTATCAATCTCGATAAGGATTTTTTATTTTTAAAATCGTACTTTTGGGGCTTATTTTCAAAGTTAAAATAATGCTGAATATACAAGAAATACGAGAGCAATTTCCTATTCTTACCCAAAAGGTAAATGACAAACCTTTGGTATATCTGGATAATGCTGCCAGTTCACAAAAACCTCTGACGGTCATAAAAAAATGGGAGGAATATTATCAAACTATCAATGCTAATGTGCATCGTGGGATTCACACTTTGAGCCAGTTAGCAACTGAAGAAATGGAACTTTCTCGGCAAAAAATCCAGAAATTCATCAACGCAAAACACAGCCACGAAATCATTTTCACTCGTGGAACTACCGAGAGTATCAACCTAATCTCCTACTCCATCACTCCACTGATAAACGCAGGGGATGAAATCATTATTTCTCATCTGGAACACCACTCAAACATCGTTCCTTGGCAGATGCTGTGCGAGAGAACAGGTGCCGTTTTGAAGGTTATCCCAATGGATGAAAACGGAATTCTGCAACTGGATTTTTTAGACAAAAACCTATCCGAAAAAACCAAAATAGTCGCTGTAAATCAAGTTTCTAACGCGCTGGGAATCATCAACCCGATAAACGAAATCATTGCAAAAACCAGAGCCTGCTCTCCTGCCTACATCGTTATCGACGGCGCCCAGTCAGTTCCTCATTTTAAAATAAATGTTCAAGAATTGGATTGTGATTTTTTTGTTTTTTCTGGACACAAAATGTATGCTCCCATGGGAACGGGAATTCTTTACGGAAAAGAAAGTATTTTGGATAAACTCAGCCCTTTTCACGGTGGTGGCGAAATGATAAAAACCTGCACCTTTGAGAAAACCACCTATGCCGACCTGCCCTTTCGGTTCGAAGCAGGAACGCCCAATGTTGGCGGAAATATCGCCCTAGGAACAGCCATAGATTTCATAGAAAACATAGGGCATTCTTCTATAAAAGAACATGAAACAGCGCTTTTAGATTATGCTCAAAAAAAATTAAAAGAAATAGACGGTCTAAAAATCTATGGCGAAAAAGCTCCACGGACGGGCGTAATTTCCTTTAATCTAAATGGAAATTTCATCGCTTCTGATGTAGGAATGATTTTGGATAAATTAGGAATTGCCGTGCGCACAGGACACCACTGCACACAGCCGATTATGAATTTTTTCGGGATTTCTGGAACTATCCGCGCTAGTTTCGCTGTTTATAATACTTTTGAAGAAATAGATTCCCTAATCGAAGGAGTCAAAAAAGCACAAAAAATGCTGATGTAAAATTTTCATCATGCTGTCAAATTGTCCTAACATCATTACTGGCAATATTTTTGACAATTATTAGAAGAAAAATTTAAGAAAATGGAAGAAAATAAAGATACACAAGAGAGAAAGAACACCTCTAATCCTGAGGATATACAAAATACTGAGAACCAAAACGCAGAAAAAACTGAAAATTTGACAGAAGAAATGTCATTAGAGGAACAATTGGCACACCAGAAAGACCTCTACATCAGACTTTTTGCTGAGTTTGAAAACTACAAAAAAAGAACTCTAAAAGAGAAAACTGAATTTGCGCAATATGCCAACCAAAACATTATGATTTCTATGTTGGCTATTTTAGATGATTTCGAAAGAGCTCTAAAAGAATTAGCAAAATCTGAAGAAACCAAGGAACAGCTGATGGGAGTAGAACTTATTTACAATAAATTTAAAAACTCCCTGATAGAGAAAGGTTTAAAGGTAATAGAAGTGAAGGCTGGAGATGATTTTAATGTAGATTTCCATGAGGCTATCACACAGATTCCTGCACCATCAGAAGAGCTGAAAGGAAAGATAGTGGATGTGATAGAGACTGGATATCAGCTGTATGACAGAGTTATTCGTTTCGCGAAAGTAGTTACAGGAAGTTAATTCAAAAACAACTAAAAATCAATAAATTAGATAATTAAATTTATGTCTAAAAGAGATTATTACGAGGTATTAGGAGTTTCCAAATCAGCCAGCGCTGATGAAATCAAAAAAGCCTACCGAAAATTAGCCATAAAATACCACCCAGATAAAAACCCTGGCGACAAGGAAGCAGAAGAGAAATTCAAGGAAGCCGCTGAGGCCTATGAAGTGCTGAGTGATGCCGACAAAAAGGCAAGATACGACCAGTTCGGGCACGCAGGTGTAGGAGGAGCTGCAGGTGGCGGCTATGGCGGAGGAGGTATGAATATGGAAGATATTTTCTCTCAGTTTGGTGATATTTTTGGAGGAGGTTTCGGCGGCTTTGGCGGCTTCGGAGGAGGTAGAAGCCATCAGCAGGTAAGAGGTTCTAATCTTCGTATCCGAATAAAACTAAACTTGGAGGAAATGCTTAATGGAACACAGAAAACCATTAAGGTAAAAAGAATGAAATTGGCTGATGGAGTGACCTCCAAGACCTGCCCTACTTGTAACGGTAGCGGTGCCCAGATGAAGATAGTGAACACTGTTTTTGGACAGATGCAATCCCAGACCACTTGTTCCGCTTGTCAGGGATTAGGAAAAATCGCTGATAAAATCCCTGCTGGAGCAGATGCGCACGGACTAATCCGTGAGGAAGAGGAAGTAAGCATCAACATTCCTGCTGGTGCAAGAGAAGGGCTACAACTCAATGTCCGAGGAAAAGGTAACGATGCGCCTCTTGGTGGAGCGGCAGGAGACCTTTTGGTGGTTATAGAAGAAGAGGAAGATGCAAACATCAAACGAGAAGGAGACAACCTTCATCAAGAACTTTATATTTCATTTGCCGAAGCTGCTTTGGGCTGTTCTAAAGAAATCCCAACAGTAACCGGAAAAGTAAAAATAAAGATAGATGCAGGAACTCAGTCTGGAAAAATCCTTCGCCTTGCTGGAAAAGGACTTCCAAGCCTAGACAGCTACCACAAGGGAGATATGTTTGTCCATGTAAATGTATGGACACCTCAAAAACTAACCGAGGAACAACGAAAATTCTTTGAAAGTCAGCTCAATTCTGGAGAAATGAAAGCCGAGCCTACTGGAAAAGAGAAAAGTTTCTTTGACAGAGTGAGAGATATGTTCAACTGAATAATATCTCTATTCAAATAGATAAAACCTTGCCTATTAAAGGCAAGGTTTTATTTTTTATTTCAAAAATCCGAGGTTTATTTTTCATCCTCATCATCAAAATATTCAAAAAGAAAATCATTATAAGGGAAACGAGAAATATGAATTTTGTGCACCTCATCATAAATCAGTTTTTTCATCTCTGGAAAATTCTCTTTAGTAATCGCAGATATAAAAACCGTTGGGTGTTTAGACTTTGCCATCCATGTACGCTTCCATTCATCAAGAGAAATATTTTTCTTCGTAGATGGTGTCAGGTCATCTTCATCCTTTTTTTCATAAGAGAAATCATCTATTTTATTGAATATCATCACCATCGGTTTCTGATGAGCATTGATTTCCTGCAAAATCTGATTCACAGAACTGATATGGTCTTCAAAACTTTCATGGGAAACATCCACCACATGCAACAGCAAATCCGCTTCACGAACCTCATCAAGAGTAGATTTAAAAGACTCCACCAACTGAGTAGGCAGTTTTCTGATAAAACCAACCGTATCCGTAAGAAGGAAAGGCAAATTCCCAATAACTACTTTTCTCACCGTAGTATCCAAAGTAGCAAAAAGCTTATTTTCCGCAAAAACTTCCGATTTAGAAAGAGCATTCATCAGCGTGGATTTTCCCACATTGGTATAACCCACCAAGGCAACCCTTACCATCTTTCCTCGGTTGTTTCTCTGTGTAGCCATCTGTTTATCGATGGTTTTTAATTTCTCCTTTAAAAGTGAAATCCTATCACGGATAATTCGTCTATCCGTTTCTATCTCAGTTTCCCCAGGTCCTCTCATCCCGATTCCTCCTCGCTGTCTCTCTAAGTGCGTCCACATCCTTGTAAGTCTTGGCAAAAGATACTCATACTGAGCAAGTTCCACCTGAGTTCTCGCATAAGAGGTCTGAGCCCTTTGAGCAAAAATATCAAGAATAAGATTGGTTCGGTCAAGAATTTTAACTTCTAATTCTCTCTCCAAGTTTTTCAACTGCGAAGGAGAAAGTTCATCATCAAAAATAACTGTTCCTATTTCATTTTCTTCCAAAAAAAGTTTGATTTCCTCTGCTTTTCCCTTCCCTACGAAAGTTCTAGAATCAGGCTGAGAAAGTTTTTGTGTAAATCTTTTTTTCACTGTAGCCCCAGCTGTATAAGCCAAAAACTCCAGCTCATCCATGTATTCGGTGAGTTTTTCCTCATCTTGGTCTTTTGTTATCAGACCTACCAAAACGGCATTTTCGTAAATATGTTCCTTTTTTTCTAACATAGAGCAAAGGTAATAAATTAAACATCTTATACAAAACACAAAAAAGGATTCAAAATTTTATTCTGAACCCCTTTTCTATTATAATATTAAATTTTACTTAACAAATCATCTGTAATCTCCATATTATGGTAGACATTCTGCACATCATCATCTTCCTCAAAACGCTCCAGCATTTTCATATTTGCTTTGAACTGCTCTTCATTTACTTCTTTCGTCATATTTGGAATTCTCTGCAATTCAGCGCTTTTCGCTTCTATTCCCATTTCATCCAACTTATGAGACAATGCCCCAAAATCCTCAAAAGCAGTAGTAATCATTACTTCTTCCTCATCTTGGTCTATTTCCTCTGCTCCTCCATCTATCATTTCCATTTCAAACTCATCCCAATCTATGGTGATTTTAGTTTTTTCTATTGTGAAAATTCCTTTTCTGTCAAAAATAAAAGCCAACTCTCCATTCTTCCCTAAATTCCCCTCAAATTTATTAAAGATAGCTCTTACATTCGCTACTGTTCGGGTCGTATTATTCGTAGTACATTCCACAAAAAATGCAACTCCTCCTTGTCCATAGCCTTCATATGTTACCTCTTCATAGTTTTCTGCATCTGCTCCACTCGCTTTTTTTATTGCTCTTTCTACATTGTCTTTCGGCATGTTAGCTCCCTTTGCATTCTGTATACAACGGCGCAGAGCTGGGTTAGAATCTGGATCTGGCCCTCCTGCTTTTACTGCCAAAGCGATGTCTTTTCCTATTTTAGAGAATGTTTTGGCCATTTTATCCCAACGAGCCAATTTAGATGCTTTTCTATATTCAAATGCGCGTCCCATAAATATTGATTTTTTTCAGAACACAAAAATAACAATTAATTTCCAAAATGAATAAAAAAATACCCCTAGAAATCTAGGAGTATTTTTTATTAAGAAATTTTATTATTTCTTTTTACCTACTGGTTTTTTACCAGTTCCTTTTTTAGCTGGTTTTTTAACAAGCTTTTTGCTAACTACAGGAAGATCTGATTTTTTCAATGCTTCCCATGCTTCACCATTAATAGCTTCTACTACTACTTTTCTATCAGCTTCTCTTTCCTCATTTGATGCTGTTGCAGGAACTACTGCATCTCTTGATCCTACACCTGTAGATTTCAACTGAGAATCAGCTACACCTCTTTCTTCAAGAGCTCTAACTACTGCAGCCGCTCTTTCTCTAGAAAGTTTCAAGTTGTAAGCATCATTACCTTTTTTATCTGTATGACCTGTAATCAAGAATGTACCTCCGTTAGAAGACTTGATTACTTCAGCAGCTTGGTCTAATTTAGAGTAAGAAGACTTGCTGATTACAGCCTTACCGAAGTCAAATGTAATACCTTTCAATGCACCTGTTGCTTCAAGAGCAAATACATCAGCTGGCTTAGGACATCCGTTGTATTCTGGTAATCCTGGAACTTCTGGACAAGCATCATCTTTATCAAGAACTCCATCATTATCAGTATCTTTCCATGGGCATCCTTTATTTTCAGCTGGACCAGCTACTTCTGGACACTCATCATCTTTGTCAAGAACTCCGTCACCATCTGTATCTGGCCAAGGACATCCTTGGTTTTCAACTGGACCAGCAACTTCTGGACAGTTATCTTCTGAATCTTGAACTCCGTCACCGTCTGTGTCAGGACATCCGTTAAACTGAGCAAGACCGAATACATCTGGACAAGCATCATCTTTATCTTTGATACCATCTTTATCTCTATCTGTGTTTCCGAATCTAAAGTTCAAAGTAGCTGAAGATTGCCAGAAGTCAGAGATTGTAGTTTTCTCAAATGGAGTTACTACATAATCCTGCTGAACACCAATACCGAAGTTTTTAGTAATCCAGAAGTTGATACCAAGACCTCCGTTTGCAGCGAAGTGGTCAGCTTTCATGAATCCTCCTTCTTTGTTGTATGCTCTTTCAGAGTTGCTGTAGTCGTGTCTTAGGTAGTTAGCACCAACTCTCACATATGGGTCAAACCAAGAATTTTCATTCCAAAGTCCGTTGAATTTAAATTGAAGACCAAGACCAGTCATCAAGAAAAATTCTTTATCCATAATTTGTCCTTCTACTCCACTTAAGTTTGGACGAATTCTTTTGTTGTCAACATTACCCACAGATGTTTGCCAGTCTACAACGAAATACTTGTTCAAGTTTCTCGCAACTGTCAATTTAGACAATGGTGGAGTAATTGTGTAATTGTTAAGAGTAAATGCCGCACGAAGATTTTTCACTGATTCACCAAATTCTCCATTAATCGCAGCATGGTTTACTCCATGAGCCCCTACTCCTATCAACCACTTATTCTCAGTTGTTTGAGCAGACACAGAAGTAGCTACTGTAAGAGCTAAAGCTGTGATTCCTAATTTTAGATTTTTCATAGAATGATTAATATAATTTAAAATTTTATAATTAAATTTTGGATATTTGAGACAAAAATAACAAAAAAAAACAATATTGCCAAAAAAAATTAAAAATTCTTCTTGATTCTATCTAAATTTCTCTTGTTCTCTCTTTCTTTTATTGTCTCTCTTTTATCAAATAATTTCTTTCCTCGCGCCAGTGCAATTTTCAGTTTTGCCTTGCCTTTTTCGTTGATATAGAGCCTTAGCGGAACTATCGTATTTCCTACATCTTTCACCTTTTTACCAAGTTTTTCAAGCTCTTGGGAATGCAGTAAAAGTTTTCGTTCTCTTTTCACTTTATGATTATAAAAAGTCCCAAATTTATACTCTTCTATACTCATATTGATTACAAAAAGTTCTTCATTTATAAATTCACAGAAACTTTCCGTTATAGAAGCTTTAGAAAGGCGAATGGACTTTATTTCAGTTCCTGTAAGCACTATCCCTGCTTCATATTCTTCCAAGATTTCATATTCAAATCTGGCTCTTTTATTAAGAATATTTATATTTTTAGTTTTACTCATAATTTTAGAATTTTTTAGATTAGAGGAATATTATGTGCTTTGCATTTTTCTCTCATTTCTTCTGGCCATATACTTGCCTGAATTTCACCGATATGCGCTTTTTGCAGCAAGAACATGCACAAACGAGACTGCCCTATACCACCGCCTATCGTAAGAGGCAACTCATTGTTCAGCAATCTTTTATGAAAATAAAGTTCCTTTTTGTCTTCTTTATCTTCTATTTGAAGTTGTTTTTCTAATGAATTTTTATCCACACGAATTCCCATTGATGAAATTTCAAATGGCACATTGAGCACGGGATTCCAAAGGATAATATCTCCATTCAGCCCTAAAAATCCATCTTCATTAGCCGTCACCCAGTCATCATAGTCTGGCGCTCTATAATCGTGCTTTTCTCCATTGCTTAGTTTGCTGCCTATACCTATTATAAATACAGCTTTATATTCTTTTGCGATTTCTCTTTCTCTTTCTTTTGGAGATAGGTCAGGATATTTTTGTAAAAGTTCTTCTGAATGTATAAAATGTATTTCTCTCGGAAGCATAGGTTTCAGCTCTGGGAAAGCCTCATTCACTAAATATTCAGTTCTTAAAAACGAAGCGTAAATTCTTTTAACCACGGATTTTAGGAATGCTGCCGTTCTATCTTTTTCTGAAATAGCCATTTCCCAGTCCCACTGGTCTACATATAGAGAGTGCATATTCCCAAGCTCCTCATCTGCACGAATGGCGTTCATATCCGTATATATACCATATCCCTCTTCTACATTATAATCTGCAAGCATCACTCTTTTCCACTTTGCTAATGAATGCACGACCTCTGCACGAGCTTCATCCATATCTTTTATAGGAAAATTCACAGCCCTCTCCTTTCCGCTCAAATCATCATTTAGTCCCATCCCTCTCAAAACAAAAAGCGGCGCCGTCACTCTACGCAGCCTAAGCTCTGCTGACAAATTGGCTTGAAAAAAATCTTTTATCTTTTGTATCCCCAATTCTGTCTGTTGTAAATTCAAAATAGACTTATAGTTTGGGGGATTTATCAAATAACTCATTTTTACTGCTAATTTTTTTGTATTTTTGCGACAAATTTACAGAAATAATGCTAACAGTATCTAATTTATCACTACAATTTGGGAAAAGAGTACTTTTTGACGAGGTAAATATCATGTTTACCAAAGGGAACTGCTACGGAATCATCGGAGCAAATGGAGCTGGAAAATCTACTTTCCTAAAAATATTGACAGGAAAACAAGAGCCTACCACAGGACATGTAACGCTGGAACCAGGTAAGAGAATGTCTGTTTTGGAGCAGGATCACTTTGCTTATGACCAGTTTACGGTTTTGGAAACGGTTCTTCGTGGGAATAAAAAATTATTCGAAATCAAAGAAGAAATGGATGCTCTCTACGCAAAACCAGACTTCTCTGATGAAGATGGAATAAAAGCTGGCGAACTTGGAGTAATCTACGATGAAATGGGAGGTTGGAATGCCGAAGCAGATGCACAGACCATGTTGTCCAATGTAGGGATAAAAGAAGATATGCACTACCAAATGATGTCCGAGCTAGAAAACAAGGACAAAGTAAAAGTGCTATTGGCGCAGGCTTTATTCGGAAATCCAGATGTTTTGATTCTCGATGAGCCTACCAACGACCTTGATATTGACACTATTTCTTGGCTGGAAGATTTCCTTGCTGATTATGAAAACACAGTGATTGTGGTATCTCACGACCGTCACTTCTTGGATGCTGTCTGCACGCACATCGGTGACTTAGACTATTCAAAACTAAACCTTTATACAGGGAACTATTCTTTCTGGTATCAGGCTTCTCAGCTGGCAACGAGACAAAGACAACAAGCCAACAAAAAAGCTGAAGAGAAGAAAAAAGAATTGCAGGACTTCATCGCGAGATTTAGTTCCAATGTAGCGAAAGCGAAACAAGCTACAGCAAGAAAGAAAATGATTGACAAACTAAACATCGAAGAAATCAAACCTTCTTCCAGAAGATATCCTGCCATCATTTTTGAAATGGAAAGAGAAGCGGGTGACCAGATTTTAGAGATAAAAGGTTTAGAAATCGTAAAAGATGGAGAAACCCTGCTTTCTGGCGGAGACCTTAACCTTAAAAAAGGTGATAAAGTGGCTGTAATCTCTAAAAACTCCCTAGCCGTTACCGAGTTTTTCCAAGTGATTTCTGGAAGCACAGCTCCTGCAAAAGGCGAATACAAATGGGGCGTAACTACTAACCAAAGCTACATGCCGCTGGACAACACAGAATATTTCCAAGAAAAAGACCTAAATCTAGTAGATTGGCTGAGACAATTCACCAAAAATGACGAGGAAAGACACGAAGAGTTTGTCAGAGGATTTTTAGGAAGAATGCTTTTCTCTGGTGATGAAGCGCTTAAGTCTTCTACCGTGCTTTCTGGAGGGGAAAAAATGCGATGCATGTTCAGCCGAATGATGCTCCAAAAAGCCAATGTTCTTCTAATGGACGAACCTACCAACCACTTGGATTTGGAGAGTATCACAGCGCTTAACAACTCTTTGATGAACTTCAAAGGAAATATCTTGATTTCTTCTCATGACCACGAATTGCTACAAACAGTATGTAACCGTGTGATAGAAATCACGCCAAAAGGAATCATCGACCGAGAAATGACTTACGATGAATACCTTGAAGACAAAAAAGTAAAAGAACTGAAAGAACAAATGTACAGTTAATTAATCATTTTATTTCACTATATTTTCAAAGCCACTTTTTGAAGTGGCTTTTTATATGAAAAGTAGATTTTTTTACTTAAATTTACTTGATTTTCAAAATCATTTATTATTTTTGCGCCCTGTATTTATGTAAAGTATAATCAATAAAAATAGAAATTTATGAAAAAATCATTATTAACATCAGCTTTAGCAGCTGTATTAGTGGTATCTTGCGGAACACAAAACGCAAGAGTGAGTGAGTTAGAAGCACAAAAAGAGGCTTTAGAACTAAAAACAAAACTTACTAAATTAAAAATCGATTACGAAAAAGAAAAGGCATCAACTGATGATTTGAGAAATAAAGCTGCTGCTGTAAATTCAAAAGCAGAAACGGCTACTACAGATTTCAGCACATCAGACGCAAAAGATACAGCTAAAGATGCAAAACAAACAATGAAGGTTCTAAAAGAAACTGAGAAAATAAACAGAGATTTGGCATCTAGCGAGAAAAAACTTCATAAACTAGAAAAAGAAATTGCTAAAGTGCAAGGTCGTTTAGATCAACTGAACCAACAAGTGAAAATCGTAGACAAAAACACTGCTGAAGCTGAAAACAACTAAATTATAAAGTCCTCATATTGAGGACTTTTTTAGTTTATGAAATTTGATTTTGTTTTCTATTTTTAATGATAATGAAAAACACCACAAAGAAAAACAGAAAATACAAATACCAAGCATTTTTCAGCATTTCTAAATAATTTACTTTATTCTCGCTGAGTTTTATTAAAATCAAAACCTGTGCTCCGTAAGGAAGAATTCCCTGAACGATACAAGAAAAAATATCTAGTACTGATGCCGAAAACTTGGGACTTAGATTATATTTTTCAGTGATATTTTTTGCAACTTTTCCTGAAAGAACTATCGCAATCGTGTTATTCGCAATCGCCGCATCGATAAGGCTTACCAAAAAGCCCATTCCAAAATAAGCCGATTTTTGCCCGCGAATCATTTGTCTCACTTTATTTAGCAAGAATGTGATTCCTCCCATATTTTCTACAATTCCCGCCAGTCCGCCAGTCAGTAATGCCAAAAGAAAAATCTCATTCATATCCGAAAAACCTTCATAGATTTTCTTGGAAAAATCCAGCCAAGAAAGGCTTCCTGTCGAGATGCCGATGATTCCGCTGAGAAGAACTCCCACAAGCAGCACTAGAAAAACATTCACGCCCAAAACCGAAAGCACAATCACCAATAAATACGGAAAAATGAGCCAAATGGAAGGACTCCCTGAAGCTTGATTTTCTAAAACAGCAGAAGAAGAATTTCCGCCCAAGAAGATGAAAATCACCGCCGCAATCACCGCCGCAGGAAAAGCAATCATAATATTGGTTCGGAATTTATCTTTCATCTGACAGCCAAGACTCTGCGTAGCCGCAATAGTCGTATCCGAAATAAAAGAAAGATTGTCCCCAAACATAGCGCCACAGAGCAGACTCGCCGCCACTACATTGATATCCGTTTGTGTATTTTCAGCAAACCCCATAACTATCGGCGTAAGAGCCACTATCGTCCCCACAGAAGTCCCTGCCGAAACGGATAAAAACGATGCCATCAGGAACACGCCCAAAGGAATATATTGTGCAGAAAAATACTGCGACCCGAAGAAAACCACCGCATCTATGCTCCCTGTCGCCTTGGACACAGCCGAAAAAGCTCCCGCAAGCAGATAGATAATGCACATAGTGATGATACTTTCCTCACCGCAGCCTTTCATAAAGAATTTTAGTTTTTCTTGAAAACTGGCTTTTGGGAGTAAAAATGCTGAAATCACTCCGCAGAGTGCCGCCACAGAAGCCGGAAAAGCATAGAAATCATCAAGAATAATTCCGCTTCCCAAAAATATAATCACAAACACCAAGAACGGAAGCAGTGCAACACCAGATTGGGTATCTTTCATTATTTTTCGTTAAATTTTAGCGAATTTAAAATAATTTTCTCTAACTGTAAAACTATTTTCTCTTTTGTGAAGTTTTCAAAAGAATTTTCAGAAAAATTCGTGGAATCAGAAAAAATCTGCTCTATATTTTCGTTTTCTTTAATGATGAATGGACAGCGGGACAAATACACCGCAGGAAACACCGCAGGTTTCATAAATCTGACCGCATCGCCGATATTTCCTGACATTTTCGTCTTTCCATAAATCTCCTCCACTCCGAAAAAAGAAGTTTTCATTTTCAAAGAACACCAGAGGAAATCCGCCTTTTCCAGATAATTTTCAAAAATATTTTTAGGAATTCTCTCTCGGAAATATTCTATTTTTATATTCTGAGGAAGTTGTTTTTCAGATTCTTGTATCTTCGCGAGTTCCTCCTCGCCTGCCTTTCCAAGGAAAACGATTCTGTACAGAATATCTTTTTTAAATCCTTTCAGCTGCTCCATTATTCTGAAATAATCTCTCCGTTTTTGGGAAACTTCCCCTGGAATTACGATGAGCTTTTCCTCTGATTTTTCGGCAGTTTTCGGCCTTTCTCCAAAGAAAACAGGCAGAAAATGGGTTTCCCTTTTTGACTGCTCTATATCCAAGGTTTTTTCTAAATTTTCATCAAGAACCCAAAGCAATTTTGCATTTTTATAAACTTCTGATTTGGACAAAAGCCCTTCTTTCAGAAGTAATTTCATTCTAAAAGTAAAATCTTTCTCCACGATATTTTTCAGCAAAACTCTTCGCGGAGCTTCTATAAAATTAAGATTATGACAGATAATCGCCGTAGGAAAATCTTCTGTAATTCGTTTAAAAATATGAAAATAGCGGTGTGCTGTTCCTATTATCACCAAATCGTACGACTTTCCTTTCAGCTTTTCTAAAAGATTTTCAGGCTCGGTTTCTATAATGTTTTTTATTTCAGAAGAATTTAACCTACCCAAGATTTTTTTTGAAAAATAAAAATCCACAGAAAATTTCTCTGAATTTTTGGTTAATTCTGCAAAATTTTCCGCAATCTCGGCGTGAGTATCTATTTCTATATAGGCAATTTGTTTTTTCACAAAGTTTTTAGAATTTTTTTAAAATTTCTCTCCATCGCAGGTTTCTTATGTATTTTATTTCCTCGCGGGAGAGTTTTCTGTCTTGTTTTTGGCTCAGGAAAGTTTTCATCGTGATAAAAAATTCCGAAAGACTTCTATTCTTAAAGGAAGACTTCGCCGAAGAGATGAATGCGAGAGGAAAATCCAGCCCGATGTTATAGAAATATTCGCCAAGTTTTTTTGCTTTTGCATTTTTGTATTTATATGCCGTAGGGCGCAGATGCTTTACCCAAAGGGATTTATTCGTAATCACCTGATATCCATACATCTGGCAGAGCATCACATCGATATTATCCCAGCCCAAAACTTCCCGAAGACCTCCCATTTGTAAAAAACATTCCTTACGATATGATTTTATCGGGCCTCGCACATGGTTTTTAGAGGAAATATTCTCAAAAACCCAGTTTTCATCTTTTTTGATATAAACCAAACCCGAAACCATTCCTGCCCTTGGATTTTCTTCATAAATCCTGTTGATTTCCTCCAAATAATTCTCAGGAAAAATAATATCGGCATCAAATTTACAGATTACATCAAAATCATCTAAATTCTGAGAAGAAAGACCTTTGTAAAATGTAGAAACCACCTTCGCGCCAGGTGAATGGGCAGATTTTTCTAAATTAATGAGCTGAAACTGCTTCTTATCTATAAATCCCTCTACCATTTCCCTCGTTCTATCCGTAGAGCCATCATTCACGATGACGCAGGTAAAATCCTGAAACCCTTGTGATTTCAGAGAATTTAGCGTAAAGAGAATATTTTCTTCCTCGTTATGTGTGGGAATGACGATTAAAAATTTCATGAAAAAAATTCATACAAAAAGACTGCTCCCAAGAGTTTCCTTATAGAACAGCCTTTATTCTTGATTTTTAGTCTAATTGATATTTTACATAAACAGTTGTAGAGAACTTTATCTTCTTAATATCAAGTTTTCTTAAAAACTCTTCTGAAGCTCCTTCTTTTTTGTATGTTGTTGGCTCAGGAGAAAGATCCATCCGTGCATAAACTCCATAATCTCCCATTCCTCTATAATTCATATCAGAAATATATAGTGCCTTTCCTGCTTTTTGGTTAAGAGGTTTTACAAGTTTATCGGCAGTTATTCTTGATCTTTTTACTGCTTCTGACCTTAATTCTAATAAAAGTTCCTTATATTTAGAATATTCTACTTTTTCTACTTCCGTATTAGAAATCCCTGCTTCCTCCAAGCTGATGATGACATTTCCCAAAGTGTAGGCATCCCTTACAAGAAGAGAATACTTTTTAGTTTTTAGAATATTCTGCCCTTTTAAAAAGTATTTCTTAAAATTACTAGAATAATCCAAAACTGACAAATCCTTGTCTGTATTTATTTTTAATTTCTTTAAAATCGTTTCTAACTGCTTCTCCTGCTCCTCTACCGACTTTTTATTTTTAGAATCGGCTTCGTTTAGGGTAATAGAAACATAAATCCTATCAGGAACCACCAGCGTGTCTGCTTCGGCTTCTACCTCAATGTGAGGCTGGTCTAAAAAATCTCTTTGTGCAGAAAATAAATTCCACACGAAAAACATCACAAAAATTAAAAAACTCTTTTTCATAATCTATTTTATTTTTTCAAAAATATAAAATTTTAAAATTAATCCAAATCTCATCTTTTCTAATGTGCCTCCAGCCAGTTGTTCCCTACGCCTACTTCCACGATTAGAGGAACTTTTGTCTTCACTGCGGATTCCATTTTCTCTTTTATCAGGGCTTTTATCAGTTCTATTTCTTCCTCTGGCACCTCGAACAAGAGCTCATCATGAACCTGCAAAAGCATTTTTGTTTTAAAACCACCCTCGGACAAGGCTTTGTCTATGTCTATCATCGCTATTTTTATAACATCGGCTGCACTCCCTTGGATAGGCGCATTTACGGCGTTTCTCTCGGCGTGCCCTCTCACCACGAAATTATTAGAATTAATGTCCTTCAAATGTCTTTTTCTTCCCAAAATAGTCTCCACAAAGCCGTTTTTTCGTGCTTTTTCCACCTGCTCGGTCATGAAGATTTTTAGTTTCGGATAGTTTTCGTAGTAGGAATCTATCATTTGTTTGGCCTCCGTTCGCGAAAGTCCTGTCTGCTCCGCCAATGCAAAAGCTCCCTGCCCATAGATAATCCCGAAATTCACGGTTTTGGCTTGGCTTCGCTGGGTTTTATCTACTTGGTCAAGTGGAATTTTGAACAATTTAGAAGCTGTAGAAGCGTGGATATCTTCGCCGTTTTGGAAGGCTTTTATCATGTTATCCTCGCCAGAAAGCTCAGCAATCAGCCTCAGCTCTATCTGCGAATAATCGGCTGAAATTATTTTCTTGCCTTCCTCCGCCACGAAAGCTCCACGAATCTGCTGTCCTCTGGCTGTTCTGATAGGGATATTCTGCAAGTTAGGATTTAGGCTGGAGAGCCTTCCTGTAGCCGCCGTAGTCTGCGAAAAAGTGGTATGTACTCTGTCGTCCTTTGGTTCTATTTCAGACGGAAGCGCATCTACATAGGTAGATTTTAGTTTTTGGTAAGTTCGGTATTTCAGAATGTGCTGAATAATCTCGTGTTTATAAGCGAGTTTCTGCAAAACCTCCTCCGATGTGGAATACTGCCCTGTTTTGGTCTTTTTCGCCTTTGGGTCTAATTTTAATTTTTCAAAAAGAATTTCGCCTAACTGCTTGGGAGAGTTCATATTAAACTCCTGCCCAGAAAGTTCAAAGATCTTCTGTTCCAGCTCTCTAAGGTCGTTTTCTAAATCCACACTTTCCCTAGAAAGCCAGTCTGTATCGAGCGAAATACCCGCCAGCTCCATCTTTGCGAGGATTTTCATCAGCGGCATTTCTACTTTATGGAATAATTCTTCCAGATTTTCCTTTTTCAGCTGTGGAGAAAAAACCTCATAAAGCTGGAAAGTAACATCCGCATCCTCCGCCGCATAATCGGTCTGAGTTTCAAGGCTGACTTCCCTCAGTGTTTTTTGGTTTTTGCCTTTTTTACCAATCAAACTTTCTATGGAAATAGGCTGATATTTTAGGTAAATTTCTGATAAATAGTCCATTCCGTGCCTTCCGTCTGGGTTCAGGAGATAATGAGCAATCATCGTATCAAAAAGCTCTCCTCTAATCTCCACTTCGTACTGGGCAAGGATTTTATAATCAAATTTAAAATTGTGCGCTATCTTCAGAATTTCTTCACTCTCAAAAAATGGCTTGAAAATATCCAGCACCGCGAGGGCATCCTCTCTATTTTCGGGAATGGGAACATAATACGCCAAGCCCTTTCGGTAAGAAAAACTCATCCCGATAAGTTCCGCCTCAAATTCATTGAGCGAAGTCGTTTCCGTATCAAAACAAACCGCCTTTTGTCCCAATAAATTTTGCATCAATATCCTCTGAGCCTTCTCATTATCAATGAATTGATAAAGATGATCCGTGTTTTCTATTCCTGCATAAGAGGAAAACAGAGAAGCCTCCTGCGAATCCTCATAGTTAGCAAAAAGATCCAGCTGAACAGCCTCCTGACCAGAATTTTTTACCTTCGGTGTTGCTTTTTCTGTTTCCAATGCTTGGTTTTCCGCCTCTAAATGGAAAATTCTATACAGATTTTCGTACAATCGTTTGAATTCTATTTCATCAAATATCTCTTTCAACCTCGGAAAATCGGGTTTTTCTAAATGATATTTCTCGTGTTCAAACTCCACTGGAACATCCGTAAGAATGGTCGCCAGTTTCTTTGACAAAAGCCCTCTCTCTGCCGAATTTTCTACCTTTTCGCGGAGTTTTCCTGTGAGTTTATCAGTATTCGCCAAGAGATTTTCCATAGAACCAAATTCTTGGAGGAATTTCTTCGCGGTCTTCTCTCCTACGCCTTCCAGCCCAGGGATATTATCCACCGAATCGCCCATCATCCCAAGGAAATCTATCACTTGTTTAGGGTCTTGTATCTCGTATTTTTCCAAAACTTCTGGAATTCCTAAAATCTCCACACCGCCACCTTTGCTGGCTGGTTTGTAAATTTTAATATTCTCGGTAACGAGCTGCGCAAAATCCTTATCAGGCGTAACCATAAAGACCTGATAGCCCTGTTTTTCTGCCTTTACAGCAATAGTTCCTATCACATCATCCGCCTCATAGCCCTCCATTCCCAAAATAGGAATGTGCATCGCCTCCAAAATCTGGTGGATATACGGCACGGCTATCTTTATCGCCTCGGGAGTTTCGGCTCTGTTGGCTTTATATTCAGAAAAATCTTCGGTGCGGACATTGGCTTTGCCAACATCAAAAACCACAGCCAAATGTGGCGGATTTTCTCGTTTTATGAGTTCAATAAGTGAGTTTGTAAAACCAAATATCGCCGAGGTATCCAGCCCTTTGCTGGACAGCCTTGGGTTTTTAATAAAGGCATAATACCCTCTGAAAATCATCGCATAAGCATCTATCAGATAGAGCCTTTTGTCTTCGTTCGTAGTCATGGAACAAAGATAAAACAAATTGAGAATATTCGGTCTTTTTTTCGTAATTTTGGGTTTCGTTTAAAATTTTTAAAATTATGAGAAAGAAAATTCTACTTGTTTTATTAGGTTTAGTTTTTTTGCGCTGGAATTTATACATTTTATGAGCATATAGCGGGAGGAAGATGCAAACCAAAAGGCACATGCACCGCTTGTAAAAACTACTCTGGATGCAAACACTGCCACAAAGAAGGCGGAACTTGCAGCGTATGCAGGAGATAAATTTTGGAGGAAAAAAATTAAAGGCTTAAAATATAATTTAAGCCCTTTTTTATCTTAATTAAGATTTATTTTATTTAAAAGTCATCTGCATCACTTCCAAATCAAATTCAGCAGCAGCAGTGAGAATATGGTCAAAAATATCCGCCTGTATCTGCTCGTAATCTGCCATTCCAGATTTATTAGCGAAACAGTAGATTTCCAGCGGCATTCCCTCTGGGCTGATTTCCATCTGGCGCACCAAGAGCAAATCGTTCTGGGAAATGTTTGGATTATTTTTCAGATAATTCAGCGTGTATGTTCTAAAAACACCGATGTTGGTAAGCTGTTTTCCATTGATTACCCGCTGTCCGTTAGGGATTTTTTCTCGTTCTTTTTTTATCTCGGTATATCTTCGTTCCAGATATTCGGAAATTAGGTTAATATCTCTAAGCCTTTCAAAAAACTCATCGTCTATAAACTTGAACGACTTGATATTGAAATAGATAGACCTTTTTATCCTTTTCTGGTTTCCATCGTACATCACCTGAATATTCTTAATCTCGGTGCTGAGCAGGTCGTAAGTCGGAATCGTAGAAACGGTCTTATCAAAGTTTTTAATTTTAGTAGTCAAAAGATTGATTTCCTGAACATTACCTTCTATGTCATATTTTTTAATTCCTACCCAGTCGCCCACTTTCAGGTTTTTAGAAATCGAAACATGAAGTCCCGTAATAAGCCCTAGAATGGTATCTCTAAATATCAATAAAATCAATGCTGTAAAAGCTCCGATATATCCCAAGATAGCAGTAACGGTAACGCCCATGAGTTTCGCAGTGACAATCAGGACTATACATAGATAACCCAATAATTTGAGAATACCATATATCGCACGAAACATGGTGACACGATACTGATTACTTTTGAAAATATAGTATTTTTCTATGGATTTCAGGACTTTATCGACTAGTTTTATCAGAACATAAGTTCCAAAAACACCGATGACAAAATCTAAAAGTTCATAACTTTTAGGATGCCGCCAGAAAACTTCCTGTATGAAAAAATCTGCAAAAACCCATGGTATAAAATGCACAAAAGAAACATGCACTTCGGTTTCCAGTATGGCCTTTACCCATGCATTATCATATTTACTTGATATGAATTTCAGCGCCCAGCCTACTATTTTTCTGATGACAAAATCCACCAAAAAAATGACTAAGACAAAAAATATAGACTTTAATGCTATTTGAGTAAAAAGTATGGTTCCATCAGGAAAATTGTCCCTCACAAAGAAATGGATGCTTTCGCTGATTTGCTTTATTAAATCCATGAATTAAAAAAATATAGAAGCAAATTTAAATTTTTATATTCATTCCACAAAAGAATATAATGACTACGCCTTATAAATGGAAGATTATCCGTAGTATTGTTTTTTAAACAGCCACATTGCCAATGAAGTAGGCAGGGCTAATTTTATGGCTTTTTTCTTGGTTTCTTTTGAAAAATCAGATGAAAAATAATCCATAATTCCCAAAGAAGACAAGGTCTGGTAGTTACGGTGGCTTTCTTTCCAGAGTTCCTCATTCTGCTGGGCTTTCCAGTTCATCTGAAGTGTCAGCGTTTCGTAATCTACGAGATATTTTAGGATTAAATTTCTCCTCTCACCTTTTTGTTTTCTCAGCTCTTGGTCTATGTGCTGACCGATGGTAAACCAATTGTCAAAATTTCGTTTGGTTCTGTTATGAATTACCGATTTTGCATGTAGAAAATAAGTGTATGTTATTCCTTTGTGTAGGGCTATTTTATTCATTTTCAAAACTAAATGAAAAGTCCAAAGCTCATCTTGAGCAAAAAGTCCCTTCACAAAATACAATTTATTTTGGCGTAAATAATGTACAATAAAAAGTTTATTCACTGCATAAGTCACCAGATTTCCTTTAGAAAATTCACGCAAAATATTATCATTCCCTTCGATTACATCCTTATCCGAATTTATTTTTATCGCTATGGATTTCTTGCCTGTTTCCAGCTCTTCGCATTCCAGCTGGGATACGGTCATCTCGGCCTGAGTTCTTTCAGCTATTTCTACGAGAGTTTCTATGCAGTCTGGCGTAATGACATCATCACTATCCAAGAAAAAAAGATATTTTCCCTGTGCGATGTCTATTCCCTTGTTTCTCACAACAGAAAGCCCAGAATTCTCCTCCAAATGGTATATTTTCCAGTTTTGGAGATGATGTTTTTGGATAAAATCTTCTGCTATCTGCACGGAGTTGTCAGGCGTTTTGTCATCTATCAAGGTAATTTCTAAATTTTTATATGTCTGATTAACAACGGATAACAGACATTTCTCTAAAAACTCCTCACATTTAAAAAGCGGAATAGATATGGTAACTAACGGCAACATTCTCTCTTATTTTCTTTCACACAAAAGTAATTATTTTTATTATAAAAGTTATATCTTTGTCTGATAAATAGAGCAAAAATGCATTTTCTATCCAAAATTATTTTAAAATTACTTAAAAAAAGTAGCTTAAAAAAATTAAGCAGCAGTCCTAACAACACCATAGGAGGAAATATAAAAATTGGTGATTTTTGTAATTTTTCTTTTTATACTAATGCTAAAAAAATAAGCATCAGCAATGGTTTTAGTATAAGAAACTATTGTAATATTTTGGTGAGTAATGATGCGGAACTCCACATCGGCAACAATGTTTTTATGAACAACTATTGCTCTATCAACTGTTTAGAAAAAATAGAAATAGGAGAAAATACGCTTTTTGGTGAAGGAGTGAAACTATACGACCATAACCACCAGTATAGCGCCTCTCCAGATTTCAAAGTGGAACATCAGAAATTCAACTCTGCTCCCATCAAAATAGGGAAAAACTGCTGGCTCGGGAGTAATGTAATCGTGCTGAAAGGAGTAACCATCGGTGATAATGTAATCATCGGGGCGGGTTGTGTTATTCACAAAGACATCCCTGCTAACTCTATGATAATCAATAAACAAGAACACATTGTAAAAAATCTTTGATAATGATACCTGTAACCAAACCTTTCCTCCCTCCAAAAGAGGAATATCTAAAATATATAGATGGAATCTGGAACCGCCAATGGCTTACCAACATGGGACCTCTGGCAAGTCAGCTAGAAATGGAACTGAAAGAATTCCTCGATGTCCAGCATTTATTATTCGTAACCAATGGAACCGTGGCTATCCAAATGGCTATCAAGGCTTTGGATATAACAGGAGAGATTATAACCACACCGTTTTCGTTTGTGGCGACTACAAGTTCTATTGTCTGGGAAGGTTGCACACCAGTATTTGTGGATATTTGTCCCGATTCTCTATGCATAAATGCAGACAAAATAGAAGATGCCATCACAGAGAAAACCCAAGCTATCTTGGCTACACATGTCTACGGAAACCCTTGTGATGTGGTAAAAATAGAGCAGATCGCTAAAAAACATAATTTAAAGGTAATCTACGATGCCGCCCATGCTTTTGGTATAAAAGTAAACGGAAAATCTGTTTTTGAATATGGCGATATTTCCACTTGTTCTCTGCATTCCACTAAACTCTATCATTCTGTGGAAGGCGGACTAATTATTACCCAAAATCCTGATTTGCTAAAAAAACTGGCGTCTATTCGTAATTTTGGAATTTCTGGATTTGATTCTTTTTCGGAATTGGGAATTAACGGCAAAAACTCTGAGTTTCATGCCGCTATGGGATTAGCAAACCTAAAACACACCGAAGCAATCCACCACCAACGCAAAAAACTATCCGAGTGCTATGATAAAAATCTAAAAAACCTAAAAGCACGAAAAGTATCTTGGCATAAAGATGCGACCCAAAACTACGCCTACTATCCTGTGGTTCTAGAATCGGAGGAACTTTTATTAAAAATCAAAGCAGAGCTAGACCTTAATGAAATCTTTACCCGAAGATATTTTTATCCGAGTTTGGCCTCTTCGCTGCCATATCTCCCAAAGGTAGAATTCCCTATCACAGAGGATATTTCAAGAAGGGTACTTTGTCTTCCGCTGTACTTTGATTTGACAGAAGAAGAAATTAATTATATTTGTCGTTTAATGCTGAGAGTTCAAAATAACTAAAAATGAATAAAAAAAGAGTGTTTTATTTATTTTACCACTTTGAATTCAAAAACACTTATTTCATTAACCCTAAAAAAATAAAAAGTATAACTATCAATAAATACTACAAATGAAGCAAAAAATATTAGTTAGTGTAATTGTCCCTACTTATAACCAAAGTGAATTCTTAGAACTGACTTTACTGAACATCATTAATCAAAAAACAAATTTTCATTACGAAATAATCATTTCTAATGATGCTTCAACAGACAACTCAGACGGCGTAATACAAGACATTATAAAATCTAAGGTTAATAATGAAAATATCTCAATAAAATATTTCAACCATGAGAAAAATCTTGGTATGATTAAAAATTGGATGTTTTGTATTGAACAATGTGAAGGAAAATACATTGCCATTTGCGAAGGTGATGACTACTGGATAGATGAAAACAAACTACAAAAGCAAGTAGATTTTTTAGAACAGAATCATGATTATGGGCTTGTTTTTACAAATTCTAAACGGATAATTAATAATACTATCTATGAAAACATCATTAATGTTGATCCCAATGATTCTAAATACAAATATTTATTACCCGAAAATGTAATCTCTACACTTACTACTTTATTTAGAAATGATAAGGAGATTATGGAAGAATATTTCCATCTTCTAAACACCAAAGACTGGACTATTGGGGATTATCTCTTATGGTTCTTATTTAACAAAAAATACAAGATACATTTTTTAAAAGATTACACTACTGTTTATAGAATAACGCCCAATACTGCTTCACGCCCTAATGACATTGTTAAAAAATATCTTTATACTAAAAGTATCTATGAAATTCGGAAATACAACATTGACAAAGACTATGATTCTTCAAGCATTGATGATGATTTTATATTAACATCCATGTGTTTCCTACTCCAAAACTATAATAAATTGACTGATTTTAAAAATGAAATTATAAATAACACCAAACGCCATAAATTCAGAAACACAAAAAAAGAAATTTTCAGACAGTTATTTTTATTATCAATTCATTCTTCCATTTTAAGAAACCTACTAAATAAAATCATAAAATAGTAAAGTTTGCGTAAAATCTTACAGGAGAATTAGAATTCCCTTTATTCATATACTCTAATAACTTATCATTCATTCTTTTATGAAATTTTCAATCCTAATTGCTCACTACAATAATTTTGAATATTTTAAAGATTGTTATCAAAGCATAATTTCTCAAACTTACAAAAACTTTGAAGTCATTATACTTGATGACTGTTCCACTGATGATTCTTACGAAAAAGTCAAAAATTTAGTGAAAGATGACCATAGATTCAAAATTTTTAAAAATGATGAAAACAAAGGTGTAGGCTATACAAAAGGAAAACTGATTGAACTTGCTTCTGGTGATATATGCGGTTTTCTTGACCCTGATGATGCAATTACACCCGATGCCATTGAAGAATCAATTAAATACTATAATGATCCAAAAATAGTGGCTACTTATTCTAAAATGTATTTTTGTAATTCAGAACTAGTTCCTCAAACAATAGCTAAAATAAATCGTAAAGTAAAGAATAACGATCCTCTTTTTTTAAACATTTTCTTTGAGGTTAATCATTTTTTTACTTTTAAACGAAATGTTTATAATAATACTTCCAAAATTAATGATAAAATCAGACTTGCTGAAGATCAAGATTTGTATCTCAAACTTTATGAACAAGGGTGTTTTAAATTCATAAACAAACCTCTATATCTATACAGAAAACATGAAAAAGGTATTTCACAAAGTATAAATAAATCAAAAATTGCAGAAAAGAATAAACAATGGGATTTAGTTTTAAGAAATACTTTATCAAGAAGGGGAATAAAAATCATTTATGGAAAAAAGGTAGAGGAAATAGATGATTTACCACATTTTATTTTTGAAAAGCAAAATACCCTACTAAAAAAATTATTAAGATACTTACAATGACAGACATCCTCATAAAATCCTTTAACCGAGCTTTTTATCTTGACAGATGTCTTAAAAGTATTAAGACCTATGTGACTGGTAATTATACTGTTACCATCCTTGACGATGGAACACCACAGAAATATTTGGATAAAATACAAAAACTCCATCCTGAAGTTACCATTCTAAAATCCGAAAATTACAAGGATAAGGAACAAGCCATAAAAGACAATCTGAAAAAAGGAAAAGAAATCAATGGTTTCCAAATTCCAACCAAATTATGGAGAAGTGCTGTTCAAGAGGCTTCAGAGTATTTCATCATGACAGAAGATGATGTTTGGTTTACCGAAAATGTGGATATAGACCAATTAAGAGAAAACGCCCAAAAGTATAACATCAGCCTTTTAAAATTAGGTTGGTTAGGCAACACCAAAGAATTGCAGTGGGTAGGCAAAGAGTCTATCAATGACACATTAGACAGCATTTATCCAAAAGATTTATTACTATCTAATCCGCTCATTATGGATTGGTTTTTCTACAATAAGTTTAAATTTTTCTCATTATTATTTAAACTAAAAAAGGTTGATAATGAAACCCCTCTGAAATATTGGGCTTTAAATTCCATTCTTATGGGTTTTTGGAAAAAGGAATACTGGCTCTATGTTTGGAAAGATTCTTTTGGTAAAGTAGATGAAAAACAACAAATTAGAAACGCATCTGTATACTACCGAAAACATAGAAACAATCGCAATTTCATCGCTCACCTAAAAAAAGAAAGCATGAAAACCACATTCCAGTCCTCCGCTACCAATTCCTACCATTCGTATGGATTTGATTTTGATGTGAATCTGTTCAATCACCTTATCAATGAGGCTTGGCTTGGGGGCGATTTTGATAGTTTAGAAAACTTCCCAAAAGATTTTTCTACTGAGTATTTTGAAACTTTTATCAAAGAAAAAATCAATATCCAAGAGTTCAGAAAATGGGCTGAATGTTTCAAAAATCAATACAGAAATCTAGGATGTGAAATAGAATAAAGAGACTTTAAATGTCTCTTTATTTATTTTATTCGAAAAATAGTTTCTTCAAGTCTCTATACTTCCACCATTGTTTTTTCATAGTTGGACGCTCCACAAAGACAAAAAACACAGCAGATATCAGAAGGGTGATAATAGATATGATGATAAATCTTGTAAAAAGATTGTAAATCGGATCGCCGAAAAATTCTTTTCCCTTGAAAAAAATCCCAAAAAACACATATATTATCTTATGATGCAGCATATAAATCGTGTAGCACATTCCTCCAATAATATACATTGGGCGAAACTCCATTAGTTTTTTCCAAAAAATAGAAAACTGCGTAAAAAACAACAAAATGAAAATATACAACCACTGAAATTCCCGCCAAACATTTCCCTGCCAAAATATCACAAATGCAATAACACACAGGATATCAAAAACATAAGAAGAGTTTATCTTATCCGAATATTCAAGGGATAAATCCGCCACCAAAAAGCCAATGATAAAGAAATGCAAATAATTCAGAATGTTATGAAATCCTGTATTAATCCCTAAAAGTGGCCATAAAACAATAATTCCAAGCATCAAAGCTCTTCTTATCCATTTAGGAAGTTTGAAAATCCCCAGCGAAAGAAGCGGCGCTAATATGTAAAACTGAACTTCTATTTCTAATGTCCATAAAACAATGTTAATCAACGGATATCGCTCCTCAGAAAAAACAATATTATGCACATAAAACAGAGATGCCAAAAAGTTTGGGAATAATTCCTGAAAACTCTTGTTCCCTAGAACTGTTGAAATAAATAGAAACAATACTAAATGTACGATATAAGGCGGTTCCAGCCGAGTAAGCCTTCTCAAAAAATAATCCTTAATAGAGACTTTCCTCCCTCCATACACATATTGTTTTAAAAAAGGAAGTGATAATATAAATCCACTAATTCCGAAAAATAGAAAAACTCCTGTATGTCCTATCCCATTCCCAAAAAAAGGATAAATATACCCATGTTCCTTTATCTCAGGAAAGTTTACCTCATGATTAGCCAAGAAATGACAAATAAAAACACTTACAATAGCGATAAATCTCAGTCCATCAATATATTTTATAATATTCCCTGACGAAGTAACCCTTTCTAATAAATGTGTATTCATAATTTTATAGTTTTTATATACTTTATCCATTTTCTTCTTATAATTCTACTATCGTTGCCCCCCAAGAAAGTCCCACTCCAAAGCCTATCAGCATTACCTTCTGTCCTCTTTTAACTTTTCCTGTTTCTAATGCATCTTTCAGTGCAATCGGAATGGTAGAAGAAACCGTATTTCCGTATTTCTCTAAATTGATATAGAATTTTTCCTCTGGAATTTCTAAAATTTCTCGCTGTCTTCTGAGAATATGTGCATTTGCTTGGTGAAAAATATAATAATCCACATCATTTTTAGTTAAATTATTCTTATCCAAGATTTCCTTCACCAACTCTGGAATTTTTTCTATGGTAAATAGAAAAATCTTCTGTCCATTCATATACAGACAGTTACCAGCTTCATCTTCCTTATTTATACGATTTCTACCACCGCCATTTCTTACAATGAGATTATCATATCCGCTGCCATCTGTCCCTAAAATGAATTGAAAATTCTCTTTTGTTTCATCTTTTTGTATCAAAGTAGCTGCCGCCCCATCTCCAAAAATAGTTCGGTTAGATTTATCTGATTTTCTAAGATATTTAGTATAAGTTTCGGCTGTTACTAATAGAATATTTTGGGCTACACCTGTTGCGATAAGCCCCTTTGCTATACTCAGACCATAGACAAAACCAGAACACCCGAGATTAAAATCCAAAGCCCCTATGTCCTTTCTCAGTCCCAATCTGTCCTGCAGGATACAAGCTGTAGTAGGAAGATGATAATCAGGACTTTGTGTACAAAACAAGATAAAATCTATTTCGTTTTTATCTATTTTTTTTAATAGTTTTTCGGAAGCTTTTACTGCTAGTTCCAGCACGGTTTCATGTTTCCCAGCAATATGTCTTTGTTTTACTCCTACTTTATTAAATATTTTCTCTGGACTCCATTCTGGAAATTCCTTTTGTAAATCTTCATTTGTCAGTATTTTCTCTGGAAAAAAAGTCTCAATCTCAGAAATTCTAAACATTTTTAATCTACTTTTATACCATTCACATATATTTGATACTCTACCTTTACATTAGGTTCGAGTGTTTTAGAAACAGAGCAGTATTTCGCAAAGGATAGGTCTGCCGCTTTTCTCGCCTTTTCAGGATTTACATCTCCATCCACATAGAATTTTACCATTATATTTCTAAATGGCTTCGCCTCGCCTTCTACTACTCTATCGCCTTCTACTTCCACAGAAAACTTGGTAATCTGCTGTTTCTGTTTTTTGAGAATGCTGACTACATCTATTCCGCTGCAGCCCGCCACAGACATCAGCAGAGCCTCCATAGGGCTCACACCGTTGTTTTTGTCCTCGCCTATATTATTGAGCAAGACTTTCTGACCATTCTCATTCACACATTCGAAAAGAAAATCGTCATTTATTCTGTTTAAAGTGATTTTCATCGGTCTTTATTTCCATTTAATGTTACAACCAAGGCTCGGTCTCTGTAATTCTTCCTGCGGCTGACCTGCCAAAAGATTTTCAAAAGCAATGACTAAATCCTCGCCTGTAATTTCCTTATTATTCCCAGGTCTGGAATCATCCATTTGACCACGATAAATCAAATCCAACTTGTCATCAAAGAAATAAAAATCTGGCGTACATGCCGCATCATAGGCTTTTGCCACAGCTTGGCTCTCATCGTACAAATACGGAAAAGAGAAACCTTTTTCCTCCGCAAAATCCACCATCAGCTCTGGCGAATCAGCTGGATAATTTATCACATCATTAGAATTTATCGCGATAAACTCTATTCCTTTCCCTTTATAATCTTCGTAAAGTTCAGCCAGTTTTTCTATTACATGAATCACAAACGGACAGTGGTTACACATGAAAATAACCAAAGTTCCTTTGCTTCCCTTTAAATCTTCTAAACTCTGTAACTCGTTGTTTTTCGCAGGATTAGGCAGCTCAAAAAATGGAGCTTTTGTTCCTAATGCCAGCATATTTGAAGGTGTATTTGCCATAATTTTTCTTTATTTTTAAATTAAATCTAATATTTCCGTGATTACATCATACCCTCTATTTTTTGCATAATAGACTTGTAAATCATTGTAAAACTGAGTTTTAGGGTAGTTTTCTGGGTCTGCTTTGTATTTTTTCAATAGTTCTGTTCCATAGGCTGGTCTCGGCCCCCAGTGCGCTATCACTCCATCGTTTTCATCTAAAACAACCACGATAGGAATAGAACGGGTTCCGTTGGTTAGAAATTGGTCTATCAAATCTGGATTTTCATCACGATAGACGATTCTCACTTCATTTTTCCCTTCGAAAAATAGCGAAACCGCTGGCACTGTCTGCCCTGCATCTCCGCACCAACCTTCGGAAATAATCAGAATTTTTCCTTTGAAATTTTTATTTTCAAGGGTTTTTGCCTGCTCCTCATCGGGTTTATAGACCTTCATCATTCTGCTCATTCTCTGCACCCCCAGTTTATAATATTCCAGCATTTCTTTTTCTGCTGGAGTTAGTTTTTCTTCGTCTTTATTAACGATTTCTTCTGTTTTCTTGAAATATTCCTCAAAAGAAATCCCTTTTTCCCAGTATTTTTTCATTTTGTTTTCTTATTAAATTTTTCTCTGTTTATCAATGAGATACATATCCGCTAAAACGAACGCTGAAAGAGCATCCACAACGGGAACCGCTCTTGGCAGCACGCATGGGTCATGTCTTCCCTTTCCTTCTAATTTTATGATATTCCCTGCATTGTCTATACTTTCCTGTGGCATCATGAGCGTAGAAACAGGCTTAAACGCCACTCGGAAATATATGTCCATTCCATTAGAAATTCCTCCTTGTATCCCGCCTGAATGGTTGGTTTTGGTAGTTCCATCAGCATTGAAAATATCATTTTGTGCCGAGCCAGACATTTTTGCTCCCTCAAATCCTGTCCCGTACTCAAAACCTTTACAAGCATTGATGCCAAGCATCGCCTTTCCCAGCTCTGCATGAAGTTTATTAAAAACAGGCTCTCCCAAGCCTTTCGGAGCGTTTTTTATTACACAGGTTATCGTTCCGCCTACTGTATCACCTTTTTTTCTCGCTTGTTCTATCCGCTCTATCATGAGCTTTGCGGTAGTTTCATCTGGGCATCTTACTTCATTTTCATCTATTTTTGAAAAATCAAGCTCCTGATATGGCTTTGTGCAAGATATTTCCCCCACCGATGACACATAAGAATAAATCTCAACTTCTGGCAGTAGATGTTTCGTCAAAGTCCCTGCCACTACCCAGTTCAGAGTTTCCCTCGCAGAAGAACGCCCGCCGCCTCGGTAATCCCTAAAACCAAATTTTTGGTCATATGTATAATCTGCATGAGATGGGCGATAGGCACGAGCCAAATGCTCATAATCTTTTGTCTTTTGATTCTCATTTTCAACCAAAAAACCTATCGGCATTCCTGTGGTTTTCCCTTCAAAAATCCCTGAAAGAAACCTCACTTCGTCCGCCTCCTTTCTCTGTGTAACGATAGCCGACTGCCCTGGTTTTCTTCTATTTAGCTGATGCTGAATCTCATCAAAATCGATTTTCACGCCTGCTGGAAAATTGGTCAAAATACCGCCATAAGCCTCCCCATGGCTCTCACCAAAGGAAGAAAAAGTCAGATAATTGCCCAATGTCCCAAACATCCTACAAATATACAAATTCCTAAGAAATGAGAATTTTATTTTTTAATTTTTTCAATGATACTTTTCAAGTGCTTTTTTTCCTGAAAATTTAGTTTTTTCCAAACAAAACCTTGGTCAAGAGTTTTTCCTATTTTTTGAGGGAAAATTCCCAATTCGTAAAATTCCTCCAACTGGCTGGGTGTAAGAACTGGCAAAGCCGTATCAAACCCAAAGACATAATCCCTCGGAACATTAAATTCCAAATTACCAATAATAAATGTATCGTGCTTATTTAGAGAGTAATACAGAGGTTTATAAATCTGTTTCGCCTCAAAATTTCTCATCACAAATCCCAAATTAAAACTTGGAATTTTTTCCTGCAAAATCTGTGGAAACGCCAAAATACTGACAACCAAAACACCCAAACCAGAGAAAATTCCCAAACACCATTTTTTAGAAAAAACTTCTCTAAAAACCACCACAAAAAACACGAAAAACACATCGATGAAAAATCTATACTGCGCTGAAAAACAGATAACAAAAATACTTTTGACCAAGATGCAAAGAAAAATTATTCCTGTAGTCTTATCCTTTTTTTTGCATGAAAAAATCCCAAAAACCAGCAAAACCAATATCAAACCGACATTGATAAC
Source organism: uncultured Flavobacteriaceae bacterium (assembly GCA_963520375.1). Classification (GTDB taxonomy): domain Bacteria; phylum Bacteroidota; class Bacteroidia; order Flavobacteriales; family Weeksellaceae; genus JABCPE02. Next base: position 5,771 of record CAUQQF010000013.1, on the reverse strand, counting down.
GCCCTTTATTCCATCCAAGAAAAGCCAGTTTACAAAATATTCCATCGCTGAAAATCGGGAAATTTCTTCCAAAGAATATTGTAAATCAAATGTCTTTAAAACAGCGACTTCACTCGATGAAATGAATAGTCCGTCATATGGTTTCCAGCTAAAACCCAAATCCAAAAACTGAATCGGAAAAAAAGGATAGCCGAAAGTCCAAATATTTTTCACGCAGTACAAAACACCAAACAAACATCCTAACCAAATGAATTTCAAACCTTTCCTAAAAATCAAAATCGGATAAAGGAAAGCCAAAATCGGCAACCAAAACATCGTAGGTTTGATACTGAAAACCAAGACTGAAAAGGCAAAAAGCAGGGCAAAGTCTTTATTTTTAGTTAAAATTTCATTTAAGATAATTAAAGAAAAAACTATCGCTGGCAAATCTGGGCTCGGCGACTGCACAAAAAAGAACAAAACAGGCGAAAAACAAAGCATTACCCATGATTTTTTCTCAATAATGTACAAGAAAAATATCATCAGAAGAAGTACATTTATTCTCAGAAATTCATCTGAAAAATGCGAAAATCCTGCCTGAAAAACATGCCATGGCGACATCTGCCCCAGCACCCAGTCCAAATTCGTAATTCCTTTTACCAGCCCATACTCAGAAAGCCACTTAATCGTAGGAACATAATACCCAAAATGGTCTAAAATAAAGGGAAAACCACTGCCCACCACCAAAGAAACCAAACTAAAACCTCCCCACAAAAGCCAGTTTTTTCGGTCTATTTTAAAAAATTCTTTATACGACTGAAAATAAAAAAACAAGAGAAAACCACAACTGATGGTAATTCGCTCTAAATCAATATTTAATGGAATTAAAAAAGACAAAACGCTCCATATAGTCATCAAAAATAATATCCCTAAGACCAGCTGTGCGGAAAGCCCTTCCCAAAACGCTCCAAATATCTTTTGAAAAAGGCGCCCAAAACCCATCAATACCGGGAAAATCATTAAAACTGATACAAAAATATAAAGCATTATCCTTAAATATATCCGCAAAATTAATTCTATTTCGTAGATTTTTAAAAATATTTCTCTTAAATAGTTTATATTTGTGCATAAAATAAGATATTTATGATATTGTCAATGACTGGTTTCGGAAGAGCTGAAGCCATTTTTGAAGGTAAAAAAATAAATGTTGATATCAAATCTCTCAACAGCAAATCGTTCGACCTCAGCATAAAACTCCCTCTCCGTTTTAAAGAAAAAGAACTTGAAATCAGAAAATCACTGAATGACAAGCTTTTACGAGGAAAAGTAGATTGTTTCATCACTTGTGAATCTTTGGACGGCGCGAATGATGTGAAAATCAACCAAGAAATTATAAAATCCTACATGGAGCAGCTTCGCCAATGTTCGCCAGAAGCTCCTGATTTTGAATATCTTAAAATGGCAATAAGAATGCCTGAAACCATCCAGTGCAAAACAGAAGAACTCTCTGACAACGAATGGAATCTCCTGCAAAACACTATAAATAAGGCAGTTATAGAATTTTCTAATTTTAGAAAAACCGAAGGAGAAATTTTGGGCGAAGAACTCACTAAAAACATCAAAAACATCGAAGAACTGCTGGGACAGGTTCAGCCTTTTGAGGAGGAACGAATTTCTACTATAAAAGAGCGCTATCTGTCTTCTTTAAAGGATTTTGAGCAGCTGGACGAAACTAGATTTTACCAAGAAGTGGCGTATTTTGTAGAAAAATTAGACATTTCCGAAGAAAAAGTCCGTCTTACACAACATTTGAAATATTTCTTGGAAGTTCTTAATAATGAGGATTTTAACGGAAAAAAATTAGGTTTCATCAGCCAAGAAATCGGGCGGGAAATCAATACTCTGGGCTCAAAGGCTAATCATCATGAAATCCAAAAAATAGTAGTCATGATGAAAGATAATTTAGAAAAGATAAAAGAACAGACACTCAATGTTTTATAAAAAATTTTCATCAAAACATTGATTCTATTTTAAAAATTCAAATTCAATATAAAATGAACAAAGTCATCATATTTTCGGCTCCATCTGGAAGCGGAAAAACCACTTTAGTAAAGCATAGTTTAGAGAATTTCCCACATTTAGAATTTTCCATTTCTGCAACTACAAGAGCGCCAAGAGAAGGCGAAGCGCACGGAAAAGACTACTATTTCCTAACGCCTGATGAGTTTAGAAAAAAAATATCCGAAGATGCCTTTGTGGAGCATGAGGAGGTCTATGCTGACAAATTCTATGGAACGCTGAAATCTGAAATAGAACGCATCTGGAAAAACGGAAAAACGGTGATTTTCGATGTGGATGTAGTCGGTGGAGTTAATTTAAAAAAGATTTTCGGAGACCAAGCAATGAGTATTTTCATCGCTCCGCCATCCATAGAAGAACTGGAAAAACGCCTAATCAAAAGAAATACAGACAGTCTAGAAACCATAAAAACCCGTGTGAACAAGGCTCAGGAAGAGCTTGGCTATCAGCATTTATTTGACCAAGTTTTGATAAATGATGATTTGGAAACAGCGAAAAAAGAAATAGAAAATATCATCTCTAATTTTACAGAAAAATGAAAAAAGAAGACAACGCCAATCTCCCTGTTCCAAGTTTTACAAAACTCCAAAACATAGGGCTGACAGCCGAAGATTTTGATATTAAAAATGAAAATCTAAAAAGCAAAATTCTCATCGAGGATTTGAAAATTTACGCTTATCACGGAGTTTTGCCAGAGGAAAAAACGATTGGGACTTATTATCTCGTAAATGCTGAAATTCACGCAGACCTATGGAAAGCGGCACAGAGCGACCTGCTGGAAGACACGATAAACTACGCTGAAATCAATGATATCATCCATAGAGAAATGGAAATCCCATCGCTGCTTTTGGAGCGGGTAATCGGGAGAATTATCCAAAAATTAGAAGAAAAATTCCCACAAATCACCTACATCAAAATAAAACTTACCAAAACCAACCCACCTATGCAGGGTGAAATGAAAGGCGTAAGCGTGGAGCTGGAAAAGACACTTTAATATTCTTTAAATTTAAAATAATCAGAAATTTTAATTATAGGACAAAAGAATCAGTAAGCATATATCTTACCATGAATCTTCTGTCTTTTTTATTGGGTGTTTTTAAAAACTCAAAAAATGAATAAAAAAATGAATGTTTTTTGTAAAATAATATTACTTCTATTATGCATTATAAGCTGTTCTAAAAGAAAAGAAGCAGACAACACAATGGTATTAGAAAAAAATCATACATTTTTCTTATGGAATAATGATAGTTTAGGGTGTAAACACGAAAGAACTATTGAGATGGGAGAAGAATTATATAATACCTTTAAAAAAAGTAATAAAAATGATAGTATTTTGCTAAAAGAATATCTCGGAACTCCTACTAGAAGATTTAAGGATAAAGAAGTGATAATATTTATGTATTATATTAATTCTTGTTGTGATAATGGTCAGTTATTAGAAGAATGTGATGTTTCTTTTATTTCTATAACATTCACTAATAAAAACAAGATTCTTTTTGGAAAAGGCATACAATAACGAGGGTATCTGATAAAAAAACTAAATATAAATGGAAAAGAGCGCAAAATCAATTTACAACATGATAAAAAAACATGTATTTACATGTAGTGTGTTCTTTATTTTTATAAGCTGTAATAAGAGAGATAAAGAATGTTATGAAAAATATCAAGATCTTTATTTAAAGCAATATACACTCTGGTTTGGTTCTGAAAGTCATCCTGAAATAAAACTTGAAATTCCTAATGAATCAATAGAATATGATGAACTTATAAAACAAACTAACGATAGTCTGCAAATTATGTTGGATTGTGCGATAAAACAAAATCCAAAAAATGAAATGCTATATCTATACAAAATGAAGCAACTTTATCTAGCAGGAAAACTAAAGGATACTAGTAGTTTTCTTAAAACAGTGGATAAAGAAATTGTAAAACAGGATATGTATTTCCAAATGTCATTATTTTCTACACTTTGCCGAGAATTAGATGAAAATAAAATCCCTATTGAAGATTATAAGTTATTATTGAAACAATATTCACCCGATTTAAATCCAGTCTATAAAGAAAGAGCATTTGAATTATTTTTATCGTATTTGATAACTAATAATTTAGGTGAATTCAAAAAAGAATTGCAAAAGAAATACTCCAAAACTATTTTGCCAGAAGATTTAAATGATAGAAAAAGAATAATAGAAAATATAATGATGAGAGGAGATAGGCTCATTTTTGATTAAAATATTATAATAAAAATACAGAAGACAAAATAACTGCATATTCCCATCTCAAAAAGAATTTAAAAAATGAAAAATAAGTATATTTATTTTATTGCATTTCTACTTTTCTATAGTTGTGCTCATAAAAAAGACAATATAAAATCTATAGTCGTAAAAAACTGGAAAGGAACATTCTATCTATCAGAAGGAATACAGAGAGTTTATAAAACAAGAAAAACACCTTATGAGAAAGATACTATAAAGGAAGTTCCATTCAAAGTATCTAATAAAAGCATTAATAAAATAAAAAGAATATATTATGACAATGATTTAGAAAATCTTCCTAATCAACATGAACTAAATTCTACTAATAAAGACAGTATACACCCTCCTCAAGAAGCAACGCAGATTATTTTTTATTTTCAAGATGGTAAAAAGAAATATATAACTTTTTGGGATGATGGGTATAATAATCCATTAGATAGATTTCCTGATAAAAAAATAAAACCCATATTTGAGGAAGTTACACAACTTACAAAAAGAATAAGTGATAGCACTGGAGAAAAAACAATAGTTCCAAGGTAGTTTCAAAAAAACAAATGGTTTTTGGAAAAATTTAAAAAAAAAATAATGTGTAAAAAACCAAAAACATCATTAAACAATGATTTTTAACAAAAATGGAAGATTTTAATTCATATTCAAAAGAAATAGAAGAAAAAACCTCAGAAATACCCGAAAATAATTTACTTTTTTGGGGTAGTTGGTTTTGTGAGGGTTTATTACAAAGGTGTAAAAATCATATTCAAGTTTTCTTGACTGATGAAGAGGTTTCATTGATAAATGAAATCATAAGTTATTTATGGAATCTTGTTGATGAAAAAGAACAAATGGATATGAGTAAAATTAATTTGTTGTACAAAAGGCTTAACGACATAGATGAAACAGATTTAGATGCAACAGATTATCAACAAGAAGAGATATATGAGTTGATAGTTTCTTTAGATGATGTTTTAAGATATTGTCAGTCAGGCATAAGAGGTTTTGAAGATAATATTTCTCAATCAATTATCAATGTAATAGATATAATGCTACAAGATGAAGATAAGGATATATTATCTAAGGAAGGATTTCAAGATGCTTTGGTTCAAAATGAGATTAAAGCCCAATTTGAAATGACATCTTTACTTAAAGAGAAAAAATTAACAAGTGAGTTTAAACATTATTTACGCAATGTTTCAGATATGTGATGAACAACTTTTCTCTTGACAAAAATAAATCCATTCAAATCATCTTAAAAACAAAATATCCCAATGAGCAATTCATTAGGATATTTTTTATATATAGAATTATGGAAAATTTATTTTCTCTATTAGTCTTTTGGATATTTCTTATCTTTCTATAAAAATTAAAAGAATATTTTTCCCATTCATAATAAAAGTAAGATACTGAAAAACAATATCTTACTTGATTGAGCCATTATCGGGACTTGAACCCGAGACCTCT
>CAUQQF010000012.1:0-59225 GCA_963520375.1 uncultured Flavobacteriaceae bacterium | reverse complement strand
GTTTGTGTTCATCATATACATTCAGCACACGCAATCCGCCGCCTCCCCCAGGCTGAGCTGCGAACTGAGCGGATAAAAACAACAAAATAAAAACAATAATATTTCTCATAATTTTTAATTTTCTATAAACAAAAGTAAACTTCCTTTATCGTATTTTATGGATATTTCATCGGTATCTGCCCTGTTTCTCGTGCCTATTCTCTCCATCAGCGAAAGGCTCTCTCCCCTCAGCTCCCAGTGAAGCCCTTGGGTAAAGATATTTTCAGCCACTGGAAAAGGAAGCAGCGAAACTATTTTTCCTTTTACTTTCCGAATGGTAAAATCATTTGGAATAAAAAAATAAGTGGAATAATCATCAAAAAAACTAATTTCTAGTTCTTCCCTAAACAAATAAGCCGTATGAATATTCCCCAAAAAGTGGTCTTGCTCACGCCCGCTTGCTCCATAAACATCCACTTTTTTTATTCCTTTTTCTACGATGATTTCCAGCGCTTTATGAAAATCTGTTTTATTTTGGTCTGGTGTATGGACAAATTTACCCTCATAAATAGCCTCATCCGCTCCCGTGTGAGAATCAAAATCCCCTGAAATAAAGGTCAGTTTCTCCAACGGGAAATTTTTCTCCTTTAAATAATGAAAAGCCCCGTCCGTACACGCTATCAGCTGATAATCAGCCAATGAAGGCAGTGTTTTGGGAGGCTCACCATTGATAAAAAGCAAAGCTCTGGACATTATCTCTCTTTCTTGAAAAAGGAATCCACAAATTCTTCTCCGTTGAACAACTGTAAATCCTCCATTCCTTCGCCCACGCCGATGTATTTCACAGGAATTTGGAACTGGTCTGAAATCCCAATAACCACACCGCCTTTCGCTGTTCCATCAAGTTTGGTCACAGCGAGTGCATTTACTTCTGTCGCTGCTGTAAACTGCTTCGCTTGTTCAAACGCATTCTGCCCTGTAGAACCATCCAAAACCAAAAGCACCTCGTGTGGAGCATCTGGAACGATTTTCTGCATCACTCGTTTAATTTTAGAAAGCTCGTTCATCAGATTGATTTTATTATGAAGCCTTCCCGCCGTGTCTATGATGACTACATCTGCATTCTGTGCAACAGCTGACTGCAATGTATCAAACGCCACAGAAGCAGGATCACTGCCCATTCCCTGTTTTACGATGGGAACGCCTACTCTCTCACTCCAGATTACAAGCTGGTCTACTGCCGCCGCACGGAATGTATCCGCCGCACCCAGCACCACTTTTTTCCCTTGGGTTTTGAACTGATGGGCTAATTTCCCTATCGTAGTCGTCTTCCCTACACCATTCACACCGACTACCATGATGACATAAGGTTTCTTGGTTTCATCGATATTTCCTGTTTTAGAATGCGGATTTTCCAGCAAAAGAGCAGAGATTTCTTCCCTAAGGATTTTATCAAGTTCAGCCGTATTTACATATTTGTCTCTGGCTGCCCTTTCCTCTATTCTTTGAATAATTTTAATAGTCGTAGCTGCTCCTACATCTGATGCGATGAGGATTTCCTCCAAATCATCCAAAACCTCATCATCCACCTTGGATTTTCCTATGACAGCTTTGGTAATTTTATCAAAAAAACCTTGTCTAGACTTTTCCAAACCTTTGTCCAGAGTTTCTTTTTCTTCTTTCTTAAAAATATTTTTAAACCAACTCATCTTCTATTTTTTAAATTCAAAATTATTTCCCCAAATGTAAGTATTTTTAGGTTTAATAAAAACAAAAACTACCCAGAAAATTTTGGGTAGTTTTATATTTCTTTTGCAGAAATGATGTTTATTTTTTCAAATAAGCATCTACTTCATCTGCATTCATTACTTTTTCTTCAAAAATGTAAGCTCCAGTTTTAGGAGATTTTACCATTTTTACTACTTTTGTCATCTTTTTAGATGAACCATCTTTTAGGGACGCTACTACTTTTTTTGCCATCGCTAATAATCTTTATAGTTATTTAATCTCCTTATGAACTGTATATTTCTTTAGAACTGGATTGTATTTCTTAAGCTCCAATCTCTCAGTAGTGTTCTTCTTGTTTTTCGTAGTGATATATCTGCTCATTCCAGGCATACCGCTCTCTTTATGTTCTGTGCACTCAAGAATAACTTGAACTCTGTTTCCTTTCTTTGCCATTTTCTTAATTATTTAATAAATCCATTTCTAACAGCTCTTTCCAAAGCTTCTTCGATCCCAATCTTGTTAATAACTCTCAATCCGTGAGCAGACACTCTCAAAGTGATGTGTCTATCCTGCTCTGGAAGGTAAAACTTCTTCTCAAGAAGGTTGATTTCGAACCTTCTTTTCGTCTTGTTGTTAGCGTGAGACACATGGTTTCCTACCATTGCACGCTTCCCTGTAATTTGACAAATTCTTGACATATCTATATGCTCTAATAATTATTTCTACTTTATAATTTTGCAAAATAACAGCTTTTTTTTCGAACTCGCAAATTTTTATTACTATTATTTTTTTATTTTTCTAAAAATTGATAATATAAACATACTGAACATCATCACAATAGAAATTTTAGACAGCAGGTCGCCTATTTTACTATAAATAGTTTCTTTTTCGTATAACTGAACATCAGCCGTCAGCGCATTTTTCTCATTGTAAAGCGTATGCGCGAGAATATCGCCACGGGCATTGATATGCGCAGAAATCCCACCATTGGCCGAACGAGCGACTTCTCTTCGGTTTTCTATGGCACGAAGTCTGGTATATGCCAAAAGCTGCTGATGCCCCTGCGATGCACCCCACCAAGAGTCATTGGTGATAACACCAAGGAAGTTCGCACCGTTTTTCACATAATCGGTCACAAATTCGCCATAAATACTCTCGTAACAGATGATGGGCGCGATTTTCCCTTTGTTGTAAGGATTAGTAAAAACCTTTCGTTCCTTGTCCGTTCCAAGTGAAGCAATCGTCCCGCCGAAATTCAGCATAGCATCGCCCAAAATAGGTTTAAGGACATTCATATAAGGGAAAATTTCGACACCTGGCACGAGCTTTCCTTTGTGATAAATCTGAATTTCTTCCTCTGGAACAACCTGCAATGCTGAATTAAAACTATCCGCCCAAAAACCCTGTCTATCGTAAAAAGTAGCACTTTCTGGCTTTTCCTCATCGTTATTATAAATCTTATGAGTAGAAACGCCGCCCATAAAAACTGACTTCGGATGGTTTTTCAGGAAATTCTCCACCATGTGGATAGACTGGCTGTTATGAAGCCCTTTCTCGGAAAGTCCGCCGTAACCAGGGAAAGAAGTCTCAGGCGAGAGGTAAAAATCTATTTTAGAAGAGTTTTCTGCCAAAGAAAAAAGCTCCTGCACTATCTGAAGGCTGTCTTTTTGGTATTTTTCGTGATATGGGTCTAAATTCGGCTGAAGCATCATAATGCGGACTTTTCCGATTGGTTTTTCATCAAACTGATGATATTTAAACAAGGAAATCATCATCGGCAAAACAATCAGCCCCAAAACTACGACAGAAGTTTTAACCAAAAATCTTTTCTCTGCCCACCATATTTTAAGAATATAAAAAATCAAAGCATTGAGCGTTAAAATCCAGAAACTCCCGCCCGTTGCGCCCAAAGTGTCGTACCACTGTATCAGCTGAGGATAGTCTGCAAAGGAGTTACCAAGGTTCAGCCAAGGCCATGTAAACTCCCACGCCATATGGAAATATTCAAAACTCATCCATACAAACACGAAAAAAGCCAGTCCCAAAGGGAGTTTTTTGCCTTTTTTATACCAATGAAAAAGCTGAAAAGCCGTGGACATCAGCAGGGAATTGACCAAAACAGGGAAAACCACCGCCATAAGTGCAGGGCTGCCATCTGGATTTTGTGAATTATAAAGCCAACCTGTGGTTATAACATTCCAAATGATAAAAGTAAGATACGAACAGCCAAAAACTGCCCAGCCTTTTCTTTTTATATCCGATTGAGAAATGTTTTCCTCCACGAATAACAAAGGGACAAACGCCACAAAAATAAAAAACGGAACGCCATAAGTAGGCCACGAAACCGACAGCAATACGCCCGACAAAACCACACAAAAAAGATTTTTCATACTTTATAATTTCAAGGGCAAAAATACTTATTTTTGCTAAAATCTCGGTTTTTGTATGATTTTTAAGAAAATTTATCGCATTTTCATCCTTCCTTACACTATTTTTCTGCTGTATCTGATGTTCCTCGGTTTTGGGAGAGAACAGCACGAAGTCAATATTGTAAGGCTTTTACCACTCGTTTCCACGATTCTTTTTGTTCAAAACACCACTTCTTGGGAAAGCATCATTATCAATCTTTTTGGAAATATCATTATGTTCATTCCTTTTGGATTTTTAGGCTGGCTGAATGCGAAATATTTTAGCTTTAAAAAACTTATTGTGGATTTTTTATCAGCTTTAATCATCGTGGAAGCCCTACAATACCTCACAAGACTCGGTGTTTTTGATATTGATGACTTGGCGCTTAATTCCCTGGGCGTATGGATAGGTTTTCAGATGAGAAAATTCATTGATAATTTTAATTAATATTAAGTATGGAAAATAAGGAAGTAATAAAAAGAAGTTTAGTAGTTATTTTAGTTTTGTTAGGTAGTATTATGATATTTTTTTTAGGAAATATGATTTTTTGGAGTATTGCCATGGGAAAAGCAGAAGTATATCCTTCATCGCCAGAAGAAGATCTATTCATAGAAAATTTAGAAGAAAAAACCAACCTATGGATAATGTACTTTCCTCTTCCTAAAGGAAATACCATCCAAGATATAAACATACGCAAAAAAGGATATGTGGAACCTAATATAACTATCAACAAGGATAATATTAAAACTTTCAGTGATTCTGTTTTTACTGAATTTATGAAAGTATATTCTCTAAAAAAAGAAACTGATAGTTTATTTATAACTTTTAGTCTTGATAGTTTACAGAATGAAAAAACTAAAATATCTTATCGTATAGACACATCTTTTCATTATAAAGTAAAATAATTTCTATCAAAATATGCTTTATCTATATTATTTCAAAGATAATTTTAGAAAATTTTCAAGGTTTTATTTCTTACTAAAAAAGATGTAAATTTGTGTCCATTAAAATATAATGAAATGAAATTTAGACTACTACATTTTGTTTTTTTCTTTGTGTTTATGCACTCTTTCGCACAATATAAACCAATAGACACGGCAGACTATGCGCAGAGAAAAGAATTTCTAAACCAGCTGAAAACCAAAAACGAAGCCCTGATAAAATCCCTAAAATCCAAATACACAGGAAAAACGGGAAGAGAACTAGAAAAATTCTACCGAGAGTTTTATAAAGATTTTGAGAAAGAGATTAAAGACAAAGATTTTTCTTTTAATTCTAATTTTAAAATTAAGCTGGAAAAAATCCTATTAAACCTAAAAAAGAAAAATCCACAAATCCCAGACAATCTGAACATTTTGGTTGCTAAAAATAACAAGCCAAATGCCTTCTGCCTTGCCGATGGGACTTTCGTGGTGAATATGGGACTTTTTAATGTGCTGGACAATGAAGCGCAAGTAGCGAGTGTCCTCAGCCACGAACTTGCCCATTACTTACTGGAACATATGCTGAAATCTTTGGTCAATGAAATCAATGAGGACAAAGACAGCCGCTCCATAATGGAAAATCTGAAAAAAGTATCGGTAAATAAATCCCAAAAAGCCTTTGATATCGTAAAAGATAATCTCTACAAAAAGCGCGAAATCAAACGAAAAAGAGAAGTAGAAGCCGACTCGCTGGGATATGTCCTTTTCCGAAATTCTGACTATGAAAACACCGAATTCTACAACACTCTGAGCAACCTCAGCAAATATGACACGATTTCGCCGCGAGAACTAAAAATAGAAACTTATAAAAAACTCTACAACCTGCCCAGTCAGCCTTTCAAAGACAGCTGGATGACAAAGGAAGATTTTGGGAATTATAACTACGACCATTACAAAGTAAAATTAAACAAAGATTCCCTCTCCACGCACCCAGAATTAGCCCAAAGGATGGAATTTATCACGAAACAATTTGCTGAACTTAAAAACAAAAAAGAGGCAAAAAAAGGCGATGAAGAATTTGCTAAACTCAAAAATACAGCCCGAATGGAAGTCCTGCCAAACCTATGGCATTCCGAACAATACGGACGAGGAATCTACGCCGCTATGCAGTTTTTACAAGACAAAGAGGAGGAAAACTACTATCACGAATGGCTTGGGAAATTGTTTGAAAAAATCTACACTGCACGAAAAAATTACAACCTAAACCGCTATCTGGACAGAATAGAACCCAAAAAACAGAGCGAAAGCTATCAGCAGTTTTTGAGTTTTATGTGGAATCTAAATTTAGCAGAAATCAAGAATATCGCAGACTACTATAATAAAAAAGGAGCTTCTTAGAAGCCCCTTTTTTTGTTAAAAATTTAATCTCTCCAAACGGATTTTATTGAATTTTTCTTTCTCATTGTATTCACGGAGGAGAATATAACCCTCTTTCCCGATGTAAGGCACTACAAAATAATTGTCTTTCTCGGAGATTTTTACATTTTCTTGATTGAATTTACCATCGATAAGTGTATTGATGTACAAATTCCAGTTCTTTTCCTTCGTTTCTTTATCTTTTTTAAAGTCTCTGAAGAAAAATACCACATCTTTGCCGCCATTTAGATATTGAGAGAAAAGATAATCAGCATTTACATTCCATTTGGTTTTATCCTTTTCAAAAACTCTCACTTCTTTCAGCTTAAAATCTTTATCTGTAAAGGCATACACCATATCTTTTGTCGCTGAAGCAGAATAAGCCCCCTCTGGTCTCCATTTTTCAAATAAAATCCCTACACTGCCGTCTTTTAGGAAGAAGAAATCTCTTTCCAAAAGATGATATCCCATTCCGACATGACCAAATTTATTAATTTCCTGTATAAACGGCTTAAAGTCTATGAAATTGATATTTTTAACATCCACTCCAAAGTTTCGTTTATCTAAAACAAGCCTTGTCAATCCCACAGAATATAAGGCACTTTGTTTTTCATAAAACCTTCCTGAGATGATTATTTTATCATCAAATGTTTTATCATTATCCACCAATCTTCCACTAGAATATAGAGAAGTAATTTCATCCATAGTCAATCCATTCAAGCCTGTAATCGGTGTTTTGGCTTTTATACTTCCTGTTTTCATATCCAGCACTTGGAAGAAATAAGAATATTCCCTCTTATTCTTTACTTTTAGAATGGTGTAGATGTATTTATCATCTTTTTCAATGATTCTGATGGATTCATATTTGTTTTTAGTTCCATCCGTATTATACTTGTATTCCCAAAGCAGTTTTTTATTGTCATCGTATCTTTTTAGGCTATGATTTTTGCCATAAGTTTCGTAGTCATCATATTCCATAACGATGAAACCGCCTTCTTTTATTTCATAAACACTAGATACATAAAGAAATCCTTTTTCTCTCCGCTCTTTTCTTTCTTCTTTTCTTTGGTTTCGTACATTTTCTGGTTCTGTTACTTCTTTGAAAGTGTTATTCTCGTATTCGTAATATACTTTTTGTTTTATGGTGTTATCCTTTAGATTAACCTCCATTGTGCGCGGATAGAAGAAGTCCCTTCCCTTTACTGCATCATAATCAGCTCTTGGATAAAGAACCAGATTTCCTCTAAAATCAATTGCTCCGAAATAGTTTGCCGCTGTGATATCTCCTTCAAACTCTTTGTTGGCAACTGGATTTAAGTTTTTATCCAAAAAGACATATTCAAATTTTTTCGTTTTATCACCAGACTTGCCATAGCCGTAGATCGCCACATATCCGTAGAGATTTTCATCTTGGTCAAATAGTGCATTGAGTCCAAGATAATTTCCTTTGGCTAAAGCAAATAAATCTCGTGATTGTGAAAAAGCAGTGAAAACACCGCAGAAAATCAAAAATGTAAATAAAATTTTTCGCATAATTTTTTCTTGCGAATGTACACATTTTCCACCAGAACAGAAAGATGAGTTTTATCACTAAAAAAAGACTATCTTCTTCGATAGTCTTTCTTGTTTTAAAATGATTTTTATTTCTTCGGTGGATAATTTTTCAATATTTCAGCAATGATTTCTGGAATTTGCTTTTGTTTTGACTTCGGCGAATCTACATTGATACCGCTTCCTTTTCCCTGCCAAACAAGCTTCCCTGTCTTTGCATCCATAAAGTTAAAAACTAGTCCTCCTTGGTTGTATTCATTAGTATAAGTTCTTCCTAGACCCATTCCCCAGCCGAGCCAACTACCCCAGCCTCCCAAATACACATTAGGCGTCACATAGGTATCTCTTACCAGCTTATGATTTGCTTTGACCTGAATAACCAAATCTGCTGCATCATTACTCGGTGATAATCCCTTCTCTGCAAGCTGTTTCTGTAATTCATCTGTCACTCTGCTTTGGTCTATGTCATTCAGTTTCAGCTCTTCCAAGTTTACAGAATAAGTCTTGTACTCAGAAAAGTTAGCCTTCGGGTCATAATCTGAAACTACTCTAAACGGGCTGCAGGACGCCATCAGAAGCCCCATCCCTACTGATAGGAATAAATACTTTATTCTGTTCATATCTTTATTTTTTTAGTGTTATACAAAATTTATTTTATTTTTGTTGAATGATAATAGTGTGCCAAACTTTGCTCAAAAATACAAAAATTTTAGGAATTGCTATTTTTCCCTTTATTATTTTAAAAGATAAAAGGCTGAAAAATAACCACACCCTTGTCAACCACGAAAAAATACACCTTCGGCAGCAGCTGGAAATGGGCATTATTCTATTTTACCTTTGGTATCTTGTGGAGTTTTTATATTGGTATATCAGACTGAGAAATGGAGAAATGGCGTATGAAAAAATCAGTTTTGAACAAGAGGCCTACCGCAACGAAAATTCACTCAACTACCTGAAAAACAGAAAATTCTGGGAATTTTTAAAATATTTATCTTAGTGCTAGTTATTCTTACCTTTATTTTTTAGATTTGTGATATAAATAATTAGTATTTTGGAACAGCATATTTTTATCGCATTTTTATTGACTTTATTTGCAGGATTATCCACTGGAATTGGGGGGCTGATTGTCTTTTTCACTCAGCAGACAAACAAAAAATTATTATCTTTTTCCTTGGGGCTTTCCGCTGGAGTGATGATTTTGGTATCCTTTGCAGAGTTTTTAGTTCAGTCCAGAGAAATCCTTACCGAAGAGATGGGAAATACAAAAGGGTTGCTAACCATGTGGTTATGTTTCTTTGGCGGAATTTTATTCATTGGCATTATAGACCGTTTAATTCCCTCATTTGAAAATCCTCATGAAATTCAACACTTAGAAAATATGGAAAAACCGATAAAAAAAGGTTCTAAGCTAATGCGGATGGGGATTTTGACATCATTTGCAATCGCTATTCATAACTTTCCTGAGGGGATAGCCACCCTCATTGCAGGAGTTGAAAATCCCACATTAGGTATAGCCATTGCAACTGCTGTAGCCATACATAACATTCCCGAAGGCATAGCAGTAGCTGTCCCCATCTACCAAGTAACTAAAAACAAGAAAAAAGCATTTCTGATGTCCTTGTTCTCTGGTCTAGCAGAACCTATCGGAGCTATTGCTGCATATCTTGTTTTAATGCCATTTATTACTCCTGTTTTGATGGGACAGATATTTGCCATAGTAGCTGGAATTATGGTTTTTATATCTCTTGATGAGCTATTGCCTGCTACCCATGCATTTGGAGAACATCATCTTTCCATTTATGGTTTGATTTTTGGTATGGCTATTATGGCCCTAAGCCTTATAATGATGGCTTAAAAAATTTTTAATCCTTTAAAAAATTCTCCAAAATCTTCTCCCCACAAGATGTCAATACACTTTCTGGGTGAAACTGCACTGCATGGACATCGTATTTTCTATGCTGTAATGCCATGATGATACCCTGTTCATCTACAGCCGTGATTTGTAACTCTTCAGGGAAATCATGAGAATCCACCGCCCAAGAGTGGTATCTTCCTGTAATGATTTCAGAAGGCAAACCTCTGAATATCTTAGCATTATCTTCAATGATAGCCGTTGAAATCCCAACTCCGTGATAGACATTATTCAAGTTAATCAGCTTTCCACCAAACGCCTCTGCAATCGCTTGTAAACCAAGGCAAACGCCTAAAATAGGTTTCTTTGGCGCAAATTCCTTTATCACATCCAGCAAAATTCCTGCTTCACTAGGCACGCCTGGTCCTGGAGAAAGGATGATTTTATCGTATTTTTCTACTTCTTTCAGTGAAATTTCATCATTTTTAAAAACATAGACAAACTCCTTCCCTACAATCTGCTCCACCATCTGAACCAAATTGTAAGTGAAACTATCATAATTATCAAGCACCAATATTTTCATGCAATTTTTAAATAAAAAGACTTTGGCAAAGATAAGCCAAAGTCTCTTTTAATATGGTTAAAAAAAGTAATTTTTATGGATTTGTAGACCAAAGAGCCGCCGAAGCCAGCATTGCTCTCTTGTTCAACTTTAATAAATCTATTACCAACTCTGCGAAATCCTCTGGCTGAAGCACCTTTTCTGGGTTTCCATCCGTGATTTTCAGGTCTGTTTTGGCCATATCTGTTGAAATCGTACTTGGTGTAAGAGTTGTCACACGAATGTTCTGCTTACGAAGTTCAAACATCATAGATTCAGACATTCCTATCAATCCAAATTTAGATGCAGAATATGCCGAAGTAAGCGCATTTCCTTTCAGACCTGCCGTTGAAGAAATATTCACCACATCGCCTGATTTTTTCTCCACCATCCCTGGCACCACAGCTTTCACTACATAGTAAGGCCCGAAAAGATTGGTTTTTACAATGTCTTCCCACTGCTCATCATCCATTTCTAAAATTCCTCCGAAAGCCGCTATTCCAGCATTATTGATAAGAATATCAAACTTCCCAAAATCATTTTGTAATTTTTCTAACGAAGTAAAAACTTGCTTTTTATCAGTAACATCAAAAACAGAATAAGATGATTTCACGCCTTTGCTCTCTATCTCAGCAGCTACGGATTTTAGATTGTTTTCATTTCTACCCGTAATGGCTACATTTACACCTTCTGCCGCCAGAGCCAAAGCTACAGCTTTACCTAATCCTCGCCCTCCACCTGTTACAAGGGCTGTTTTTCCTTTTAAATTTTGCATAATATTAATAATCTGCATCAGGAGTAGTTACCCTGATTAGTTTAGAATTAACGAACTCATATATTCCCTCTATGGACTGCTCTCTACCATATCCAGAGTTTTTCGTTCCTCCGAATGGAAGTTCTGGAGAAATCCCTGTCACATGGTTGATATAGACCATTCCTGTATCTATTCTTCGTGCGATTTTCACTGCTTCCTCTACATCCGTTCCGAAAACCGTTCCACCAAGACCGTATTTAGTATCATTAGCCAAATCTACGGCTTCGTCCATATTTTTCACAGAATAAATCATCAGTACTGGCCCAAATATTTCATCTGAATAAGCATCCATTCCTTTCTTGATATCTGTCAAAATAGTAGGCTGCATAAATGCTCCTGGACCTTCTATTTTTTTACCTCCTGTCACTAGTTTTGCTCCTTGTGCCACGGCTTTTTCTACTTGAGATAAAACATCTTCTCTTGCCTTCACACTACTCAAAGGAGCCAACTGAGTTTCTGGATCAAGAGGATCTCCCACTTTAGCATTTCCAAATAGCTGTGTAGTTTTTTCAAGGAACGCTGGATAAAGGCTTTCTGGAACGATAACTCTCTTTGGAGAAACGCACACCTGCCCTGCATTCCATAGTCTGCCATTCACAGCAGTTTCTACAGCTTTATCTAAATCAGCATCTGGCATAACGATGAAAGCATCACTTCCACCAAGTTCCAAGATTGATTTTTTCACATTTTTCCCTGCCGCAGATGCAAAACTAGCTCCTGCTGGTTCACTTCCTGTAAGGGCTGCTCCTTTTACTCTTGGGTCGTCCAATAGTTCTGACACTTTAGAACCAGGGACAAAAATATTAGTATAAGCACCCTTAGGCGCTCCCGCTTCTAAAAGAATTTTTTCCATCATTTCTCCTGCCTGCGGCACATTAGATGCGTGTTTCAACACTATTGTATTTCCTACGATAAGGTTTGGCGCAGCGGAACGAGTGGTCTGATAAAAAGGGAAATTCCAAGGCTGAACACTCAGAATCACACCTATCGGCTCATAAGACAAGAAAGCCTTTCCGTGCGGCGTTTCCAAAGGCTTATCCGCCAATAGTTTTTCGCCATTTTCTGCATAATATTCAAAAATACCTGCACAAAGTTCCACCTCTGCAATACCTTCTTTATGAAGTTTCCCCATTTCGATAGAGCATAATTTACCCAACTCTTCTTTGCGCTCACGCATGATTCTTGCAGCGTTATAGAGAACTTTTGCTCTTTCTGAAAAAGATTTTTTACGCCATTCTTTAAAGGTTGCATCAGCCTGTGCGATAATTTCTGAAACCTCACCAGATGTCATTTCTGGATATTCTTTTAATACCTCGCCTGTAGCAGGATTTGTAGTTTTAATGCTTGACATAATCTTAAAATTTTTGATTGTGTAAATATAAAAAATTCTATTCACACAAAAATTGATCTATGTTATGATTAGCCTTTTATTAAAAAATCTTTAACAGAATTGTTAAAATCTTGCGAATTATCTACTTGAAGCCAATGCCCTGCGTTTTTAATTTTAACAATCTGGCTGTCTGGGAATTTCTCACGAATTAGAATTTCATCTTCTGGAAGGATGTAATTAGATTTTTCGCCAGCCAGGAATAAAGTCTTCCCTCCGAAAACACCTTTTCCCTCTATATTTCCCACCAAATCAGCATATTTCTTGGAAAGAGTCTTTAGGTTAAATCTCCAGCTCAGTTTGTTTTCCTGCTCCCAATAGAGATTTTTAAGAAGGAATAAAAGCATGGCTCTGTCCGTAATGTATTTTTCCAGCTGAAGTTCCACATCTTTACGAGCTGAAACAGCAGAAAAATCCACACTTAGCAAGGCTTCAAAAGCCGTCTGATGATGCGGTCTGTAAGCCCTTGGCGCTATGTCTGCTACGACAAGTTTATTTACTCTTTCTGGATAAGAAATCGCAAACTGCATCACTGCCTTACCGCCAAGAGAATGCCCCAGAAGATTGACCTTATCTAATTGATAATGATTGATATAATTTAAAATATCCTCCGCCATTATCTGATGAGACATTTCATCCGAGTGAAAACTTTTTCCGTGATTACGCAAATCCACCAAATGGCAGGGCATCCACTGACCAAATTCCCTTCCAAAAGTCCCCCAATTATCTGATATTCCGAACAATCCATGAAAAACCAACAGAGGAGTTTCATGAATTTCCTGTCCGTAAATTTTTGAGTTTAAAATCATTTTTCTTCTTTTTCAAAAATTGATTACAAAGCAAAAACCTTGTAAATCAACCTTATTCGGCTGGTTCTATTTTATTTTTCTTGGAATAAATCATAATAGCCACACCTGCCAGCATGAATGGAATACTCAAAATCTGCCCTGTATTGAGCCCTGCAAATGAGATTACCTCATCTCCCTGCGGCTCTTTCAGGAATTCCACAAAGAAACGAATACTCCAAAGTATCACGAAAAACAGCCCAAACAGCCATCCCTGCTGATATTTTTTACGAGTAAATTTGTACAAAACAGCCAATAAAATAAATAAACAAACATACCCAAAAGCCTCAAAAAGCTGAGTAGGATATCTCGGAACTATGGCTCCGTATTCCATGCTTTGCTGTAGAAAAAGTATCGCAAACGGTGAAGTTTCGCTCGCTGGTTTTCCGATAATTTCAGAATTGAAAAAATTCCCCATTCGCACAAAAGCCCCTCCTAAAGCGATGACAATTCCTAATCTGTCATAAACCCAAAAAGGATTTTTCTTAATAATTCTATAACTATAATATAATGTAGTCAAAATCAATGCGATAGTAGCACCGTGGCTCGCCAGCCCAGAAAAACCTGTAAACTCCAGCGTAGGTTTCGTCCTGATGGGCAGGAAAACACTCCAAAAATCAGTCATAAACAAACTTGGCTCATAGAAAACCACATGCCCTATTCTCGCCCCAAAAATAGTTCCCAGCAATGTCCATGTAAAGAGCGGATCTATGAATTTATCATCTACATTGTCTATTTTGAAAATTTGTCTCATGATCAAAATCCCAAATCCAAAGGCAAAAACAAACATCAGCCCGTAATATCTCAGTTTAAAACCAAAAATATCTATGCCTTCATTTGGATTCCAAATGCTAAACTCGGTATTTAGCCATACCATTTTACTCAGCTGTGAATCCAGCTTTGTCAGCTGATTGGACTTCAAAATATATTTGTAACTTTTTAGGGATTCTGCGGACATTCCTTCCTCACCAACAGGCATAAAATTCTCATTAAGAATAAAATAGCCTTTCTTTTTAAACTCCTCATAATATGGAGCCAAATACTCATATTCTCTCTGGCTGGACAGCTCTGTATTGTATTTATTAAGAATAACCAAAACATCTGCATTCTCTGAACCGAGAGCATCATAAACCTGCTTCATATCAGGGCTTACAAATATTTTTACGGGAGTGCTTCCCTTTTTAGTTACTATACTTCCGTCAGAAAAACCATTTTTGTATTCTTGTGAAAAGAACAACTGAAACGGCAACAATGCAAACAGAATAAAAAATCTTATTTTATCTTTCATTTTAAATTTACTTTCTTTTTTTAGGTGGAACTGGGTCATAGCCGCTGCCTCCCCATGGATGACAGCTCAAAATTCTCTTTGTTCCTAAAAATAATCCTTTCAGAAGACCGTGGGTTTTCAGGGCTTCCAGCATATACTGAGAACATGTGGGCTGATAACGGCAGTTGCTCCCCAGCCACGGCGAAACGGCCAGCTGATAAAAGCGAACCAGCATCACAAAAGGAAATATGATTATTTTCTGAAACAAAATTTTATTTTGGACAAAAATAAACTATTATAACAAGCAAAACAAAATTTTAAATAGGCAACGCTTGTTACTTTGGGATTGATTTTAATTTTTTATAACAAGATTTATTCCATCGTAGAGCGTTTTTAGGTCGCAAGACACCCTGTCGCCCACCTTGTATCTGCTGTCTATTTCGCCTTCTTGGAAAGTCATTTTTTGAAAATCTTCTATATCCACTACTTTCAGCTCTTTAAAATCAAATTCTGGAATTTCTACTATCTCAAATTCAGTCAAACTAATGGGCATAGCATTAAGCTGTCTATATACATTAAGCCCTATGGACAAAGGTATTTTCTCGTAGATTTCGTAAATATGCTTTGCATTTTTAATATTAGGCAATGCAAATTCATTGATAAATTTATCTAAAATTTCATCAAGTTTCAGAAAATCTCCCGCTCCCCTAAAAACTTCACCATCAGACACCAGCTCTATCCAGTCCTCTTCGCCTTTTTTAGAATACTGATATTCAAACCCTTGCAGAAAAGTATCCACTAAATCTATGCTGACAATCCAGCCAGGGTTATCCAGAGTTTCTATTTTCACTCCATATTCATGCTCCCAGTCGCCATTACACTGATTTTTATACCATTCTTGTATCAGTTCTATATTAGTCATTTCATTGATTTATAATAATTTACAATTTTCGGTTTTTATAATTTTCTAAATGAAAATCAATACTTTCATTGATAGGAATAAAACTATAATTCAGCTCTCGTTTTATTTTCTCATTAGAAATCGGCGTAAAACTCGTAACCGCCTCTATATTGCTCTTGGTAACTCTCTTTAAACTTGGGATAAGCCACCCCAAAAGCACATTCAGCCAATACGCAAAATTCAGAATGGACTTTGGAAGGATTTTCGTTTTGGATTTCCCTAATTTTAGCCTTACTATATCGGACAAATCCTGATATTTTCTATTCTCAGAAAGAATAATATACCGCTCCCCGAATTTGTTTTTATCCATCAGTTCCACCGCTATTTTTGCCACATCGCGAACATCCACATAGGCAGTTCCTCCTGAAAAAGTAAATGGATTTTTCTCAAAAGTAGTAAAAAGCTCTCCACTGCTGTTTCCCCAGTTTCCTGTTCCGATGATGACGCCAGGGTTGATAATAATGGTATTCATCCCCTCTGCTGAACTTCGCCAGACCTCCATTTCTGCAAGGTATTTTGACTGTGCATATCCAGAATGCTCTTCTTTTGGATTAAACTGCGAATTTTCATCAATGATCCCATTTTCATTCATCTCATCCAAAACCGCAATAGAACTCACAAAAAGAAACTTTTTCACCTGTTTTTCTTCGGCTATATAGAGCATATTTTTAGTGCCTTCCACATTGGTTCTGAGCATTTCTTGGGTGTCTTTCGGGTGAAAACTCACCTTTGCAGAGGCGTGATAGACCTCCTCCACACCATCCAAAGCCGCTCTCAGCGAATCCAAATCCCACAAATCTACATCCACCCACTCTATCTGCTCAAACAGCCGTTCAGCATCCGCCGTATAAAAGAGCCAAGATTTTTTGACTTCTTCTATATTGCTGCTTTTTCGCTTGGCAGCTCTCACTTTTTTGCCTTTTTTAAGGAGTTCTAAAACCAATACTCTTCCTAAAATCCCTGTTGCTCCCGTTACTAAAACCATTCTAAATTCAGTATTTTAAATTAAAAAGTGATAAACACAGAGAGAGTATTTATCACTTCTATTTTTTTATAACATTTTTAGGTTATTCACTTCCATTTCGGTGAGAATTCGCCAGTGTCCTCGTTTGATATTTTTCTTGGTAAGCCCAGCAAAAATCACTCTGTCCAAAGCCTCCACTTCATAGCCCATTTTCTTGAAAATTCTCCTTACGACTCTATTCCAACCGATGTGGATTTCTATTCCTACTTCATTTTTAGGTTTTCCTTCGATGTATGAGATGCTGTCCACCTCTGCTACTCCCTCTTCCAGACGAACTCCATCTGCTATCGTGCGCAGATCCTCCACGCTTAGTTTTCTATCCAAAGTAACATGATAGATTTTTTTCACTCCAAAAGACGGGTGGGTCAGTTTTTTAGTCAAATGCCCATCATTTGTCAAAAGAATAAGCCCTGTGGTCTGTCTATCCAGCCTACCCACTGGGAATAAACGATACGGCGAGGCATTCGCTACCAAATCCATCACGGTCTTTCTCGCTTTCTCATCTTTTGTCGTAGAAATATATCCTTTCGGTTTGTTAAGAAGCACATACACAGGCTTTTCTGGAGTTATACTCTGTCCATCGAAAACCACTCTGTCTGTTTTCTGAACTTGGTATCCCATTTCTGTAACCACCTTCCCATTGACCTCCACTAGTCCTTGTGTAATCAGTTCATCAGCCTCTCTCCTGCTGCATATTCCAGAATTAGCGATGTATTTATTAAGCCTAATTGTATCTTTTTCAACCTGTTTGCTGATTTTGTCCAATTTTCTTTTCAGAATAAAGGATTTAGCCTTATCTTCCTGCTCATCAGGTTTTTTGTAAAACTTTTTAGGAGCAGATGGTCTGTCCCTTTTCTCAAATTTATTTCTGTTTTGGCTTCCTCTACTCTCTTCTCTGTTATCCCTTCTTCCCGAAAAACTTTTTCTATCTCTGCTCATCTTGTTCTTAAATAATTTGTGCAAAGGTAATAAATTCTACCTTTCTTTTTGTCTGAAAATCAAAAATCAATACACCTTTATGAAAGATAAAATTTATCTCTGATTTTTTTGTGGAGATTTTTCATCTAAAATCTGTGTAAATATCGTAGTTTTGTAGTTTGGAAAAATTTACAGCATGATTAATCCCTACTATGCTCTTGCACAGAATTTTTGGTTCGTTTCTCCTACTATTTATAAAAGTCGTTTTTATAAAAAACTCATCCGTCTCAATAGGGAAAATATTTTTAAGAGAAATGCAGAACCAGAGCTGCTCTGGCTGAAAGATTTCCTGCCGCAGAAAGCTGTTTTCATAGACATCGGAGCAGGCTGGGGAGATTATGTCTACTGGCTGGATTACATTCTTTTCCCTGAAAACATTCATGTTTTTGAGCCTAATAAAATCCTTTGTAAAAGACTCAAAAATCTTTTTTCTAAAATCAATTTTTATCAAAAAGCCTTGTCTAGTGAAAACAAGAAGGCTGAACTGATGATTCCTGTCCTCAACAAAGAAAAAATCCACGAGGAAAGCACCCTGCTGGACAACATTATAGAAGATGAGGACACAAAAATAGCCACACAAAAAGCAGAATGCATCACCCTTGACAGCTGGTGCCAAAAAAGAGAGGCAGAAAAAAAAGAACTGGAAAGGCTGGATTTCATAAAGATAGACACGGTGGGGCAAGAACTCTCCGTGCTGGAAGGCGCGAAAGAAACCATTGAAAAATTCAAGCCCGTTCTAATGGTAAAAATCGAGCAAAAGTACCACTCCGAGTCGATTTGGGAAGTAATTTCTAATATAGAAAAATACGGATATTCGGCGCATTATCTGCATCGAGAGAATTTTTCATTAGAACCTTTGACCGAGGATATTCTAAATTCTCAAAATGCTATCTTTGCCGAAGATTCTAGTAAATTTATCAAAAATATAATTTTCATAAACAACAGATAATGAGCGTAATACTCCGACAAGGGCTAAAATATTCCATTGTAGGATATCTGGGATTTTTGCTGGGAACGCTGGCAAATTTCTTTATTTTCCCGAATGATTTGGAATTTTATGGCAAGTTGAGATTTATTTTCCCAACGGCGGAGATGTTCGTTCCGATAGTGGTTTTTGGGATTTCTTTTTCTAATGTCAAGTTTTTTGCACAGACCCAAAAAGATGGAAAACACCAGAATATGCTCTCGCTGTCCTTTGTAGGGATTTTTATCAACTTTTTTATTTTCGGAATTCTTTACTTTCTGATTTTCAATATTTTCCCTTCTCTGAAACAAAGTGAAAACTGGCAGGCGAAACATCTGATTTTTCCTTTGATTTTGTTTCTATCCATTTCTACTGTTTTGAATAAATATATTTCCAATTATAAACGCATCGCCATTCCGAACATTTTTGAAAATCTTTTTCCGAAACTTGCCAACATCGGTGCTTTTTGTTTGTTTTTCTTCGCAAAAGTCCCTGAAAATATGGCGCTTATTTTCTTTATTTCTGTTTTCTTTATGGCAATGTTAGGTTATTTCGTGTATAACAATAAGTTAGAGAAATTTAATTTTGATTTTAGCACAGATTACTTCCGACAAAACGGGCTTTGGGTTCAGATTTTATCTTATAGTTTTTTCGGATTTTTGGGAAATATAGGCAGTTTTTTAGCTTTGAAAATTGCCAATGTGATGATTGGAGAATACATCGGCTTTGAGCAAAATGGGCTTTACAGCAATATTTACTCCATCGTTACCCTCATAAACATCCCTCAGATGGGGCTTTACAACATCTCTGCACCGATGATTAACAAGCATCTTACGGAAAATACCTTGCAGGAACTTGACCGCTTTCACAAAAAAACTTCCCTCAGTTTATTCTTTTTAGGATTGGTCTTTTTTTCGTGTATTGTAGTGGGATTTCCCTTCCTCACGGACTTTATGAAAAATGGAGAACTTCTTCGGACAGCAGAACCTATTTTATGGATTATTGGCATGACTATGCTGTTTGATTTGGCTACGGGATTCAACAGCCACATTATTTCCATGTCCAAATTTTATAAGTACAACACCCTGTTTATGCTTATTTTAGCCGTAGTGACCATCGCTCTAAATGCTTTTTTCCTAAAATATACCGATTTAGGAATTTTGGGAATTGCCATTTCCTACGCTATTTCTTTGACTTCGTTTAATTTAATAAAAATCGTGTTCAACTACCACCATTTCAAGGTTTTTCCATTATCCATCAAAATGATGTGGGCAGTTATCATCTGTGGCTCTGCGATTGTTTTGGCTTCGATTTTTCCTAATTTTCAGTCTAGTTTTGTGAATTTGATTTACAAACCTGCTTTGGTTTTAGCGGTGATATTTATCGGAAATCTTATTTTCAAAATATATCCTTTGAACCAAATTCTACAAAAATATCTTCTGAAAAAATCTGAAAACAAATAAAAAACGAAAGTAAGGCAAAATCGCCTTACTTCCGCACTTAGTGATTATGATTAGAAAAAATTGAATTTAATTCTTTTTCTTTCAGTAGTCCTTCATGAGTCAGCATTTTCCCGTTTTCATCAGCAAAAACCCAGAATGGATAGGCAGGAACTCTGCCGCCAGCCAGCTCGTAGGCTATTTTATGCAGTCCCGAAGTTCCATTGGACACGAAAGTATATTTCTTCCCAAAAAACTCTATGTCTTTATGGTATTTTTCAGGGTTCACACTTATAAAATAGACGCTGTCCCATATGCTCTGAGGAAGTTTTGATAAGTTCTTCTTCTGCACTCTGCACACTCCGCACCATTCGGTGGTGAATAAAACAACCACAGGCTTAGGATTTTCTTTTCTTAATTTTTCCACTTCCTCAAAACTATTCAGTATCTGAGCATAAGAAAAACAGGACAACACAACCGCCAAAAAAGCGAATTTTAGTTTCATATATTTTATTTTATCGTGTATCTTATTCCTAGGAAACCTCTTATTTTCTGCATCGGAGCGTATCCGTAGGATGGTTCAAACTCATATCCGTTCGGATTATTGGTTCCTGTATCTTTATCAAACGGGTCAAAAGGTCTTAGGATAGGGTCTTTCGGAGTGAAATTAAACAAATTTTTCACACCGCCATAAATTTCCAATCCATTGTCAAACTTAGTTCTCAGCTGAATATTCGCCAAACTATACCATGGCGAGTATTCTGGTCGAAAATCCTTCGGAACGGTGATAAGGCGCATCGGCCCATAAACTTCGCCCGTAAAATCTACCCCAAATTTTCTACTAAACTCATAGCTGAGTGCATAAGTTCCAGACCATTTAGGTGCGAGCTGCTCGTATTTTTTGTGCGTTTCGCCCCCTTCTTCATACTTTTCAAAAACATCCATATAGGTTGCCCCTATATTTAAGCTCAGCGGAATACCAAATTTTATATTCGCTCCCAATGAAATCCCTTGGCTTATCGCATGCCCTTTCAGGTTATCATAAATGATTTTATCGCTATCTGTCTCTGTATCAGCCACGATTTTATTCGTAAAATAGGAATAAAAAGCCGTAGCATCTATATCAATATAGCCGTTTCCTGCGGTTATTTTTTGAGTAAAATTAATATTCCCGTTGATGGATTTTTCTGGTTTAATATCTCTGATGACCGTTTCTCTGGCATTGGTAAGCGATTTATGGTCTTCGGTAAAGACATTCACCACACGGAAACCAGTCCCAAAACTCGCTCTAATGCTGGTCGCAGGGCTTGGGCTCAGCTTATAAGCCAGCCTCGGAGAATGAATAAATCCATGATTTTTACTGTGGTCTAATCTGTACCCCAGCAAAAGTGAGTGTTTGTCATTAAAAGTCCATTGGTCTTGTACGAAAAGCCCTGGAAGCCAGTCGCTGGTCGGGTTATTCGTTCCGTCTGTGTTTTGCGTTCCTATCGTACTATCATCGTAGTAGTTATGGCGCAAAGTAGCTCCTGCTATCAAGTCATGCTTTCCGAAATTTTTATTCCAATAAAACTGCCCAAAACTCGTGCGCTGTGTCGCATCAAAGGCTTCTGTTCCGTATCTAGAGTCCTGATTATGATAATTAAACGAAAGCTGTAAAAACAACTGCTCCACCGTAGGAAGCTGATAAAGCCCTATCGCCTCAAAGCGGTTGGTATAGATACTTTCGCCATAGACTTCATCGCCGCCTCTATGCTGTTTCTGCCACTGGAGCTGCCCTCCCAATCGGTCTTCATAAAGGTATCTTGCCATAAAGGAAGCCATTCTATTGTCTTTTCGCTTAAAATTCCACTTGTTAAACACAGAAACTCGGTCTTGAAGCGTGGTATCCATGAAGCCATCATTATTCTTGTCAATTCTATTCGTAAAATTAAAATAATTCACGCTCAAGATAGACGCTGCTTTCTTACCAATATTGAATTTCGTAGCCAAATCCATATTCTGCTCGCCCCAAGAAGTCGTGCTAAAATCCGAAGCAAACTTCGGTGCGGTCAAAGCGTTTTTAGTGATGATATTGATAGTTCCTCCCATCGCTTCTGTCCCATATACAGAGGATGCAGGACCTTTCACGATTTCTATTCGCTCTATCATAGAATTCGGAATTCCACTCAGACCGTAGACCGTGGAAAGGGAACTCACTATCGGCATTCCATCGATGAGAATCAGCGAGTAAGGCCCTTCCAGCCCATTGATATGGATGTCTCCCGTATTACAAACCGAACAGTTAATCTGCGAACGAATCCCATTAACCATAGAAATAGATTCTAAAAGGTTAGAAGTCGGATTTTTTTCAAAAAATTTCTTGGTGTAAATTTCCACTGGAACGGGACTTTTAGACTTGCTTATCGGTTTGAGCGTTCCTGTGATAATCACTTCATCTACATTTTTATCCTTGTGAAGGGAGTCTTGCTTTACATCTTGCGCATTCATCAAACCTATGAAAAACAGGGCTGACAATGGAAAAAGTTTATAATTTTTCATAATATAATTAGATTTAATTAGAAATAAATGTTAGGCAAAACTAATATTTTTAAATACACAAACCAAATTTTTATTTAAAATAATTCTAAAAAAGAATTTTTCCTCATCAGATAAATATTTAAAAAAATCATAATTTTAGGCTAAAAATTGGATTTCTTTTATCAAAAAATCTTAATTTCGCGACAAATTATTTTTATTAATGAAAAACTGGACATTTAAAAAATGGAATAATATATTAGGTTGGGCAGTTTTTGGGATTGCTTTGGTTACCTATTTATCCACTATAGAGCATAAATTCAGCTTTTGGGACACGGGCGAATATATCTCATCCGCTGTAAAACTGGAAGTTACCCACGCACCAGGAGCAGCATTGTTCCAGCTGGTGGGCGCTGTGGCGGCTATTTTGAGCTTTGGGAATGAGGCCTATTACTCACTGATTATCAACGCTATGTCTGCGCTATTCAGTGCATTTACGATTTTATTTCTTTTTTGGACCATTACACATTTAGTCCGCAGAATTTTAAATAAAGAAATGGAAGAGCTCAGCTCAGCAGAAATGATTTCCGTACTGTTTTCGGGAGTTATAGGCTCACTGGCGTTTACTTTTTCGGATACTTTTTGGTATTCTGCTGTGGAGGGCGAGGTGTATTCTATGGCGTCTATGTTCATCGCGCTTGTAGTCTGGCTGATTACAAAATGGGAAAACGAATACCATGACAGCGACAGCCAGAGATGGATTATCCTGATTTTCTTTATCACAGGGCTTTCTGTGGGTGTCCATATGATGGTGATGCTGGCAGTTCCTGCGGTGTGTTTCATCTATTATGCTAGAAATTACAAATTCACTTGGAAAAACTTCATCATTGCTAATTTCATCACGCTTGGAGTTTTAGCATTTGTTTTTAAAGGAATTTTCCCTATTGTCATGAGACTTTTCGGAAAGAGTGAGATTTTCTTTGTAAATAGCATCGGTCTGCCGTTCCATTCAGGGACTATCATTGCGTTTATGATTTTGGTTGCTTTTTGTTATTATATCATCCGATATACTAGAAAAACCAAAAACCATTTATACCAAACCATCGCATTATCAGTAGTTTATATGATCATCGGATTTTCGTGCTGGATGATGATTCCTATCAGAGCCAATGCCAATCCTCCTATGAATCTGAACAATCCTGATACTGCCATTGGTATGCTGGACTACTACAACCGTGAGCAGTACGGCGACTGGCCTACTATATATGGACAAAACTATACGGCTCATCTAGATGCGCATGGAATAGAAAGAAACGAGGATGGTGGCTACAAAACCATAAAAACAGGCGATGTCTACGAAAAAAACGAAAAAACAGGAAAATATGACAAAGTAGACGAACGCACCAACTATGTGTATAACAAAGACCATGTCAGCTTCTTGCCGAGAATGTACAACTCTGACAGGACTGTAATGAACAACTATGTATCCATGTATGGCGCGCCTGATTTTGAGTTTAATTATTCCAATGAAAACATAGTGGACAATCCTCATGCGAAAAAAGCTTTTGATGAATTAAAAGCTAAGTATGAAGATGGAAACATCACTGCAAAAGATTATCTTGATGTAAAAAGCTATGATTTAATCAAAATCAAAAAGCCTACTCTAGCGCAAAACCTGCATTATTTCATTGATTTCCAGAATGGATATTATTTCGCTCGTTATCTGATGTGGAATTTTGTAGGAAGACAAAACGACCTAGAAGGGCACATGGAAAACACAAACGGAAACTGGATTAGTGGAATTTCTGCCATTGACAATATGATGCTGGGCGACCAAGACAACCTTCCATCAAAATTCAAAAACGAAAGCACCGTATACTTTTTCTTCCTTCCTTTCCTTCTTGGAATCATCGGTTTTGCTTACCAATCACTGAAAGATTTTGGAAGATTGTACGCCTTACTTTCTATATTTATCCTGATGAGTGTGGGAATTATTTTCTACACGGGGGTAAAACCATTTGAACCAAGGGAAAGAGACTACGCTATGGTCGGCTCGTTCTATGTTTTTGCAATATGGATAGGTCTGGGAGTAGCAGGTATTTTCAGTTTTTCTCAAAATAAAATAAAAAAGAATTCTTATAATATCGCTACAGGGAGCATTCTACTGGGAATTCCTCTAATGATGGGCTTCCAAAACTATACTCCACATGACAGAAGCGGTAGATACACAGCATATGATTATGCCTATTCTTCGCTGAAATCCCTCCCTAAAAATGGAATTTTATTTGTCTATGGAGATAACGACACCTACCCTACTTGGGCTATCCAAGAGACAGAAAGATTTAGAGATGATGTGAAGGTAATCAACCACACGCTTTTGGCGACACCTTGGAACATTGACCAAGTAAAAAGAAGAACTTATAATGCGATGCCTGTTCCTTCATCGCTATCTCACGCCGAATATCGAGATGGAATAAATGATCAAATCTATCTAATGAGTAAAAACAGCTGGGCAAGCATCTTTGAAAATCTTGAAGAACAAGGAGTTCCAGCGACAGAATTGGCTTCTTTAAGAAAATATCTAACCCAAGAAACCATGACATTAAAAGAAGCGATACAGTTCCTCCGTTCCAAATCAGAGGATAAGGATATGATTCTAAAAATGTTATTTGGGGAAGAGCAATATCACAAGTTTAACTTCCTGCCTGTGAGCAGATTCGTATTGCCTGTAAACAAAGAAAATGCAGTAAAATCGGGAATTATAAAAGCTCAGGATGCTTCACTTGCAGAAAACGAAATCATCATAAACTACGAAGGTTCTACCATGTACAAAAATGAACTTATGATGATGGATATTTTAGCGAATTTTGATTGGAAAAGACCTATAAGCTTCTCTTCTGGAGGTATTTATGACTCCAAAAATATATTTTACCTAAATGATTATTTACAATTTGATGGGTTTAACTATCGCCTTGTTCCTATCAAAACACCTGAAAGAGAAGATGGAGATTTAGGGCGTGTAGATGCAGATGAACTCTACAAAGTTGTTAAAAATTTCCGTTGGGGGAACTTCAAAGACCTTAAAGTCCACTATGATGAAACGGCAACTTCCAACATCATGAACTACAGAACATCAGCAGGAAGAGCCGCAGAAGCATTAGCTTTAAAAGGACAAAAAGCAAAAGCTTTGGAAATTTTAGATTTAGCTTCTAGAGAAATTCCTGTGGAGAAATATAATGATCCTCGTTCGGTGAGTGCTATTATTTTCGGATATATAGCCGCTGGAGAAGAGCAAAAAGGTCTCAAACTGGCTGAGCAAATGAAAAAAGATATTTTTAGCGAATATGACTATTATCTAAGCCTCAGCAATCGAGAACAAAACCTACTTAGAAGACAGATGGTTACCCAGCCTATGCTTTATTCTATGGTGGTTCAGGCAGTAGTAAATGGCTACGAAATCGCTGGTAAAAAAGACAAAGGATACCAATATTTGGTGAATTCCATCTCAGTTATTGACAAAAGATTTGATAATTTCATCAAAAAATTAGAAATGATGGGAAAAGAAAAAGCTTTTGAAAAATCTGAGGAAGTGCAGAATATCACGCCATTTTATCAGTTCCTTTTCCCTATTATGAAACCTTTTGATTCTACTTATGAAAAGGAAAAAACTCAAAAAATAACCCAAAAAGTCATAAGTGTAACCGAATAAAACCCACAAAAGCGAGTCTTACAACTCGCTTTTTCTATTGAATATTTATTAAAATTAAACCTATATTTGTGAAAATTTAAATACATATATATGATACAGCATTTATCAAACATCAGCCACAAAGATTCTAAAAATTTCTTTTTAATAGCTGGTCCATGCGCCATAGAAAACGAAGATATGGCGATGAGAATAGCCGAAACCGTTATCAAAATCACTGATAAATATAAAATTCCCTACATTTTCAAAGGGAGTTTCAAAAAAGCCAACCGCTCTCGTGTGGATTCTTTCACAGGAATAGGCGATGAAAAAGCACTTCAAATTCTGAAAAAAGTCGGTGAAACCTTCAACATTCCTACCACCACGGACATCCACGAAAATGCACACGCCGAGCTGGCAGCTCAGTTCGTAGATGTATTACAAATCCCAGCCTTTCTGGTTAGACAGACTGATCTTTTGGTAGCTGCCGCTAAAACCAACAAGGTCGTAACTCTGAAAAAAGGGCAATTCCTATCGCCAGAAGCCATGAAATTTGCCGTGCAGAAAGTAAAAGACTCTGGAAACGAAAAAACAGCCATCATAGAACGAGGAAATTCTTTCGGATATACAGACCTGATTGTAGATTATCGTGGAATTCCTATTATGAAACAATATGCTCCTGTAATTCTTGATATCACACACTCATTACAACAACCCAATCAAGAAAGTGGAGTTACTGGCGGCAGACCAGAACTTATAGAAACTATTGCAAAAGCAGGAATTGCTGTAGGAGCTGATGGAATATTCATAGAAACACATCCTAATCCTTCTGAAGCTAAATCCGATGGAGCAAATATGCTTCAACTTGATAAATTAGATAATCTTTTAGCTAAATTAACCAAAATAAGAGAAGCTATTATTTAATTTTTAAGAAAAATATATCTTAGGTTATATAAAAATAATCTACTAAAATAATAAAGGTATCTTCCCAAATGATTTGGGGAGATATTTTTTTTGAATATCTATATACAAATATAATAAAATAATATCATGATAGATTAAAATTATATAAATATTTTAAATTATAATACTTAAATAGTATAAATATAACTTATCATTTAAAAAAAATTGAAAATATTTTTAAAAAGTTATATTTATATAATTTTTTTATTTATATTTGCAAAATAAAATTAAACTTAAAATTAAAAATACTATGAAAAAGACAATTTCAATATTATCTGTTTTTACAGTTTCATTTTTTTATTCACAAGAAAATAATAATGATGCAAAAAATAAAAATGAAAATAAAATTATAAGTAAAAAAGATTTTAATTTTGATTCTAATAATAAAAACATTATAAAAATTGAAAATCAAAAACCTATTCATATTGAAATTTTCCAATATAATAATAAAGAATATAGAATAAAGAAAAATAAATCTATAAATGATATAAATCTATCTATATTTAATAAAAATTATAGTGAATTAGAAGAAAAATTATCTAATTATAATACTATTGATAATAATATAGTTGCTATTAGATATGAAAATTTAAGCGAAATAGAAAATACTACATATAAAGTAGATAGAATTTTAGAAAATAAGTATATATATAAAGCTGATAAAACTAAAACTTATTGGAGTTAATAATATATATTAAAAATACTTTATATAGAAATATAAAATAATAAATATGGCTACAAAAACATATTCTCAAAAAATAACAAATGCTAAAGTTCTAATAGATGGACTAAAAAAGATAAAATCTAATCTTCCTGCTGGAATTACAGATGATACTATTCTTAATTTAGAAACTTTAAGAGAAAAAATAGAAACTTTAAATAGTGAAAACGAAGGATTAAAGGCAGAATCCAAGAAAAAAACAGAGGATATAAACTCTAAACTAAAAGAATTAGACAAACTCTATTCCCAAATGAAAAAAAGAGTAAAACTAGATATAGAACCTAGTCTTTGGGGAAAATTTGGAATAGAGGATAAACGATAAATGATTATACTACGCCGAAAGTCAATATTATATTAAATCTATAATTATTGGCTTTCGGTTTTTTTTACGAATACATACTTGATATTTTGATCAGTTTTTATCTTTGATTTCATAACCCAATTTTTCTATCTCAGTCAAAATATCACTAACAATTCTATCAAGATCCCAGTTATTCACCATTACTGCAACCTTTGCTTTAGAGTAGTAATGATTCCTTTCCATGAGATGCTGCCCTATGAAATTAGGTAATTCCTCTTCCTTTATTCCCGCTATCAGAGGCCTTTTTTCTCTTTCATACAGAAGATTTTTCACCAAGGTATTGACATTAGCCACCAAATAAACACTCACCGATCTTTCATTTATAAGATCTATGTTATTATAATAGCACGGCGTACCTCCTCCCAGACTCAAAACTACATCTTCTTGCATGCTCAAAACCCTTTCCAAAATCTCTTTTTCCTTTTTTCTAAAGAATAATTCTCCTTTTTTTTGGAAAATTTCAGGAATAGACAGTCTTATTTCACTAGAAATTTCATTATCTAAGTCAATATTTTTAAAGCCTAATTTAGAACCTAACTCTTTGGAAATAACAGACTTACCACTTCCCATATACCCCATAAGTGTAATTATCATGATAAAAATTTTCAACAAATTTGATAAAAAATTTTGATAATAAAAAAAAATACCTATCTTTGCACCACTCAAAAATTACTGACACAGTAATGATGGAGACCTGGTAGCTCAGCTGGTAGAGCAATACACTTTTAATGTATGGGTCCTGGGTTCGAATCCCAGCCAGGTCACTTTTATAAATAGAAAATAGTAATTTTTTTCATATTAATATTTTGTGATTTGGTGTTTAAAACCTTTAACTTTATAGTTAAAGGTTTTTTGTTTTTTACTTTTTTATCTTTTGAATTTTTCTTAATTTCGTTGCTGAAAAATACGAATAAAAATGGAAGAACACACGGAGAAAATTCTCATCACTGGAGCCAATGGACAAATAGGAAGTGAATTAGTAACAAAACTTGCCAGCGTATATGGAAAAAAAAACATAATAGCTTCTGACCTTTATATAAAAGAAGGACTAGACAGCGCTGGAAAATACATAAAACTAGATGTTACTGACCACCAAGAATTAGAAAAAATCATTAAAGAATACAATATCACTACTGTCTATCACCTCGCTTCCCTCCTATCAGGAACTTCCGAAAAACAGCCTCTTTTGGCTTGGAATGTAAATTTAGATCCTCTACTTCATCTATGCGAAATAGCGAAAAATGGACTAATCAAAAAGATATTTTGGCCAAGTTCTATCGCTGTTTTTGGAAGAGGAATTTCTCCTTATAATGTAGAACAAGAAGTCGCTCTCAACCCATCTACTATCTATGGAGTAACCAAAGTAGCAGGTGAAAAACTCTGTGAATACTATCACCAAAAACATAATGTAGACATCAGAAGCATCCGATACCCTGGTCTGATATCATGGCAGACTCCTGCAGGTGGAGGAACTACGGACTACGCCGTAGAAATTTTCTATGAAGCAATAGAAAAAGGAAAATACACAAGTTTTATCCAAAAAGGAACCGCCATGCCTATGCTATACATGGAAGATGCCTTAGATGCAACAATAAAACTAATGGAAGCTCCTAGCGAAAGCATCTCTGTAAGAACATCTTATAACTTGGGCGGAATATCCTTCACGCCAGAAGAATTAGCAGAGGAAATCAAAAAAATAATTCCTGATTTTGAAATCTCTTATGAACCTGATTTTAGACAAAAAATAGCAGAAAGCTGGCCAAAAAGCATAGATGACAGCGTAGCTAAAAGAGACTGGGGACTGAACTATAAATTTGGAATAGAAGAAATGTCCGAAGATATGATAAAGAACCTATCCATAAAACTAAAGAAATAAAAAAATCCTCTCAAATTTGAGAGGATTTTTTTGTGAATTTTAAACTTTTATGAATGAAAATTTGTTTATTTATTTTTCAATAAATCTCTAATTTCAGCCAATAATTCCTCTTGTGTAGGAGCTGCTGGCTCATCAGCTGGTTTTTCGTTTTTAAGTTTATTAATTCCCTTTATCATCATAAATAAGATGAAAGCAATGATAACAAAATTGATTACCGCTGAAAGAAACATTCCATACTTAACCCCTCCAAAAAGAGTCAATTCTTCAATATTCTTCAAATTAGCAGCTTCCAAAGCTGGAGTAAGAAGAAGAGGTGTAATAACATCTTCTATAAAAGAGCTCACTATCTTACCAAAAGCTCCTCCAATAATCACCCCTACCGCCATATCTACCACATTTCCTTTAATGGCAAATTCTTTAAATTCTTTAATAAAACTCATAAATGCATTTTTTAATTTGCACAAAAGTAAAAATTTATTTATTAAAAGCAAGTTTTTTTTCATAAATTACATCCAATAGATTAAATAAATATTATCTTTGCAGGATATGGAAAGTAACAGACAAAGAAAAGTAGCACAAATCATACAAGAAGACCTGGCAGAACTTTTTAGAAAGCAGGCATCAGACAGCAAACAAAGCCTATTGGTAAGCGTATCTGATGTAAAAGTCACTGCTGACCTAGGAATAGCTAAAGTTTATCTAAGCATTTTCCCTCAGGATTTCAGAGATGCTGTGATGAAAGAAATTGAGGAAAACAAATCATATTACAGAAATTTCATTGGGCAAAAAATGGCGAAACAAGTGAGAGCCATCCCTCAGCTCAATTTTTATCTGGATACTTCTTTGGATGATGTAGAAAAACTAGAACGAGAACTAAAAGGTCTAGGAGACAACCCTATTCTGTAAAAATGAACACTCCTTTCTACATCGCTCTTCGATACATAGTTTCTAAAAAAGGCAGCCAAGCTGTGTCCTTTATCACAGGATTGGCCGCTACAGCTATGACTATTGCAGTAATGGCGATGTTTATAGTGATTTCTATTTTTTCTGGATTGGAGGAACTTAATAAAGAGCTGATTAACAATATCCATGCGGATCTAACCATAAAAAGCAAAGAAGGAAAACTGCTAAAAAATCCCGAAGAAATCATTTCTGTATTAGAAAAAGAACCTGAAATAAAGGCATTTTCAAAAGTAATAGAGGAAAAAGTTTATCTTAATTATAATGAAAATGGAGAAATCGCTTATTTAAAAGGTGTTGATTCTGTTTATACCCAAATAAATCCCATCCAAAAATCCATTATATATGGAGAGTATCCTTCCTTTCAATACCAAAACGAGGTCGTTGTAGAAGGACTTCTTAACAATAGATTAGCCATTCCCATTGGTGGAGATGATGACAATACAACAGCCACCATTTTCATCCCAAAAGCAGGAGAAGGACTCATCAATAAAGAAGAAGATATCTTCAACAAAGAACCTATATTCGTAACAGGTATTTTCGCTGAAAATGAACAACTTAACAACTATATCATTGCTCCAATAGAACTTACTCAAAGACTGCTCAATCTCCCAAAAAATTCGGCTTATCAAATCGCTATAAAACTAAAGAACTCTGAACAAGCAGATGCAGTAAAAAGAACTCTGCTGAAAAATTTGGCTGATAACAGCATCTACATCAATACTCAGATGGAGGAAAACGAGGCGTTTTGGAAGATGATAAACACCGAAAAACTGATTATTTATCTGATTTTTATTTTGGTAATTTTCATTACGACATTCAATCTCGCTGGTGCAATCATCATTCTGCAACTCGACAAAAAACAACAAGCTAAATCACTGATTTCGTTAGGTTTTACATTTTCACAACTGAGAAAAACCTATTTCTATACAGGCGCACTGATTGTTTGTTTAGGCGTTTTCTTTGGGCTAATACTAGGAACTTTGACTTGTATTTTACAGATACAGACAGGCTTTTTCAAGGCATCGGTAGGGCTGGATTTACCTTTCCCTGTGAAAATAACTTTATATAACTACCTGATTGTCACATCATCAGCGTTTTTCTTCGGACTGATGGTTTCTTGGATTTTCTCCAAAGTGAATAGACATCATCTGTCATCTAATTAGATTTAAAGCCAATAAAAATGATGAAATTTGGGCTTATCGGAAGAAATATTTCCTATTCGTTATCAAAAAAATATTTTGAACAGAAATTCAACCAGTTATCTTTACCAGATTACTCGTACGATTTATTTGATATCCAGCAGATTGAGGAAGTAGAAAAAATCTTTAACATAGATAATCTCAGAGGACTGAATGTCACCATTCCCTACAAAGAACAGGTGATTCCTTTTTTAGATGAACTCAGTGATGAAGCCGAAAAAATAGGCGCAGTCAATTGTATTTTAATCAAAAATGGAAAGAAAACTGGGTACAATACCGA
Organism: uncultured Flavobacteriaceae bacterium; assembly: GCA_963520375.1. Lineage (GTDB taxonomy): Bacteria > Bacteroidota > Bacteroidia > Flavobacteriales > Weeksellaceae > JABCPE02. Next base: position 26,525 of record CAUQQF010000012.1, on the reverse strand, counting down.
TGTTTTCGGTTTTGAAAAATCCTTATTGACTTACCCAAAAATCCTATCAGAAAAGGCTCTGATTTTAGGAAACGGAGGAGCCGCAAAGGCTGTGAAATATATTTTTGATAAATACAACATTGATTATCAAATAGTTTCAAGGAAAACCAAACTTAATTTTGAAAACCTTTCGGAGGAAATCGTAAAAGAACATAAAATCATCATCCAATGTACGCCAGTGGGCACTTTTCCTAATGTGGAGCAGAGCCTTCCCTTTCCTTTCGGTGGGATTTCTTCTCAGCATGTAGTCATAGATTTAATCTACAATCCTCCTCAGACTCAGTTCCTTAGAAAAGCTCATAAAATGGGAGCCGAAACGATGAATGGACTTCTTATGCTGGAACAACAAGCAGAAAAAGCGTGGGAAATTTGGAATTTTAAGTAAAAAACCTTTAATTTAGTGCCTTGAAATGTTGAGGCTTTTTTTAATCCTCAAAATTTGAGCTTAGTATTAAACAAAAAAACTGATTGTAATGAGTACAGAAATGGAAAACAAAAACGAAGAATTTCTAGATATCAATTCTTACGAAGAAATAGAAGAAAATGAGCAGACAGCTCTGGATACGCTCTCTGTGAAGGAACTTTTGTCTGAAATGGAAAGCATTGTAAACAAGCCAGATGCGGGAGCTCATGCTAAAAAATTCAATCAGTTAAAAGACAAGGCTTATCACCTTATTCAAGATGAAATCGCGGATAAAAAACACGATTTCGTAGAGGAAGGGAATGATATGGAAGATTTCTCTTATGAACATCCAGAGCAGTCCAAATATTCTGCTTTGGTAAGTATTTTCAAGGAAAAACTAGACACCTTTAACAAAAACCAAGAAAAAGAGCACCAAGAAAATTTGGAAAAGAGAAACCAAATCATAGAAAAACTCAAAAATCTCTACATCAATACTGAGCCTAATACCAACCTTTTCCGTGCAATCAGAGAAATAAAAGAAGAATGGGCAAATGCTGGAGCAGTTGCAAAATCTGAATTTAAAAACCTGAATCACAATTACTTCCACCATTTGAATCAGTTTTACCAAATGCTGGATTTAAATAAAGAATACCGCGAGCAGGAATATGCACACAATTTAGAAAAAAGAAAAAGCATTATCGCTCGTGCAGAAGAGCTGATAAACGAAATTTCTGTCCAAAAAGCGCTGAATGAGCTGCAATATCTGCACAGACTTTGGAAAGAAGAAGCTGAGCCTGTGGCGGAAGAGTTTCGTGACAGCACTTGGGAAGTTTTCAAAGAAATTTCTAATAAAATCCACGAGAGGAAATCCGAACTTTTGGCTCAAATAGAAGTGGAACAGCAGAAAGCTTTGGAAAAGAAAAATGAAATCATCGCGAAACTGAAAGATTTCGCTTCTTCGAAAGAGGCTCTTACTCATAACTACTGGCAACAAGCGATAAAACAAGTGGAACAGCTTCGCAACGAGTTTTTAAAACTAGGTAATGTTCCTAAGAAACTATCCAACCAAAACTGGACGGAGTTCAAAACTGCGCTTAGAGCCTTTAATGCTAAGAAAAATGATTTTTATAAAAATCTAAAAAACTCACAGCATGTCAATTTAGAGGAAAAGCAAAAACTGATTTCCATCGCGCAGGACAACATGCATTCTGAGGATTGGGATACTGCCGTGCCTTTGTTTAAGAAGTTACAGGAAGACTGGAAGAACATAGGGCATGTTCCTAAAAATCAAGCAAATAAGGTGTGGAATGATTTCCGTGATGCTTGTAATACATTTTTCAATAATTTCCGTGAGAAAAACGCTTCTACAACGGACGATTGGAAACAGAATTATCATCAAAAGAAGGCTTTGCTCGAAGAATTAAAGCAAATAAATGATGAGGAAGGAAGTGTAGAAAAAATAGAGCAAATCAAGAGCTCTTGGGACAGCATCGGTAAAGTTCCAAGAAATAAAATGAGCATCAATAATGAGTTTAATAAAGTTCTGAAAGAAAAACTTAAATTAAACAAAATCAATGTATTTGACTTAAAAGAAGATAATCTTACAGAAGCCCAGCTTACTGATAAAGCAAGAAAAATAAAGAGCCAAATAGCTGATTTAGAGGCGGAAGTGGTGAAATTAGAAAACAACATCAATTTCTTTAACAATCCTTCGCGAGAAAATCCTCTGCTAAAAGATACTTATGACAAAATAGATGAGAAAAAAGCTCTGATAGAAAGCCTAAAACAGAGCCTTCATAAGCTTATCACTGGCGAATAATTTTTTAAACATATTCTTAATATTCTTCCAATTTTGGGAGAATATTAAGTTTTAGACAAAATCTAAAAATGCAAGATAAAATCTACATGAGGCGATGTGTAGAACTCGCCCAAAAAGCTGTCGGAAAAACCTATCCAAATCCTATGGTGGGCGCTGTCATCGTCCATAATGGGAAAATAATAGGCGAAGGATACCACCAAAAAGCAGGAAATCCTCATGCAGAAATCAATGCAATCGACTCTGTTCAAGATAAAACTTTACTGAAAGACTCCACCATTTATGTTTCTTTGGAGCCGTGTGCTCATTTCGGGAAAACACCGCCTTGCGCTCTAAAACTGAAAGAAATTGGATTCCAAAAAGTTGTAATAGGAACTCTGGACTCTCACGAAAAAGTAGATGGAAAAGGAAAAAAAATCTTAGAAGATTCGGGAATAGCGGTAGTTTCAGGAGTTTTAGAGAATGAATGCAAAGAACTTAACAAAAGATTTTTCACTTTTCATCAAAAGAAAAGACCCTATATCATCCTAAAATGGGCTGAATCAGAGGATGGATTTTTGGATAAAGACTTTAAACCAACAGCGGTCAGCAATTCATTAGCCAAACAATGGGTACACCAGTTAAGAGCCGATGAACACGCTATTTTAGTTGGGAAAAACACAGCGCTAAATGACAATCCCAGCCTTACCACGAGGGAAGTTTTTGGAAAAAATCCTGTGAGAATTTTGATTGATTTAGAATTAGAAGTTCCACAGAATTTCAATATTTACAATGATGAATCGCCTACTTTGGTTTTTAATTCAATCAAAAACGAAGAGAAAAAAAATATAAAATTCATCAAAATAGAAAGAGAAAATTTTATAAAAAATCTTCTGGAAAAATTGTGGGAAGAGCAGATACAATCGGTAATTATAGAAGGCGGAAGTTTTACTTTACAGCAGTTTATCAATGCTGGAATTTGGGACGAAGCTTTTGTCATTAAAGCCAATAATTTAAGTTTAACAAATGGAACCAAAGCGCCTTTTTTTAGCCCAAAACCAAATAAAATCAGTAAATTGCGAGACAATACGCTCTATCATTTTCAAAATCAGTAAATGAAATACGAATATCAAACTATAGAGAAACCCATTGAGAATGTTTTAGTTAAGGAAAAAGGAAGCAAATTTATCGGTTTTGCTTATCCTATTCTTTCTGAAAATGATTATAAAGAAAAACTAAGCAAAATCAAGGAGTTACACCCAAAAGCTACCCACCACTGCTATGCTTTTCGGCTGGGGCTGAATGGGGAAAACTACCGCATCAATGATGATGGAGAGCCTTCGGGAAGTGCAGGACTGCCTATTTATAATCAACTGCTTGCGCATGATGTTACCAATATTTTATTGATTATCGTAAGGTATTTCGGGGGAACAAAATTAGGCGTCGGAGGACTCGTAAAAACCTACAAAGAAAGCGCAAAAGCTACTTTGGAAGAAGCCAAAATCATCACAAAAGAATTAGAAACTGAAATAGAAATCCAATTTAATTTTTCTCAGCAGAATGTGATTTTCTCATTGCTGAATAAATTTGATGCACGAGTGGTAAATTTTGACACGCAGGAAATCTGCTCTATCACAGCATTTATCAAAACTTCACAAAAAGAAAACATCTCAGATATTTTATCCGAGATGTATCAAGTTACATTTAAATTTATCTAAAAAATCATTCCTCTCTTCGGCTGCCTCCTAAAAGCATAGAAGCATAATATAAAAGCTGGGCCAAAGAACCTAATGCTGCTACTAAGTATGTTCTCGCTGCCCATTTTAGGCTGTCTTCTGCGCCTTCCATTTCTTGCGGAGTTACAGTTCCTGTCTGTTTCAGCCATGCCAATGCACGATTACTAGCATCATATTCCACAGGAAGAGTCACGAAAGCAAACAGCGTAGTCATCGCAAATAGCAAAACTCCTATCAGCAAAACTGTCTTTCCCAAAGCCATCTGAGCTGCCAGCATGGCAACACCAGCCATCATCACAAACTGAACCAAGTGCGAACTAATATTCACAATAGGAACTAATCTGGAACGAAGCTGCAGCATGGAATATCCCACGGCATGCTGTACGGCATGTCCGCATTCATGGGCTGCTACGGCTGCAGCGGCTGCATTTCTTTCGTTATAAACCACATCAGAGAGGTTTACTGTTTTATCCATTGGGTTATAGTGGTCTGTGAGCTGTCCTGCTACAGAGATTACCTTCACATCGTGGATGCCATTATCCGCCAGCATTTTTTCAGCGATTTCTTTACCTGACATTCCGTTTTGTAATCTTACATTTGAATAATGAGCAAATTTTGACTTTAGTTTATTTTGAACAAACATACTCGCCAAAAAAATTGCACCTAAAATTAAATAAATCATCTCTATACTATATTTTACTGAATTTATTTTAATATAAAAACTATGCCAAAGCACATTTTGTCATAATTTTTGGTTCTTATTCGTTATAGAAAAATAAATAATCTTATTTTTGCAGAATATTTAAAAAAGAGAATGTCTGATATAAAAGTAAAACAAGTACTTAATTCATCTGATTTGGAGCTTTTTATAAAGTTTCCAATGGAGCTGTACAAGGGAAATCCCTACTATGTACCACCACTCATCAATGAAGAAAAAAGTATTTGGGTAAAAGAAGAAAATCCTGCCTTACAATATTCTGAAGCGGCTCAGTTTCTGGCTTATAAAGGCAAAAATATCGTAGGAAGAATAGCTGTAATGATAAACCACAAAGAGGAAAAAGACCTCGGAATCCGAAAGGTAAGATTCGGCTGGTTGGATTTTATAGACGACATAAAAGTTTCTAAAGCACTGATAGACACTGCAATAGAATACGCTAAATCCAAAGGAATTTCTAAAATAGAAGGCCCAATGGGTTTTACAAATTTGGACAAAGCAGGAATGCTTACCAAAGGTTTTGACAAATTGGCAACGATGATTGGGATTTATAATTTTGATTATTATCCTAAACATATGGAACAGCTGGGCTTAGTGAAAGAAAAAGAATGGGTGGAATTTGAAATCAATTTCCCTGACACCCTGCCTGACAAGGTGGAAAAATTCAGCAACCTTATCGCTGAAAAATACGAACTGGAACTCGTAAAATTCAAATCAAAAAAAGACATCCTCCCATTGGTAGAACCGATGTTTAAGCTCCTAGATGACACTTACAAGCATCTTTCCACCTATACACCGATTACTCAGGAACAGATTAAACATTATAAAGAAAAATATTTTAAATTCATAGATAAAGACTACATTGTCTGCATCAAAGACAAATACGGCAGTCTGATTTCTTTTGCCATTACTATGCCTTCTTATTCCAAGGCTTTACAAAAGGCTAAAGGAAAACTTTTTCCTTTCGGATGGTGGCATCTGCTGAACGCTGGAAAGAAAAATGACAGGGCGAATTTCTATCTGATTGGGATTCACCCGCAATACCAAAAACGAGGCGTAACAGCGATTATTTTTAAAGAAATCTATGAAACTTTCAAAAAGAAAGGCGTAAAGTTTTTGGAAACCAATCCAGAATTAGAGGAAAACACAAGTATTCAGGCTCTTTGGCAAGATTATCACCCGACAAATCATAAAAGAAGAAGAACTTATTCTTTGGAAATAAAATAAAGTTAATATGAAACTAAATAACAAAAAATTAGCAATAGATTTTGATGGAACCATCGTGGAAGACGCCTATCCTAGCATTGGGCGAGCTCAGCCTTTTGCATTTGAAACACTGAGACAGCTTCAGGCGAACGGATACAGGCTCATTCTCTGGACTTACCGAAGTGGAGAGGCTTTGGAGGAAGCTGTGGAATTCTGCAAAAAAAACGGAATAGAGTTTTATTCTGTAAATTCTAGCTATGAAGGGGAAATTTTTGATGGAGATACACAGTCAAGAAAAATAGATGCAGATGTTTTTATAGATGATAGAAATCTAGGCGGTTTCCCAGGCTGGGGCGAGGTTTATGAAATCATCACTCAAAAAATAGAATTTGGGATTTCAAATGGCGAGGTTCAGGCCTATTCAAAATTGAAAAAAGAAAGAAAAAAAGGTTGGTTCTGGTAAAAATTTAAAAATGATTCAGTAGATATAATACCTGAAGGGAAGAGTGTAAGAGGGTCGGGGGGAGATTATCTTTCTAATGAGATATTTTATAGAATTGCAAGGGTTAGGGATGAAAATTTTAGTAATATAAAAACGGGACACATTCATATAGCTAATCCAAAAGAGGATGCATATATTCCAGATTTATTAAAAATAACTATTAGATTATTTGACAGAGAAGAAATTATTGAAGAAATAAAAAAAATGTTAGAAAGATGTTTCACAAAATAAAATATTTATCATTATTCATACTAAACTATTATTGTTATTCACAAAATTGTGATGGTTCAATTACTTTTAAGATTGTAGAAGAAGGAAAGACTATTTTATTTAATAAAGAAGTTAAAGGGGGTGTTATTTACGATAAGTCAAAAACTTATACAATAAAAACAACTCCTATCCTTATTCGAGGAACATTTCTTACAGAAGACTTTAAAGAGGAAATGGAAAAAATGGTAATAGATAACCTTTCTTGTGTATATTCAGAAGAAATAATCATAAGAAATATAAAAACAAATGAGTTAATGCACATTTTTTTTGAAAATGTGCAGTATTTAATGGGAAGTATAGACTTTGAGATTAGTTTTAGAAAAGGTTTTTATTTTATTGATGTTATGAAGTATAATAATGAAATAGAGTCTATAAAAAGATTGTGGAAGTACAAAAAAGACAATACAACAAACTAATCATATTGCTTAAAGAGCAAAAAATCATAGTTAGTAAGATATGAAAAAATCATATATTATCTTTTGGTTTATTTTGGTAAAAAATTAAAAATGATTCAGTTAAAAACAATAGATGAACTCCGTTTGATGAGAGAAAGTGCTCAGTTGGTTTCCAAAACTTTGGGCATGTTGGCAAAGGAAATCAAACCAGGGATTACTTCTCTTTATTTGGACAAATTGGCACATGATTTCATTATGGATCATGGTGGAAAACCTGCTTTTTTAGGCATGTATGGTTTCCCAAATTCGCTTTGTATTTCTCCAAATTCGGAGGTGGTACATGGTATTCCCAATGACAAGCCAATAGAGGAAGGAACTGTTTTGTCTGTGGATTGCGGCGTTTATATGAATGGTTTTTATGGTGACCACGCCTATTCTTTTGAGGTGGGAGAAGTTGCGAAAGAAACCAAAAAACTCCTTAAAATCACCAAAAAATCTTTATACAAAGGCATTGAACAATGTATCCGCGGAAAGCGTGTAGGAGACATTTCTAATGCTATCCAAACCTACTGTGAGAAAGAAGGCTATGGCGTTGTGCGTGAGTTAGTTGGGCACGGACTTGGAAGAGAAATGCACGAAGACCCACAAGTACCGAACTACGGGAGAAAAGGCTCAGGGAAAGTCCTAAAAGACGGCATAGTCCTAGCGATAGAACCGATGATAAATTTAGGAACAGAAAAAGTAAAATTCCATGATGACGGCTGGACAGTAACGACTTTGGATAATAAACCTTCTGCCCACTTTGAACATGATGTGGCTATTATCAGTGGAAAACCTGTTCTTCTGTCTACTTTTAAATATATTTATGAAGCTTTGGGAATTCAAAGCAAAGAAGAAGAACCATTTACAATGGATTTTTAATTTAAAAATATAAGAGCCGAAGGAAAACTTCGGCTTTTTCTTTTAAAAATTATAATTTTCTGTTATTTTTTTGTCTTCATTCAGCCTTTGTATAAGCTGGTCAAGATTGTCAAATTTTATTTCTTCATGGAGAAAATCTCTGAAATTTACAGTCAATTTTTTACCATAAATATCTTTATCAAAATCCAAAATATACACTTCCACCGAGAGTTTTTCTCCACCGACTGTCGGATTTGTCCCTATGCTGAGCATTCCTTTATAAAATTGATTATCAAGCCATACTTCCACTATATAAGCGCCTTTTTTAGGAAGAAGTTTCGTGGAATCTACTTTCAGATTTGCCGTAGGAAAGCCTATTTTTCGGCCTAATTTTTTACCATGAATAACTTCGCCAGACAGATTATAAGTGTATCCGAGCATCTCATTAGCATCCTTTATTCTGCTTTCCAAAAGAGCTTTTCTAATTTCAGTAGAACTAATGTTTTGATTTTCAATACTTACCTCTTCTAATTGCTCCACTTCAAAACCCAATTCATTTCCCATTCTTTGGAGCAGCTCAAAATTTCCTTTTTTCCCTTTTCCAAAGCTGTGGTCATGCCCTATTACAATATATTTGGCTTGAAGTTTTTTTACCAAAATCTTTTTCACAAAATCCTCTGCATCCATATTTCTAAAATCCTCACTAAATTCCTGCAAAAAAAGCAGTTCTACACCTGATTTTTCTAGAAGAGTTTCTTTTTCTTCCAAAGTATTCAGCTGGTGGATTTCTAGTTCTGGATTTAAAATTTTTCTCGGATGTGGCCAAAAAGACAACAAAGCTGTTTTTAGATTTTTTTCCTTTGCTTTCTCTTTCAAAAGGCCGATAACGGACTGATGACCAAGATGTACGCCATCAAACATTCCTATGGAAACAGCAGTAAAATCAGGGCTTTTGTAAGCAGATAAATCTCTTATAATTTTCAATTGATAAAAATTTGTCGCAAATATGATAAAAATCTTCTTTTTTAACAATGTTATTTTATAAACTTTCACTATATTTGCAAACAAGAAAAATTTTAGAAATGGCAAACCATATTAAAGGAAAGATTTCACAAATCATCGGTCCAGTAATTGATGTTGTATTTCAAGAGGTTGAAGAATTACCAAAAATCTATGACGCCCTTGAAGTAGTTAAAAATAATGGAGAGAAACTCGTTCTTGAGGTTGAACAACATATTGGCGAAGACATGGTAAGATGTATTGCCATGGACGCTACAGATGGGCTTCAGAGAGGTCAAGAAGTAGTTGCTACAGGTAAACAGATTACAATGCCAGTAGGAGATGGTATTAATGGTAGATTATTCAATGTGGTGGGTGATACTATTGATGGTATTACTGCTCTTTCTAAAGAGAATGGTTTACCAATTCACAGAGAAGCTCCTAAATTCGAACAACTTTCTACTTCTGCAGAGGTTCTTTTCACAGGTATCAAGGTTATTGACCTTATCGAGCCTTATGCTAAGGGAGGAAAAATCGGATTGTTCGGAGGTGCGGGTGTAGGTAAAACCGTATTGATTCAGGAATTGATTAACAATATCGCTAAAGGACACGGAGGTCTTTCTGTGTTTGCAGGTGTAGGAGAAAGAACCAGAGAAGGAAACGACTTGATGAGAGAGATGTTGGAATCTGGTATTATTAAATATGGTGAAGATTTCATGCACTCTATGGAAAATGGAGGTTGGGATCTGAGCAAAGTTGATTTAGAACAAATGAAAGATTCTAAAGCAGCATTCGTATTCGGTCAGATGAATGAGCCGCCAGGAGCGAGAGCGAGAGTTGCTCTTTCTGGACTTACTCTAGCTGAATACTTCCGTGATGGAGGAGAAACTGGACAAGGTAGAGATGTACTTTTCTTCGTGGATAACATCTTCCGTTTTACTCAGGCAGGTTCTGAGGTGTCTGCGCTTCTTGGGCGTATGCCATCTGCGGTAGGTTACCAGCCGACATTGGCATCTGAGATGGGTGCGATGCAGGAGAGAATTACTTCTACTAAAAATGGATCTATTACATCTGTACAGGCGGTATATGTACCTGCGGATGACTTGACAGACCCTGCTCCAGCGACTACCTTTGCTCACCTTGATGCTACTACGGTACTTTCAAGAAAGATTGCATCATTAGGTATTTACCCAGCGGTGGATCCTCTAGACTCTACTTCTAGAATCTTGGCTCCAGAAATCATCGGTGAAGAGCACTATAACTGCGCACAAAGAGTAAAAGAAATTCTACAAAGATATAAAGCACTTCAAGATATCATCGCTATCTTGGGTATGGAAGAACTTTCTGAAGAAGATAAATTGGTAGTTTACCGAGCAAGAAAAGTTCAAAGATTCCTTTCTCAGCCGTTCCATGTAGCAGAGCAGTTTACAGGTATTCCAGGTGCATTAGTGGATATTAAAGACACTATCAAAGGATTTAATATGATCATCGATGGTGAATTAGACCACTTACCTGAAGCTTGTTTCAACCTTAAAGGAACTATCGAGGAGGCTATAGAAGTAGGAGAAAAAATGCTTGCTGAAAACGCATAAATTATTCAACGATTTGGAATTTGAAATTTGAGGTTGATGAAAATTCAATTTCAAATTTCAAATTCCAAATTCCAAATTTCAAATCTGATATAAATATGAACATTAAAATATTAACACCAGAGCTTGTGGTATTCGAAGGAGAAGTGGAATCTATCCTACTTCCTGGAGAATTGGGCGAATTTCATATTTTGAATGACCACGCCCCAGTGGTATCTTCTCTAAGAACAGGCAAAGTAAAACTGATTACTTCTAAAATAGAAAATCCGAACTACGCTAAGTTTTTCACAGCAGAACCACAGCGAAACAACTGCTACACTTTTCCTATTAACGGAGGTGTGATAGAATTTAATAATAATTCTGGTATTATCCTTTGTGATTAAAATAAATAAAATGATAAACTTTACAAATAATATATGGTGGCAAGTTGGCAGTCTCAGAAACGAGGGTGTTCAGCTCGACTTTTTATATTTGTAAAGAAAAGATTTTATTTTTATCAAAATATATAAAAGCCGTTAGGAGAACTTCCTAACGGCTTTTTGTTTTTTATAATCGAATAATAATTTTAAATAATAAAAATATGACAACAACAAACAATGCCCAAGGGCAAAAAGAAGTAATCAATGTAGAACCAATCGCAGAAATGCTTTCTTACAATGGTCATTATGGCGAGTATGGCGGAGCTTTCGTGCCTCCTGTTTTAGCGGGACAATTAGAAAAACTGAGTAATTTCTTTGATGAGATTACCAAAACTGATGGTTTTAAAAATGAATTTATTCAAATTTTAAAAGACTTCGTGGGAAGACCTACATCTCTTTATTTTGCTAAGAATCTCAGCGATTATGTAGGTTCTAAAATTTACCTCAAAAGAGAAGACCTAAACCATACAGGTTCTCATAAAATAAATAATGCCATTGGGCAGATTCTTTTAGCGAAGAAAATGGGAGCGAAAGAAGTAATCGCAGAAACGGGAGCTGGGCAACATGGTGTGGCTACAGCTACGGCTTGTGCTTTATTAAACATTCCTTGTAAAATCTTTATGGGAGCAATAGACATTGAAAGACAACTTCTGAATGTAAAGAGAATGAGACTTTTAGGAGCGGAAGTCGTTTCATGTGATTCGGGTACAAAAACCTTGAAAGATGCGGTGGATAGCGCTTTGGGATATTATATAGAAAATCCAGAATCTTACTATCTGCTTGGTTCTCATGTAGGGCCGCACCCTTACCCTAAAATCGTGGGATATTTCCAAAGTGTAATCGGAAATGAAGCAAGACAGCAGATTTTACAAAAAGAAAATCGCCTTCCAGACAGCATTGTCGCTTGTGTAGGTGGTGGTTCTAATGCCATCGGGCTGTTTTCAGGGTTTTTAAATGATGAATCTGTAAAAATATACGGTGCCGAGGGCGGTGGAGAGGACAAAATTTCCCATACTGCGGCTACGCTTAACTATGGTAAACCGATGGTTTTCCAAGGGACTTTTTCTTACTGCTTGGCTGATGAAAACAATGAGCCTATCGCATCAGAATCCATCGCGGCTGGATTGGATTACCCAGGGATAAGCCCTCAGCACGCCTTCCTGAAAGACACCAAAAGAGCTGAATATTTCTCAGTAACGGACAAGGAAGCCGTAGAAGCTTTTCAGCTTTTATCTCGCTTGGAAGGGATTATTCCTGCAATAGAATCTTCCCACGCGGTGGCTCTCGCTATGAAATTATTTAAAAATAAAAATCAACTGGTGCTTGTAAATCTCTCAGGAAGAGGCGACAAGGATGTAGAAAGAGAACTGTAACCAATTGGACAAAAAAGTAACTTAATCAAGTTACTTTTTTTGTTATCATGATAAAAAAACTAAATTTGTCCAAAATCTAAAAATATGATAAGAAAAATTTTATTGATAAGTCTCGGTTTTTCGGTGTTTGCATCGGCACAGAAAATTGAAAACGCAGAAAATCTGGCGCCTTTCTTTGATAAACTCAATAAAAACGAATCCGTTACGAATATCCTTTTCATCGGAGATTCTCACATTCAGTCAGGACATATTTCAGAATATTTAAGAAAAAAATTCCAAAATAAATACGGCAATGCAGGGCGGGGAACGGTTTTCCCGTATCCTTTGGCAAACTCAAACGGAGCGGTTGATTTCACGGCTTATTCCAATCAGGCTTGGCAGACTTTCCGTCTGGTCTATGAGCAGGATGTTTATCCACAAATGGGAGCTTTGGGCTTCGTGATGGGAAACAGCGGAAATTCTTTCATTGAAATCAATTTCAGTGACCCAAAAGACAGCTTTGATGAAGTCAAAATCTTTAATGATAATGCTTTGACAGGCGAAAATTTCACTATTTTCAAAACTTCTCAAAGTCTGAAAAACTTTATAAAACCGAAGAAAACGATTTTGAATTATCAAGTTCAAAATGGTGATACTTTCCCTGAAATCGCGGCTAAATTCAATGTAGTTACTACTCGACTGGTTCAGCTAAATGGCAACAATGTCCGAAATGCAAAAGCTGGACAAACCATAAAAGTGGAAAATGTAGAAATTCTCTACGACAAGCAGTTTGAAGAAAACCTCACTCCCATAGGCAAAGGACAATTCGCGGAAAACAGCACCAGTTTTAAGTTTAAAAATCCTACTCAGGAATTCATCATCAATATGAATGGAAAAAAAGGAAACATTCTGCACGGTTTTCAGTTCCTGAAATCCACTGCTAAAAATGGTGTGGTTTTCAACACGGTGGGTGTAAATGGTGCTACTTATGCTGATTTCTTAAAATATTCTTTGCAAACTAAACAATTAAAATCTCTAAATATTGATGTCCTGATTATTGCACTGGGAACCAACGAATCCCTGAGCAGCATCACAAAGCAAGAATTCAAAGACAATGCTAAAAAGCTTATCAACACTTGGAGAGCGGAAAATCCCAACTTCCCTATTCTTCTGATTTCTCCAACGGATAATAAAATAAAATCCGCAAAAGCGAAAGAAATCTCTTCTTGGATAAAAGAAGTTGCCGCAGAAAACAAAACTTCATTCCTTGACCTGCATACTAAAATGGGCGGAACAGGATATTTCCAAAAGGCTCTACAGCGAAAAGAAGCCAATGCTGACGGCGTTCATTTCCTAAAACCTGGCTATGAAAAACAAGCCGAAATAATCTGGAATGAATTAATAAAATAAGTTATTTTTCTATCTTTGTAGCGAACTAAAATTTTTAAAAATGGCAAAAATATCATTAGGAGGAAATCCCATCAATACAATAGGTGAGCTTCCAAAAGTAGGCGAAAGCGCAAAAAATTTCACACTCGTAGCTGCTGATTTATCTGAAAAATCTTTATCGGATTTTAGTGGTAAAAGAGTGGTTATCAACATATTCCCAAGCATAGATACAGGAGTATGTGCAGCTTCAGCAAGAAAATTTAACCAAGAGGCTTCATCTCTGAACAACACAGTGGTAATCAACATTTCAAAGGATTTACCCTTTGCTCTTAGTAGATTCTGCGCTTCCGAAGGTTTAGAAAATGTTATCAATCTATCTGATTTTAGAGGAAGTTTTTCTGATGATTATCAATTATTAATAACTGATGGCCCTCTAAAAGGACTATGCAGCCGAGCTGTAATCATCGTGGATGAAAACGGAAAAATCATTTACACAGAGCAAGTTCCAGAAATCAAACAAGAACCTGATTACGAAAGTGCAATCGCAGTTCTGAAATAAAAATCAACTAAAAAATCCCTAATTCAAATTTGAATTAGGGATTTTTTCTTTTTTAGAAATCAATGATTGGAGCCAAGATTTTTTCCATCTTCTGTTTTACCTGCCCCACACTTCCACTGTAATTATTTATCAAAAGGGAAAAAGTCAAAAGTTTTCCGCTTTTAGTTTTGATATATCCTGCCAATGTTTTTACCCTGTTGAGAGTTCCTGTTTTAGCAAAAACTTGCCCAAAGGAATCTGAATTTCTAAACATTGATTTTAAAGTTCCTGTCTGTCCACCAATAGGCAAAGATTTGAAATAAGAATCAAAATGCTTATCATCCATCAAAGAGGATAAAAATTTAACTTGAGAAATAGGTGTCACTACATTAGAACGAGAAAGCCCGCTTCCATCGGCATAGTTAAACCCTTGAAAATCAAACATTTTCTTGGAAAGATGTTTATTCATCATCGTTCTTCCTGTATCTAGGGAAAAGTCTCCATATTTATAGAAACCTGTAGTCTTCAGCAATGCTTCTGACATGTGGTTGTTACTAGTCTGGTTGATAAAATAGACCATATCCTCCAATTTTGGAGACTGATATGCCATTATCTTTTTCCTTTCCTCAGAAAGATTTTGCTCTGGTTCAGATTGGCTTACTACTTTTCCTTCTGTAATAATTCCATTTTTAGCAAGACTTGCTTTCAAGTTATTAGCTAAATATGCTGGAGTATCTGGTAATTTTGTTGATAGAGCAATTCCCCCAAAATTCTCTGTATAAACCATTTCTTGAGTAAATGGCGATAGGTATACAAATTTCTGATCCTCAGGATTTTTTCTTCCCAAAAGTCTCTCTTGTCTTGGGTCTGTGTCATTGGTACTTCCCATCGGTACAAAATATCCTCTACTTCCTTTCCAAACAATATTTGCTGGGAGAACCAATGTTTTATTACTTTTAAAAACAGCTGTTTTTAGAACGATATCTCCTTTTACTCGTTTTATACCTAAATCTTTTACAGACCTTACGAAATCACTCACCAAAGCCCCATAGGTAGAAGCTCCTGCCCTGCCCGTTCCTAATGAAGGATCTCCACTTCCTACTATGTATAGGTTTCCGTTTAGAATTCCCTGCTCATCAATAGAGCCCGAATGCTCCAACTGCGTAACCCATTGATAATCTTTACCAAACAAAGACATTGCCGCTTCTGTGGTCAATAACTTCGTAGTCGAAGCAGGAATCAATGAGGCATTTTCGTTATATGAATTAATAATTTTTTTCTTTTTGGGATCATAAACCACAAATCCCCACTGCGCATTTCGCATCACTGGATCATTAAACATAGATGCTATATTGCTGTTCAACTGTTCCTCTGGTGTCAAAGGAGTCGGCGGTGGAGTTTCTATCACAATACTCTCTCCTGATACAGGTGGTAAAAGTGGATTATTCTGCGCACAAACTCCCAGTGGAAGCAGCATCATAGAAACTGTTGTTATTTTTACAAACTTTTTCATTGCATTCATTTTTTTGATGTTTAATTGACTATTGCCAATATTAAAAACAAGTAAAGTTAATAATTATTGTTCAAATTAAAGAATATTTCACCATAAAATTTGTTAATTTTCCTTAAAAATCAACATAGGTTTTTAGCCTTATGCTTTTATAAGCGGCTATTTCATCGAATTCTTTTAGCGATATAGCCACTAATTTTTTGTAATCGTTATATTTTTTGGAACGAGGCAATTTTAGCAAAATCTGAAACTGATACAGATTATTTATCTTACCAATAGAAGCAGCTTCTGGCCCTAAAACACATTCTCCTGGAAGATATTTTCTTAGAATATATCCGAGGAATTTTGCCGCTCTTTCCAGCTTGTCTTCTCGCCTGTGTTTCAGCTCTATAAAAATAAGTTTCGTAAATGGCGGATAATGAAACTTCTTCCTTTCTTCCAAGAAATGTTCATAAATTTTCTCGGAATTATTTTCTTTAATCAATTGAAAAATAGGTTTTTGCGGCTCGTAAGTCTGTATCAGAACTTTTCCATTCCCAGAAGTCCGCCCTGCTCTTCCTGCCACTTGGGTAATGAGCTGGTAGGCTCTTTCCTCTATCCTAAAATCCTGAATATGAAGCAGTGAATCTGCCCTTGGAATGGCAATCAGCTCAATATTAGGAAAATCTAAACCCTTGGAAACCATTTGTGTACCGATGATGATGTCCGTTTCACCATTTTCTATTTTTTCGTAAAGTTTTTCGTAGGCAAATTTCTTCCGCATAGAATCCACATCCATTCGGTCTATCCTGCTATTGGGAAAAATCTTATTCAGCTCCTCCTCTATCTGCTCGATTCCTATCCCGCGAATACTGATATTTTCCGAATGACATTTAGGGCAAAATTTAGGTTTAGAAGCCCTTTGACCGCAGTAGTGGCATTTTAGCTGGTCTTCGGTTTTGTGATAAGTCATCACCACATCACAGTTTCCGCAGTAGGTAACATGCCCACAGCTCTTACATTCCGAGACATTGGCATAGCCGCGCCTATTGTGCAGAACGATGGTTTGTTTCTGATTATCAAGCTGATGCCTGATTTCCCTTATCATTCTTTGAGAGAAATTTCCTACCACACTTTTCATGTCCATGGCTGATTTGAAATCTATCAATTCATAAACAGGAAGCGCCGTGCCGCCAAATCTTTCTCCGAGATAAATATAGCGTAGTTTGTCTTTTTGAGCGTTGTAATATGTTTCTAATGAGGGAGTTGCAGAACCCAAAATCACATTCGCCTGATAAAATTTAGCCAAAACCAAAGCTGCATCTTTCGCATTGAAAAAGAAAAAAGCATCTTTCTGTTTGTAGGCGCTGTCGTGCTCCTCATCTACGATGATTAAGCCCAAATTCTGAAAAGGAAGGAAAAGCGAATTTCTGGTTCCTATCAGGATTTTGATTTCGTTATTTTTTATTTTCCGCCAAACTTCTACTTTCTCAAAATCACTCAGTTTGCTGTTATAAAACCCTAAATTCTTTCCATATTTTTTTTCTAATCGCTGGGTAATCTGCTGATTGAGAGCGATTTCTGGAACGAGAAAAAGAACATTTTTCCCACTTCTGATGCAGTCCTCTATTTTTTCCAAATAAACATGCGTTTTCCCAGAAGAGGTAACACCGTGGAGAAGCACATTTTTGCCCTCCGAAAAGGCTTGGTCTATCTGATTTTTGGCTTCCTGCTGGTGTGGAGTGAGTTTTTCTATTTCCTCCAATTCTCCGCTGTATCGCTGGATTCTATCAACTTCTAAAAAATATTCTTCTACGATTTTTTTATCCAAAAGCGGCTTTAGATGAGATGAACCAAAATTTCCTTTTTCAAAAATATCAGATTTTTTAACTGGCTGATTTTCAACCTTTTTTTGTTTAGATAAAATTAAAAGAAAAAGTTCCTTCTGCTTTTTAGCCCTATCCAATAGGGAAAGCGTGTTTGCGAGATTTTCTCCCTGCAAAACCTCATTGTTTATTTTTAGATAAGAAGCTTCTTTTATCTTGTATTTTTCGGTAATTTTTTCATCTATGATGATGAGCCTCTGGTCTATGAGGGAATTAATGGTTTTGACGATTTCTTTTTTGGGAATAAAGGCTTCTATCTCCTGTAAATTCAGCACTTTTTTAACCTCCAAAGCTTGGATAAGATAGATTTCATTCGCCTCCAAATCCTCCAAATTCACCTGTTGGCTGGTATTGAGTTTTATGTATGTTTCACTTTCTAATTTCAGTGAAGACGGAAAAGCGAAACGATAGATTTCGCCGATGTTACAGAGATAATATTCGGACATCCAGCTCCAAAAATCCAGCTGCTCCTGTGGAACGATAGGAACATTATCCAAAACACTGATGATATCCTTTGTCTTAAAGGTTTCTGGAGCATTCTGATGAATTTCAGAAACGATTCCTGTATAAATCTTTTTGCCACGGAAAGGAACCAGCACCCGCTTGCCCACCTCCATAAAATCCACCAAATCATCGGGAACTTTGTAAGTGAAAGTCCCTAAAAGATTGAGCGGAAGTATGATTTGGGCGTAATACAAATTTGATTTTATTTGCAAAAATAATGAAATAAAAAGCAGTTAGAAAATATTTTCCAACTGCTCTAAAAAATTCTTGATTAATTAATCTTAAAATTTGTATCCAAATCCTAAGTTCAAGTAAATATTATGCAATGCAAAACTGATAGAATTGAAATCGGATTTAAATATTCCATTGATTCCGTAGTTCAACTCTGGGAATAGAATGAAATGCTTGTTCAGATGCCATTCTGCTCCTAACTGCCCTCCCCATTGGAATAATCTCAAATCATTAGAAAAATTATAGTTTGCTTTCCCTCCGTTTTCAAAGATCACTTTTGTCCCAATAGGTGTATCTTGGCGAAGGTATCCATCAGAAACATAACCGCTAAAGTTTTTATCAACTAAAATACTAGCATACAGACCTCCATAAAGTTTCCATCTTGGAGAAATTCTATAAACCACTGATACAGGCATGGTTACATAAGTGTTTTTAACCTCTGTTTCTACTGATCCTGTAAAGTAGCCATTTAATTTACCATTATCTTTTATTACTTCAGTATAATAATTTTTTACAACAGCCTCCGTTTTCATTCCTTTCCCTTCGGTACGGATTCCCACTCGGACACCCCATTTTTTGTCATTAGATACCCATTTAGTAGCATCCGCCTCTAACCCAAGAACCAAAGTAGGATTATAATGGTTGATTTTTCTAATTTCCCTTGGAATACCTAGCGGAGTGCTTCCTCCTATACTGAAATTAGCCTTTACCTGATATTCCATATCCCTTGTGAAAAAATTTCCATTCTCATTTTCTTGGGCAAAGCCAAAAGAACTAATACCCAAAGTAGCTAAAACAACTAAAAATATCTTTTTCATTAGATTATCTCTTGTTTAAATTATTTATTCTGTAATGATTTGAACCTCATCAATATCCAATGTACTTCCTATCGCACCATTAAATTTATCTCCTTCTATACTAGATGTAAAGACTATCGTGAACATATACTCTTTAGTAGGATCAAAAGATTTTCCACTCACAAACTCAAAAGGAAATTCAAATTTTGTCCATCCACTCGCTTCTTTTCTGTCTGCATCTTTTAGTTTGGCTACGCTTACCATTCGTGCATCAGCAAAGTTATGGTCTCCTAATAAATAGTTATTTCTATCAGCTTTTTCAAATAATATAGCATAGGCATTCCAAGTATCTTTGGTCAGAGCTGAAGAACCGCTATTATTTTGAAAATCTTCACCAGCTTTATATCTATAATATCCAATAATAGATTTTGGTGCTTTTTTGATTGTATAAGGAATTCCAAATTTAGTAGAACTTAAAGGGCTAAATACATTAAGACTAAAAGTTCCCAAGAAAAAGTTTCCAGCGGCTAATGGACTTCCAAACCCTCTTCCTGTAGCTCCTGTATCTTTTGTAACTAATCTCACCGCATTACCTCTATACCCATCACTGATTTGATAAGTAGGATATGCTGTTGGTTCTTGTGTCTGTCCTGAAAAAAGAAGAGATAAGGAATATCCAGAATTAGCATTTGACCATTCTTTCACTTTATTTCCATCTATCAATTCATAGAAATCATGATATTTCCCTCTTGATACAATATCCACATTTTCAAATGGATAGTAACCTTTTATAATAGTTTCATTATCTATTACAAAAGTAACTATATACTCTTTTTTCCATGCTCCATCTTGAGATGTTACAGTATATTTACGAGGCTCACTAAAATCCATAATCGTTCCACTCGCAGGAGAGATAGTTGCTCCATCTGATAGTTTAAATTCTGGAGCAAAAAGATAATTTCCAGGAAATTCTTTAATTCTAAAAGTAACTGTGTTATCTTCTACCACTGGTTCTGTCTGTAACAAACTTTCCGCATTAGCTATTGTTACACCTTCAATGTCTGCTTCCATATTGAGCGCTTCTTCGCGGATACAAGAGTTGAATAACAACCCCGCGGATACCACCACAGCAGGAATAAATCTACTTGTTTTCATTTTATTTATAATTTTTTTATTAAACATATAAGAGTTTCGCAAGCCTAGAACGACTTTTGTTTTGCCCTTGTTAAAGAAATGAAGGTGCAAAATTAAAAAAATCATAAAAAAATCAAAAGAAATCATAAAAAAAATCAGCCCCCAGAAGGACTGATTTTTTCTGTATTTATATTTTACATTATCCATAAAATAGAACTTAACATCTAATAAGAATAAGAATTATGTTAATTTGTACGATATTCTTAATAAACATTATTTAAAATAAGAAAAGCGCAGTACCAATGTTGTATTTTCCTAAAAAATATTGTTGAGATTAGATTATATTTGTAATTTCGCGACATAATTATTAAAAATAAAGTATTATGATGGAATTATTACAGCCCTATATAAGTATCACTCTAAAACTAGTTACGGGCATGATAGGAATTTTGGCTTTTCTGCGAATCACAGGTAAAGCACAGATGGCACAGATAACTCCCCTTGACACCGTAAGTGCCTTTGTTATTGGTGCATTAGTCGGTGGTGTATTGTATAATCCAGATATGTCAATGTTGCATATCATATTTGCCTTGATTGTGTGGACTGGCTTCAATATGCTCGTTCGTTTTGCGATGCGTTCTGCATATATGAGACATCTTATTAAGGGAAAGAGTGATTTCCTTGTTAAAAAAGGAATTATAAACTTTGGAAACTTCAAAAGAAATAGCCTAGAGATGGAACAATTTCGTATGTTGCTAAGACAAAAGGGTATTTTCTCAATGTTTGATGTTGAAGATGTATTATTCGAAACGAATGGTGCAGTTACGGTTCTTCCTACAGGAAAAATGGCAGATTCTTTTTTAATTGTAAACAATGGAGAATTTGTAGAGAGTGGTCTTGCAGGAAGTGAAAAATCAAAGGAATGGGCTTTGTATCATATCAAGCGAAATGGCTTTAACAGTCCATCGGAGCTTTTCTGTATGGAATGGACACCGAATAAGGGCATTTATTTTGTCTCTTTTGAAGGCAAGGTAAAGCGTGGAATAATAGAAGTTGAGGCTCACGAGATTGAACCTGATAATACTCAGGTATAAACCTTTAAAAATAAATATAAGTCCGTGTTAAAATCGTTTAACACGGACTTTTTTTCTTTACAATAGAAATTAATTACATATATCCCTTGTCAATTCAATATTTTACATAGCCTTTTTATTGTAAAATTATGTAGTGACTAATATAGATTATATTTGAATTTGTCTTAAAGGACTGATTTTTTAGGCAAATAAGTAACATTCACAAAAAACAAAAATCTGAGAATTTTGCGTTCTCAGATTTATAAAATATATTTTTAGTGTAAAAAGTGTCTCATTCCAGTGAGCAGCATTGGGATGCCGTGCTGATTGGCAGCCTCTATGCTTTCTTCATCCTTGATGCTTCCGCCTGGCTGGATGATGGCTTTTATGTCTTTTTCTGCACAGAAATCCACCACATCGCGGAACGGGAAAAAGGCATCCGAAGCCAGAACCAGCTCTCCGCTGAATTTCTCTTTGGCTCTTTCCACCGCCTGCTGTGTCGCCCAGATTCTATTGACCTGTCCGCCACCGATTCCCAGCGCCTGCGTTCCGTTAGAAACTACTATTGCATTGGATTTTACATATTTCACCACTCGCTGTGCAAAAAGCAGGGCTTTTCTCTGTTCCTCTGTCGGCTGTTTTTCGGTTACTACTTTTATTTCCTCCGAGAACTGATTATCGCAGTCCTGCACCAGCAGTCCGCCATCTATTTTTACCCAAGTCTGTTTGTCCGAAACAGGGTTTTTAATTTTAATAATTCTAAGGTTTTTCTTTTGTCTAAGGATTTCCAGCGCTTTCTCCTCAAAATCTACCGCCATCACGATTTCAAGGAAAGTCTTCCCAAGCTCCTCCGCTGTGGCAGCATCCACCTTATAGTTCATCGCCACAATGCCTCCGAAGATAGAAACAGGGTCGCACTCAAAGGTTTTAGTATAAGTTTCCACCGCTGTATTTCCGATGGCTACACCGCACGGCGTAGAGTGTTTTACGGCGCAGCACGCCATTTCGTTTTTGAATTCATTTACTACTTTCCAGCATAAATCCATATCGCGAAGATTGTTGAACGAAAGTTCCTTTCCTCCCAGCTGTTCAAAATCTTTCATCGCTCCATTTTCCACTGTTGAAACATAGTAAGCCGCGGACTGATGCGGATTTTCGCCATATCGTAAATCCGAAACTTTCTTGTAAGAAGCATTCAGATACTGCGGATATTCCTCCTCCAAAAGCATTTTGGAAATGGCTGCATCATAGGCAGAAGTAAGGTTAAACACCTTTCCTGCAAGGGTTTTACGAGTTTCCAAAGTAGTATCGCCCGAAGTTTCTATTTCAGATTTTACTTTCTCGTAATCTTCCACATTAGTGATGACTGTCACAGATTTAAAATTCTTTGCTGCTGAACGAAGCATAGACGGCCCTCCTATGTCGATAAACTCCACCTTTTCATCCAAAGGAATATTCTTCCCTGCATTTTCGAAAAATGGGTAAAGATTCACCACCACCATGTCTATCAGTTCTATTCCGTGCTCGGCTACTGTGTCCATGTGCTCTTTATTATCACGCACAGCGAGAAGTCCTCCATGCACTTTTGGGTGAAGGGTTTTTACCCTTCCGTCCAGCATTTCTGGGAAATTCGTAACCTCATCTATCTGAATAGGACTAAGCCCAGCATCTTTCAGATGTTTGAAAGTTCCGCCTGTGGAGATAAGTTGGTAATTGTTTTTTTCTAAGAACTGAGCGAATTCCGTAAGTCCGCTCTTGTCCGAAACGCTGATTAAGACTCTTTTTTTCATAGTTAAATTTAAGTTTCACAAAATTAAAAATAATAATTGGTTAATGTAAGTTTTAGAATTAAATATTCGTATTTTTACCAATAAAAACTTAATTAAAATGCTTATCAACCTAAAACGAGTTTACGAAATTCCTGATGAAACAGATGGTTTTCGTGTGCTTGCTGACCGCCTTTGGCCTCGTGGCATCAAAAAGGAAGAGTTGGATTTTGATTTTTGGGCAAAAGAAATCGCTCCCTCCACACTTCTACGGAAAACCTATCACCAGACACAGGATTTCGATTCTTTTAGCCACGATTACCAAAACGAGCTGGAACAAAACACCGCCGTAGATGCCTTTTTGGAGCTTGTTCATGACAAAAAAACTCTTACCCTCCTCACCGCTGCCAAGGAAATAGAGAAATGCCACCTTCCTATTCTCAAAGATTTTCTGCTTTCCAAATTACCCAATTAAACCTTATAAAAATTCCCTTCTCTATTTCAGAAAA
The DNA here is from genome assembly GCA_963520375.1 of uncultured Flavobacteriaceae bacterium. Taxonomy (GTDB): domain Bacteria; phylum Bacteroidota; class Bacteroidia; order Flavobacteriales; family Weeksellaceae; genus JABCPE02. The sequence continues at coordinate 2,889 of CAUQQF010000012.1, read as the reverse complement.
GGGATATTTTATCAGTTTTATTAGCACTGCACCATATCTGGATGCCCGTTTATTATTAAAACATTTTTCATTGTTTGAATGTCTAAATTTAGTTTAAAAATTATTTACTCCTTTGTTTTTGATTATTTTCAAGTATTTTATAGAAAATTAACTGATTAGAATTTGATTATAAAAAATCTATTCATAAACACGCCCTATTTCAAGGAGTTTTCCTAAAAATCCCCAGTCTGCAGAAATATCATCTTCCTCACTATCAGCACTATCCAAAAACCATTCTGCACCACATTCCAGATTAGTAAAAGGGTCAAAATTATACCACCAATTATCCGTTTCGGAATTGATTCCTGAATATCTCTGCGGATTTTGCAGTTCCTTATCCCGCATTCTATGCAGTTCAGCTATTTGGAAAATTAAAACATTTTGAGTGAAATCCATACCTTTCCCTTCATCAGGAGCATCACAGACAGAAAGCCATTTTTCATCAAATGACATAGGCGTTTGGGTAAAGGCTTTTTGTATAATTTCAATGCACAACTCTGGCGAAAAAGGCTCTTTTTCATGCTTTTTCACTAAAGAAAACAATGCCAGCAAATATTCCTCAAGGTCGCGGTTTTCATGGTTCTCAGGAAGAGATACCATCACATTATAGAATGCATTGTAAGTCATTTATCATTTATTTTTAAATAAAGCCAAGAAAACTCTTGGCTCTGATATTTACTGTTTTACTATCACGCTTTCCCAGCCGTCATAGTAGGCGTCATAATTATCGGCTAGTTCTTTCAGTTCCCAGACTATCTCATCTATTTCATGTGGACAATCTTGTCTTACAATATGCAGCTGAAAATGGTGAGAATTTCCTTCCTCTATGAAGTCTTCTGAAACCACTTTGTAGCCTTTTCTTATTACTTTTTCCACATATTGTGCTCGGCTCTGTTCATTATCAAAATAAATCCAATGGTCTATTTCTCGCGGAGCATCTAGGTTATCCCCATTTTCTTCTAACTGCATCACTACTTTTCTGTTTTGCATAGATTGGTAAGAGTACGGGTCTGGGAATAGGAATTCAAAATAATCCTTCCACTCTGGATCTTCCTCGAAATAACTTTTATACAGATAACCATCAAAACCTTCCAACACATCTACACAAGCCTCTGTAAGCCCCCCAGAAAGATTGGTATAATAGATAAGTTCCAAAATTCCACCTGATTTCACAGCTCCTGCTGAGATGGCTCCCATCTGTTCCATTTTATCTGATATAGCATCCTCTATATCACACAAAATAGGATATTCCTCATTAGAAGACATACCCTCTGGTGTTGGGTTTTTCATTTTAATGAGAAAGTTCAAGCGGTATTTATATCCCTCAACTGGAGCTATCTGTCTTAGGGCTAAATTCACTCTTACAGAAGCTGGTTTTCCCTCAACTCGGCAGAAAAAGAAATCCCAATTCTGTGGAACTTCATAGTTACTATTTATACTCATGTTTTTATTTTTTGCTAAAATTACATTTTTTTTGTATTTTATGCAAATCAAATATAACTGACCCACATATTTGTCCTTCCTCCTTTCCTATCAAAAGCGGCTCCTACCTCTCCCCAGACAAACTCCCACTCTTCCCCTATGTGTGCTGTAAGCCATTTTTTATACAGTTTTTCAGTTTGAAGTTCATATTCCTCTGTCCAGTTTTCCCAAGGTGTGTATCTTTCTTTCATAGAAAAAAATATTGTTTCGAGTTTTTCTCCTTCAAAACAAATAGAAACATCAAACTCTTTTCCCTCAAAAAGACATTTTTCAAAATAAATCCAATAAAACCCTGTCCCCACATCCCAAATATCATTATCAGGAAACTGCTCTCTGAGCGAAGAAAAAGTAGTTTTAGAAGAAATCACTACTCCATTTATAAGAAAAAAATCTCCATTCTCAGTATCTAAAAACGATATGGATTTTGTGCTGTTCATTTTTTATTCTATTAAAATATTTTTCGCTTTATGACTGCGTTTTCAAATCTTACATTTCTTCTCCTATATTCTCTAAAAAACGATCCATTTCCTCAAAGGAACTTTCTGATGAAGATGCATACACCAGCTGCTCACCTCCATCTAAAACCACTATGCTGTCAGTAGCCCCGCCATAGAACTCCGCCCCTTGTAACCAATGGCGTATAGCGAAAGGCTTTTTGGGAAAATGGGATTTTATAGCTGTCAAATCTTCGGAAGTAATGAATTTAAAGCCTTCATAAGTATAAGGCAAAGCAAACACTGCCTGTAAGTGAGCCATAGCCAACAAAAATTCAGATAATGTATCGCATTCCACCTGCCATTCTTTTTGGTTATAGCTAACATATACCTTAGGGTTTTCTTCGCCTAAATCTTCCTTTGCAATTGCCCATAAACAACAATTTTGATTTTCTGCATAAAAAACAAAATAGTCTGGATTGTTAAAAAGAGCAAGTTTGGATTTAGGAGTTACCAAACAATCTTGCGTTTGGTTCAAAGCCTGATGCTTTCCCAAAGTCGTGTAATAATCATATAACAGCTGTGGCATTTGCTCCACTACACTGAAAAACGGCTGCATTTCAGCTTCTGTAAAACCACAATTCTCCTCTATACCAAAGAGCGTTCGGATTTGGGTAAATATGTTTTCTTTATTCATATATTTATATAGGGTAATATTCTATTGTTCTTTCTACAATAAGGTTTGTGTAGCGTTTGGAGTATTCGATGCGTTTCTCTATCCAATTGCCGTGAGCATCATAGCGATAGGTGTATTTGCGAGTATAAACTTCTCCTTCTTTGTTGCTAATTCGCTCGAAAATTTCGTTGTTATGCTCATCAAAAGTGGTTTCAGTTATTGAATAAGGTTCGGGGTCGCCTATATCCTGATGGGCAA
>CAUQQF010000011.1:0-63672 GCA_963520375.1 uncultured Flavobacteriaceae bacterium | reverse complement strand
TCTACCTGCTGTATTTTCTCCTGTCCGTGCAGGGAAATAGAAGCGAAAGCCAATGCAAAAAATAGTTTAAATAATAATTTTTTCATATTTTTTCAAATTCCTCTGTGATGATTTGTAGTAAATCGTACCAAGTTTCCCTGTCATGGTCGTTGCCGTAAGCATTCATTTTTCTATAAGTCTTTTTATCAGTTTTGATGATAATGACCTTGTCATGCCCACCAAAAGCCTGTTCGCTGGGACCATCTCTCAGTTCTTTGAATTTGTTCAGATTTATTTTTTTAGTGAAAGCTTCCCAGTTCTTGGGCGTGTTTGGTAGCGAAATCTCCTTTGAGAGTTCTTCTTTTTGTCCCATTAGAGGTTTTGCGCTAAATTCTTTTTTTAGAGAATTGAGGGTGTATTGGCTTGAATAAAGAGCCATTCCTCCAAATATATGGACTTCTACCTGCTGTATTTTCTCCTGTCCGTGCAGGGAAATAGAAGCGAAAGCCAATGTGAAAAATAATTTAAATAATAATTTTTTCATGATAAATGCTGTTTGTATTCGTTGAGTATTATTTTAAACCATTCTGTGAAGTTTTCTGGTTTTTCTTTTATTTCTCTATCCAAATCCTCTGTGGAAATGTAGCGGACTTCCGAAACTTCCTCCGAATTTAGGCTAAAATCACCTTCAAAAAATCCAGTGAAAACATAGTCTAGCTCATGCTCCCAAAGTCCCTGTCCTACATCAGCTTTATAGATAAAATGAAATTTTTCCTCTATATCAGCAGAAATCCCAAGTTCTTCCTGCATACGCCTCAGAGCGGCTTGTTTATAGGATTCTCCCTCGCGTGGGTGGGAGCAGACTGCATTAGTCCATAGATTGGGCGAATGGTATTTAGAACCAGCCCTTCTTTGCAGAAGCATTTCTCCCTTTTCATTAAACAAAAAAACAGAAAAAGCACGATGTAGAACTCCCTTTTCGTGGGCTTCCTGCTTGTTCATTACGCCTAAAAATTCATCATTCGGAGTGATTAAAACTACTTTTTCTTCCATTTGTTCAATAAAGGACAAATTTAGCAATTTATTTTAGTCTGGAAATATCAAATATTTAAAATCAAATTTATATCTTTGTGGGATAACTATTATTAGAAATTTATTTAAAAATATTATTATGAAAGTATTAGCAAATGACGGCTTAGACCAGTCTGGAATTGATGGTTTGCAAAAAGCAGGTTTTGAGGTGATTACAACCAAAGTTCCACAGGAAGAATTGATAAACTATATCAATGAAAACCAAGTGAGAACGCTTCTAGTGCGTAGTGCAACCAAAGTAAGAAAGGATATCATAGATGCTTGTCCTTCTCTGAAAATCATCGGTAGAGGAGGAGTAGGAATGGATAATATAGATGTGGAATATGCACGAGAAAAAGGTATCAATGTAATTAATACACCTGCGGCTTCGTCAGCATCTGTGGCAGAATTGGTTTTTGCTCATTTGTTTTCAGGATGTAGATTTTTAACGGATTCTAACCGAAAAATGCCAGTAGAAGGTGATACTAAATTTGCAGAGCTTAAAAAAGCTTATACAAAAGGCGTAGAGCTGAGAGGAAAAACTATCGGTATCATTGGTTTTGGTAGAATTGGTCAGGAAGTTGCTAAAATGGCTTTAGGTTTAGGGATGAGAGTTTTAGCGGTGGATAATTTTGCTGAAAAAGTAAATTTGAAAGTAGAATTTTTCAATGGGCAGTCAGTAGATTTTGAAATCAAAACTCAGTCTAAAGAAGAAGTTCTAAAAGAAGCAGATTTCGTTACACTTCATGTTCCAGCTCAAAAAGAATTTGTTATTGGGCAAAAAGAATTTAATTTAATGAAAAATGGAGCTGCACTTGTGAACTGTGCAAGAGGTGGAGTAGTAGATGAAGAAGCGCTTATAAAAGCTTTGGATAGTGGTAAATTGGCTTTTGCTGGGCTGGATGTATTCATCAATGAGCCTACACCAGCTAAAAATGTGCTGTCTCACCCGAAAATTTCATTAACTCCTCATACAGGAGCTTCTACTAATGAAGCGCAGGATAGAATCGGTATTTCGCTAGCGGAACAGATTATATCAATTTTAAAATAAAAATATAAGTACAATACTATCAGGGTCTTATCATTTTTGATAAGACTTTTGTTGTTTATAAATGAATTTAATTTTGTAACTTTGCAGAATGAATTGACTTATGTCAATAGAAATAAGCAGTATGTCAAATCAAAAAATTCTATATGTCACTACGGAGATGTTTCCTTATCAGGAAGGAACAAACATGGCTTCAGAAGTGAATAAGATGGCTCTGAAAATGCATCAGGAAGGAAATGATGTGAGGGTTTTTATGCCAAGATTTGGGCTGATTAGTGAGAGAAAATATCAGTTGCATGAGGTGATCCGTCTTTCAGGGATGAATATTATTATAAATGATTTGGATCAGCCTTTGATAGTAAAAGTGGCATCTTTACCAGGGGAAAGGTTGCAGGTGTATTTTATAGATAATGATGAGTATTTCAAGAGAAAGTCTTACTATGCAGATGAAGAAGGGAAGCCTTTTGAAGATAATGATGAGAGAGCCATATTTTTTACAAGAGGAGTGATAGAAACTATCAAAAAGCTGAACTGGGTGCCAGATGTGATACATCTTAGTGGTTGGATGTCTTCTTTTGTAGCGGTATATTTGAAGAATTTCTATAAATCAGATACATATTTTCAAGATACTAAACTTGTTTTGTCGGTATACAATGAGAAAAATTTTAGTTTAGGAAAGGAAATAGAAGAGAAATTGAAATTCGATGGAATAAGCGATCTGAAAGCTATTGAAAATCCTACAATACAAGATTTTCTTGTTGAAGGAATGGATTTAGTAGACTTGGTTGTGAAAGGAGATAAAAAGCTCAATAAAACATTAGAAGAAGGCTTTAAGAATACAAAAACGCCTAAAATAGATGGAGTTAATGAAGAGGGAATATCAGAAATTTATAAATAAAACTAAGAAACAGATGAATAAAATAAAGTCAATATTATCAGTTTTTCTTTTTGGAGGTTTGATGGTCAGCTGTAATTCTGATGCTGATGACTTGGGGAAAAATCTTTTTGATGGTAATTCAGTTACTGGGAATCAGGTTTCTTATGATTTGGTAGTCTACAATATAAATAATGGAGATGCTGTAAGAGCTGATTCTTATGCGTTGCAAAGAGCTATATTAGGTGCTTTCACTGAGGGGCAGTTTGGTATGCAGAAATCAGCATATGTTACTCAAGTAAGATTATCTAAATATGCTCCTGATTTTGGAACTAATCCAGTGGTGGATTCTGTGGTTTTAGAAATTAAACCTCAGTATGATGCTACAACCAAAGCGGTTACAACAACAAATGTAACCCATGAAGGACAGGCTGCAAAAAAGACATTAACAAAATACGAAGCTGTAAAATATGGAAATCCAGCAGCGGCAATGAGTATTGATGTTCATGAAATTGCTACGGATTTGGGGGCTGTTGGCACAGAAAGATTATCGAGTAGTTCTGTTGCGAATGGAGTTTCATTGATGACAAACCAACAACCTAAAGTGTTTTCAGGGAATGTTTATGCAGTTAGTATAAATAAAACTTCCGATAATACAGCCCTTTTGACAAAAGAAGCAGGATTAAGAATTCAATTAGATAAAAATTATTTTAAAACTAAAATAGCTGATAAAAGTGGAGCGGCAGAGTTGAGTAATGAGAGTAATTTTATCAATTATTTCAAAGGACTTAAAATTTCAGTTCGAGAAAATGATGGTTATTTGATAAACATTGCTCCTAATGAAGTGACAATGACTATGTATTATAAATCTGGAGGAAAATCAAATACTTTTAGTTTTGATTTGGGTTCTTCTAATGTTCATTTTAGTCAGATATCATATACTAGAAGTGCAACATATAATGCTGTAATGACTAATATCAATAGTACTAATGGAGATCCTCTACTATATATGCAAGGAATGGGAGGTCCTGGAGCAGGAATAAAACTGAATGGAGCAGGTGTTAGTGATTTGAAAAGACTTTACAAAGAGCGTGGAGCAGCGATACTTTCAGCAAAAGTAAGGTTGTATACAGATACCAATACATGGAATAATTCTTATACTAAACCAGTTGGTTTCTTAGTAAGAAAACAAGGAGAAACTGATTTTATTACAGACCTAAAAACCATGTTGGGCAATAGTAATTATAGTTTAGTAAAAGCTTATTCTACTAATAGTAATCCTTCTTACTATGATATTGATATTACAAAAACTATCAAAGATATTGTAGAAAAAGAAGCAGAGGCTAAAGACTTGATTGTTAATATTGGAGAGTATCTTACTTCAAATGGAAATTTGGTAAGTGAAAATTATAATAATAATGTTAGCTCACCTTACAGAGCCGTGTTTGTAGGGACAAATGCTGCAAATAATAATAGACCAAAACTAATGGTAACATATGTTACTAAATAAATTTAGAACAAGTTATGTGTGGAATAGTAGGATATACGGGGCATAGATGTGCTTATGATATAGTAATCAACGGGCTAAAAAGATTAGAGTATCGAGGTTATGATAGTGCAGGGGTAATAGTAGAGGGACAAAATAATGACTTTGAACTTAAGAAAACGAAAGGAAAAGTAGCCGATTTGGTTAGTATTTCTAAAGACTTGGAAGGTTCTGCTCATGTGGGTATGGGACATACGCGATGGGCTACCCATGGAGTTCCTAGTGATAGAAACTCTCATCCACATTTGTCTAATAACGGAAAAATAGCAATTATTCATAATGGAATTATAGAGAACTATGATACCATTAAGACTATGTTGATAGAGAAAGGATTTACTTTTGCTTCCGATACAGACACTGAAGTTTTAGTTAATCTGATTCAATATATAATGGATACGCAGGAGGTGGATTTTCCTACTGCTGTGAGATATGCATTGAACGAAGTATATGGTGCATATGCTATCACTGTGATGCATAAAGACCACCCGGGGCTTTTGGTTGTAGGTCGTTTAGGTTCGCCTTTAGCTATAGGGATAGGAGAAAATGAATATTTTGTAGCATCTGATGCTTCACCTTTCGTTGAATTTACCAAAGAGGCTATCTATCTTGAAGATGGACACATGGCGACGATTTCTTTAGAAAAAGGAGTAGAAATTAGAGCCATTGTGGATAATTCAGTTGTTATTCCTGAAGTTCAAGAATTGAAACTGAGTTTAGAACAGATAGAAAAAGGTGGATATGAGCATTTTATGCTTAAAGAGATTTTTGAACAGCCAAAATCTATTCATGATACTATGAGAGGTCGTCTTTTAGTAGATGAGGGAATCATAAAGATGGCTGGAATTTGGGATTATTTAGATAAATTCACTAAGGCAGAAAGAATTATCATTGTAGCCTGTGGAACTTCTTGGCATGCGGGATTGATAGGGGAGTATCTTATAGAAGAATTTGCTAGAATCCCAGTAGAAGTGGAGTATGCTTCGGAATTTAGATACAGAAATCCTATTATTACTAATAAAGATATAGTTATTGCGATTTCTCAGTCAGGTGAAACAGCGGATACAATGGCGGCTATTAAATTAGCGAAAGAAAGAGGAGCGTTTATTTTTGGAATTTGTAATGTTGTAGATTCTTCTATTTCTAGATTCTCAGATGCAGGTGCATATACACATGCAGGACCAGAGATAGGGGTAGCGTCTACAAAGGCTTTTACAGCTCAACTAACAATATTATCTTTGCTAGCGCTTAAGTTAGGAAAACATAATGGAAATCTTAGTAATGTAGATTTCATGAGTCTGATAACAGAACTAGATGCTATCCCTAAAAAGATAGAGGATGTACTAGAATCTACTCATGATTATGTTAAAAAAATGGCGAAAGATTTTGTAAATGCTTCAAATTTCTTATATTTGGGGCGTGGATATAACTTCCCTGCTGCCTTAGAAGGGGCATTGAAGTTGAAAGAGATTTCTTATATCCATGCAGAGGGCTATCCAGCAGCAGAAATGAAGCATGGACCTATTGCTTTGATTGATGAAAATATGCCAATAGTAATCATCGCTCCCAAAAAAGGTCATTATGATAAGATTGTGAGTAATGTACAGGAGATTAAAGCACGAAAAGGAAAAGTGATTTCTATTGTTAATAAAGGGGATGAGCAGGTTTCAGCAATGTCTGATTATGTGATAGAAATACCAGAAACATCAGAATGTTTCTCTCCAATAGTGGCATCTATACCATTACAGATATTGGCCTATTATATAGCTGTTTATAGGGGAGTGAATGTAGATCAACCAAGAAATTTGGCGAAATCTGTGACAGTGGAATAAAAAAATATGATGGTAGGAAAATAATTTTAAAAAAAAATCGTTATCCTTTTTGAAAAATAAATAAATTATAAAAAAATAGATTTAATATAATGAAAAGAATCGTTCTTTTAGTTTCCGCAGCTTTACTAACTGCGGCATGTTCCTCAGGAGGAAAAAAAGGGAATTCTGGAAGACCAGACACCAAGGGAGAATTGGTGTCTAAAGAAAGTTCAAAATCTTTTGTTGCAGCGAGGCCGCACGGAATGGTAGCGATACCAGGAGGGTCTTTCGTTATGGGGCAGGCAGATCAGGACTTTACAATGACTCCAGAAAAAACCCAATTAAAGACAGTTACTGTTTCTTCATTTTTCATGGATGAAGCAGAAGTTACTAATGCTCAGTATAGATTGTTTATCAACTATGTAAGAGACTCTATTGCTAGAACTCTTTTAGCAGAGGCTGCAGGAGGAGGACAATCTTCTGGAGATGGTAAAGGAGAAGGGCGTAATTATGCGTATTTGTCTCAAAAAGGAGATAAAGAGAATAAGTCTGGATACCAGCAGTTCTTGGAATCTCAAGGAGGGAGAAATGGTTATAATGAGGCGAAAAGATTGGATTGGTCAGTTCCATTAGATTGGAATGTTAATCAATATCCAGATGCTAAATATGCAGAGATTTTAGAGTCTATGTATGTAGCGCCAGATAAGAGAGAAAATAACAAGAGAATTCTAGATGTTACTAAACTTCAGTACCGTTATGAGTGGGAAGACATCAAAGATGGATCTAAAGGACTTCGTTCAGAAAAGAAAACAAGTATAGCTGTTTATCCAGATACAACAGTATGGTTGAGAGATTTCAATTATGCTTATAATGAACCGCTATTTGACCAATATTTCTGGCATATTGCATATAAAGATTATCCTGTAGTAGGGGTTACTTGGGATCAAGCAAGAGCTTTTACTGACTATAAAACAAAAGCAAAAGCTGATTCTAACGCAAGATCTAAAAAGAGAAGACATTCTCCTATGAAATTCAGACTTCCAACTGAAGCAGAATGGGAATATGCTGCTCGTGGTGGTCTAGAAAATGCAGCTTATCCTTGGGGAGGTCCTTATTTGATGGATGATAGAGCATGCTATTTAGCAAACTTCAAACCTAAGAGAGGTAACTATATAGAGGATGAGAAAAAAGGTACATATATGTATACAGCTCCTGTTAAAAAGTTCCCTAAAAACGGATATGGACTTTATGACATGGCAGGGAATGTAGCTGAATGGACAGAATCTCCTTATAACAACTCTACTTATCAGTTTTCTTCTACATTGAATCCTTACATCTCTAACAGAGCCTATGTGGATGTTAAGAAAACTGTAAGAGGTGGTTCTTGGAAAGATATAGGATACCTATTGATGGTCGGTTCTAGAGACTGGGAGCGTAAAGACTCTGCTAGAAGTTACATAGGATTTAGAACTGTTCAAGACATACCAGAAGGAGCGTCTAAAATAAGAAGATAAAAAAACAAGAAAAAATTAAATAAAGTATAATCATTAAAAATTAAAAGTTATGTTTAAATCAAAAGATGCTGTATTAAACTTCATTTATTCAATGGGTGCAGCGGTAGTAATTTTCGGAGCGTTAGTAAAAATGACACACCTTCCTATTCCAGGTGTAAGTGGTAACTTTATCTTAGGATTAGGGCTTGCTGTGGAATGTTTCATCTTCATCGTGTTTGCATTCAACCCACCAGCAGAAGAAACTAAATATGCATGGGAAAATGTATATCCAGAATTGATGGATGCTAATGCTACTCCAAAGCCAAGAAAGGCTGTAGAGTCTAAAGTTACATCTAACATTTCTGAATTAGAAGTTTCTTTATCTGAAAAATTGGATAAAATGTTAGCAGATGCTAAATTGGATGTTGCTATGTTCGAAAGATTGAGAACAGGAATTGATAAATTCTCTCACTCTGTAGACCAAATTAACCAAACTGTGGATGTTTCTGCTTCTACTCACAAATATAACGAGCAAATGGCTTTGGCTGCTAATCATTTAGAAAGCATCAATGCACTATACGCTCTACAATTAGAACACGGAAGACAACAGTCTGAGTACAGCAAAAAATATGTAGCTGACATCCAAAAATCAGCTGAACAGTCAGAGAAGTTTAATGAAGAATTGAAAGGATTGACTACAAACCTTAATAGCTTGAACAGAGTTTATGGAGGTATGTTAACAGCGATGAAAGCTTAATTTCTCATTGTGATTTTTAAATAATTTTAAACCAAAAAAAAATTAAAAAATGGCAAAAGAGAAATTATCACCTCGTCAGAAGATGATTAACCTAATGTACTTGGTTTTCATCTGTATGTTGGCGATGCAAATTGACCAAGAGATTATTAGATCTTATTTTGATACTAATTTGTCTCTACAAGAGTCAAGAGAGTTGACTGAAAATAAAACTGATAAAATTTTTGAGCAAACCTTAAAGGCTAAATCTGAAACTAATGAAGCAGCAGCTCAAAACTATGAGATTTATCAGGGATTGAAAGGAAAAATCAATGCTTTAGTAGAATCAATAGAAGGTATCAAAACTCAATTGAAGAAAGAGGCAGGATATAATGAAAAAGCTGGAGTAGAAGATAACTTCAATGCTTTGAATGGTACAGAATATTCTACAAATAAATTCTTTGATGAAGGTGACGAGAATGCACCTTCTAAGGTTGCTAAAGACTTAACAAAACAAATAAATGATCTTAGAACATTTATTGCTCAGTCTTTCGGAAATGTTCCAGAAATGAAAAACCTAGTGGAAAGAGCTAACCAAACAATGGTTACTGAATTTCCAAAAGGAGAAACAAGAAATGGTAAAGGATGGTTACAATATAAATTCCACAACCAACCATTGATTGCGGCATTATCTAACTTGGAAGTTATCCAGTCAGAAGCTAGAAACTTGCAGTCAGATGCTTTGGCATTGATGCTTCAAGAAAAAGTGGATGCTGATATCAAATTCAATGCATACGAAGCTATTGTTGCTGGTCCTACAGTAATTATCCAAGGTCAACCTGTAGAAGCTAAAGTATTCATTGGAACATATTCTGATGATCCAAATCTTCAGTTCACAGGAGTTGATAGAACAACTAGAGGTATGGGATACAAAACTCTAGGAGGAGGAGTAGGAGAACATACATTGAGTGGTACAGTTTCATATAGAAACTCTAAAGGAGAGATGGTAGCATTACCTTTCAAACACAACTATAGAGTAATCGCTGGAGCAGAAGAAGTAAAACTTCAAAGTGGAGCTTTGATTTCTGCTGATAAGATGAATGTACTATATAGAGGTGTAGAAAACCCTGTGTCTGCATCTATGCTAGGTGTTGATAACTCTACAGTAACTCTTTCTGCACCAGGTGCTAGTGTATCAGGTGGTAAAGGTAAATGGATTATCAGACCAGGAGCTGGAAATACTGTGAATATTACAGTGTCAGGAAAACAACCTAATGGAAAAGTGGTTTCTCAATCATTCCCATTCCGTATTAAGAGTGTTCCTGCACCACAAGGACAGATCAGATCTCAGAATGTAGTTTCTATGCCAGCAAGTTCTATTTCTAGACAAGTGATTTCGGCAGCTATACCTGATTTCGACTTCCCTGTAAGTTTCCAAGTAACAGGATTTAGATTCAAAGCGCCTGGAAAAGCAGCTATGTATGTGAGCGGAAACTCTCTAAGTGCAGCTGCTAACCTTACAGCTGGATTGAGAGCTGGAGATGTATGTTATGTATTTGATATCCAAGCTACTGCTACAGGATTGGGTGGACAAATGCTTAAAAATATCAGCCCAGTTGTCATAAATGTTCAGTAGTAAATAAATATAATTAATATCAAAATAAAATGAGAAGAATATTATTGTTCTTTCTTGTATTTACTTTCTTCTTTGCAGATGCTCAGAAGGGAAAAGGTAAAAAGAAAGCTGGAGCTAAAAAGACAGCTGTAGCCAAAAAAGGCAAAAAAGGTAAAGCAGGAAAGACTAAAACTGTTCAAGAAGAGCCAGAGCAACCAGTAGAGCCTGTTGTAGAGGTTAAAAAAGAGGAAGAGATTCCATTGAATCCAGTAAACTCTTTGAGTATCCTTAACTCAGATTCACCAGCTGCGTTGAGACACTACAGAAACTTGAATACAGTTAAGAAAGGGGATTCTCTTATTTCCGTAAAAAACAATCCAGTAAAATACGGATATGTAGAGGATAAGGATATTGTTAGAAGTATGGTTGTATGGGAAATTATTGATATGAATGAAAAAATCAATAGACCATTCTATTATAACTCTGATGGTTTAGTAGCTTCTACAAAATCTCTATATCAACTTCTTTTAGATGGAGTAAATGATGGCTCTATTAAAGAAGTGTATAAAGATGAGATGTTCACACAGAGAATGACAAAAGAAGAAATCAAAAATGCTACAAGATTTGAGCGTTTGGATGACTCTTACATCGAAAGAATCAATGCTGGTGAAAAAATTTCAGAGGAAGAGAAAAAACAATACATAGATGTTTATGAAACTAAATCTGAAAATGTAAAGATGTTGAAGATCAAAGGTATGTGGTACATCGACCGTAGAGATGCACAGTTGAAATACAGATTATTAGGTATTTCTGCTATGGGTAAAGACCCTGCATCTAATGCCTTGAGAGGACCTAATGGAGAACCTCTTGGTAACGCTGATGAACTTATTGATTTGTTCTGGGTATTCTACCCAAGTGCAAGGGAAGTATTGGCAAATGCAGTAGTATTTAACAATAAGAACTTGTCTTCTGACCTTACTTTTGATGATTTATTGAATGCAAGAAGATTTTCTTCCATCATCTATAGATCTGAAAATGGATATGGTACAGGGAATATCAAAGACTACATCCCGAATGATGCTAACGCTCAACTAGAAGAGAGCGAAAGAATCAAAAACCAAATTCTCGAGATGGAGAATGATATGTGGAATTATTAATTTTATTATAATTTTAACATAATAGCCTAGGCAAATTTTGCCTAGGTTTTTTTATTTTTGTGTTATGAGAGATACAGAATACATCATTGTAGGAGATGGATATGCGGCTTTATTTTTTGCACATCAGCTGCTGAAAGAGAATAAAGATTTTGTTATTTTTTCGGAAGGGAAGAAGAGTGCATCACAGATTTCGGCAGGGATGATAAATCCTGTGGTTTTGAAGCGTTTTACTTCTTTTTGGCTGGCAAAGGAACAGATAGATTTTTTGCATAAAACTCTGTCTGAAATACAGCAGTACACAGGCAAAAATTATTTGATAAATAAGCCTATCCAAAGAATTTTTCATAATGAGGAAGAAAGAGGGCTCTGGCAGAAAAAGATGAAAGAAGAAAGTCTTAGACCTTTTCTTCATCCTGTTTTTGAGGAATTAGATGTGGTGAAAAATCCATTTAGTTCAGGAAGGGTAAATCATTCTGCAAGATTGGATGTGGAGGCGTTTTTTGGAGATATGTTAAAGTATTTACAAAGAAATGAATATCTGATAGAAGAAAGATTTGACTATAACTCTCTCGATGTAGAAAACTCTCAGTATAAGGATATTAAGTTTAAAAATATTGTTTTTGCGGAAGGAATAGCAGTAAAGCAGAACCCTTATTTTAAAGAAATTCCTATTCATATTAACAAAGGACATCATTTGGTGGTAAATCTCTCTGTGCCGCTGGAAGGGGATTTTACGATTAAGAAAAAGCATTTTATTTTTCCATTAGAAAACGGAAAATATTATTACGGAGGAACTTACGATAGGGAAAGAACCGATGAAAATGTAGATGAAGAGGCGAAGGAGCAGCTGATAAACGGGCTGTCTCAGTTTTATCCAGAAAAATTCGAAGTGGAGGAAATCAATGTAGGATTTCGTCCTACTGTGGCGGATAGGAGACCTATTTTAGGAAGGCACGAAAGGCATAAAAACCTTTATGTTTTCAATGGGCTGGGAGCGAGAGGAATTCTGAATGGATGCTATTTTTCAAAGGAGCTTTTTGATTTTATTGAAGGAAAAAAAGACCTGCTTCCAGAAGTGAATTTAACCAGATTTACAGAACCGAAATAAATAAAAATCCCACCATTTGGCGGGATTTATTTTTTGAAATTAGTCAAGGTGGATATTGTCAATCAATCGGACTCCATCGACCAAAACAACGATGAACGCTCGGTAATTCTTTCTGTTTTCGATTTTATCTACTTCTTTCAAGGTTTCTTCATCTGCGATGATGAAATATTCCAGCTCAAAATCAGAGTCCTCAAAGGTTTTTTCTACAAATATTTTGACATCAGAGAGGCTGGATTTTCTGAACATTTCGTTGGCTTTTACCAAAGTAGCATAGATAAGTTTGGCTTTATCTCTTTGCTCAGGGCTTAGCCTCATATTTCGTGAACTCATTGCCAGTCCGCTCTCTTCCCTAAAAATAGGCATTCCTACGATGTTGATAGGCAGTTTTAGCTTTTGAACTAATTTTTTGATAATTGCCAGCTGCTGAAAATCTTTGTCACCGAAATAGGCATTATCAGGCTGAACTTGTCTGAAAAGTTCCTCTACTACAGTTCCCACACCGTCAAAATGTCCAGGTCTGGATTTTCCTTCCATTTCGTTTTCTAATCCGTCAAAATTGTAGCTTTTTCGCTCTAATCCATTAGGGTAAAGGTCTTTCACGGATGGAGTATAAACAGCATCTACATTTTTAGTTTTTTCTAAAAGGTCAATGTCTGCTTCTATGGTTCGTGGATATTTTTCTAAATCCTCAGGGTTGTTGAACTGAGTAGGATTCACGAAAATAGAAGAAACTACGATATCATTTTCCTTTCGGGCTCTCTCGTAGAGTGAGAGGTGTCCGCCATGCAAGGCGCCCATTGTGGGAGCAAAACCTATTTTTAGCCCTTTGTTTTTGGCATTAGCGATATAAATTTGTAAATCTTTAGCGTTTCTGATAATTTCCATAATGATAAAATAATATTCGGTAAAATTATACTGATAGATTATAAGAGTGATTTTAAGTTTTTAATTTCTTCTTCTTGTTTTTGTAAAAGTTTTTCTAGTAATGTTATTTTGTCTTCATATAGTTGCCGAATAAGGATAGAATCTTGTTCATTGTAAGTAATATTGCTATTGTTGCCTTTTATAGAATTGTAACTATTTAATACTTTTTTATTGTCAAAATCAGTAATGTCATTAGGGTTAACATCAAGAATTTCTGCTATTTTTTGTAATTTGTCTTGCGATATTTTGGTATTTCCTTTTTCTATTTTAGAATACGCGGCTTGTGAAATTTCTAATTTTTCTGCCATATATTCTTGTGTAAAGTTCTTTAGCTCCCTGATGTTTTTAATTTTATTTCCTATCATAATTTATAACATTTTTATTATATTTTATAACTGCAAAAATAGTTGATTTTATTTATAAGCAAATTATTTTTGTAAAAAAATAGCATGAATCAATATAAATTTATACAAAATATTTTAAAAATGGAGACAGAGGGGGAGCGGAAATATACTTTTATGTTGTGTTTGCGAAGTGCTAGAAATCTTGTAGGAAGTAATTTGGAAACAGGAAAATATGAATATAATAATATATACAATATAGAAAAAGGACTCTATCATTCACATATGTTTACAGGATTGATAAACTATTTGATATTTTTAGAAATAATGGGAACTATATTTAAACCCAAAGGAAGGAGAGGGGAAAAGCAAAAAAATGGAATATATAAATCATTATGTTATTTTTCAGATTTAACTATAGAAGAAATAACAGTAATAAGGAGTTTGAGAAATGCTTTTGCGCATAATTTTGGGTTAGCTATAAAAAATGATGAGGATAATAAATTTACACATAAGTTTATATTATCTTTTGAAGAAGATATAGATGATATAGTTAGCATTCCAGTAGAAAAATGGAATGGTCATTTTGATGATAAAAGAGAGTCTTCTTTCACAAAAATATATGTATACAATTTGATAAAGTTAATAGAAAAAGTATATCAAAATATTATAACCTGTGCTGAAAAAAATGAACTTGAAATATCATTGACAGGTGGAGAAAAAGAACTTAATACACGATTTTCAATTGTTTAAAATTTTAAAAATAATAAATTTATGAGAAATGTAATATTAATTTTAGCATTTGTTTGTAGTTCATCTATTTTTGGACAATCAGTTAGAGATTTAGATGAAAAAAATGGCTTTAGAGATTTCAAATTTGGGACAGGACTTTATTTATATTTATCTCAAGTAGAGAGAAGTAAAGAAGGTGATTTCTTAAAAAATCCAGATATAACTACTTATAAGCTAAAGAATGCTCCAACAACAGTTTGGGGTGTAAAAACAAACGGAATAAGCTTAACATTTTTTAAAAATGTATTAGCACATATAACAATTAATTTTGGCTCTGTATATTCAGATTTTACTGAAGATGAATATAATAAATTGGTTGGATTTTTAGAAAGTCTTTATGGAGATAGTTATTATGTGAATACAAATTCTAAATATTCAAACTCTTTGATTTTGAAGAGTTCTATTTGGGATGGTAGAAATGTTAGGTTAGAATTAATAAGAGTGAAATACAAAGATGGTATCATAAACGGTTACATTAATATATTTGACAAAAATCTTAATCATAAGATGTTATCTAGTGAACTTTAAAATTTTGCATTTTTATTTACTAAACGATATTCGTTTTTCTTACTAATTTAAAAGAGAAATGAAAAATTAAATTTAACTCGTTTTATTGGACTTTATTTTGTAAATTTGTGCAGGTCAAGTTTCAGACCTTAGATAATGAGAAGAAAACTTTAAATTTAATTATAACATCATGTCAAAAATCAAAGTAGGAATCAACGGATTCGGTAGAATTGGGAGTTTAGTTTTTAACGCAATGGTTGAAAGAGATAACATTGAAGTTGTAGGAATTAACGACCTTGTGAATGCTGAATACATGGCGTATATGCTAAAATATGATTCAGTTCACGGGAAATTCGCAGGAGAGGTTTCTGTAGAAGGGAACGACCTTATCGTAAACGGAAAGAGAATAAGAGTAACTTCTGAAAGAGATCCGAACAACTTGAAATGGAATGAAGTAGGTGCGGAATACATCGTAGAATCTACAGGGCTTTTCTTAACAAAAGAAACTGCTACTGCCCACCTAAATGCTGGTGCGAAAAAAGTAGTTCTTTCTGCTCCGTCAAAAGATGATACGCCAATGTTCGTAATGGGAGTAAACCACAAAGAACTAAAAGCTGACCAAAATATTTTCTCTAACGCTTCTTGTACTACCAACTGTCTTGCGCCATTAGCAAAAGTGGTTCATGACAACTTTGGGATTGTAGAAGGGTTGATGACTACTGTACACGCTACTACGGCTACACAGAGAACTGTGGATGGTCCATCTATAAAAGACTGGAGAGGTGGTCGTTCAGCATTGTTGAACATCATTCCTTCTTCTACTGGTGCTGCTAAAGCGGTAGGAAAAGTGATTCCTTCTCTTAACGGAAAACTGACAGGTATGGCGTTCAGAGTGCCTACTGCTGATGTTTCTGTAGTGGATTTAACGGTAAGATTAGAAAAAGCAACTTCTTACGATGAAATTTCTCAAGCTATCAAATCTGCTTCTGAAAACGAATTAAAAGGAATTTTAGGTTATACAGAAGATCCTGTGGTATCTCAGGACTTTATAGGAGATAAGAGAACTTCTATCTTTGATAAAGGAGCAGGAATTATGCTTTCTCCTAACTTCGTGAAGCTGGTATCTTGGTATGACAATGAGACAGGATATTCTAACAAACTGACAGATTTGCTGGCTCATTCAGCGACATTATAATAAACAAAGAGCCTCTTTTTAGAGGCTTTTATTTTTTTATGAGAAATTTTCCAAAATTACCTCTTCAGATGCGGCGAAACCAGTTTATAGGTTTAGGGATTTTAGGAATCCTTATTTTGGTTTTTCAGTTGGTTTTTTATTGGTTTAAAAATACTGAGAAGCATGAGCCTGTTGTTGTAGAATTCGTAAATGAAAACGCAGGAAATGAACTGGTTTTATCAGAATTTAACCCAAATGAACTCACCGCAGAGCAGTGGAAAAATCTGGGTTTTACAGAACGGCAGGTCAAAACCATTTTAAACTACAAAGAGCTGGTCGGCGGAGAATTTCTCTCAAAGGAGCAGCTGGCAAAATGCTACGCCATTTCTCCTGAAAAATTTGCGGAAATACAGGCGTATATTCTGCTTCCAGAGAAAACAGGTAAGAAAAATAATTTTGAAAATTCTTTTACCAAGAAAGAACTAAAAATATCAGGGAAATTTAATCCTGATTCCTATTCAGCAAAAGATTGGGAGAATATGGGCTTTTCCCAAAAACAAGCTGAAGCGATTATTAAATACAAAAACTATCTCGGTGGGAGTTTCCGAAGCAAGGAGAAGTTTAGGGAATGTTTCATCATCAGCCCAGAAAATTACCAGCGGCTGGCACCTTACCTAATTTTGCCCGAAACTGCTCCTGATTTGGCTCCAAAACCGAAAGAAAATAAACCTAAAATAGAATACACTTATTTTGACCCAAATGCTTTGGATGTGCAGGGCTGGCAAAGATTAGGTTTTTCTGAAAAACAAGCCCAAGTAATCGTAAATTACAGAGATAAAAATCTGAAAGGAAGTTTTAAAAGTCTGGAAGATATTGAAAAATGCTTTGTGATTTCGGCAGAAAAATTCCAAGAGCTGAAACCTTGGATAAAACTCCAAATCCGAGAAAAAGAAGAACCTTCCAAAGCTGTGACACCAGCCAAAACGGATTTCTCTAAAATAGACCTGAACAGCATTACTTTCAAGCAGTTGGTAGAATTTGGGTTTAATGAAAAGGCGGCAGCAAGCTATTTAGGCTACCGAAAGAAATTAGGAGGATTTGCCGATAAACAGCAGATTTTGGAAACTTATAATGTGGATAAAGACTTGGCAAGAGATTTAATTTCCACCAGCCCAATGGATGTTTCTAAAATCCAGAAATACGCTATCACAGATGCGCCAGAGGATTTCCTGAAAACGCATCCATATTTCCGAAAATACGGCGAAAAAATTATTTTCTATAGAGTAAGTTTCCCATCAGAAAAGGAGATTTTTAAGAAGATAAAAGCCACGCCTGAGGAAATCACAAAAATGAAAATGTATTTGAAATAATGATAATAAAAAAGTATGAGTGAAAACTCATACTTTTTAATTTATTGTAGTTTGTTAGAATCAGCGATGAACTGTTTCAATCCATTATCAGTCAAAGGATGATTCAAAAGATTCAGAATAGAAGTAAGAGGAGAAGTTACCACATCTGCACCTATTTTAGCACAATTTATGATATGCATAGGATTTCGGATAGAGGCTGCAAGTATCTTAGTTTCAAATAGATAGTTGTCATAGATTATTCGGATGTCTTCTATCAGCTGGATGCTGTCTGTAGAAATATCATCTAATCTTCCTAAAAAAGGCGAAACATAGGTAGCACCTGCTTTCGCTGCCAAAAGAGCCTGTCCAGCAGAAAACACCAAAGTACAGTTGGTCTTTATCCCATTATCAGCGAAATATTTTATCGCTTTTATTCCGTCTTTGGTCATTGGGATTTTTACTACTATTCGTTCGTGTAGGGCTGCCAGCTCTTTCCCTTCTTTTATCATACCTTTGTAATCAGTAGAGAGCACCTCGGCGCTTACATCTCCGTCTGAAATTTCGCAGATATCTCTATAATGCTGTAGGATAGCTTCTTTTCCTTTGATTCCTTCTTTAGCCATAAGGGAAGGATTGGTCGTAACTCCATCCAAAATACCAAGATTTTGGGCTTCTCTGATTTGTTCTAAATTTGCTGTGTCAATAAAAAATTTCATCTTTCTTGATTTTAAAAAAGGTACGAATTTAGCGTTTTATTCTCAAATGAGCAAAATTAGTCTTCTATATAGATGATTTGCCCGTCTTCCAGCTGATAGGCTGTTCCTACTTTTTTTCCTTTGGTTTTGTTTTGGGAGTTGTTTTGGTCAGCGGAAGGCGTGTATTTTTCTATCTTGTTTCCTTTTTTGGAGATGATTTCCATGTTGTCTTTCCCAGGGTTTTTCACGACGGTAAAGTCTTCTTTGCTGAAAACTTCGGTCATGTTCATGTTCATTACCATAGCAACCATCAGAGCAACAGCAAAAACCATTGCTACATCAAACAGATTGACCACCACACTCAGTGGGTCAGTGTCTTCTTCTCGCTTGAAAATAGGAACTCTTCGGCGTTTGTTTCTCATATCTTGCCTTTGTTTTGGGTTAGAATTTGTGCTACATAGTCTAGATTGTTGGTGTCTTTGGCGTACCATCTTTGTTTGAATTGCAAGGTAATCATCCCGATTAAACTGATAACCAAGCCCACTACCGTAGTAGCGAAAACCACCTGCATGTTGTAAGCCATTCCAGAGATGTCGCCCGAAGAAAGACCCGTGAGGGCAGGGCTCATCGCGATAAGAGTCCCGATAAGTCCTAATACAGGCCCTACTTTTGCGAGTAGTTTAGAAGTTGCGATATCTTTTTCGGCTTCGTTTTCAAAATTAGAAATCATAAAATCTGAATAAGCATCATTTGGCGAATGTGATAGCAGGTCGCGGAGATAGCGGATGTAGAGCGAGTTGTCTTTCTTTGGGAGAAGGTTTATCAGCTCGTCTATATTTTCGGCTGATAGGTTTTTTATTGCATTGTCCAGAGCTTTGTCGTTCTTGAATTTGGTTACAAATTGATTGTAAAAACTCCCTGTAAGAAGAATAGCGCGAACGAAAAGTATTATAAGAATAATAACATCTGGAATAAGAAGACTATTTGCTACCCAGAATAAAACCTTTGATATTGTTTCCATTTTTATAACTGATTGTTTCTGTTTTTTATTTGATTATGATTAAATTTTACTTTATTGATTAGATAAATTATATTATTTTACTTTAAATTTTAAATAAAATCTGAAAAGTTATCTTACTTTATTATATGATAATTTAAATTTTATATCTTGTTTTTTAATATTTTCATCTTGTTTTTTGATTTTTATATATAGAAATAAAGTTTTTCTATATAGTTTTTTGAATTTATTATCTGTCTTTTTGATTTTTATAGATATTGTTTTTAATTTATCATCTTGTTTTTTAAAATTTTAATATTGATTTAATGTGTTTCTATTATGATTTTGGTTTTTTGTAGACTGTTGATTTTAATTTTATCTCTTTAATTTCCAATACCATCTATTTATCATTATTCCTAAGATGAAAATTCCAATAAAAATGGAAAAAGCAATTCCTAAGAACTTGAAAGAAATAGGTTCGTTTTTGGGAACATAGATAAGATTGCTGCTGGAAGTGATTATCAATCCCAAAATACCGATGAACAAGCTGGTAAGTAGATGCACCTCGATACGGAAATCTCTTTCAGGGAAAAACGCTTGGATGCACCACGCTCCACCAATGATGAAAAGCGCCGAACCTACCGAAAATAGCATGGTAATGGTGAAAAAATCCATTCCTGAAAAGTAAAAAAAGCTCTGTGTAAGGAGATAAAACAAAACAGGAAACATCAGCAGGGCAGGGCAGGCTTTTAGGAAGGTGTTCCATCTGTTTTTCTCTGCAAAAAAAAGTCCTTTCAGTTCGGAGAAACAAAAGGCAAGACAGAGGGCAACTTCTATGGTTACCAGCACCGCGATATTGCTTAGGATAGAGGGCGTTTCGAGGGCGTTTTGTATCGTTACCTGCGACTGTTCCATCGCATACGGATAAGCCCAAAAGAGAAACACGACCAACAAAACCCCAGCTGCCGCGACTTGCCAAAGTTTCCAAAAACTGAATTTCAGCACGGCGTTGATGAGGATAAAGACCAATAAAATATTTAAAACTAACTGCATTTTTTCTCTACTTCAAAGTGTGGTTTCTTATCGAGCAACTGATAAATTTGATGCCTTTTTCGGTTCTTAAAAAACTAAAAAGGTCTTGGTGGCGGAATTTTCCATTTTCATCATGATTTGTGATAACAAGGCTGAAAAAAGGATATTTAGACATGTTTCTTCTGCCGCAGTTATTATAATGGTGCTGGATTTTTTGCTCTATATCATCGGTAAGCGGAGTATAGTTTTCTACCATGATTTGCACATTTTTCTTGTTCTTGTAGCCTTCCAATCTTTCTAATAAAATAGCATGATTTTTTTCTAAAAAATCTTTTGTAGGTTGTGCTGTCCAGCCTTTTTCTTCGTCCCAATAGACGATTTTTTCATATGAGTTTTTTAGAAGGCTTTTCTTGTTTAGATTTTTGAAAAACTTTTGGTTTAGGAAGTTTTCAAATAGTTTTTCATTGTCAATGAAGGAATAATATTTTCCATTTGTTCCCAGAAAACTAACTCTTTCGGTAGATTTTTCGGGTTGGCTCTGGATGTGGAGTGAATGGAAGTCCAGAGTAAGCTGGTCATCTTGGAAATTTTTAACCAAAACCTCGTTTTTAGTGTTGATAAGAAGGTTTTCTCCACCCGCCCAGTAGGGATGTTCATCATCATCGCTATCTTTCATTAGTTTCGCTCCTTTTAAAGCAACAGAAAGTCCGTTTTCAAAAGGCGTCATATCATTGTATAGAGCTGGGATAGCCGCTTTTCCTGCTGCGTTAAACATGCCGACATTTCCCGTTTTTGGGTCTCGGAATTTGATGAAACCTTCATTTTCGCAGTCAAATGCCATATCAAAGACATAAAGGCTGTCTTTCCCGAATTTTTTTCCGTTTTTCAGCATGTAGTAGCTGCTAAATTCTCCATTGGTTTCTTCCATAAAAGCAGCAATTTTATCAAACTTATTAGCCGAAGTTAATCCCTTAAATTTTGGTTCTATCATCACTTCTCCTTTGCTGTTTTTAAAGCCGAAAAGATATTCTTCATCATCATAAAAGTAAGTCCAGATGTCTGATTTTTGTGCAAAAACACTACAAGATGCCAGTAGTGAAAGGAAAAAAACTTTTAGTTTCATAAAGCTGTTTTTAGTATTTAATGTACCTACAAAGATAGAACTGAAATTTTAAATATGAACGAAAATTATCAATTTATTAAGTTTAAAATTAAAAATAAAACTGTTTGGAATACGGTTCGCACTCCAAACAGTTTTTTTTTAGGAATTACTCATTTTTTCTTTTTTTCTTGAAATAAATCAGCAGCCCGATGAATGCAGCTAAAATTCCTCCACCTATGAGCAATCCGTTCAGTGGCATTTTTTCTTTCGCCTGTTCTGGGTTTACTTCTTCTTTTTTCAGGACTTTTCCTTCTTTGGTATTGATTTCCTCAGTGCTTCCTGTTTTCATTTTTTGAAGCTCAGATTTGTATTCTTTGGCTTCATTTTCAGGAAGTTTCCCGGCGATGTAGTTTTGCAGTTTCTCGTTATTTGCGGAGAAAGAGGAGGACTCAGCCCCGAATTCTTTCACTAGTCCATTGTGCATAGAAGCAAGGTTGGAAATCTGCTCCGCGGAGGCTTTCCACATTCCTTTTCGTGTGGCTTCCAGCATTACGGCTGTGATGGTTTGTAGGGAAGCTCCATTTTCTTTGTGAATGAATTCTCTGACGCCCAGTTTGTGTTTGTCCTCTACATAGGTTTCGTAGAGTTCGTTCCACATTTCATCATCTATCAGCTCTGGGCGTGTGGCTTCCCAGCCGAACATATTGGTAGTAATTTCTGCAATCTGCCCTGCACTGGAAGCTTTCCCTTTCATTTTTTCTTTGATGTATTTAGGGTTGAAAATAGTGGCTCTGGCTTCTACTCCTACGGCTTCTTTCAGCTCCTGCATACGCATGTTTTTGCGGTTTCTGTAATCTGCAAAATAGGCATCTGGGTCTTTTCCTGTAACTTCTTTTATGGCAGTGTTCATTCCTCCCATGAATTCGAATACATGGTCAAGGCTCAGAGCGCCCCAAGTGTTATTTTGTCTGGCATGGATGAGGATATCCGTATTTTTCAAGGCTGCTTTTAGCATTCCTTTTTCGTATTTCCCCCATTCTTTTTCGTTTCCGTAGAGTGCTCCCATGTTGTGCATGTAGGTTTCAGCGATGTCTTTTTGAGAATCCCATTTGTCTCCTGCAAGCATCATTTCTTTAGTCCCTGTGTCATATCTTCCCTGCTGTCCTCCGAAAATACGATAGTTGGACATTTCACGGGCTTGTTTAGGGCTTACCCCAGCATTCACCAGTTCTTTTTCTATGGCGATATTTCCAGCGCTTACTTGGTTTTCGAAGTTTTCATCTTTTGCATTGGCTGCCAGTTCTACAGCTTTTGTTAAAAGGAATAAACGCGATGCCGCCAAATCTCTGAACTGCCCAGAAGTCTGAATGACAATGTCTATTCTCGGTCTTCCCAACTCTTTTGATGGAATTAGTCTGACATCTACCACTCTTCCGAAAGAATCTCTCACAGGTTCTACCCCCAGCATATAAAGGGCTTGAGCGATAGAAACACCTTCGGTCTCTATAAACTCACTGCTCCAGAAAGTGTAGGCTATCTTTTTAGGATATTCGCCTTTGTGGTTTTTTCTGTATTCTTCTATCGTATTTTGGGCAAGTTTCACGCCTCTTTCCCAAGCCATTTCAGAAGGCGTCATTTCTGCATTTACGGCATAGAGATTTCTTCCCGTAGGCACGGCTCTTGGGTTGGCAACAGCATCGCCGCCAGAGGAAGGTGCGACATAACCGCCATTTAGAGCATTGAAGAAAGATTTTAGCTCCATTTCTGGGCTTTTTAGTAGGCTTTCTTTGTAGAAAACAACATTATTGATAGTCTGCTCTATATCCAAAATCGCCATCGCTCTTTCTTTCTGCTCTTTTGGGATTTGGTTGGTTTCAGGCTTTTGTCCAGCCTTAGGCGTGGAAACTTTTAGTTTTCCTCCGCCGAAGCTTGGTTTTTCGCCAAGTCTTTCTCCTCGTTTTACTTTTTCCATCAGCTTTTTAGCAACGAACTCGGGCATTCCATCAGGGATTTTACCTGCTTTTAGTTGTTTCTCTACTTCGGTAAGTTCGCCATTTTTGGACTTCATTTTTTTCTCCATTGCTTTTTTCACGAAGTAAGGCATTTCTCGTTGCGGCGTGAGGATTTCTCTGGCTTTTTCGATTTCTGATACCTGAATTTTTGCCGTTGCTGCGATAAAATCAGGACTTACAGCTTTTCCATTAAGAATTTGTAAAACGATATTTTTAGCAGGATTAAGGTAATTTTCGGTAAAGAAAACCTTTCTTTTCAGCTGCTGGTCGGTCACTTTTCCTGAAATTTTATCCAAAGCGGCCAAGCTGTACGCCAGCGGATCGGTGCTCATCGCCAGAACGGTGGAGCTGATTTTATCCGAGCTGTAAGGAACACCCATGGTGTAAAATTCTCCATTGATTTTTTCCGTAGCGATTTCCTCCGCGAAGTTTTCCAGTTTGTCTATTTCCTCCTCAGAATAAGGTTTGGAAGTGATACTGTCCAATCGCAAATCCCTGTGTAAGCCCATTTTAACGGCTATTTTCTTTATTTGTAGAGAAATATCTTTCTTGTGGGCTTCGTCTTGGGTTTTGTAGTAATAATTGATTTTATCCAAAAGTTCATTGAATATAGTACGAGCCTCACTTTCCGTAAATGCAGGCGTCAGATACGAGATTAAAGTAGCATAAGTACGGCGTTTTGCGATGATACTTTCCCCGATGTTTCCTATCGTGTAGTAGTAGAAATGAGGAACAGCGCCCACCAGAATATCGCCCCAGTCATCGCTAGAAAGAGCCACTTGTTTATTGGGTGTAAATTCTAAACTTCCATGTGTCCCGAAATGAATCATAGCATCCGCCTTGAAGCCTTTTTGAGCCCAAAGATAAGCCCCAATGTAGGCATGTGGAGGGATTTCTTTCACACCGTGATTTACTTTAAATTCATCATCTGTACTCAGTGCAGCAGGCGGCTGAGGAAGAATAGCCACATTTCCGAAAACTATTCTAGAAATTGCTAAATAGCCTTTCCCATCTTTTTTAGTTCCCATGAAACCTTCTGAAGCGGTTCCATTATGCTTCATTACTTCTTCATACATTTGGGTTTGCACGGAATTTTTGAGCCAGTCTGTGTATTCTGTATCGTTTATGAGAGCGGGTTTTCCATTTTGGATAAAATTGTCAAAACTGCCCATTGCATTGCGGTTATAGACATTTCCCTGCGCGTTGATGAGTTTCTGAAAATCAGCCTCGTTTTCAGGAAGACCATCTACATTGTATCCTTCGGATTTCATTCTTTTCAGGAAATTGTACAGCGAAGAATTAGTTTCTAATCCCTGCGCAACGAGAGAGTTTTGCCCTTGTCCTTTGAAGTAATAAATGGCAACTTTCTTGTCCTGATTGTTTTTCTTTTTTAAGTTGATAAAATTATTAACAATCTGAGTGAATTTTTTCAATCGGTCAGGAATTGTTTTGAAAACGACCATTCCATCATTTCTTTTCTCCTGAGCGATAAGGACATAAGGATACACCGCGCCGTCCAGCTCTGGCATTACGATGGTCTGTCCCATAAATCCACCAAACATTCCCATAGGGTCTTTTAGCCAGTCTTCTTCCAGCTGAATCACGGAAATAGGCGTGAAAATCGGGATGTTTTTTTCTTTTAGCCAATCTACGGTCTGTTCAGGATTGGTCATCTGCAATCTTCCGTGTGGGAAATAAATCACAGCATCAGGATTGATTTGCTCCAAAAATTCTACTCTCTTACCGAAAGAAGCGAAAGGATAGACATTTAGCCCTGATTTCTGAAGGGAAATGATGATGCTGTCTATGTGTGCTTTGTTCCCAGAAAAAGGGTCGTGGATACCAGAAACGATGGCTATTTTTGGTTTTCCTTCTTGGTAAAGATTATTTTTTTTGAGGTAATCTTCATAGGCTTTTATATCAGAAAATGCGACTTCTTCATCAATATGAAAGAAAACATTTTCTTTTTTCTCCGCAACTTTTTCGGGTTCTTCGGCAAAGAATTTTTTGCCATCGATGTATTTTCGGACATATCTGGCAAAGCTTTGGAAATTTTTCTTATTTCCGCTGGAAAGATAGCTGTCCACTTTTTCTGATTGAGATTCGCTCAGACTGCTAATGTCATTTTCAGGCGAGGTCACGGACACGAAATGCGTAGGGACTTTTTCAGCGGTTTTTATAATGGTATTTCGCTGATTTTCATCTATTTTAATACCCATTCCCCAAGCAAGAACGAAATCATAATTTTTCAATTTATCGAGCTGGTCTAACGGCACATCTTCGAATTTGATGAAGCTGTCTTCATTGGACAGCGCCATATTGGACACTTGGTAATTTGGGAAATTTACCAATGCTATGCGGGTAGCAGAAGCCCATTTGCTCCATGCGAAATATCCCAAAGAAACGGCAAGAAGTCCTAATATAATGGATAAAATTCTTTTTTTATTTTTCATAATTGTTTAACTTTTATCATTGATTTTCAAGGTTATAACTCTTTGATTAAATCTTTTGTAAAAATATGAAAACTTATAAAGGATTCTAAAAAGGAAAGGGTATCTGCCCTTGTCATAATCACTCATAAAGTATTCATTTTCAATGTGTATTTTGGGATTCCAAGCTTCCATTTTTTTGGAATTTAGAAGAGACCATTTGAATTCTGGGCGTGTTTTTCCTTTCATTGTTCCTAATGAATCATGCTTTTTCGAATTTCCAACCAAGGAAAAAGCCAACATATCAAACACAACAGTAACTTCTTCAAAATAAGCACACAAAGAATCAAAAAAGTTCTGAACATCTTTTGGGTCAAAATACATCAAAACACCTTCTATTATGAGTAAAACAGGCTTTCTGTGAGCTTTTACTATTTCTATCCATTTGTAATCAAATAAAGATAGCGAAATAAATGTATTTGTCTCATTTTCAGTGAATAAATGCCGACGAAGTTCAATTACTTCTGGTAAATCAAGGTCATACCAATGGGTGATTTTAGGCGAGCCAATACGCTGATAACGAGCATCTAACCCTGTGCCTATCTGTACCACTACTGCATCAGGATGTTTTTGAATGAATTTTTGGGCTTCGTTATCGATTAAATTTGCTCTGATGCAGACTCCTGCCTGAGAAAATTTAGCATTTTTAAATTTAGAAAAATCGTAATCAATTTTATTGATGATTTCTAAAGCTTTTTCATCATAAAGCAGAGCATTGGAAGGTTTTTTCCGTGTTTCTTCAGCCTTTGCCCAAAGAGTGATGAGCATGGTTTCTGGAATATCTTGTAATCGATTGGTCGAAAATTTATTTTCCATTTTTGGAATCTTTATGGTGTTGAAAATGATTTAGTTATAGTCCGTATCTTGAACTTTTTTATTGAAATTCCATTTTAAGCCCAGATAAAATGTCCTTCCGATATCCACAGAGGAGTAGAAGCCTACTTTGTCTGCAGTATAGCCAAAAATATTATTAATTCCACCAGTCAGAGTAAAGCCTAGCGGAAACTTTGAAGCCAGCTGCAGCCGCCAGATAGAGTAGGGCGCATAGCTGACGAAAGAACTGCTGTCGTCATCATATATTTTACTTTGGCTGAGGTATTTTCCGCTGATGATGATGCTCGGGATGTAATATTTAGTCGAAGGGATGTATTCCGCCTTGAAAGTCAGCGTGTGGGGGCGGTTTTCGGATCTCTTTTTTCCGATGTCGTAGTAGGAATAAGAACCTTTGAAATGGAAATTCTTGTTCAGTTTGTATATCGCTGATGCTTCGGAACTTAGCACATCTGTGTTTCCATGGAAATTGACATGGCGAAGGGTGTCTCCGATGTTCCCTCTCAGGTTGATTTTATCCTTTATTTTTGAATATTGAGTGATGAAAGTCAGGTTCAGTTTTTTAAAGTTAAAATCAATGGAAATATTGAAATTATCGCTTGTTTCAGGTCTTAAATTTTTGTTCCCCATAAGCTGGAATCCTCCTCCCCAAGGGTGGAACCAGTTGGTATAGAGTTCTTTAAGCGTGGGCGAACGGAACCCGCCTGAATATCCAGCGCGGATGGTCATCGTTTCATCAAATCTATACATTCCCGACAGGCGGAAAGTGAAATATTGTTTAAAAATAGAGTGATAGTCCATTCTGGCGCCTGTAACGAGCGTCACAGCGGGATTTATCACCCAGTCCTGCTGTGTGAATGCGGAGTAAGTCTGGGCGTTTTCCCTGCCTCCTGTGTTTTCGTTTTTGAACATAAAATTCAGTAGTTTTTCCGAAAGCACCTCGCCGCCAGCTACAAGGGTATGTTTTTTAAACAAATTCTGATTGTATTGGGAGCTGGTTCTCCATATTTCATTTTCGTAGACTTTTTCGTCTTCTTTGAGCAGTTTGTAATATTTAAATTTGTCATACCTGTCAAATGCCCCAGAGATGCTTAGATTTTGATTTTCATTGAATTTAAAGTTGGTTTTTAGCCCAATGTTATAATTGTAATAATGGTCTCTTACCTTTTGGCTTGAAGGGTCACCACCATTTCTCTCACTGAAATAAAATCCTGGTGTGAGGGCGATGTCGATTTTAGGGCTTAGATTGAATGTCAATTTAGGATTAAAGCCATAGTTGATAAATCCAGCGACATTGAGTTCGTTGTATTTTTCTGTAATTATTTCATTTCCAAAAGGGTCTGTTTGCTTTTCTAAAGTTGGGACTCTATCCTTGATGATGTATGGAGTCCTCATTTTGTAGAAAGAAGCAAGGCTGAGGCTTCCCCATTTTTGTTTCGTTCCTACGGAGAGATTTAATTTGTGGTCTCTGCTGCTGTCGTAGAGGTAGCCAGCATTGATATCCAGTGGACTTTTAGAATCTTTGGTGATGATGTTGATCACTCCACCGATTGCATTGGAACCATAGAACGAAGACGAAGCGCCTTTTATGATTTCTATCCGTTCGATGTTGTCTATATCTATCCTGTCGTAGTCTATGTTATCAAAGGTTTCGCCTGCCATTCTTTCGCCATTCATCAGGAAAAGAACATATTTCCCGCCGAATCCCATCATGTTGATATTAGGACTTCCGCCATTGTATGTGAAATTGATGCCTGAAAATTCGTTTTCCAAGAATGTTTTGAAATCGGTGGACTGAGATTTTTTAATATCTTCAGAGGTGATCACTTGTACAGTGATAGGGACATTTTTTAGGTTTTTCTTTGTTTTGGTAGCGGTGACAATTACTTCTTTGATTTCTGTTTCTTTTTTGTCAACCTTTTTTTTCTCCTGCTGCCCATACAGAGGAATGCTGGTAATAAGTGTAAGGAAAAAAAATTTTCTTAACATATTATTTTTTTGTTTTAATAAAAATAAGATTGCCACAAAACTATATGGCAATCCTATTCATAATTTTATTTAGAGTATTGGAAAACACTATAAAGCATGATTAGAACTTCCCATCTGAACTAAGCACATACTTGAATTTAGGATGTCCTCCTTTATTTTTTGCATCAAGATAATCAACAACTTGGAGTTTTACATATTCTCCTTTAGCTGTTTTTACTACATATACCCATTTGTTAACTGTGTATGGAGACTTACCTTGTGCAGCTAATGCAGGATCATAAGCTACATACCCATTTACACTCTTCATTCCTCCAGAGATAATGCTGTTGTAAGATAACTCAGTATCTACTGGTGGATAGCCAAGTTGTACAGTTTCCTTTTTATCATCAGCTGTATAACCAGTAGTAGGAGCTTGTTTTAGTGCGCTAAGCTCTTTACTATCAGTTTTGAATACTCCTCCATTTCCATTTCCAGAAACTCCACTATTAGTCTTAATATAATATCTTTGGAAAGCGATGTCCCAAGTAAGATCATTCTTAGGGTCAGTCACCGTTACTTCTGTCCCTTTTTCAAAAGAGAAATATTTCCATGTTCCAGAGGCGCTGGCATCTACTGTCGCTTCTTTTGAATTGTCAGTTACATTTGGAGTAACTTCATTGTTATCATCTCTACTACAAGAAGCCAATGTCAAAGCTCCAAATACCAAACTTAAAAATACTTTTTTCATAACTAAACTTATTTAAAATTTCTGCAAAGATAAATAAATCTTATTTATACTAAATAAAAATAAGAATATGATATTTATCATGTTTTTGAAAAAATGAAATTCAAGAAAAAGAAGAATAAAACCAAAAAGAACCCTAATTTTGCACGAGATATGAAATTTAGATTTAGTTTAAAATATTTTCTTCTTTCCCTGCTGATTTTCAGTGTGGAAGTGGTCATCGCTACCATTCTGAAAGATTGGTATTTCGTAAGGGCTTTTGTGGGAGATATTTTGGTGGTGGTTTTGGTTTATACGCTTATAAACTCGTTTTTCGAATGTAGAAATAAAAGCAAATTACTATTTTTTGTCTTTGTTTTCGCGGTTTTTGTGGAAATGTTGCAGTATTTCAAAGTTGCCGAAAAATTAGGCTTTCCAAAAGGAAGCCCAGCCTATATTATAATAGGAAATTATTTCTCGTGGGAAGATATTTTTTGTTATGCAATAGGCTGTTTATCAGTGTTTTTTATCAATAAAATATTTAGAATAGATTAAACCTCTTCCCAATGTTTGTCTATTAAGCCCATTAGAAAATCAGGGCATCGGATGATTTTTTGTGTCTGCGCATCGAGGAAAAATAGAATGGTAGAGGCTTCGGTGAGTTTTTCTCCCTCAGAATTGAAAATCTCGTATTGAAATTCTATTTTTGCGGTAGGTTTTTTTGTGATTTTGGTGTGGATGTAGAGCAGGTCATCGTATTTTGCAGGGCGGATATATTTTATTTTATACTCCGAAACGGGAAGCCAAATTCCTCTTTTTTCTATCTCATTGTATGAAATTCCGATAGCACGAAAAAGTTCAACTCGGGCAACTTCCAGATACTCAGCATAGTTACCGTAATAGACATATTTCATAGGGTCGGTTTCTCCGTAACGAACTCGTAATGAGTGTGTTATGTTAATCATTCGTTAAAATTTTAAACTTCATACAAATATATTTTTAAAAAACCAATAGAGCAAAAATTTTTTTTAAAAATTAAATTTTCCATATTTGCGACACACAATTTCGTTGAGAAATTTTCTAAAAAAATCAAATTAATTTTAACCATAATTCAAAGATATAAAATGGACAAGAATTTAGAAACAATGTGGGAGAATTGTCTCTTTTTTATGCGGGATAATCTTGCCTCTTCAGAGGAAGGGTCAGACCTTAAAAAATTAGAGGATTCTTTTGCTTTATTGTTTGATAAGGTTCGTCCATTGTCTTTTGTGGATGGTAATCTCACTTTGGGAGTTCCTAGCAACTTCTACAAAGAATATATAGAAGAACATTATATTTCTCTACTTTCTGTAGCCCTAAAAAAGTATTTTGGTAAGGGAATAAAACTTTGGTATGCTGTAGCAGAAAAAGGACAGGAAAAAGAAAAAAAGGAAGTAACCTATAAGGCTACAAATCTGCAAACTCCTAAAAAACAGGAAGTAATGCCCCCTTCTTTCATCGGAAAAGGGAATAATCATTTCGCAATACCTGGGATTAAAAAAGTAAATGTAGAATCAAATCTGAATCCTACATTGTCTTTTGAAAATTTCATAGAAGGAGAGAGTAATAAATTTGCATTCACAGCTGCCAAGGCTATTGCAGACAGACCAGGGCAGACCTCTTTTAACCCGCTTTTTATTCATGGAGGAGTAGGAGTTGGAAAAACTCACATCGCTCATGGGATAGGTTTGGAAGTTAAAAACAAATTTCCAGATAAAATAGTGGTTTATGTCCCTTCAGAAAAGTTTATTCAGCAGTTTATCAATGTAGCGAATACCAAAAATCCTGAGAAAAGAGCAGAATTTGCTAATTTTTATCAAATGGTGGATGTCCTCATTATAGATGATATTCAGTTCCTTTCAGGTAAGAAAGCGACACAGGATACATTTTTCCATATTTTTGACCATTTACACCAAAATGGAAAACAGGTTGTTCTGACTTCGGATAAAGCACCTGTGGATATCCAAGATATAGAGGAAAGAATCGTTTCTCGTTTTAAATGGGGGCTTTCTGTGGAGATAAAATCACCAGATTTTTCTACAAGAAAGAAAATTATTAGCAACAAGCTTCATAGAGATGGAATCCAGCTGAGCGAGGAGATAATAGACTTTTTGGCATCAGAGGTTAAATCTAATGTGAGAGAGCTTATAGGGGTAATTAACTCAGTTATAGCTCATTCTATGATTTATAAGTCTGATCTTACTCTTGATTTACTGAAAGAAACCATTAATAAAATCGCAACCAATAAGGATAAAACAATAAGTATTTCACTGATACAAGATGTAGTTTGTGATTATTTTGGAATTCACAAAGAGCAGCTTCTATCCAAAACCAGAAAAAGAGAAATTGCCCTGCCAAGACAGCTAGCAATGTATTTTTCTAAAGAATATACTAATGCTACCTATGCTAAAATAGGCAATGAAATGGGAGGAAAAGACCACACTACGGTAATGCATGCTTACAATACTATCAAAGATTTTTCTAAGATAGATAAAGAAGTAAAGAAATACATCAAAGATTTAAAGGAAAAAATATTTGCGTAGATAATAAAGTTATTTTATGAACAAAAGAAGGATTTTAATTCGTTAAAATCCTTCTTTTGCTAAAAACACAGAAAAAACTTATATTAGCAGAATAAATGATTATTAACCTTTGAAAAAATAACCAAAATGAACGAAATAGCACAAAATATAGCAGAAATCAAAGGCAGAATGGCCGAGGCTTGTAAAAAAGCTGGAAGAAATCCAGAAGAAGTAAAACTCCTTTTGGCGACGAAAACTGTTCCTGCGGATAGAATAAAACTGGCTCTGGCTACGGGAGAAACCTTGATAGGTGAAAACAAAGTGCAGGAGCTGAGGGATAAATACGAAGAATTGAAGGAAGTTCCTCATACTAAGCATTTTATAGGGCATCTTCAGACCAATAAAATTAAAGATATTCTAAAAGCAGAGGTGGCGTGCATAGAGAGTTTAGACCGCTGGGATGCGGCTGAAAAACTACAGCAACGCCTTGAATATGAGGATAAAACCATCGAGGTTTTGATTCAAGTGAATACTTCTTATGAAGACAGCAAGTTTGGTCTTGACCCAAGTGAAGCGGTGGATTTTGTGAAGAAAGTAGCGACTTTGGATAGGTTGAAAATCAAAGGGTTAATGACCATAGGTCTGTTTAGTGCTGAGATAGAAGAAGTTAGAAAATGCTTTCAGTTGTTGAAGAAAATTCAGCAGGAAATCATAGCCGAAAATATTCCAAATGTAGAGATGAAGGAGCTGTCCATGGGAATGAGCGGGGATTTGGAAACGGCGATAGAGGAAGGCTCTACGATTATCCGTGTGGGGACTGCTATTTTCGGGAAGAGAGAGTATCCAGACAGTCACTACTGGCCTGAAAGCAATAGTTAAAGTATATTAAATTTTATAATTCGCAAAGGGAATTTTTTAACTTTGATTGGTTGAAAAATTCTTTTTTTATTTAATCAATTGATACACAATATTATGCTATTTTTACTTCCTGCCTATTTATCGGAAAATTCGCCGATTGAGTATTTTGCTCCTGCTGTTAAGGAATATATTATGAACTTGGATTATTTCTTCGTGGAAAATGAAAAAACGGCGAGAAAAGTCATTAAGTTTTTCGCTCCTGAAAAGAAACAATCTGAATTGAAATTAATTCTTTTGGACAAATATTCAGAAACATCGGATTTAAAGGAAGCCCAAGAATTGATGAAAAAGGGAACGGATTTTGGACTGCTTTCGGAAGCGGGACTGCCGTGCATCGCAGACCCAGGGAATATTATGGTAAAATGGGCGCATAAAAACGGCATCAAAGTAGTACCTGTGAATGGCCCGAGTTCTATCATTTTAGCGCTGATTTCCAGTGGGTTTAATGGGCAGCAGTTTGCTTTTCACGGCTATCTTCCGATAGACAAAGATGAGCGGAAAAATAAAATCCGACAGCTGGAAAAACAAGTGCAGGAAACAGGATATTCGCAGATTTTTATGGAAACGCCTTACCGAAACCAAAGGCTTTTGGAGGATTTGTGTAAGTTTTTGTCACCGCAGACAGCCCTATGCATAGCGGCGGATATTAACAATCCAGAGAAAGAATTTATAAAAACTCTTCCCATAAAGGAATGGCAGAGAGAAGAAATAGATTTACATAAAATACCTGCGATATTTGTTTTAGGGCAATGAAAAAGCTGAAAATTTTATTTTGTATTTTCTTTTTTACGATTCGGATTTCTGCTCAGCAAATTTTCTCTGGAAAGGTAACCACAGAAGAAGGAATAGTGCTGGAGCAGGTTTTGGTAATTAACATGAGAAATAAAGAGCAGGTGTATACCAGCAGTAATGGGGAGTTTAAGATAACTGCAAATATTTCGGATGAGTTCCGTTTCGTGAAGAAGGGTTATGATAGAATATCTCATTTGGTAAAAATTTCTGATTTTGACAAGCATATTTTACTGAAAATGAAGAAGACAGAAACTATTATAAATGAAGTAGTTATAATTCCAAAAAGTAAAATAGACAAACTGAAAAAGGATATAGAAGTTCCTACTGTGAAGAAAGGAACAGTGTTTAAACCTAAACCAGCAAAATGGAAAGATGTTCTTAAAATAGCGCCCATTCCTATAGCGATTGCTTTTGATATTAACGCCTTTGAGGAGCTAATGACAGGGAATGCGCGGAGAAAGAAAACCCGCTATAAATATGAAGAAATGCAGGCTGATATCTTGCAGGTAAAGGAGTTTTTAGGAGAAGAATATTTTATAGAAAATAAAATTCCAAGCGAGAGAATTCATGAGTTTTTAGAGTTTTCTATCATTGAAAAACCAGAGATTAAAAAACACATGAAAACTGGTAATCAGACTCAGGTTATGATGATTTTGGAGGAAATGTTCTTGATTTATTATAAAAGATTGGAAATGAATAATATAGATAAGAAAAATGAATAATATAATATACATAACGGTACTTTTTTTCAGTATTTTGGGATTTTCGCAGAGTATTTCAGGAAAAGTGGAAACGGAAGAAGGTTTGTCTATTGGTAATGTATTGGTTATCAATCTAAAAACCAATGAAAAAGTAAATACAGATGAAAATGGAAAATTCACCATTTCGGCGAAGTTGCAGGATGAAATTCGTTTTGTAAAGAAAGGCTATGACCGAGTGTCTTATATTGTGAAATCTGCTGATTTTCAAGAAGAAAAATATTTTAGACTGCAAAAATCCACAGTGACAATAGAAGAAGTGGTTATCAGCAGGCTGAAACTTACAGGAAATCTTGCCAAAGATTCCAAAACTCTGGACAAGGAAGATGTCAATGCTAAAATTCAAAAATCGCTAGGAACAGAAACCATTGAAAAACAAGTAAGGAGCATTTCTGGTTCTGCGGGAATTAGTTTTAATATGGCATCATTGTTCGCTGGGAAGAAGAAAAAAGAGCAAAAACAGCGACTGGAAAAATATGAACAATTCCAAAATAACGCCACATGGATAAGCGAAAGAGTGGATTCGGAATATTTCGTCAGCAAGGGAATTCCAGAGATGAAAGTAGCAGAGTTTATTCAGTTTTCTCTGACACAAAAACCAGAAGTAGCAGGATACATCAAAACCAATAATTTCCCTAAAATAATGACTGCACTAGACCAGCTTATCCCTATTTATCTCAAAAAAATAGAGAAAAAAACAACATAAAAATTTAATTAAATTTAACTTTAAGGCTTTAATTTAATCTAAAGAGTAAAATAGGATTTGAGTTCAAGTTCCATAACTGAAAATACGAAAAACAATAAAGTTTAATTTAAAAACAGAGAAACCACATAGATTTTATTTATGTGGTTTTTCATTTAAGAAAGTTTAAATTTGCAAAAAAATTAAAAACAAATGGCAAAAATTATACGAATTCATCCAGAAAATCCACAGGAAAGACAGATAAATGAAGTTGTGGAAACCCTGAAAAAAGGCGGGCTGATAGTCTATCCATCGGACACGGTGTATGCTCTGGGATGTGATATCAATAACCTGAAAGCAATGGAAAAACTAGCCCAGCTGAAAGGAATAAAATTAGAAAAATCCCATTTTACCATTATATGTAATGACCTGAGCCACTTGTCAGAATTTACAAAACCGATAGAAACATCCACATTCCGACTTTTGAAAAGCAAACTCCCTGGGGCATTTACCTTTATTTTAGAAGCCAATAAAAATTTGCCTTTGGCTTATAAAGGGCATAAAACCATAGGAATACGAGTTCCGAATCATTCTGTGCCACAGATGATTGTAGAAAGTCTCGGCAATCCGATAGCATCCACCTCTATAAAAGATGATGATGAGGTGATAGAATATTCTACCGACCCAGAGCTTATAGCCGAAAAATACGATAAAAGCGTGGATATCGTGATAGATAGCGGCTGGGGAGAGCTGGTGCCTTCTACGATAGTAGATGTGACGCAGGGAATACCAGAAATTGTCCGACAGGGAAAAGGTGAATTATAGGAAATAAAAAACTCTCGTATTTGCGAGAGTTTTTTGTTTATTATAAAAATTCTATATCCTTAGAATGAGGAAGGATTCCTTTGACATCGTAAACAACGCCGTTTTGGGATAGAAGTTTAGATAGGTCTAAATCCAAGAATTCTTTGTGAGCAACACCAAGAACTACTGCTTCATATTTATCCGAAGGAAGTGTTTCTAGGCTTTCTATTCCGTATTCGTGTTTTACTTCGCTAGGATTAGCCCAAGGGTCGTAAGTAGTCACTTTAACACCGAAATCCTCCAAAGCAGTGATTACATCGATGATTTTAGTATTTCTGACATCAGGGCAGTTTTCTTTGAAAGTTACTCCCAGCATGAGTAATTTAGCTCCGTTGATTTGGATATTTTTCTTAATCATTGCTTTTACCACTTGCTCAGCAACATATTTTCCCATAGAATCATTCATTCTTCTTCCTGCCAAGATGATTTCTGGATGGTAGCCATATTCCTGAGCTTTTTGAGCCAAATAATATGGATCTACACCGATGCAGTGCCCGCCTACAAGACCTGGTTTGAAAGGAAGGAAATTCCATTTCGTTCCAGCGGCTTTCAGCACATCGTGAGTGTTGATATCCATTAGGTTAAATATTTTAGCCAATTCATTTACGAAAGCAATGTTGATATCTCTTTGTGAGTTCTCAATTACTTTGGCAGCTTCGGCAACTTTGATCGTTGGAGCAAGGTGCGTACCTGCTGTGATTACAGAAGAATACAAGTCATTCACCACTTTACCGATTTCTGAAGTAGAACCAGAGGTTACTTTTAGGATTTTCTCCACGGTGTGTTCTTTGTCGCCTGGGTTGATTCTTTCAGGAGAATAACCAGCGAAGAAATCCACATTGAATTTAAGCCCAGAAACTCTCTCTACCACAGGGATACAATCTTCCTCAGTAGCGCCAGGGTAAACCGTAGATTCGTAGATGACGATGTCACCTTTTTTAATTACTTTCCCTACCGTTTCACTCGCTTTTACAAGCGGAGTAAGGTCTGGGCGATTGTTTCTATCCACAGGCGTAGGCACAGTGATGATGTATACATTGGCATCTTCTATATCTTTTAGGTCAGCAGAGCAGAAAAGCCCATTGGCATCAGCATTGAAAGGATTTTCTTTAACCAACGCTGATTTTAGAAGGTCATCAGATACCTCCAAGGTTTCATCGTGCCCAGCATTTAGTTCTGTGATTCTTTTTTGGTTAATGTCAAAGCCTACCACAGGGAATTTAGTGGCAAATAACCTTGCCAATGGCAGTCCTACATAACCAAGTCCAATAATTGCTATTTTATGATTCATATTATATATTTTATTATTTCACACCTTTAAAAATTCTATGATACAGATATCCCCATATAGTAGGGTGGTACCAGAGGATAGATTCTAGATTTCTTTCTTTTTGGGAAGATAGTGTTCCGTTGAAAAAGTTT
The DNA here is from genome assembly GCA_963520375.1 of uncultured Flavobacteriaceae bacterium. Lineage (GTDB taxonomy): Bacteria > Bacteroidota > Bacteroidia > Flavobacteriales > Weeksellaceae > JABCPE02. The sequence continues at coordinate 26,306 of CAUQQF010000011.1, read as the reverse complement.
TCTATTGCTTTTGTGAGTAATTTGATGCCGCTAGCCAGCTGGATAAGAGGATATGTCGAGAAATCATCCTGCTCTGTGATTGTGATATTTTCTTGGTATATCACGCTTCCTGTGTCTATTCCTTTATCCACGAAATGCACCGTAACTCCGTTGTTTTCAGCATCATTGTTTACCAATGCCCAGTAGGCTCCATGAACGCCTCTATATTTGGGTGTGATGCCCGCATGAGTATTGATAAAAGGGCATTCTACGGCAGAGAGCACTTTTTCGGATATGATTCTTGTCCCATTTACAATGACTAAATCAGGATTTATTTCCTTCAATAATTCTATAGTTTTTTTTGAATTTACAGATGAAACATTTATTGTTTTATCATTGGGAATTTCCGCAGCATTCATGCCGTTTGCCTTCATGATTTCATCTCTTCTCTTTTTAGAAGTGCTGCCTAAAAACTTACCGATAATCAACTGGAATAAAATCTGTCCCACAACAGTAAAAATACCCAATCTTTTTATCCTTCTTTTGATAAATTTTTTGGTATTTTCTTTGTCTTCCACAATGATTTTTTCAATGCCGAATTGACTATCCAATGCATTGAAAACGATTTTTGAGGAATCACCCTTTCCCGCTAAAATAACGATTTTTTTACCCTTCATTTTTCATCTTTGCTGCCAAACTACTCATCGTGTAGCTTTGGAAATTATACTTTTCATTTAAAAATTTATAATGTTGCAGGATTTTCTCTAAAAACTTGAAATTTTCCTCCATATTTGCCCCAAAATTATGAGGATGCCACCATAAATGGTAGGTTAGATTGTTTTTAGCAGCAAAGGTCATGCTTTCCTTTATTCTTTTTAGCCTTAAACTTTCCAAAAAACTTAGTTTTGGCGAAAATGGCCTCAAGAAACGGCTTGATGGAATATTTACAGGAGTTTCTTTTTTTATGTAATCGTCTGAATAACAGTTGTGTCCAGAAATATTAATGTAAGAATCCATCAGCCTGAAAGCTCGCCGAAACAGGCTTTCGTTTTCGCCACTTTTGGCTTTATACAGCCAAGAGAGCTCATTTCCTCTGTAACAAGTAATTCCCAGCTCGGAGCATACTTGTAAGTATTTGTCATTGAACTGGTTTCGTGGGAAAATAAGCGATGTTATCTCTATTCCTTGTTCTTTTGCTACTTGCACTGCCATTTTAGTATCTTCTCTGAAAGATTCCAGCGTTTGTCCTTTTTCTAGACAATAGTAATGGGAAAAAGTGTGGGTACCGATTTCCTGCTCAGGATATTTTTTGATTTCATCAATGAGCAGTGGAGCAAAATGATATTTATCTTGGTTAAAATCACTGCCCAGACTCTCGAAATAAGAGTTTTCGTAGGGCGAAAGCGATTTGTCTTCGTATTGAGGTTTGATGGAAGGTAAATTTGCTAATAATTCTTCTTTGGTCTTGAAAAAAAGAAAACCAACAGTAGAAAAAGTACCACAAACGGCATATTTTCTAAATAATTCCAGCGTTTGAGGAATTACTTGATGGACATTCAGTATGTTCTGCCCATAGTCATTAATGGTTCTTTTGTCCCGAACGCCCCACATGAGCTCGAAATCCAAAGAAATTACAAATTTACCCGTTTTCATTCTTATTTATTTTAAATTTTCCCAATACCAATCTACAGCCTCTTTCAGACCTTGCGCGAAGATATGAGTCGGTTGGTAACCTAGATTTTTTTGAGCTTTTTCTATACTTGCCAATGAGTGAGGAACATCTCCCTGTCTGTTTGGGCCATGGAGAATTTCCACTTTTGCGATTTCGTTATCATAGGCAGAAAGGTATTCTTTCAGTAGTTCAGCCATTTCTTTGATGGTTGTTCTATCGCCCACGGCTGTGTTATATATTTGATTTAGAGCCTCTTCTTTGTCAGTGATTAAGGCTAATAAATTCATCTGAACCACATTATCAATGTAAGTAAAATCCCTTGAATAAGTACCATCACCATTTATAGTCGGCGATTGGTGGTTGATTAACTGGATTACGAATTTTGGAATTACTGCAGCATAAGCGCCATTTGGGTCTTGTCTTCTTCCAAAAACATTGAAATATCTTAGTCCTATCGTATCAAAATTATAAACTCTTTTGAAAACATCGGCATAGAGTTCGTTCACATATTTCGTGATAGCATATGGCGAAAGAGGTTTACCGATGATGTCTTCTACTTTTGGCAAGGATGTAGAGTCGCCATAAGTAGAGGAGCTGGCAGCGTAAACAAGTCTTTTTACTCCTGCATCTCTCGCCGCTACGAGCATATTTAGGAAACCGTCCACATTCACATCATTGCTTGTGATAGGGTCATTGATGGAGCGAGGAACAGAGCCAAGAGCAGCCTCGTGCAGAACATAATCTTGTCCTTCACAAGCTTTTTTACAAGTTTCTAAATCACGAATATCACCTTCAATCAAAGTGAATTTTTTATTTTTGAAAAAAGGCTCAATGTTATGTCTGTGTCCTGTAGCAAAGTTGTCCAAAACTGTAACCACAGCTCCTAATTCTAGTAGTTTTTCCACTAAATTGGAACCGATGAAACCAGCACCGCCAGTGACTAATATTTTTTTATTTTCTAGTTTTTCTTTGAAATTCATCTTTTAAGTTTTTTTATTATATGTAATATTTTCTTAGAATGTTACAAAGATACAATTCTTTATTGGTTAAGTTTCTTTCTTTGAAATAATTTTCTACATCGGGAATGTTTATTTCGTAGCCCGAACCCGCTTTTATGAGAATAAGCTGAGGTTCTATATCTAGTTCTTTTTCAATGATTTCAAGAATTTCAATAATAGAATAATTGAAAGGATAAGCGATATTGACCACTTTATTAAAATTCTGATAATTGATAACTTGTAGAACTAAATTCTTAATATCCTCAGTATCAATGATATTTCTAGTTGCTTTTGTGTGGACATTTATTTTTTGATGGTTTCTGACAGAACGAACCAAATAGTTCATCAGTAGATTGGGATTTCCTCCTTTGCCAACAGCGTTGCTTAACCTTAAAATCAGATATTTTGGGCAGTTTTCAGCGATGATTTGTTCCATTTTTAGTTTGTGTAGAACATACTGGCTGTCAGCCTTTGAGGAATCATAGATGCTGCAGGTAGAAAAATAGACAAAAAGTTTATCTGGATTTTGTGTAAAAGTTTCCCTAATCAAGTCTTCTTCTCTCTGAAATTCAGATAGTTCTGTCTCTAAAGAGTTAGAAACTCCAGATGCGAAAAAAATAACATCTTCTCGGTCTACATCATAGAATAGAGAAGCGATAAGTCCATTTCCTACAATCATTTTTTGGTGTTTTTATTTTTTATTGTAATTAGATTTCAATAATTCTGAAAGACTTGTTTTACTTAAAAATTCAGAAAAAGCCTGTCCTCCTTTATCTGAGGTGTGTGCTATATCAGCAAAATAGTCCTGCTCATTTCCTCCCCATTTTTGGCTAAAATTAAAATCAGAAATATCTATGAAATCTATATTTGAGTAGTTTTTGTAATAAAATTCTAGAAACTCTTTCCTATTGTATTTTGGATAATTTTTGTCATGTATATATTTGGGTAGATTCACAAAAACTAGGTGAATCTTTTGCTCTTTACATATTTTGACTATTTTATCCAAATATTTAGTTTGATAAATGGGAATATGAGTTTCTTCTTTTGGTTTGTAATAATTTTCATCATAATTTTTTATATTTGGAGTGTATCCCCCAAAACTTATTGTGTTATTTTTTAATAAATGAACCCCCTCTTTTCCTAATCCTATCCAAGATTTTATGTAAATGCTGGGATTAGCAAAAAATAAGTCTTTCTGTCCTTCAACATCTACTAAAGGAAGATACCTTTCTCGCCATTCTGAACTAGCAAATTCAAATTCATTATTGATAAGATTGGACGGCGAAAAGTTAATAACAACAGTATCTACTTTTTGTGTTTTTATAAGTTGTTTCAGCTTAAAATAGGTGAAAAGATAGGCCTCTCCTCCCTGTGAGTAGTTTTCGTATCGAGTCGCTATTTTAGGATTTATCGTAGCTTTTCCTGTCGAATCACCTAAAAAGGGAATTCTGCTGGTCTGTGGCGTTTTGAACATAAAACAGTAAAAAACTATAGATAAAACCAAAATAATGGCAACAGCTCCTGCAAACAAAAGTAGATTATGAACGAATTTTTTCATCTTTTAAAATTGGAAATATATAAATTCAGCTTCCTTCCCATGGAACCAAATAATCAGTAAAGTTAGGAAAATATAAATTATCCAGCGGAAAGGTCTTTTTACCTTATCTTCGAATCTTAGAGGGAAAAGTCGGTCTCTCATCAGCCATTCAAAAACGAACATAATGGCGATAAAGAAAAGCAGGCTCAAATCTCCGCCCATCAATTTCAAAGGATATCCAATGCCAATGTGCATGGTCGTGAACATTTTCTTGATGAAAGAAAAAGCATCAGAAATACTTTCGGCACGGAAGAAAATCCAGCAGAAAGTAGCCAGACCGAATGTCAGCATTACTTGGAAAAACTCTTTTAAAGAAGGAAGTATTTTGCCTTGTGCTACGATGTCAAGATTGTTCCTATTGGTTTTCATAACGATAGAAGGCATTATGAATAAAGCATTTAGGAATCCCCAAAAAATGAAAGTCCAGTTTGCTCCATGCCAAAAACCACTTACCAAGAAAATGATAAAGGTGTTACGAATTCGCATCCAGTCACCTCCTCTGCTTCCGCCTAGAGGGATGTAGAGATAATCTTTGAACCAAGTAGAAAGAGAAATATGCCACCTTCTCCAAAATTCTGCGATATCTCTTGAGAAATATGGATAATTGAAATTTCTTAATAATTCTATACCGAAAAGCCTTGCTGACCCTAAAGCAATGTCGCTATAACCAGAAAAATCACAATAAATCTGAATAGCAAATAAAAACGCACCAAAAGCCAATGTGGTTCCAGTGTATTCGGTGTTTGCATAATCATTAAAAATTATGTTAGCATAATGGGCACAGTTGTCCGCGATAACGACCTTTTTAAATAATCCCCAAAGGATTTGTCGCATCCCATCCACGGCTTTGTGATAGTTGAACTCTCTGTTTACCTTTAATTGAGGAAGTAAATGTGTAGCTCTTTCTATAGGACCAGCCACTAAAAGAGGGAAAAAACTTACAAACAAGGCGTAGATAACAGGGTCTTTTTCAGGCTCTATTTTTCTGTTGTAAATATCTACTACATAGGACAATCCGTGGAATGTGTAAAATGAAATACCCACAGGAAGCAGTATTTCCAAAGTCCAAGGATTTACTTTAATCCCTAAACTGCCCATAAGTTCGGCAAATGAACCTACAAAGAAGTTATAATATTTGAAAAATCCTAAGAAAGAAAGATTTATCAAAATACTAAGCCAAAACCAAAATCTTCGGGTGTTTTTATCTTCGGTTTTTGCAATCTGCAATCCTGAAAAATAATCTAAAAATGTAGAAAATAACAATAAAAACGAAAATCTCCAATCCCAACAAGAATAGAAGTAATAACTAGATACCAGAAGTAATATGTTCTGCCATTTAAGTCGTTTGTTTAATATCCAATAAAGGGAAAAAACTATAGGTAAAAATACCGCAAAACTAATAGAATTAAAGAGCATGTTTTAGATTTTTATGTTATAATACTCGGCTACACTTTTATGCCCAATATGTAAAATTATTTCATCACCGATGCCTTCTTGGTTTCCACAAACACACCACTCGGTAGGTAGGTGGTAGGGAGCATATTTTGTGTCATGAGCGGCAAGCCACATGATACGAGAGTTGCGGGAAGGGTCTTTTAGTAAGATGTCACAGCAGTTTTGATAATATTTTTCTGCTAATTCATGCCCTTTCCAAAGGGTCATCGGGCTTTGATTATAAGAATGCCCACAGCCGTTGCTCATGTCTGTGATAGGCTTGGTGTCAAGAGACATTTCCATATCTTTTTTGAGAAGATTTCTAGGAGTAGGAGCTGCACAAGAGCCAAACAACTCTGTAAGGTATATCAGCCTATATATTTCTTCTGAAAAAATGAACATATCAGAATCTATCAGACATTTGAAATCTGCTGTGGATTCTAGTAAGCATTTGTATTTATAGTAGCCTGTCACTCTATACATGTATCTTGGGTGGTCTTTGTCTAAACCTTCTGGGTGAGCCACTTTTTTTAAGTTTACGCCTTCTACATTTAAATCAAAATCCGAATATACTGTATATGTAGCATTTGGGAAATATTTTTTTAGTGAAGATAATGACGGCTCCAGCCTGTCCTGATTGCTCAGTTCATTCCCACCTGCATTTGTGCGGTTTTCTCCAAATTCGCAGAAACAAAACTCTATTGAGATATTTTTGAGATAATCTTTGAGTTTTTCATCTTCTATGATGAAAGGCTTTAGATTTTTATAATTTTGTTCTGGGAATGAGGATTTTATCTTATTGGGAATAGCTTTTTTCTCTCCCAAAAGAACAGAAACAGCCTCTTGTATTCTATTTGTCAATCTGTTAAGCATTACTGAATAATTTTTTGATTTTATTTCTTGCAGGTATTTCTATATACTTATAGGAAAAATGAGAAGCTATCATGACCACTACAAATGATAAACAAAAGAATAATGCATGATTTTTTATACCTGCCGCACTAAGGATTTTGGTTAATATTAATCCAATAGGTATTTGTATAAGATAAAGAGCAAAACTGATTTCTCCTAAATAGATGAGGTGTTTATTGTTGAAAATCTTCGTTATCCTGCCAGTATTTAAAGTAATTAATAATATCAATCCTCCAAATGTTATTGAATGAAAACCATTATGAATAAATAGATTTCTAGTAAGATAGATAAGAAGTATAGTTCCCAAAGTCATTATGATTACCGGTATATCATAGTTTCCAGCCTTAAAATTAAATAAATGCATATTTTGAAATATCAATCCAAAAAGTATCCCTACAAGAAAAGAGTTGAGATGTAGAAAAGGATTATATTTCAAAAAATATCTATCCAGAGAGTTGTGTCCTCCATAATATTCCGAAAAATAGAAGATATTCATACCTATCTGACATACCAGCCAAAAAGACAATGTGAATATCACAATATATTTAAGCTTCCATTTTTTGATAATATAATTGAAAATAAAAGGAAATAACAGATAAAAAAACATTTCTACAGATATAGACCATGACGGGACATTGTAGGAAAGGCTCGTTCGTGGTATCCATGCATGGATTAAAAAGGCATTCACAAACATTGAAGGAATATCAAAATTTACATATTCCAAATAATTTATGTATTTGAAAATATTAGCGGCTATAGCAATAAGTAATGTCATTATGTGCAATGGATATATTCTTGCAAGCCTGTTTATATAATATTCTTTCGGGGAAATATGTTCCTTTTTTCCATAAGCCAAAATCATCACAAAGCCAGACAATACATAAAAATAACTAACTCCTAAGTTAAGATGTTCACCATTTTTTATTTCTCCAAAGTGATAAACAAACAACAAAAAAGCCGCAATAAATCTCGTAAATGTAAGTTGAGAAGTGGTCATTGTGTTAATTTTCGCTATGCAAATTTAACAATTCATTTAATATTGACAAAGCCCATATTTAGGCGCATAGGCTTTTAATTATTATATTTGCACAAAAGACATAATAATATGCGTGTTTTTCCCATTGTTTTTACTTGTGATGATAAGTATTTTAAATACACAGATGTAGTAATTACTTCTATATTAAGTAATCAAAATAAAGATGTTCATTATGAAATACATATTCTTACAGAGTTTATAAGCGAAGAAAACAAACAAAAAGCGATATTTCAGCTGAGGCCATATGAAAATTTTAGTATCACATTTCATGAGCTTGGAGATATAGATAAAAGTAGTTTTTATCTTAATTCTTATATGTCTGTGAGCACCTATTATCGTTTTTATTTATCAGAAATTTTCATGAATTATGATAGAATTCTCTATTTGGATAGTGATTTGATAGTAAATGCTGATATTTCTGCATACATAGATATGGATTTTGAGGATAAATTAGCGATTTGTAGCAGTAGCCCATACATTAAAAATAAAGTTTTACAAGGAGACGATCCAGATTATCCTGTAAGTTATTTCACGGAGGTTCTAAAAATGCCAAATCCAGAGGAGTATTTCAATGCAGGAGTGGTACTTTACAATTTAAAGAAAATGCGAGAAATGGACATTCAGCAAAAATTTTTTGATGCATTGAAAGAAATCCCAGAACCTAAACTACAAGACCAAGACATCTTAAACTCCGTATTTTCACGAAATGGCGGAGTAAAACTGATATCAAATTTTTATAACAATACAGCCACGATAAGAATTACACCTAATCGGTTACTTTTAGAAAGTTTAAAGAAAAAAATAGGAATTAAGGCCAATCATTGGTTTTATATTTACCATTATGTAGGGAAGGTGAAGCCATGGCAGCGAGATGGTGTAGACAGCGGACTTTTCTTCCAATACGCGTACAAATCACCATTTTTTGATGATATTATAGAAGCTAATCAATTGGATAAACAAGAATTAATCAAAAAATATAGATTAAACTGGTTGTAGAAAGAGGGTAGAGGTGTATTACAATTCCTGTAATTCCACCATTTTTCTGAATTTTTCTGAGCTTTTTACCAAACTGTCAAAATCACCAGAGGCTATGATTTTACCCTTATCCAAAAGATAAATCATATCCACATTTTTAATCGTAGAAAGCCTATGAGCAATGATGATAAGGGTAGTCTGCCCTTGTAGCAGGTCGATGTTGTTTTTGATGTGTCTTTCGGTTTCTGTATCCAGCGCAGAAGTTGCCTCATCTAGTATGAGTAGTTCCACATCTTTATAAAGTTCCCTCGCGATAGAAATCCTCTGTTTCTGACCACCAGAAATTAGGATTCCATTGTTCCCAAGCTGGGTATTTTCCTTTTCTGGAAGTTCGTTAAGAAATTCAGATAAAGAAACTTTTTCAATAGTTTGTCTGAATTTTTCTATATTTTCTTCAGATTTTTCTTGCCAAAAAGTAACATTATTAAAGATGGAATCATTGAATATCACAGCCTCTTGTGTAATGTAGCCGAGATGATTTCGGAAAGAATTAAGGTTCGTTTTATATAGAGATTTTCCTTCAATGATTATTTCACCATCATCGGGCGTTTGTAGTCCAGATATGATGTTAGCAAGAGTCGTTTTTCCTGCTCCACTTTCTCCAACGAAGGCCACAGAAGAATTTTTCTTTATAGAAAAACTTATGTTATCAATGGCTTTTTTTTCTCTAAATGATAATGAAATATTTTTAATATTAATGTCATCAATGTGTTCAATCTTTTCTTGATAGTGAAGAGGCTCTTTATAATGCTTAAAATCAGATAATAAATTCTCAAAAGAGTCAATTCCGGAAGAGTTGGATAAAAATGTATTCCAAGAATTCTGCATACTCACCAAATGTCCTAACGCTCTGTAAAACAGTAGTAAACTCAAAAGAATAGAAGAAAAAGATTCTCCTAAATAAGAGGTCTGTACGATAATTACTCCCGTGATGATGACAATCGTAAAAGGCTCTCTAAGGCTTTCCCCAACGGATGAGATTTTGCCTACTCCCAGATTGATTTTTTCTTGTTCGCCTATGTTATCCACTAGTTTTTTTGAAAATAACCGATAGTGGTTAGTGGCCTTTAAATACTTAAAATTATGAAGAATCTGTATCAAAACAGCGTTGAAACTATTTCCTTTACTAGAAAGCAGTGTGGCTTTTTCCTTGGTGTAGCTGTTGATGTATTTATAAAACAAATTAGACAACGAACCTCCAATCGCCACCAAAATAGCAAACTGCCAATTAGCAATAAAAGCAAGGAAAATATAAGTGGCAAGCATGATAATATGCTGTAAATAAACGAAGAAACTCATCAGTGCTCCGATTACCTTTCCCAACTCACCTACCATCGTGTTTTGGATACGCCCAGCTTCTAATTTTGTAAATCCGGAATAAGAAAGTTCATTAAGGTTTTCTATCAAGTTGAGCCTTAGTAAGCTTACAGATTTTACTCTTATTTTTATAAAATAGACACTTCTCAGATAGTAGAAAACTCCCTTTATCGAGAAAACGATAACCATAAATAACAAGGCATTTACAAGATTTACATTTACACCAACGAAATCAAATAAATTGACAATGAAATTTATAACATCTGAGTTTTCGTCGCTTGTATTAGTGTTTATTCCAGATGCAATTCCCAGTAACGGAATGAACATAGCAAGTCCCAAACCATCCAATAAACCCACCAATAAGTTTACCAAAATATAGCCATACATGTGCCATCCCGCAATGTTTCTGAAATAAGAAAAATATTTTAGTAAAGAGGTATTTTTGCTGTTCATATATTTATTTTTGCTGTGCAATAATTACAAAATTTCATGATTTTTTTAATGAAAAAAGCTATTGCATTTAGCAGTGCAAATTTAAAGAAAATTATCCAGATTATCCGTAAAAATCTTATGTTCCACTTTTTCCTGCTGCTGGATGATTTTTTCTTGTATTTGTTTTAAGAAAGCTTGGTATTTAGCGCTGTTTTTGTCCTTTGGACGATGCTCTAGAGCTTGTTTTATTTTAAGGTTTTCATTGGAAAATCTATCGGCTTCATCAGAAAAATAAGCTTTTTTGAATTTTTCCCAAATGTACTGAACGGCCTGTTCACTCGGATGGATGAGGTCTTCCTTGTAGAATCTGTAATCGCGCAGGTCGTCCATAACGATTTCATAAACAGGGATATAATGGCAATTTTCATGCTGTTCCACAACTTCATGAATTGCACAAAGCAGTTTGGCCTTACTTAGATTATTTTCGCTAAAACCATCTTTGGTATGGCGGACAGGGCTTAATGTAAAAAGAATCTGTGCCTCTTTCGGGCAGATTTTTTTTAGAATGTGGCAGGTTTCAGCTATTGAATTTACCAATTCTTCGTGGGTTAGAAGGCGTTTATTAAAGTTTGTTTGTGGGATTTTGTGGCAGTTTGCTACAAAAATATTTTTGGATAAATGTTCATAAACGAAAGCCGTTCCATAGGTGATGATTACCCAGTTGCTTCGTTTTAGAAATTCGTGCGCAAGGTTTATTTTCTCATTGATTTTTCTGAGGGTATCTTTCTGGTTTTCAGAATTAAATGAGGTATGATGATTAAAACTCAAATATTCACCTTGATGAAAATCTAAATCTTTTTCTGTGTAAATTTTGTTTTCAAAAATTTCTTGAATACTGTTTTTCACAGCCCAAGGATTGAAGAGAGTCCCAAAAGGATTGTTCAGCGTTTGGAACTGGCTGTCAGCTAGTTTTACAGAGATTTCTGTTGCAAAACACGACCCTATTGAAAACAAAGAATCCGAAATTTGAATTTTTTTTTCAGAAATCGGAATTTCTACCTCGGTACGAAATTTCATAGACAAGATTTAAATATTTCTTTTTAATAAATAATCCGCCAGAGCCGAGAAAGACTCCTTTTTCTCTGCATTTAGACTGGTTTGGTTTAGATATTTTTGAGCAGTTTTGTGGTGTTCCTGCACGAGTTTTAATGTGATTTCATCCGCCTTTGTATCTAGGAAAATTTTAGAAACAGCATCTATTTTTTCTTGGCTTTCAGCCTTTTGGGAATACCAGTTTTGGAGTTCTTTTTTTTGTTTTTCATCTGCTTTTTCTAGTGCAGTGAGGTATAAGACAGTCTTTTTATTTTCACAAATATCACCTGCCTGTTTTTTTCCAAAATCTCCCTGATTTCCAAATACATCCAGATAATCATCCATCATCTGAAATGCAATTCCAAGGTGAATCCCAAACTGATAGAGAGCCTCCGCATCCTGCTCTGGACATTCAGCAATGAAAGCGCCTATTTTTAGCGCTGTAGCACTCAGTACGCCAGTTTTGTAAGTAATCATCTGGATATACTCATCAAAATTTACATCATCTCTTTTTTCAAAATTCATGTCCATTTGCTGTCCCTCACATATTTTCACTCCTGTATCGGAAAATAAATGAATACATTTTTTAAACAAAACAGGTTCTAAATCTTCAAAAAACTGATAAGATTTGATAAGCAGGGCATCGCCAGAGAGTATACCCGTGTTGATACCTTCTAAAGCATGAATGGTAGGTTTCCCTCTTCTCAGAGGAGCATCATCCATTATATCATCATGAATGAGTGTGAAATTATGAAAATACTCTATTGCTAGAGCTGGTTTTATTGCGGTGTTTATATCTCCCCCGAATGCATCCGCTGCCATCAGTGTAAGCATAGGGCGGAGGCGTTTTCCTCCATTTGCTATGATGTAATTGATGGGCTGATACAGTTCAAAGGGAGTTTCTTCGAATTTGTATTTTTCTATACTTTCAGTAATTAGATTGATGTATTTTTCAGCAAAATGCATGATGAAATTGTTTTCAGCAAATTTAAATTTTTAAAATGAAAATAAGCCAAAAAAACCACCAATTTTTCTGATAAATTGGTGGTTTAATCTTTTATCTTTTGGGAAAATTTTAGAACATATTTACGATGATGTAGGTAATTCCAGCTACTATCGCACTGATAGGAATTGTCAGAACCCAAGCCCATAGAAGACTTACGGTAATACCCCATCTTACGGCAGAAATCCTTTTAGTAAGACCAACACCTATGATAGAACCCGTAATAGTGTGGGTAGTAGAAACAGGAACTCCTAGATGGTCAGTGATGAAAAGAGTCACAGCACCAGCAGATTCTGCGCTTACCCCTTCTAATGAAGTTACTTTCGTGATTTTAGTACCCATCGTTTTTACGATTTTCCATCCTCCGCTCATCGTTCCTAAACCAATAGCAATATGCGCTGCTAAAGGAACCCACATGAAATGTTCCGTAAAGTATTTAAATCTATCAGGAGCATTGATGTAGTCAGGGTCTCCTATATTTACATAGTGATAAATAACCGCAGCACCGATGATTCCCATGATTTTCTGTGCATCATTCAGTCCATGCCCTAGACTAAATAGGGCAGAAGAAACCAGCTGTAATCTTTTGAATGCTGTTTCAGCTTTATGAGGATTTGATTTTTTGCAAATATTTACGATGATAAGTGTGATAATCACAGAAACAAACATCCCTATGAAAGGCGCTAGGAAAATAAATAAGAATATTGGGATGACTTTGTCGTATTTTACCACATCTTGTGTGAATAGTTTTTCAAAAGATAATTTGATAAGTTCAAAAGATGAAGCTTTGAAATCAAAATTGTTATTTAAATCTCTAAGTTCAACATAATTCTCATGAAGAGCATGCATCAGCGCTGCTCCAAGGAACCCACCAATAAGTGTGTGTGACGAAGAGGATGGAATACCAAGCCACCAAGTCAATAAATTCCACGCAATAGCCGCGATAAGTCCAGAGACAATAACTTCAAGGTTGATAAAATCTTCACTTACAGTTTTAGCAATAGTGTTCCCAATGTTAAAAGACTGTGTGATATAAGCAGCAATGAAAAAAGCTGCGAAATTCCAAAAAGCCGCCCACAAAACCGCTTGAAAAGGCGTGAGAACCTTCGTGGAAACAATGGTAGCAATGGAGTTAGCCGCATCATGAAACCCATTGATGTAGTCAAAAACAAGGGCTAGTCCAATGATTGCTATGAGAAGTACAGGAAGTTCCATACTTTATTTTTTAGTTAGAGTTAGAAATTAAGCGTATTTGATGATGATGCTGCTCATTACACCAGCTACTTCTTCCGCCTTGTCAGTTACCTCTTCTAGGTAGTTCAGCACCTGCTGTACTTTGATGATGGTAATAGGGTCATTGGTTTCAAATAGCTTGATAAGAGCCGAACTTTGTACATCGTCAGCAATATTTTCTATACTATTGATTTTGATACATGATTCTTTTACAGCCTCCAAATCTTTAAAATCTTTAAGGTTGATGATAGCATTTTGAATCTCTATACATGCCTTTTGGATAAGAAGAGAAAACTCTTGGTAAGCCTTTGTTTCAGGGCTTTTGAATAGAAAAATATATCTAGTAGAAGCGTAGATATAGTCCGCTACATCATCTAGAGATGTTGCCAAAGACTGTATATCTTCTCTATCAAAAGGAGTGATGAAATTCTTACCCAACTCCATGTAAATTTGGTGCGTAAGGTCATCGTTTTGATGTTCAAAATCGTGAATTTTCTTTAAGAAAGATTCATCATTTGCATCAAAATTCTGAATTCCATTATGAAAATACTCAGACATTTCCACTAGATTAGCCGCCACTTTTTCAAATAAAGTAAAAAAAACTGTGTCCTTTGGTTGAAATGCCTTAAAAATATTACCAATTCCCATGAGTTCTAATGTATAAATTTTTCGGTTACAAATATAAACTTAATTTTACTTTTACAAAATAAAAAACCTATAAATGCACTAATCTAAAATACATTTATAGGGAATTATTTAGTTCGCTACTTCTGCACGCATTTCTTTTCCTTTGAATTTCATCGCGGCAATGTTATTGAGGATATCTTTTTCAAAAGATTTTTCCACTTCAAAGAAAGAGAACTTCTCTAAAACTTCTATATCGCCGATATCAGCTCGTTTTTTAGATTTTTTGGTGGCTTGGTTGATGATGTCCAGAACATCAGTTTTCTTTAATTTGTCTCTTTTTCCTAAATTAAAGAAAAATCTCACCATGTTTTCATTGTTTTTTCTAGACTTTCTGCCGCCTTTATCTCTATCTCGGTCTCTTCCTCGTCTGTCTCTTCTGCTTTCTTTGGTTTCAGATTCCGCTTTTAGTTTTTGAGCTGCTAAATCATTGTTATTTTTATAATAAAGAGCCAAATCTTTCAGCTGGAATTGAAGTAATTGGTGTACCAATTCTTCTTTAGAGAAATTAGAAAGGTCTGGGATAAGGCTGTCATCAAAGTCAAAGAAATCCTCGTGTTCCGTGAAAAGTTGCTCGAAAACTCCTGCTACTTGAGCTTTTATGATGTCTTCTCCTTTTGGAATTTGTTTTTCTACAATTTCTATTTTAGTTTGACCTTTGATTTGGCTTAACTTTCTGGTTTCCTCTGGTTTTATCAGAGCCATAGAGATGCCATCTTTCCCAGCACGCCCTGTTCGTCCGCTTCTGTGTACGAAAACTTCTGGGTCGTCAGGAAGCGAGTAGTGGATTACATGGGTAAGGCTGTTCACATCAAGCCCTCTGGCAGCAACATCTGTAGCAACCAGAATATCAATGTTTTTCAGTCTGAATTTCTTCATTACCGTGTCTCTCTGTGCTTGTGAGAGGTCACCATGAAGGGCGTCAGCAGCGTAGCCATTCTGCATTAGGAAATCAGCTACATCCTGAGTTTCCATTTTAGTTCGGCAGAAAATGATAGAATACTGATTAGGATTTGCATCTATCAGCCTTTTTAGGGCTTCTTTTTTCTGACGGTAGTTTACTACATAATATTCGTGTTTTATGTTTTTCTTAACCGCGTTGATAGAGCCTACTGAAATACGATGAGGATTGGTAAGATAATTTTTAGAAATTCTCTCCACTTCCTTGTTCATCGTAGCAGAAAATAGTAATGTTTGCTTGGTTTCAGGAGTCTCAGAAAGAATAGTTTCTAAGTCATCCTTGAAGCCCATAGACAGCATTTCGTCCGCTTCATCCAGTACCAGCCAATGGATTTGAGAGAAGTCCAAAGCTTTTCTGTTGATTAAATCAATAACCCTCCCAGGCGTTCCCACGATGATTTGAGGTTTTTCTCTCAAATTTCTAATTTGGTCTGTGATGCTGCTTCCACCATATACTGCTGTTGTTTTCACATTCGGCAAATATTTGGTGTAGTTTTTAATGTCTTTGGCGATTTGTAATGCCAATTCCCTCGTTGGGGCCAATACCAAAAGCTGTATTTTACGGCTGGTATCATCTATCATATCCAAAATAGGTAAAGAAAACGCCGCTGTTTTCCCCGTTCCTGTCTGTGCCAGAGCGATAAGGTCTCTGATGTCCGATAAAATGAAAGGAATGGTCTGTTTTTGGATCTCCGTAGGACTTTCATAGCCCAATTCGCCAACTGCCTTGATGATTTCAGGACTTAAATTGGACTCGCTAAATAAATTCATTAAGTTTTTTAAAATTTCGGCAAAGATACATTTTTTATTTTTAATGATAAAAATCACATAATGAAATGAAAGCACCAGAAATTTTTGGCATTAAATTTTCATTTTTGAAAACAAATTTGATGAAATGAAAAAATATTTATTATTAGCCTTTTTAGGTTTATGTTCGGTTGTTTATGCGCAAGATATTAGGATAACGAAATTTAGAAACGAAGTAAATGTAAGTAGGAGAAATCCCACTGATAGAGGCATTTTCCGTAATAGAAATATGTATGGAGATGGCAGACAGGCGCAGCTGTGGCTTAGGGTTTTCGCTGAAGGGCGATTTCGCGTAGAAGTAGGAGGGCAGATGATGGAAAATTCTACAGGAAGGTATCGTTTCTTTGATTTGAATAGAGGAATACAGATGCTTTCAATTTATGAAAAAGGAAATATCTTGGTGTATAGGACACAGGTGGAATTGAGGGAAAATACTAGGTTGTTGTTAGATTTTGACGGCTATGACCTTTATCTTTTTGGTGAAGAAAATATTGATGACAATGGTATCCAAGTTTATCCAAATATCGGTGGATATAAACCAATGATGAGTAATGAAGAGTTTGGGCAGTTTTATAGAAGTTATGCAGGAAAACCTTTTGATAAAGATAAAATGGAAACTTTCTATGTTGCACAAAAAGGAATGAATTTTACCACTCAACAGATAGTCCAAATGGTGAAAGCGCTTTCCTTTGATGATAATCGTTTAGAGCTGGCAAAAACAGCATATGACAACTGCGTAGACCGAGAAAATTACTATAAAGTGGTCGATGCTATGACTTATAGTTCTACCAAGGAAAAATTGAGAGAATATATTCTAAAAAGATAAAATTAAAGAATATTCCTAAGAATCCAGAAAGAAATAACGATAAATAAGACAATATAGGTGGCATGAAGACCAAAAAGTCTTCTTCGCCATTTTAGGAAAATAGGATTTTGTTTGTCTTTATAGATATTAAATAAAAATCCAGCGATGATGTAGGGAATAGACACTACCAGAAGCATGTTTTCTCTGAAAGCTTTGCCTATATTTAGGTTTAATAAATGATGGACAGCTCTCTGTGAACCACATCCTGCACAATCATACCCAGTAGCTACTTTGAATGGGCATTTTGGAAAAAATATACTATCTAATGGGTTGTAGGTCTTGTATACTAAAATAAGTATAGAAATAAACAAAAGACCTACAATCCATTTAGTAATAGTTTTAAGATGCCATTCCACTTATAACAGCAAGTAATATAAATAGGAAATATAATACAATAACAGCTAATCCAGCGAATAGACCATACATTGTCCATTTTTTAGCATCAGCCGCAGCCTTGTTAGCTCCTGCAATGTCTCCCGCTAGGAATAGTCCTTCTACTTTAGAAGCATTGATAATTCCAGCAATTCCAAGTGGTAAACAGCAAAACAAAGTAACCAAAATAGATTCTACCAACCAGTTTTTAGGTGGTGTGTTAAATTCTGTAGGGTTTTGATAATTTGTAGGTTCCATATAATTTATAGTGTATTTATTGGCGGCAAATATAATCTTTTACCATTAAATAAAAAATAAAATTATATTTTATTTATAATGATAAAAAATCCCAAAATCAGAGGGTGTCCAGAGGGCTGCCTTTTGTCCAGCAATTTTTAGTCCGTTATTCGCCCAAGTGTTACAGGTCTGCATGAAATTGTAGCTTTCTTTGGCGTCATAGAAGGCGTCGTTTTTTCCATAAACAGCATCTGTTTTTATTAAAATGAAATTTCCGTTTTTATCTTGTTTGAACTGGTTTTTGATGAATTTAACCAAATCACTGTATTGCTTTTCGGTCAGCATTATTTTCTTGCAGTCATCATTTTCCTGCATTTTTTCGTAGAAAGTGCAGTGCATGGCGGATTCGCTCATCCAGAAAGCGGCTTTTATTGCCGTAGAAACCTTTAAATCAGCCCAAGTGGGCGTATCCAGATAAAATCCCTTGTCTCCCCAGCCGATGCCCACATAGGTGAAATCAGTTCTTTTGGAAAGTGTATTTTCAAAAGGAATCTGCTCGCTCCAGTCCACGACTTCCGTTTTGATGGGAACCACCAAATCCGTATGCATCCCATTGGTATAAATATACATAGGAATGGTTTTCGGGTCGGAGGTTTCCTCAGCAGGAACTTTTATTAAAGGTAGCAAAAGCCCCAAAACAATATACAATCCCACTATTCCCAGCAGAACGCCAATGGTTTTTAAAATGAAAACAAATGCTTTTTTCATCAAAAGTTTTTTAGAGGATTACTCCAAATTTCCCATGATTTCTTCCCATTCTTTCATGATTTCCGCCAGCTCTTCTTTCAGTTGGTTGTATTTTTTCAGCTCTTCATCTGTAGGATTAGTCTTACTGAAAATTTCTTCTAAACCAGCGATTTCTGCTTCATAATCGGCAATTTTCTCTTCTGCTTTTTTGAGTTTATTTTGCAGGTTTTTCTGTTCTTTGCTGATGAAAGTGTTTTTTGCAGGTTCAGCTTTTACGGGCTCGGCTTTCTCTTTTATTTCAGGCTTTTCGCTTAGTTTCGCTTTTTCTATGGAAACTTCGCGGATGCTTTCTTTTTGGCGGTAATCCAAATATTCATCAATATTACCCAAAAATTCTTTCATCTGCCCATCTCGGAATTCAAAAATTTTGTCGCAGAGCCCTTGCAGGAATTCTCGGTCGTGCGAAATCACGATAAGCGTCCCCTCAAAGTTTTGAAGAGCCAGTTTGATAATTTCCTTGGACTGGATATCGAGGTGGTTGGTCGGCTCGTCCATGATGAGCGTATTAAAAGGGCGAAGAAGCAGTTTGCACAGTGCAAGTCGGTTTCTTTCTCCCCCAGAGAGCACCTTCGTTTTCTTACTTACGGCATCTCCTTGGAAAAGGAAGCTTCCCAGAAGGTCTCTTACGCGTGGGCGGGTCTCTTCCGTGGCAGCATCTTCGGCTTCTTGGAGAACGGTTTTGTTAGGGTCAAGGACTTCTTCTTGGTTTTGGGCAAAATACCCAATGTTTACATTGTGTCCAAGTGTCCAGCTTCCTGTATAATCTTTGGTTACGCCTGCAAGTATCTTTGCGAGGGTGGTTTTCCCTTGTCCGTTTTGTCCCAAAAGGGCGATTTTTTCTCCTCTTTGAACGAAGAAATTTACATGGTCAAAAACCTGCTTGTCGCCATAGGCTTTTCCTAAATTTTCAGCTTCGAAGATAACTTTCCCTGGCGTGACGCTCGGCTGGAAACGAATATTGAATTTAGAAACATCCTCATTGTCTATTTCTATTCGCTCTATTTTTTCTAATTTTTTAATCAAAGACTGAGCAAAACTTGCCTTTGTAGCCGAAGCACGGAAACGATTGATATTGTCTTCCATTTGTTTGATTTCGGCATCTTGGTTTTTCTTCGCCTGTTCTATTTTTTCTCTTCGTTCTTTGTTTAGTTCAAGGTATTTGGTGTAGTTGGCTTTATAATCATCAATTTTCTTATTATTGATGTCAAAAGTTCGGTTGCAGACAGCGGTCATGAACTGCTTGTCGTGGCTTACGAGAACGATAGCGCCAGGGTAGTCTTTCAAGAAGTTTTCCAGCCAGATGATGGATTCCATATCAAGGTGGTTGGTAGGCTCATCCAGCAGCATCAAATCATTTTTTTGAAGGAGAAGTTTGGCTAATTCTATTCTCATTCGCCAACCGCCAGAGAATTCATCGGTGATTTTATTAAAATCCTCCGCCTTAAATCCCAGCCCGAGCAACACTTTTTCCACATCTCCCTCTAGGTTGTAGGCATCGTGGTGGTGCAGAAGGTCGTTTAGCTCTGTCATTCTCTCGATGAGGTCATGATAGGCTTGGCTCTCGTAATCCGTACGGGTAGCGAGCTGATGATTAACCTCGTCCAGCTCCGTTTTCATGGCGTTTATCTTCTCAAAAGCCTGCATGGTCTCTTCCCAGACAGTTCTTCCCTTTACAAAATCCAAATCTTGTTTAAGGAAACCAATGGTGATGTTTCCCTCGGGAATCACATTTCCTTCATAGAAGCTGATTTCGCCCGAAAGCATCTTTAAGAGCGTAGATTTCCCAGCTCCGTTTTTACCGACTAAGCCTATTTTGTCTTCTCTTTTAATCGTAAAATTCACATTTTGAAACAAATAGTTCCCTGAATGATGTAATCCTAATCCCTGAACTGAAAGCATATTTTATGTAAAAAGTTTTTAAAAATAATCGGCAAAAATAGTGAATTTATCTTATTCTTCTCTCTTATATCCTTCATAATAATAGGATTGCTCAATACCTTTGAAAATAATTTCTCTGTTTTCGGTCTCTGAGGTGAGGTTTTCTTTCAAAAGGAAACGGATTTCCAAATCATTGATGGGACTTCTCTCCATTGCTTGCAGATAAAGGGTTTTATCCACCAGCTGCCAGTTTATCACTTTATTAAGGTGTTTTTTCAAAATTAAATCCAGCCAAATGCGCATGGTTCTTCCATTTCCTTCCATGAATGGGTGTGCGATGTTCATTTCCACATATTTAGCGATGATTTCCTCAAAGGTGTTTTCTGGCATCTGCTCTATTTTTGGGAGAATTTCATTGAGATAGAGAACATTGGCAAAACGGAAGCCTACTTTGGAAATATTTTTGTTTCTAATTTTCCCAGCAAAATCATACAATCCGCCGAAAATATATTTATGGATTTGTTGTAATCCTTTAATAGTACCTATTTCCATTCGTTCTATATCTCCACTTTCAAAGAGCTGAAAGGCTTTTTGCAGACTTTTTTCGTCTATTTGTTTCATTTTGTAGTTTTATTTTCTTAAAAATCCGTATTCGAAAACTTTTGGAGTGATTTTTTCAGCCAATACTTTTAAGGCTTCTCTCAGTTTACCGATTAACTGAGTATATGTCTCATCACTACTGTTGTTATTCATTTTGCCTTTATCATTTCTGCCTTGGAAATGTTCGCGGATGTCGTATAGAGAGGCATTGGGATTGCTGTTTTCCTGTTTCATATAATAGCGCCAAAGTTCTCTCCCTGCATCAAAAACTGCTTGAGCTTCTGAAGAAAATACTAACGGAGCTGAAGGAATTAGATTTAAATTGTCTTGATTAAAGATTTTTTGATGTTCCTCTTCTGTAGGTTTTATTTTTCCTTTGATGAAGTCCGTCATAAAGTTGCTGGCGAACCTCTCTGGGGCATCTACTTCTTGCTCTGTAAAAGGTATCCAGTGGTTGATGTCCTCTTTACTGCTTATTCTGTTTTGTCCATGGAAAAGTGTGTAAGCAAGACAGTCATTTTGGAACTCTGTATCGGTCTGCCAGCCATCAGTGGGGATTTCATACTGTCTTCTATCATTTTTCCAAGTAGCTTCTTTACAATGACGAACAGCAAAATAAGTGCATATAGAAATTATAATTTCTTTTATTATAGGAATTACAATTTTATGTCCTGATATTTTTTCATTAGGATTACAGATATATAATTGATTTTGATTCTGAAAATCTCCGACATCAGTTACAAAAGTCCCTAGACTATTTTTTTTATTATTTCTTGTCTTTACAATCCAATCATTAATATAAGTTTCTGGTAAAATAATTTTTTCATTTTCAATTTGAATAATTATTTTATCTCCTTTTTTAACAACGAAAGTATTATTTTGAGATTTCTCATAAACATAAGCTGTTGAAACAATTTCCTTAAAAATTTCTTTTTTTTCACAATTCCATATTTTGAAACCTATTGGAAATTTTCCTTTTACATTATCAAAAGTATTGGCTGGAACTATAAAAATTTTTTCGAGCTTCGCTCGATATTCTTTTCTGAAATACGAAAAGTTTTTAGATTGCAGAATTTTCAACTTTGAAAATTCTGCAATCTTGCATAGAGGTATTTCTTTATAAATTCTTATTAGAAATAAGGCAAAAATCTCATTAGCAGCCTGTCTTATTATGGTTTTGTATTTATCATGTGTTCTGTTTCCTTTAGAAACATTTTCTTTATTAGCCCCTGTTCCTGTCCTTTGTCGTGAATTTCCAGCTTCTGCATATGGCGGATTGATGTAGATAACTAATTTTTTTCGTTTTTCTTCATCAGAGATAATCTCATAGAGGCTATCAGGCATTTTTCCGCCTTCTTTCTGCGGGATAAACTCATCATTTAAGAAATCAAACTGGAATACATGATTTTTCAGCAGGTTGGCTCCGTGTTCTATTCGTTCGTGCATTACATTTACATCGGCTTGGTCTAGGGTAGAAGCATAGATGTTATATTTATTGGTAAGTCCTGCCAAGAGGTTTCCTGTTCCTGCCGCACAATCCCAGATGTAGTATTCATCTTGCCAGTTTTCACCAAGATAGTCTGTAAGGTATTTTTGGGAAAGTTCTACCCATTGTCTTGGAGTAAAGAAAGCTCCTTTCCGCTCACGGATATCCTGCGGAACCAGCAGGTCTCTCCGCTCAATGATGTATTCTTGATATTCTTTTAGAGGCGGGCGTTTGTAGCGTTTCCAGAACTGCTGATAGACTTCTTTATTCCGAATACTGATAGTGGCATCAAACATCTGGTTTAGGTTTTCTTTGGCGATTTTGTAACCTTGGTTTTGATAAATTACAAAAAGGCTGTCCCTTATGGATTGGTCATCTTCTATGTTTTGGGTGTTTTTGTCATCTACAAACAAGTCCGCTAGATAGAAATCACTATCTAAAATGCCTACTTTTTTCAAATCATCCCAGTTGACCTCTATACTTGGTTTTACAATATCTAACCAACGGAGATAGATGGGGATAAAGTTGTTTTTGTCAATTTTTATTTTAGCGGTATGGGTGGAATTTGCAATATTTCTATCAATAAAGAATTTCAACTCTTTTGCATCTTTTTCATAATCATAGATGTGGGCATTTTGCTTTAAGGTTTTTTCTATCCTTTCTTTGATAAGCTGAAATTCTTTGGTCTCGTGGTTGCTGGGAGTTACATTCCAGTTAAAATCATTCAGGTAAAAAATATCCTGAATGCTAATATATGGCACGAAAGCTATTTTTTGAAAATCAAAAGCTCCTAAAAATGCAGGGGGAAGAGTTTTATCAAAGGTTCTAGCCTTGCCTATGGTCAAAATAAGTTGCACGAACATTGTGGTAGTATCATAGTTTCCTGTTTTGGCTTCTGCCCAGAGAAGGGGAATTCTACCAAACAAATCCCCCTGAGAGGGAAATACAGAAAAGTCTATATTACCAATGATTTCGGTAGTGTCAAAATTCTTGAACCAGTCTGCACCAACTTTATTTTTAAGTTCTTCTTCTCGAATATTTTTGTAATACATTTCTTCATTTTAAACTTTACAAAAGTAGCAAATTCAAATCATAAAATAAATTTGAATAAAAAATCGGTTTTTTAGCCTAAAAAACACTAAATTAGCCAAGAGAAATTCAAATAAATTGAAAGTATGAAAGCCAGATTTTTAAAAATAGGATTTATTCTATTGTTTTTATTTTCAGTGTTTTATGAGGTGAAAGCAAGTGACTGCTACCGCTATCATACAAGGAGAGAAATTAGTATGAAAGTGGAAAATGGTAAAGTGTTTTTGGTAAACATTATAAAAGACCCTAATGGAATAAGCATTGTTTCTTATGGGAAAAAACTTTTGGAAGGAGTTTTGCCGAAAGATGCACGATTTGTCAGTATTAATGGTGATTATACGATAGTTGCAGATGCTTATTTTTACTATGTTTTCCCTGATAGTGAGGTTATTTTTGAAAAGTATAAAAGCACGAAAATCATTGAAAGTGAGAAAGTTGTCAAAGTAATGGATGGTAATTTGTTCTTAATCAGTGGTGTGTGGCATTATTTAGATTTTAATATTTATAGTAATGAGTTTAAGTTTGTTCCCATTCCTGAATTTCCTGTAAATCCTGTTGTTTTGGCTTCTGGATACAGATCGAATGATGGGTATTTCTACATTATGAAAGATGATAAAAAGGTGTATTCTTATCGTGTAGATCAGAAAAAAATGCGGGATTACCCAGATTTAGACCCTAAAACTACCCAGATTTTTAAAGAAAACGATACTAAGTTTTTCCTTTATGATGAAGATACTTTCTATTTGGTGGATTTCCCAGTTTTTACGGATGTTACGGCACAATTTAGAAAGCAGGATTTTGATGGTAATTTTAATAACTTGAAAGTGAGACAGATATGGCTAGGGCATTGTCTTGATTTTGGTAATGAGGGAGGAATTTGGTTTTACTCCTTGGCTTCGCTTAAGGGTATAGGCGATGTTTATTTTGTGGCTAGTAAAGCAGAGTTTAAGCCAGAGAGTAAATTGTTTTTTTATAAAGACAGGGCTTATTTAAACTTACGAAATGAATTGGATATTTCGGAAGTTAAACATAAAGACAAGCTAAAACAGGTTTTTGAGGATGTTTATAGCGATGGAGAGAATAACTATGAGCTTAGATTAGGAATGAATAGTGATGCGAAATTAGTATTAAATCCAAGCCTTCAAAATATTGATTTTGAGAAATTTGTTTTTTACAAAAATCAAGGACTTTATTCGTATCAAGGACAGCCAGCGTTTTGGGCGGATGGTAAAAATCTGTTTTATTGGGAGCGTGATAGCAAAACGAAGAAAAATATATCTTCTTATAAATCAAAGATTAAGGATTTGAAACTGGCTTTTGCTTTTGATGATAAAATATTGATAGAGAAAAAGATAATAAAAAACATTGGAGATTTTGCGACGATGGAGTTTGTGGGTTCTTCTGTGGAGGTGGTTTCTCCTTGTGATGGCAATGGAAAATCTTCCGTAAAGGTGAATTATGTATATTATTTCAGGGATAAAAATGCTCTTTATCTATACAAAAGTGGGCAGGAAAGTTTGAAGAAATTGAATGTTGCCAATCCGAAAGAATACACTGAGGAAACTTTCTTGGAGAAGATTTTTGGGAAGAATTCTTTAACATAATTTTTTAGTTCTTAATTTAATAAAAAAGAATTATCAAAAAATAATTTAGAAATTTGTAAATATAATTAAACTGCACAAAAACCTAAATTTATAGGGCGTTTGATGATGTTCAGAATATGTAAATCATTATGTAAAAGGGAAATAGGTTTTGTATAATGAAAAAAATGACTATATTTGC
This sequence comes from uncultured Flavobacteriaceae bacterium, assembly GCA_963520375.1. Lineage (GTDB taxonomy): Bacteria > Bacteroidota > Bacteroidia > Flavobacteriales > Weeksellaceae > JABCPE02. The sequence goes on along the minus strand of CAUQQF010000011.1, from coordinate 999 downwards.
CATAATAAAAAAACATTTTTTATGAAAAAAGTAATATTATCTATTGTTGGTATGCTGACTATTTCGGCATGTTATAGAGATGGAGGACCAGAATATAATGCTGAGTATTTCAAATCAGAAGTTGTAGGAACATGGAAACCAGCAGGGTATGTAATCTATGATGGGAGAGATAGAACTACAGTGCTAGAATATGGTAAGTTGGAAGGTTGTCAGACTAATAATGGGTATCATTTTGCAAATGATGATACTTATAATGAGCATCAATATGAAACAGGTAATGATGGAAGATGTTCTGATAAAGGGGAGTTTTTAGGAACATACCAGTATGATGCTGCTGCGAAAAAAATATCAATGACTCGTAATAATGGAAATAAATCAGAACTGAAGCTTATCAGTGTGACTTATGGTGAAATTAGAGTTCTTACTTCTAAAATTATTAGACATAATTCAGATAATGTGCCAGATCTTTATGTAATCATATATAAAAGAGGAATATAAATAAAAATCCAGCTCTCAGAGTTGGATTTTTTCTTTGAAGTAAAATCAGATGATAAAACTAAAAGGACTACTTGTAGATGAGGAAACCCGCTGTGAACATTATCATAGTGAATTGGATATTGTAGCTATAAAATTCAAATGCTGTGAGACTTTTTATCCGTGTTATCTGTGTCACAATGTTTGTGAAGACCATGAACCAAAACGCTGGTCTTTAGAAGAGCTGGATGAGAAGGCTATTTTGTGTGGTTGTTGTAGAAATGTGCTGAGTATCAGAGAATATTTGGATACAGATTCTTGCCCAAATTGCAATAAACAATTTAATCCTAGATGTTCTAATCATTATCATCTTTATTTCGATTTGGAAAATTAGAAAAAATCTTCATCAAAGATTTCCTAAATCCTACATTCATTTCCCATTATCTGAAAAATATTTATTACTTTTGCCACGATGGGACAAATACTGGCAGTAGATTTTGGTAAAAAGCGTTGTGGTCTGGCTGC
>CAUQQF010000010.1:0-65247 GCA_963520375.1 uncultured Flavobacteriaceae bacterium | reverse complement strand
TTTTAATTATGAAGAAACTAACATCAAATGTCTTGGCAGTTGTTCTTTCTTCTTCCTTTGTGATAGGAAACGCACAGGAAAAACCAAAAGACTCTGTGAAAGTCAAGGAAATCGGCGAGGTGGTAATCACCGCTTTGGGAATTAAGAGAGAGAATAAATCTCTTGGGTATTCAACTACGAAAGTAGGCGGAGATGACTTGTCAAAAGTTGGGAATCAGAACTTAGTCAACTCGCTTTCGGGGAAAGCAGCAGGGCTTCAGGTAATCTCTTCTGGCGGGGCGCCAGGTTCTGGGAGTAGATTAGTCATTAGAGGAGGAGCAAAATCTCTTACTAATTCTAATGAACCTCTCTATGTGATAGATGGAGTTCCTATCACTAATGCGAATGATGGAAACTCAAACACTACTACAGGAATTTCTTCTCCAAACAGAGCAGCGGATATTAACCCTGATGATATCGAGAGTATCAACATCCTAAAAGGGGCTGCTGGAGCCGTTCTTTATGGAAATAGAGGTTCTAATGGGGTTATTCTCATCACAACGAAATCAGGTAAAGCAAGAGCAGGGAAGCCACAAATCACCCTTTCTACGCAGGTTGCGGTAGATAATGCTTTGGTTCTTCCAGATTATCAGACAGTCTATGCACAGGGAAGTAGAGGTGTGTATGGAGAAGGAACTTCTTATTCATGGGGGCCAAAAATACAAGGGCAGACTGTGTATAGTGATGCGGCAGGCAAAAATGTTACACTCTCTGTTTATGACCCGAGAAAGCAGTTTCTACAAACTGGAGTAACAAGAAATAATAATGTGTCTTTGTCACATTCATTTAATAAATCTAATGTTTTCTTGTCAGCAGGGCATTCCTTGCAGACATCCATAGTTCCGAACCAAGAATATGAGAAGACCAATTTTAGATTTAATGGAAATACGCAGGTTACAGAGAAATTCAATGCAGGAGTAAATGTCTCTTATAATAAAACCAAAGGAAATGTGCCATTCGCAGGGCAGGATGGGAATAACCCTATTTTTGCCTTGTTCCACACTCCTGTGAGCTGGGATTTGAAGGGTTATGGCTATGTTAATCCTGCTACTGGCGAACAAATCAATTTCCGAGGGGGAAGTTTTGACAACCCATATTGGTCAGTTTATAAGAACTCTGCTAAAACATCCAGTGACCGTTTCATTACGAGTTTGAATTTAGGATATGATTTAACAAAATGGTTAAAACTGACTTATAGATTAGGGAATGATTATTTTGTAGATAATAGAGTGATATTCAGAGATATATATTCTGGCTCAAAAGTGAAAGGATATTTGTCTTATGATGATGTGAAGAGAAACGAGCTTACCTCAACATTGATGGCAAACATCAATACCAATATTACGGATAACTTGGCATTGACAGTTGTGGTGGGACAGGACTATAACAAAAGAACTTACAGAAATAGTGTTATTACAGGGAATGCACTAGCTGCACCAGGTTTGGTAAATACTGATAACATCGCTTCTTTTGACCCAGGCTATAACTATGAAACCCAAAGAACATTATTTGGGTTCTTTGGAGATGTTACTTTGAGCTACAAAAATTATTTGTTCCTGAACTTAGTAGGAAGATATGAGATGGCTTCTACTTTACCAGAAAATAATAGAGCTTATTTCTACCCTGGGGTAAGTGGTTCCTTTGTCTTCTCGGATGCATTTAATATTAATAAGGATATATTAAGTTATGGTAAACTGCGTGCTGGGATTTCCAGAACGGCAAGAGATGCAGATCCTTATTTAGTTTTCCAAGCATATAGAAAAGCAGAGTATGGTGATGGATTCGTGCCAGGACTTAAATTTCCTTTTAATAATGATTTAGGGACTTATGTAGGATACAAAGTGGCAAACACATGGAATGATCCAGACTTAAAGCCAGAATTTACAACGGAATATGAGGTAGGAACAGAACTTCGTTTCTTGAAGAATAGAATTGGTTTGGAGTTCACTTATTTCGAAAACAAGAATACAGATGGAATCATCGGACTTAGGATTTCTCCTACTTCAGGGGCTGCTATATCCATTGAGAACACAGGACAAACTTCTTCTAAAGGGATAGAGGCAGGACTGAAAGTCACACCTATCAAAGCAAAAGATTTTAGCTGGGAAGTTAATTTTAATTTTAGTAGAATCCGCTCATTGGTGGAAGAAACACATCCTAAAACAGATAGAATATATATGGGAGGTTTCTCAGGAAGTCCTGCTATCTATGCTGTAAAAGGCGAAAGATATGGTTCTATCGTTGGTAGCGCCTATATGAGAGATGCCAATGGAAATATTTTGGTGGGAAGTAATGGTAAGCCAATGATCCAGAGTGGCCAAGTCCTAGGGCATGTAGAACCAGACTGGACAGGAAGTGTAGGAACAACCTTTAAATATAAAGGAATGTACCTCACAGCACAATTGGACATCAGACAAGGAGGATATTTGTTTAATGGAACAGAAGAATTGTTGGATTTCTATGGTGTATCTGCAAAGACATTAGAAAGAGAAAATGGAACGACAGTTTTCCCTGGTGTAACATCTGCAGGAACACCAAATACAACACCTATTGCGATAAACCAAAATTATTATAATTCACTTCCAACAGAAGCTTATGTGTATAAAAATGACTGGGTGAAACTTCGTGAAATAAGCTTAGGATACAGTTTCCGTCCAGCAGGATTTGATTTCATAAGAAGTATAGATGTAGGTGTATTTGGTAGAAACTTGTTCTTATGGACAAAGGTGCCTCACATAGACCCAGAATCAAGCTCTTTTGGAACAGGAAATGCACAAGGGGTTTCTCGTTTTGCATTCCCATCGACAAGAAGCTTTGGTGTTAATTTAAAAGTTCAATTCTAAAAACTAAGAAAAATGAAAAAAATTAGAAATAATATATCTAAATATGCTGTTCTTTTAGCTTTGACAGCGACTCCTTTGGTAGTTACATCTTGTAGACAGGAGTTGGATATTAATGTAGATCCCAATAATCCTTCAGAAGCTTCTTTGTCAGGGCTTCTTAGTGGTTCACAGGTTGGTTTTGCCTTTGCTCTTGGTGGTGAGGGGACTAGAATGCCAGCAAGTATCGTTCAGCATTATGCGGGACATAGGGCGCAGCCACTTGATTATGCACAATATAGAATCACCTCTTCTAGTACAGATGTGGCTTGGGGGGCTTTTTATAATAATGTGTTGATGGGTATGAGAGAGCTGGAAAACAAGGCTGCAGCCTCTGGAAATAGGGCGTATGTAGGGGTTTCTAAGCTTCTTCAGGCTCACGCATTCAGTGTTGTTACAGATATGTTTGGAGATATACCTTTTTCTGAGGCTTTACAGGGAAGAGCTAATATTACTCCTGCTTATGATAGACAGGAAAATATCTATCCAGCTCTTATTGCCATGATAGATGAGGGGTTAGCTGCTCTTTCAGCAGGAACAGAAACTATTTCTGGAGATATAGTCTATGGAGGGGATGTGGCAAAATGGAAAAAATACGGAAATTCGTTAAAACTACGATTACTAAACCATTTAAGCCGCAGACAGCCCAATGCAGCAGCGAATTTCTTGGCATCCAATCCTAGTCTTATAGAAACTAGTGTGGATGATGCAAAGGTTCTCTTTGGTTCTGTAGCATCTAATGCCAATCCTATCTATCAGTTTGATGTGCTTTCTGGAAGAAGTGACCAAGCAGTATCCAGCACTATTGTAGATAAGATGAAAGCATTGTCAGACCCTAGGGTGAGTGTTTATTTTGAGCCTGTTACAGGTAATGTTTTAGGATTAAAAGGACAATATTTGGGTAATGCACCAGGAAATGATGAGGAAGACTCTAAAAAGAATAGATATTCCCGTGTAGGAAGTGCTTATGCGTCTATAAAAGCTCCTGTGGTTCTGATGAGTGCTGCAGAAGTTAATTTCATCAAAGCAGAAGTGTATCACAGAGCATCTAATGCAGCAAGTGCACAGGTGGCTTATCAAGCTGCAATTACACAGGATTTCGCGGCACTAGGTTTGTCTTCTTCTGTTACAGCTTATTTAGCGAATGCGAATGTAGCTTATAATGGGACTTTACAGAGAATCATGGAGCAAAAATGGATTACCATGTTCCAGGCATCTTATGAGTCTTGGGTGGATTGGAGAAGAACGGGCTTCCCAGTTCTTACGCCAGCAGCAAGCAATGTTACTTCTAATGTAATCCCGAGAAACCTTCCATATCCAGATGTGGAAATTAACTCTAATAGAGCCAACCTAGTGGCTGGACCAGGGATTCCGATTCCATACACAGGGCTGAGCAATAGAGTTTGGTGGGATAACTAATAACCTCTTCATTTTTAACTAATTTTTTATAAAGGAAGTCTCTTTTTCAGGGATTTCCTTTATATTTTTTATCTTTGCAATTATTTTATTTATTATGGTTAGAGAGATTTTACTTGAAAAAATACAGAAAGTTTTAGCAGAGAGTTTTGGTTTGGCGGATTTCGTTCCTGAAATTCAGCAGACAAAACCTGATTTTGAAGGAGATTTTACGGTCGTGACTTTTCCTTTGGTTAAAGTTTTGAAGAAAAGTCCAGATATCATCGCGACAGAGCTTGGCGACAAGATACTTTCGGAGGTGGATTTTGTGGAAAATTATAACATTGTGAAAGGTTTTCTTAACCTAAAATTAAAGGACAATGTTTTCCTGCAAAGCTTTAAAAATCTTTCAGAAAATTTAGAGAAAATCACGCCTAAGAATGAAACTATTATGGTGGAATATTCTTCGCCGAATACCAACAAGCCTTTGCATTTGGGACATATTAGAAATAATCTTTTAGGTTTTTCTATTGCTAATATTTTGAAAGAAGAGGGCTACAATGTCATCAAAACTCAAATCATCAATGATAGAGGAATCCACATTTGTAAATCCATGCTAGCGTGGGAAAAGTTTGGAAATGGAGCAACGCCGGAATCTACACAAACCAAAGGTGACAAGTTGGTAGGAAATTACTATGTGGAATTTGACAAACATTACAAAGCAGAAATAGCCCAACTGAAAGAACAAGGCATGGACGAAGAAACGGCTAAAAAACAAGCGCCGTCTATTTTAGAGGCTCAAAAAATGCTTTTGGACTGGGAAAATGGCGATGAAAAAGTAAGAAACCTTTGGGAGAAAATGAACGCTTGGGTTTATGCAGGATTTGCGGAAACATATAAACGCCTTGGAGTAGATTTTGACCAAGTTCAATACGAAAGCCAAACTTACCTTTTGGGTAAAGATTTGATAAAAGAAGGTCTGGACAAAGGCGTTTTCTTCACCAAAGAAGATGGTTCTGTATGGTGCGACCTTACCGATGAAGGCTTGGATGAGAAACTTCTCCTTCGTGGGGATGGGACTTCTGTCTATATGACACAGGATTTGGGAACTGCCGTGGGGCGTTTCGCGGATAATGATATACAGAGACTTATCTACACGGTGGGAAATGAGCAGGATTATCATTTTCAGGTTTTGTTTAAAATCCTTAAAAAACTCGGTTACAGCTGGGCGGAGCACCTTTACCATCTATCCTATGGAATGGTGGAACTTCCTAACGGGAAGATGAAATCTCGTGAAGGAACGGTGGTAGATGCCGATGACCTGATGCAGGAAATGTACCTTACGGCGAAAGAAAAAGCGCAAGAACTTGGAAAACTGGAAGCGCTGAGCGAAGAGGAAAAAGAAAAATCTTATGAAATCGTAGGTCTTGGAGCGTTGAAATATTTTATGCTGAAAGTAGATCCGAAGAAAAAAATGCTTTTCAATCCAGAGGAAAGTGTGGATTTCAATGGGAATACAGGGCCTTTTATCCAGTATACTTACGCCAGAATTCAGTCTTTGCTGAAAAGAGCGGAAGGAGCGGATTTCAATTTCTCTGAAAACATCGCCCTTAGTGAGAACGAGAAAGAACTCATTGTTGCTCTCAGCGAATACAAGGAGACCGTAAGCAAAGCGGCGGCGGCACTCAGTCCTGCTCATTTGGCTAATTATGTTTATGAAGTGGTAAAACTCTACAATGCTTTTTACCAAAACAATCCGATTTTGAACAACGAAAACGAAGATGTGAAAAAATTCCGACTATATCTGTCCCAACTTACAGGCGTGGTGATTAGAAAGTCTTTACATCTGCTCGGAATAGGCGTAGTGGATAGAATGTAAATGAAATTATGAAAAAAAGTATAATTTTCTTTGTAATGCTTATTCTTTCTTCATGTGGAGGAATAAACAAACTGAAGGTAAAAGACATAAATACCGAAAATTCTGATATTAGTGGAGTTTATGAAAATACAAAACAAAAGGGCAATATTCTTAAACTTTTAGATAGAAAATTATCAAAAGATACTCTTACGCTTGATAAAATGGAAGGGTATGATAAATTTTCTATTTTGGTGAAAGATGATAAGAATCTGCAGATAGAGATTATACGAAATGATAATTCTAAAATTACAAGACAGTATAAGTATAGAAAAAAGAATAATATATATCTTCTAAAAAACCAAAATGTAAAACCAGATCTTATTCCTTATGTATTAGGAGTTTTTAATGTTAAAAAACTTCATTTGTATAAAAATCAGGATAATGGTTTGGGTATTGTAGAATCTACATCACGAAGAGGGGCAGTATTTCTTTTGTTATATTTTACATGGACAAAGAGTTATTATGAATATTACACATATCAAAAGTTAGAGTAATTTATAAATAAGTAAAAAATAAAAATCCCTCATTTAGGAGGGATTTTTTGTTGAGGTTTTATATTATTTTATCAGCTTTTTAAGATAATCGCCATATCCGCTTTTTCCGTATTTTTCGGCAGATTTCAGAAGCTGTTCTTTGTTGATAAATCCTTTTTTGTAGGCAATCTCTTCGATGCAGGAGATTTTCACGCCTTGTCTTTTTTCAAGAACTTTTACGAATTCAGACGCCTCGTGAAGGGAATCAAAAGTTCCTGTATCGAGCCAAGCAGTTCCTCGGCTCATCACACCTACTTCTAATTGACCTTTTTCAAGATAAATTTTATTGATATCGGTAATTTCTAGTTCTCCCCTCGCCGAAGGTTTTAGGTTTTTAGCATATTCCACCACAGAATTGTCATAGAAATAAAGACCAGGCACGGCGTAGTTGGACTTCGGAACGGCAGGTTTTTCTTCTATGGAAACGGCTTTTTGGTTTTCGTCAAATTCTACTACACCGTATCTTTCGGGGTCGGAAACAGGGTAAGCAAATACACAGCCGCCTTTCACTTGGGTTTTGCTTTCCAATAGCTGAGGAAGACCAGAACCATAGAAAATATTATCGCCCAAAACCAGCGCCACAGAGTCTTTTCCGATGAAATCTTCGCCTAAAATAAACGCCTGAGCCAGTCCATCTGGAGAAGGTTGAACTTTGTATTCAAACTTACACCCGATTTGTGAACCGTCACCCAATAGTTTTTTGAAAGCCTCTTGGTCGTGCGGCGTAGTGATGATAAGTATTTCTCTGATTCCTGCCAATAGAAGGGTAGAAATAGGGAAATAAATCATAGGCTTGTCATATACAGGCATTAACTGCTTACTTACTGCGATGGTGAGCGGGTAGAGCCTTGTTCCAGAACCTCCCGCGAGAATTATTCCTTTCATTGTATTTTATTATTTTAGAAATTTGTTATAATCATTTTTATTTTTCACCAAATGTAAAGAATTGTTAGCGTAATCAAAGACATAAAAAGGGAAATTTATATTCTTTTTACCTAAGATAAATCCTGTTTCAGTTTCTTTGATTTCTGTACGAGGTCTATTGTTCAGATTTTTCCCAAAAATAGAATATAAATAGGTGTCTTTGGTGCTGATAGTGTATACATTCCACCCATTTAGAGTAGCTTTTGGAGCATATATATTTAGCATAGATACCACTTCATAGGGATCTTCTATAGTAGCTTCATCAGTGATGAGTTTATCATAATTTGTTTTATTTTCTATGATGATAATTTTTTCATCTTTTATGTTTTTGGGAAGATGAGAGACTAAACTTTTGATGAGGTTTTTATTATAATTGCTGGCGTATATCCAAGAGTTTTTTTCGGATATTACACAGATGAAATTAACAGATAAAAATAAAAATAATAAGGTTTTCAGGAAGTTTTGATAACTTTTCTTTTTTGTAAAAGCCAAACCATTGTAAATTAGATATCCTAAAAGTAAGGAAGAAGAAATTTTGACCCAAAGTAAAATCCTGTTCTCAAAACTAAATGAGGTCATTGGATATTGTGAAATAAAGAAAACAGCGACTGTCATCAAAAAAATGCTTAAAAACACTAAAAAATAGCGTTTTGGGATGGTTTTATCAAATTTACAGAAAATGGATACCATTCCAGAAATAATAAGTCCAAGAACTAACAAAATATAATCAACCCAAGAATAATCAGCAATGGCTAAGATACTTTGTTTAGCAATGTATATGAAATCAAAAATAAATAGTTTAACCAAAGAGAAAATTAATATAAAGCTGCTTGAAAGACTAAAAGTAACCTTAGATGCGGCATAATCAAAATGCCCAGGATAGATGATTTTTACTAAGAAAAATTTATAAAATGCAGCGATGAATAACCCTAAACCTATAGAAAGAGATAGTTTTAGCAATATTTTTTCTCTGTTGGTGATTACTAAAATAAATATGGATAATGGAATTAAAAATAAATGCAATTCTTGGAATAGCAGTGAAATTCCCAATAATATTCCAGACATCAAATAATAAATCAGATTATCTTTTGATGATAGGTATAATATACTTTGGAAATACCATATGTATATCAAATAAGCTCCACACATCACAAAAGAGAATAAATTAGATGAGGATAAAGGAAATACTGTGACCAATATACACGCTAATAGCGTAAAAGCACTATATTCACTAAAAAACTTATCTAAAATTAGTTTTAATAACCATGCCGCTATGGGGAATAGAAAATTATGAATATAAAACAAAGGCGTCCAAAATCCACCTAAATAAGTTGCGAATGTTATCACAATAGGAGAAATTGGGCGTGTGTGCCTGTTAGGGTCGGAGGTGTATAGATTATAAACTTCTGATATACTGTATTTTCCTTCCTGATATTGGTATAATATTTCTAAATGATTTAGGTCATCAGACAGCACAGCATTATCTCCAAGTAAGACAAATGCCCCTTGTAATAAGATAAAAAACAACGCAGTTAATAAAAAAATAGTTTTTTCTATTCTCATAATTCTTTTATCGTGTTGATGATGTATTTCACCTGTTCATCGGTAAGTTCGTAGAAAAGAGGAAGCCTTACGAGACAGTCAGAAAACATATCTGAGTTTGGCAGCTCACTTTTTCGGGTAGAATATTTTTCATAATAAGAACTCTTATGCAATGAAAGATAATGAAAAACGGATAGAATTCCTTTGTCTTTTAGGTGTTGGATGAATTTTGTTCTGTCATCTACATTATCACAAACGAGATAAAACATATGGGCGTTATTCGTTGCGTATTCTGGAACGAGAGGGAGTTTTGGTTTTTTAATAGAGACAGGTTCAAAGCTGGAAAGTCCCTCATAATAACGATTCCAAATTTTGATTCTTTTGTCCTGAATGTCTCTCATGTTTTCTATCTGAGCCCAAAGAAAAGCAGAAATAATCTCACTCGGTAGGAAAGAAGACCCTGTGTCTACCCAGCTGTATTTATCCACTTCGCCTCTGAAAAACTGCGAACGGTTTGTTCCTTTTTCCCAAATGATTTCGGCTCTTTGGATAAAGCGGTCGTCATTGATGCAGAGCATACCTCCCTCTCCTGAAATAATATTTTTGGTTTCATGAAACGAGAAAGCAGAAAGATGCCCAATGCTTCCCAATGCTTTTTTTGTTCCATCTTTGGAAATATAGTAGCTGTCAATGGCTTGTGCGGCATCTTCTATTACGATGATTCCGTGCTTATTAGCGATGGACATTATTTTATCCATATCACATGCTACACCAGCGTAATGAACCACTACGATTGCTTTTGTTTTTTCTGTGATTAAAGCATCTATTTGGTCAGCATCTATATTAGGGTTATCAGAATAAGAATCTGCAAAAACGATATCTGCGCCTTGTCTTACAAATGCCAGCGCTGTGGACACAAAAGTAAAACTAGGAACAATGACCTCGTCGCCTTCCTTGATATCTGCTAAAATAGCAGCCATTTCTAATCCATCTGTGCAGGAAGTGGTAAGCAGCGTTTTTTTGAAACCAAATTCTTTTTCAAAAAATTCTTGACATTTTTTAGTAAAAAAGCCATTTCCAGAGATTTTCCCTGATTTTACGGCTTCTTCTATATATTGCATTTCTTTACCAATAAGGTAAGGTTTGTTAAATGGTATCATAAGCTATAGTATAAAAATTTTATATCATTAAAGATTATCGGAATTATTGCAATTATAATTATTAATAACAATTTATTATTACTAAGTTTTAAATATTGACAGCCTGTCAAAATAGAGATGAAAAGCATTATCTCTATCCCTGCAAGCCAGCGTATTTCTACATGAGAATAGGCCACAAAACAAAATACAAAACAAAAATATAAAAAAGGCAGCAAAAAGAAGTTTTTTCTAAACAAAAATATTAAAGGAATGAGAATAAAACCTCCTATTGTTTTAAAATAGAATTTGAAAAGAAACAGCAAATTAAACAAAGTCATTTTTATGAGCTGCGCAGGATGGTTGAAGACAACATCTAGAAAACTTTTTGGTAAGCTGTTTTCGCCATTTTGTTTTAAATATTCTCTTACATCATCAAAGGTATTAGCCCTCCAGATAGACCATGGTCTGATATTAAAAATACCAGTACTTTTTTCTATTTCTGTGATAGCTAAATGGTTTTTCTGAATCCAATTGACATCTTCTGGATTTTTGTTGTAAAAACTAAGACCATTCCCTACTATGATAGAAGGAAAATGGATAATAAGTATAGTGAAAATGAGAGGAATAACGAAATAGATTAGGTTTTTCACTTTTGCATTAGAATAGTATATCATGTATAAAATGAAAGGAAAAAACAGAATGGCTATTTCACGAGTGCCAAGACATAACCCAAGTATAAAACCTATGATAGAGAAATAATAATGTTTAGGCGATTCAATATTTTTAATGGAAAAGTATATGATGATAAGGTATAATAACCCCATAAACGAATCATCATTGGCTAAAATATTAATGAATTTTTGGCTGATGATATAAAAAATGTAAATACTACAAAGGAAGTAGGTGAAAAAGATGTTAATATCCAGCCTAATAGATATTTTATATAATAAATATACACCTAAAATAATGGTCAAAATAATACACAAACTATTGAATATGATAAAAGTCTCCTTAACATCTCCAACTAGCAGATAAATAGGATAAAGAGCAAAATTATACATTACAGAAGTCCCTTTTTCTATTTCAAAATATGCTCCATTGGAAATAAATCTTTGGAATAGTTCCATATACAGATCTCCATCCGTGATTGCGCCCCAGTCCTTATTTAAAAAGAGAAAAGCACAGATTCCTATTTTTAGTAATAGAAAAGGAACAAGCACAAAATAGAAATTAATAGTCTTCATCTTAGTTTATATAAAAATTATAATCTTGAATATTTTTTTTCTTTAAGCAGCAAAAATTTTTTCTCTATATAATTATATGAAAAATAACTAATGAAAAGAGTGATTCCGATAGTTAAAATATACTGCATAACAAGTAGAAAAATCATTGCACCTCCACTATTTACAGAGAATATAAGTGTTTTTAAATATTCTAAAACAGGAAAAACTAAAAACATAATAAAAGGGTGATACATGTATATTCCGTAAGATATTTTTCCCATTTCATCAAAAATCTTTGAACGAAAATAAAAATGATTATTAACCGTCAAAATAATAAAAGACAAGAAAAATATACTGATAACAAAAGACTGCGTGTATTTATCAAAAACAGAAAAAAATGATAGGATAAGGATGATGAGTAAATTGATAATATAGAAAATCTTTTTATCTATGATGGGACTGATTTTTTTGAAATAAGACGAATTAATAAACAGCCCGCCAATACAACCTATGAATAAATATTCATATCTAAAAACAGCAAAAAAATCTACTTTAAAGAAAAAATTTAAAATAAAAATTAGAATTATACTAGACAACAGCCATAAATAAGGCCTACTTTTAAAAACAAATAATAATAAAACAGGCCAAAATAAATAAAATTGTTCCTCGATAGATACAGACCATGTCTGAGAGCCGCCTACTAATGTGATGCCTTCGGAAAGTCCATAATTAGATAAAAAACCTAAATAAGACCAAAAAGTTTTTGGTGAACTATAATCTGTAGCGAGAACCGCTTTGTAATAGGTGTTTGGGAAAATTTCAAATAAGCCGAAATAAGCCGAAATAAAAGGGATAACGAACAAAGAAAGCCCTATGATAATGTAGTATAAAGGCCAGATTCTCAGAACTCGTCTCATATAGAATTTTTGAAAATCAAAAACGCCAAATTTGTTTTTTTCTCTAATGATTAAATGTGTGATTAGAAAACCACTCAATACAAAGAAAAAATATACAGAGTGCTTCCCCAAAGACTGGATGAAATGATGGAAATGCGCATTATTTGCAAGGGAATATGTGTCGTTTAGTGATGCGTTTCTATCATCATATTTTAATAGCTCTATATGATGAACTAAAACTCCCAATGCTGCAACAGCCCGAAGTTCATTCAACCCTTTTAGAAAGATATTGTCGTTTTTCATCATCTTACAAATCTTGCAGGATTTCCTACATATAGTCCTTTTTCTTTGATGTTTTTTATTACAACTGTCCCGCCTCCTGTTCTTGTTCCTTCAGTGATAGATATATTGTCTATTATTATAGAATTTATGCCTATTATACATTGTTCCTTAATATCCACAAATCCTGCTACAGAGACGCATGGAGAGATAAAGGAGTGAGTGCCTATTGTGGTATCGTGTGCAATGCTGCTGGAAATGTTAATCAAAACATTATTTCCTATTTTTACATTTTGGTCAATCACACATCTTGGATAGATGACCGTTCCAGCTCCTATTTCAGCGGAAGGATCCACATAACATGAGGAATGAATAAATTTATAGAAAGGAATATCATTATGATATTTTTCAAACAGCATTTTTCTGGTATTCATGTGGTTATATCCTACACCAATCAGTAATTCATCAAAACAGTTTTTCGAATATTCCTCTAAAATATCATTAGTCCCGCCAATAACCGAAATAGAGTCGATGATAGTCCCTTTTGGTTGGAAATCATCAAAAAAAGCAACTACTTTATCCTCTGTATCCGTGTGTATATGGTGGGCAATCTGCTGTCCCAAGTGTGCAGAACCTATTATAGCTATTCGTTTCAATTTAGATTAAATATTTTTGCTTATGTAATTTTTTGCTTCTGTCCCAGTATTAAGTATTAGATCCAATATAGAGACATTAGGCATAAAATCTCCATTAATTTGTTCATATTCAGGATATCCACTATAATCCATCCATTCTACATCTATTCCATTTAGTTTGAATAAACCCTCATCTATATAAGATTTAGCAGCAGGTCCAGATAAATATACTTCACTTCCAAGTTGTTTACAGATATTGAGAAGTTTTTCATTTTTACCTTCAATCAATTCAAAATCAGAATCTCTTTTTATTTCTGTCTTTATTTCCAGAAAACTAGATATTTCTCGAATTAAATACTCATTAATATCAGTCAGCCTATCCATTTCCCCAGCTTTATTATATAAATGTTCTATCCAAGGAAAAACCTCTTTAAAGTATTTGGACTTAGCATACGACATTTGTAAGGTTCTAAGATGTTTTATATACCAATTTTTATGTTTTTCACTAATAAAAGTATTGTCAATTGATTGAAGGAGGGAGTTACTTTGTACAGGTATTGTAAGCCATTGTTGACCCTGATTTGTTTTTATGATATTACGATTTCTCCAATCATTTTTTGTGTATTGGACATGATCATATAAAACAAAAAAATCAACGCTTTTAATCATGTCAAAATACCCTCTCCATGGAATATAATTTGATTGTAAAATAGCTGTTTTCATATTTTTGAATTTAATTACACTTCTTCATCAATGATAAATGTAGGTCGGCCTTTTGCTTGGTCAAAAGTTTTTCCTAAATATACTCCTACAATACCTATACAGCTGATGATAATCCCTGATAAAAACCAAATAGACAATATCAGTGAACTAAAACCAGGCTGTGTAATTTTGTGCGTAATAGACAAATACAGATAATATATTCCCAAAACAAAAGATAAGATAGAAATACTCAACCCAAAGTTTATAAACAACCTAAGCGGCTTATCCGAAAAAGATATAATAACATTGAAAGCTTGTTTAAAAAGCCTTCCCACACTATATGTAGATTTTCCTTCCTCGCGTTCTCCATGTTCTATTGGAATGGAAACACTTTTAAACCCAATCCAGTTAATAAATAACGAAAAGAATTTAACATAGTCTCCCATATCTAAAATAGACTTAATGGTCTTTTGGTGATAAATCCCAAAATTCGCTACATTATTATCAAAATTCGCTCCCGATAGATAATTAAAAACCTTGTAAAAAAGTTTAGATGATAACTTTTTCAGAAATTTGTCTTTTCGGTTTTCTCTCTGTCCTAAAACAATATCGTATCCTTCCAGTGCTTTTTTGTAGAGCTTGGCTATTTCTTTCGGCTGGTCCTGCATATCACAGTCCATTACTACTACCCAGTCGCCTTTTGCTTTTGTAAGTCCAGCAAAAATAGCACTATGCTGACCAAAATTTCTGCTCAGGCGAATGCTTTTTATCTTAGAATTTTGGCTGGAAAGCACCTTCATCACTTCCCAAGAATTGTCGGGACTGCGGTCATCTACCAATATGATTTCGTAGTCCTCGCCGATTCTCTCCATTACTAAATTAATTTCAGAAACGAGAATTGGAAGGATTTTTTCAGCTCGGTAAACAGGACTTACAATAGAAATCATTAGCTATACTGTTTTTCGTAGTATTTTTGGTATTCTCCACTGGTTACATGTTCTAGCCAATCTTTATTGCTTAGGAACCAATCGATGGTTTTAGCTAAACCTTCTTCAAAAGTCACAGAAGGCTTCCATCCTAAATCTTTGTTCAGTTTTGTAGCATCTATAGCATAGCGTTTGTCATGTCCTGGGCGGTCTTTCACAAAAGTGATTAGTTTCTCTGAATAGCCAGCAGGATTTCCAAGTTTTGCATCCATTTGTTTAATTAATTCCTTGATTAAATCAATGTTCTGCCATTCATTAAATCCACCAATATTGTAAGTTTCTCCTGTTTTCGCCTCGTGGAAAATTTGGAAAATAGCACGGGCGTGGTCTATCACGAACAGCCAGTCGCGGGTATATTTACCATCACCATATATTGGCAGCGGTTTTTCGTTAAGAATATTAAAAATACAGAGTGGAATCAGTTTCTCTGGGAAATGATTTGGACCATAGTTGTTGGAACAATTGGAAACAATGTAAGGAAGTCCATAAGTGTTTCCGTAAGCTCTTACCAAATGGTCGCTGGCAGCTTTACTCGCAGAATATGGCGATTTTGGGTCGTAAGGCGTTTCTTCAGTGAAAAATCCTGTTTCTCCTAAAGCACCATAGACTTCATCCGTAGAAACATGGTAGAAAAGATTTTTTCTCGGTTCGTTAGGAAATCTTCCATGTGTGTGCTCTGGATTTAGTGTCCAAAATTCTTTACAAAGATTAAGAAGATTAGCAGTCCCAATTACATTAGTATTGATGAAAGCATTTGGGTCTGTGATACTTCTATCCACATGGCTTTCCGCAGCGAGATGTATCACCGCATCAGGATTATGTTTTTCAAAAACTTTTTTTAGTTCTTCAGGTTTTGTAATGTCTGCTTTTTCAAAGATATAGTTCGGTTCGTTTTCTATATCTTTCAGGTTTTCAAGGTTTCCTGCGTATGTAAGGGCATCAAGGTTGATGATTTTCGTTTGCGGGAGATTTTTCACAAACTCACGAACAACATGAGAACCGATAAATCCTGCTCCGCCAGTGATAATGATAGATTTCATAATTTTATAGTTCTAATTTTAAAGAATTTCCATCCAAATAAACTGCTTTGGATTCCGTGATTTTTATTTTTTGTTCTTCAGAAAAACCGATAGTTTCTCCATTTTTTAGAGTAACATCATAAGCTAAAATATAGTTGAGCACAGGAAGGATAAAGTCATGCAAATCACTTCGTGACATTTGGCTGTCGATGATTTCTATTTCCTCTTTTCCAAATTCTTTCATTCCAAAAGTATAAAGGCTGTTTTTTCCTTCTTCTGAGCCGATAAGCCCGATGTAAATCCACAGAATAACAGGCAGATTTCCTTCTAATAAAAAGTCTGCAAAGTCAATATACAAACCTTTCGGAAGAAGCAGAGTCTGGCTTCCTTGATAAACACCTATCGCATCAGGAGAAGTTCTGAGGATAGAGGCGTTAATCATCGTCATTAAAGAGAATTTCTCAACCTGACTTTTTGTTTTATCTAAAATAGAGACAATAGCATGGCTGTTGTGCTCTGGAACTTCTTTTTCTACATTGTTCCATAGATAGGAATAACCAAATATTGATTCCAAATCTTCACTTGGAATAGGTGCTGGCATTTTTGCAATGGCAGCCATCATTCCATTGATAGTGAGTGTTGCTACCTCATCATCGCCAGAGATTTCAGAAACTTCTAGTCCCCAGTGGGATTTTAAATCTTCTAAAACTTTATCCAGCGAATAACTTCCTCCTTTGAACATTGGCATAGAAAGCGCTATGCTGTTATTCTCTTTTTCAGGTTTTGGTGTTTCCTTTGTCTCTTTTTTCTTGAAAAAATCAAAAAGTCCCATATTTTTAGTGTTTTTATTTTATAGTTTTTCTACCGATAGATTTATAATAAAATCCTGTGTTTTCTATTTGGTCAATAGAGAACATGTTTCTACCATCAAAAATGGCTTTGTTCTTCATCTTTTCTGCCATAAGCTGGAAGTTAGGATTTTTGAACTCGCTCCATTCCGTTGCAATTAGTAGACAGTCAGCATCTTCTAGACAAGAATACATATCTTTGGTATATTCTATTTTGTCGCCAAAGATTTTCTTCACATTTTCCTCTGCGATGGCATCATAAGCCGTTATTTTTGCTCCTTTTTCTAATAAAAGAGAAATATTATCCAAAGATGAAGCTTCTCTGATATCGTCGGTATTGGCTTTAAATGCAAGTCCCCACATCGCGATTTTCTTATCTTTGATGTTTCCGCCGAAATATTTTTCAATTTCAGAAACGAGGATTACTTTTTGAGCTTTATTTACATTTTCAGTAGCGTTAAGGATTTGGAAATCGAAATTTTCTTCTTTTCCTGATTTGATGAGGGCTTTCACATCTTTCGGGAAACAGCTTCCTCCGTAGCCTATTCCTGGGAAAAGGAAACGATGTCCGATTCTGTCATCACTTCCCATACCGAGCCTTACTTTATCCACATCAGCGCCTACTTTTTCACAATAATTTGCGATTTCGTTCATAAAGGTGATTTTCACAGCAAGGAACGAATTGGCTGCATATTTAGTCAGTTCCGAAGATTTTTCATCCATGAAAATGATAGGAACTCCCGTGTTAGTGAATGGCTGGTAGATTTGGGCAATGATATTTTTAGCCTTGTCCGAACTAGAACCTACTACGATTCTGGCAGGATTCATAGAATCTTCCACAGCAAAGCCTTCGCGGAGAAATTCTGGATTAGAAACCACATCAAAAGGAATTTCTGTTTTCGCAGAAATGGTCTCTCTCACTCTGTCTGCAGTGCCCACAGGAACGGTTGATTTATTGACAATTACTTTGTAAGAAGTCATCAGCTGACCGATGTTTTCAGAAACTTTCAAAACATAAGAAAGGTCTGCACTGCCATCCTCACCAGGAGGCGTCGGCAAAGCGAGATAAATCACATCACATTGGTCTAATGCTTCTTTTAGTTGAGTAGTAAAAAACAGCCTGTTCGCCTGTATATTTCTTAAAAATATTTCTTCCAAGCCAGGTTCGTAGATGGGAACGATTCCCTTTTTCATGTTTTCTACTTTTGTTTCATCTATATCAACACAATAAACCGTGTTTCCTAATTCAGCCAGAGTGGTTCCTGTAACCAGCCCTACATATCCTGTTCCTACAATTGCAATATTCATTTAGTATAAAAATCTTTTCAATCTACAAAGGTAATATTTTTTAGTGAAATAAAATCTTTTCAGTGATAATTTGCTATAAATGAATAATTTTCTTAAATTTGCAGACGGATTTACGGGAATAATGATGAAAAGGCTTCAAAGGAAGGCCTTTTTTATATATCCTGAAATTAAGTAGAAATATGGATTTTAAGACAAGGGTAGAAGAGCTGATACAGGCCTTTTTAGAAGAAAGAAAAGATATTTATTTGGTTGATTTAAAAATATCTGCAGGAAATGATGTGGTGGTTATTTTGGATGGAGATGAGTCGCTTTCTATTCAGGATTGTTTAGATGCCAGCAGAGCGATAGAGTTTAATCTGGATAGGGAAGAAGTGGATTTTTCTCTTCAAGTGATGAGTGCAGGACTTAGCGAGCCTCTCAAATTACCAAGACAATACAAGAAGAATGTAGGAAGGGAGCTTGAAGTTACCACAGAGGAAGGAGAAGTGATTAAGGGAGAACTGCTGGAAGCTGATGAAGAAAAAATAGTTTTGGTGCTGAGGTATAGAAGACCAAAACTCGTAGGAAAAGGAAAAGAAGATGTGGAGGAACAAAGGGAAATCCCTTACCAAAGCATAAAGAGAGCAATGATAGTAATTAAGTTTTAAAAATTTTAGTCAAAGTAAAAAAATATGGATAATTTAGCATTAATCGAATCTTTTGGTGATTTTAAAGATGAAAAAGGGATCAGTAAGATAGATTTGATGGCGATTATAGAAGACTCGCTAAAAACCTTGCTGAAAAAAAGATACGATTCTGATGACCATTTTGATGTAATTGTAAACCCTGATAAGGGAGATTTTCAGATATTTTTGAATAAAAAAATCGTTGAAGACCAGATGTCAGAAGATGACGATTTGGAAATAGAAATCTCTGAAGCGAAAAAAATAGACCCTACATTCGAGGTGGGAGAGGAATTTACCCAAGAAATCCCATTGGCGCAATTAGGGCGAAGAAATATCTTGACATTGAAACAAATTTTGGCAACAAAATTACAAGAGCATAATAATGCTGCAATGTATGAGATGTTCAAGGATAGAATAGGTGAAGTGGTTGTAGGAGAAGTGCACCACATCCGTGGTAAGCAGGTAATCATCTTGGATGATGAAGGGAATGAATACATTTTACCAAAAGAAAACCAAATTCCTACGGATTTCTTCAAGAAAGGAGAAAGCATCAGAGCGGTGATTGAAAAAGTTGATTTCAAAGGTTCTAAACCTCAGATTATCGTTTCAAGAACGGCGCCTAAGTTCTTAGAAAAACTTTTAGAATTAGAAATTCCAGAAATATTGGATGGAACCATTATCTTGAAAAAAGCGGTAAGAATCCCAGGTGAAAAAGCTAAAATCGCTGTAGATGCTTTGGATGAAAGAATAGACCCTGTGGGCGCTTGTGTGGGTGTGAAAGGTTCTAGAATTCATGGTGTGGTGAGAGAGCTTAGAAATGAAAACATCGATGTGATTCAGTGGTCTAAAAATCCAGAAGTTTTGGTAAAAAGAGCACTAGGAGGTGTGGAAATCAACAAGGTGGAAATCAATGAAGAAGACCACTATGCACTAGTATATGCTCCAGTAGAAGAAATTTCAAAAATTATCGGAAAACAAGGGCAAAACATCAAATTGGCTTCTTGGCTTACAGATTATGAAATAGATGTATACAGAGAAAAACAAGAGGATGATGATGTAGAGCTGAAAGAGTTTGATGATGAAATCGAGCAGTGGATTATAGATGAATTTACAAAAGTAGGGCTGGATACAGCGAGAAGCATCTTAGACAAGGATACAGATGTGTTGCTCAACTTAGTAGATTTAGAAGAAGAGACAATAGAAGAGGTTAAGAGAATTTTGAGAGAAGAATTAGAATAAATCTCCTTTGTCTAAAATATAATAGAATAAACAAAAAAAACAAAAGTATTCAGCTTTTTGCTGAACAAAAAGTAAAAATATGCCAAAAATCAGATTAAATAAAGCAGCAAAGGAACTAAATATTTCCATTCCAAGGGCAGTAGAGTTTTTGCAGAGTAAAGGGTTTGAGATTGATAGCAATCCCAATGTGTTGTTGGAAGCAGAGGCTTTCTCCGCATTAGAGCAGGAATTTGCAGCTGATAAGAAGCAGAAAGAGGCTTCACAGGAGGTGGTGATTTCTAAAGTTCCAGAGGTGAAATTAGAAACAGAACAACCAAAAGCTCCAGAAGTGATTAAGGCTCAAGCTCCTAAAACAAAGATTATAGGCAAAATAGATCTGGAGGCGAAGCCTAAAAAGGAAAAAGAAGTGGAAGCAGCTTCACCAAAAGAAGCTGTGAAAGAGGAAGTGGTAGCTCCTAAACCAGAAACTACAAAAGAGAAAAAAACTGAGCCTAAGGCTGAACCAAAACCAAAAGCAGAGCCTAAGGCAGAGGCAAAACCTATTGTGGATACTGAAGAGTCTTCCGAACCAGAGAAGATAGAAACCAAATATCAAAAACTGGATGGGCCAAAAATCCTTCAGACCGAAAAAATAGATTTGTCTCAGTTTGAAACAAAACCAAAACCTACTGACAAGAAGAAACAAAGAAAAAGAATCCAAAAACTTGCTGGAGAGGATGCTAAACCAGCTAATAACAAAGCAGGAACGGATAAAAAATTTGCTAAAGATAAGCAGCAAGGAGGAAACCGCGATAAAGGAGGCAAAAAAGGAGGAAAGAGAGAGCGAGTAATGCCTGTGGAGCTTACAGATGAGCAAGTAAAAAATCAAATCAAAGAAACTTTGGAAAAACTTACCAACAAAGGCGGTAAGTCCAAAGGAGCTAAATACAGAAAAGAAAAAAGAAATTTCCGTAGAGAGCAAGATGAACTTCAGCAGGAGCTAGAAGCACAAGATAAAACTCTGAAAGTTACCGAGTTCATCACTGTGAACGAACTTGCGGCTCTTATGGATGTGAGTCCTACGGAGGTTATTTCAGCATGTTTCTCGCTTGGGGTAATGGTGACCATGAATCAAAGATTGGAAGCCGATATCCTGACATTGGTAGCAGATGAATTTGGGTATAAAATAGAATTCTCCGATGCTGATTTGGAAGATAACTCAGAAGAGGAAACTGAAGACAGCGAAGAAGATTTATTGCCAAGAGCACCTATCGTTACTGTGATGGGGCATGTGGACCACGGTAAGACATCATTACTGGACTATATCAGAAAAACGAATGTTATCGCTGGTGAGTCGGGAGGAATTACTCAACACATCGGTGCATACAGCGTTCAGCTGGAGAATGGTAGACACATTACTTTCTTAGATACTCCTGGGCACGAGGCGTTTACAGCGATGAGAGCCAGAGGAGCGCAGGTAACGGATGTAGCAATCATCGTTATCGCAGCCGATGATGAGGTGATGCCACAGACCAAAGAGGCTATTTCCCACGCACAGGCGGCAGGTGTGCCTATGATTATTGCATTAAACAAAGTGGATAAACCTAATGCCAATCCAGATAAAATCCGTGAGCAGCTTTCAGGATTGAATATCTTGGTGGAAGAATGGGGAGGAAATGTTCAGTCGCAGGAGATTTCAGCTAAATTTGGTAATAATGTAGATTTACTTTTAGATAAAGTTCTCCTTCAAGCAGATTTATTAGATTTAAAAGCTAATCCTAATAAACCTGCATCAGGAGTAGTGATAGAGGCATCTTTGGATAAAGGAAGAGGTTATGTTTCTACACTTTTGGTTCAGGCAGGAACACTCAAAGTAGGAGATTATGTGCTTGCTGGGAAAAACCATGGTAAAGTAAAAGCCATGCTGGATGAAAGAGGGCACAACCTTCAGAAAGTAGGGCCTTCTACACCAGTGACAATCTTAGGTTTAGATGGAGCGCCTACGGCAGGGGATAAATTCAAGGTTTATGAAGATGAAAGAGAAGCAAAATCCATCGCAAATAAGAGAGAACAGCTCCAAAGAGAGCAAACAATAAGAACGAAGAAACATTTGACTCTGGACGAAATTGGACGAAGAATAGCCCTTGGAGATTTCAAAGAGCTGAACATTATCCTAAAAGGGGATGTGGATGGTTCTGTGGAAGCCCTTACAGACATGCTTCAGAGATTATCAACAGAGGAAATCCAAATCAATATCCTTCACAAAGGTGTAGGACAGATTACAGAGAGCGACATCTTGCTTGCGACAGCTTCAGATGCTATCGTTATCGGATTTAATGTAAGAGCAGGAGCAAATGCAAAAGACCTTGCAGAAAAAGAAGAGATAGAAATCAGAACTTATTCCGTAATCTATGATGCTATAGATGATGTGAAAGAAGCTATGGAAGGAATGCTTTCGCCAGAGATTAGAGAACAAGTGGTGGGTAATGTGGAAATCCGTGAGGTGTTCAAAATCTCTAAAGTGGGAAGTATCGCAGGATGTATGGTGCTTTCTGGTAAGGTGACAAGAAACTCTAAAGTTCGTCTATTGAGAGATGGAATCGTGAAATACGATGGCGAGCTGGAAAGCCTTAAACGCTACAAGGACGATGTGAAAGAAGTAACCAAAGGCTATGAATGTGGTCTTAACCTAAAAGGCTATAATGATATAGAAGTAGGTGACCTTCTTGAAATCTACGAAGAAGTAGCGATTAAGAAAAAACTGAAATAAATTTTATTAGATTAGTAGAAAAAACTTTGGCAAGACTCTTTTGTCAAAGTTTTTTCATTTATGGATGGATTTAGTTATTTTTGCTAAAAAATAAAATCGTGGATGTTTCTATTTCCATTATTGTTGCTATCTATAACCGCAGGGACGAACTTACAGAACTGCTGGACTCGCTTCTTGTCCAAGAGAATAAGGATTTTGAAATAGTCATAGTAGATGACGGCTCTTCTGTGGAGCTGCTTCCTGTGGTGGATTTGTATCAGGGGAAACTAAACATTCAGTATTTCAAAAAACAAAATTCAGGGCCAGGACTCAGCCGAAATTTCGGGGCGGAACGAGCTAAAAACAGCTGGCTGGTTTTCTTGGATAGCGATGTAGTTGTCCCAAAAGATTACATTAAAAACATTAAAAATAATCTCCAAACCGAACCGACTGACGCTTTTGGTGGAGCGGATAAAGCTGATGAAAACTTCTCCAATCTACAAAAGGCAATTTCCTATTCCATGACTTCGGTTTTTACAACGGGCGGAATTCGTGGAAGCAAGAAATCGGTCAGTAAATTTCAGCCCAGAAGTTTTAACATGGGAGTGAATAAGGCGGTGTTTTCAGCGGTGGGAGGTTTCTCGGATATGAGAATCGGCGAAGACCCAGACCTTTCTATGAGGCTTTGGGAAAATGGCTACAGCACTTGTTTTTATGAAAATATCGCCGTCTATCACAAACGGCGAACGAGCCTGAAAAAATTCTCAAAACAGGTCTATCAGTTTGGTGTTGCCAGACCTATTCTCAATCAGCGGCACCCTCAATATACGAAGCCTACTTTTTGGTTTCCATCCTTGTTTTTGTTAGGGTTTTTAGGAAGCCTATTGCTTGGTTTTTGGACAAAAATACCGCTTCTGCTGTACGCTTTTTATACTTTGTTGATATTCGTACATTCTTTATTTAAGATGAAAAGCCTGCCGATTTCGGTGCTGACCATTGTCACCACTTATGTCCAGATGTTTTCTTACGGCTGGGGATTTCTGAATTCTTGGATAAAACTGAATATCCTAAACCAAACGCCTAAAAAGGCCTTTCCTACACATTTTTATTAAAGGAAAAGTTTAGTTTTTATTGATTTTTATTTCTTTGTCAAAGATATTCACGCCGCCTTTCACACCAAAATCCAGCGTAGTCACGGGGTAGGCCAGACAGATGTTTTCCTTGTCGAATCGTTTTTTTATCCGTATGATGGCCTCGTTCATAGCTTCGTAGAAATCATCATTGGTTTCAAATTTTATCCAAAACCGAAGTACAAAATCAAGTGTAGAATTTCCGATATTTGTGAAATACAAATCCACTTTTTCATCAGGAAGCAGAGTTTCTATTTTCTTAATTTCATCAAGAGCGGTAGCCTGCACAAACTCTAAATCATCTCCAAAAGAAACGCCTGTTTTTAGGATAATTCTCCTCTTTCCCAAAGTGGAATAATTGGTAAATGTTCCGCTGTAAATAATTTGATTTGGGATAAAAACATCCTGCCCAGGAATGGTTCTTATGGTCGTAGTGATCAGACTTACCTGCGTGACAATGCCGTATTTATCATCTATCTCCACCCAGTCGCCCTCCTTGTATGGGCTGTGGGTTTTCAGAAGCAGTCCTGCAAAGATATTAGACGCTACATCTTTGAAAGCGAAACCAGCGATAATTCCCACAATTCCAGCTCCTGCAAGCAGATGCGAGAAAACTTTGTCTAGTCCCAAAAGCTCCAAAGCGAGATAAACTCCTGAAAATAGGAAGAAACAATAAACCGTAGAAGCGATGATATGAGAAATGTTCAGATGAACCTTAAAAGCACGGCGGCTGATTCTTTTGGCTATTCTGGCTAAAAAGATAAACAAAATAAGCACGATGACCGCCTCCACTATTTTTGGCAGGAAATGCACGATGGATACTTCCCAGTTTTCTAATACTTTTTCTATTTCTATGCCCATTAGAGAATCTTTCATAATGTTACTTTTTTTTGGTTAAAATTATTTATCAAAATAAATAAGCTTTGTCTCGATCACCTTTCTGCCTGTTTTTTCTAAGGCGTTTTGGTAATCTGACACTTGTTTTTGGTGTTCTTCTCTTTCTTCTTCACCTGTCTTGAAATCAACGATAATGTAGCCTTCCTCCGTTTTTATGACACGGTCTGGTCGGTAGAATTTTTGCTCTCCATCCTCCAAAGTGATGAGTATTTCTCTTTCATTGATGATTTCTTTCTCATTTCCACTGAAATACGGAGCGTATTTTTCATCATTTAGAACTGGTGAAATTCTCTTTGTGATGATTTCTTTTTCTTTCTCGGTGATTGTTCCTAAACGGAAGAAACTATCCAATACTTTTTCCATATCATCCTTGTGGTTTATTTTCGCTAAAATATCGTGAATGAGAAGCCCCATTCTCGTTTTCTCTTTTCGTTTTTGATAACTTTTGGATGGCGTGGCGATTTGGATATTAGCCAGTGATTCTCCTTGTTTGTGGATAGATGAGATGCTCATCGTAGCCCATTCTTTTTTCTTTTGTTTGGTTTTTTTTCTGAGCAGATCCTCATTTGTTTCAAATAAATCAAAGTTGTCCACATTTTCCGTATTGTATTGATTTACAAAATCAAATATTTCCAAATGATTAGCCGAGTTGCTTGGCTTTTGTAGATAAAGGAAAAGCTGTTCCACAGGGCGTGTGGTGGCTACATACTGCACGCAGAGGCGGTCGATGAAGTTTTTATAGACATTCTCACTATTGAATATTTGGATATCCTCATCATAGGTTTCTAAACCTTTATCAAAGCCCGAAATATTCACTGCACTGAGAGCGTTTTCTCCTTCCAAATCATACCATTCCGTGAATTTGGAATCTTGGCTTTTGTTTTCCATCGGCAGGAAGACCACAGGAAACTCCAGTCCTTTGGCTTTGTGGATGGTCATTATCTGCACGGCATCGATATTTTCGGAGGCTTGGATGGAGATGTTTTGACCTTCTTCCTCCCAGAATTTTAGGAAATCTTTCAGGGTCATTCCTGTGTTTTGGGAGAAGTCATAGAGCATCTCTAAGAAATTGAGAATGAAATCCATTTCCTTGTCGTCGGCAGAAAATTCATAAACGAAGTGTTCTATGAAGTTATAAAGATTGAGGCTTGGAATATGGGAAAGGGCTAAATCCAGCCCGTATTTTTTTTTGATAAAGTCAAATAATTCCTTCTGTTCTTCAATAGCCAAAATCTCCAGCATCTCTACCGAAAAATCATTGATTTTAATTCGCCCTAAATCATTGAGATAATAGAACAGCATCACCAGAAATTTTTTGCTTTTCGGAGTGGCTGTCCAGTTTAGAAATTCTATCAGAGCATTCAGGGTTTTAGAGAGATTGAGGGTGAGTCCTCTTTCGGAGATGGTTTTTATAAAGGTTTTTTCTCCATTGTACAGCACTTCTCTGCTTCCCAAGAGCTGAGAATAGTTGAATATATCATTATTTCCTCTACACAAGATGGTAATATCCGAGAATCTAAAACCATTATCCAGACACTGCTGGATGTCCTGCTGCATCTGGTCTGCGGTATCTTGGTAGAAATCCTCTTTTTTGGCGTTTTCTATCAGATTTACTCTTACTCTGCCGTCGATGCCTGTTTTGGCTTCCTGCTGGGCTTTTTCGCCGAAAATTTCTTTATGTTCAAAATCTCCCAGCTCGGATATGTATTGGTAAAGTTCATTATTAAACCTTACGATGTTCCTCGCACTTCGGTAGTTTTCTTTTAGTGAAATGACATTGGCAGGGACAGGCGCATTTTCTTTATGATTAATGATGTTCAGCATCAGCTGGCTCTCTCCACCTCGGAAGCGGTAAATGCTCTGTTTAGGGTCTCCCACGAGGGTAAAGCTCGTATTGTCCGAAGAAATCGTGTGGTCTCGCAGCGGCAGGAAATTCTGCCATTGCAGCGCTGAAGTATCCTGAAACTCATCAAAGAAATAATGCAGATACCGAGTTCCCACTTTTTCGTAAATGAAAGCCGAAGGCTCATTTTTCAGGTTTTCATTGATGATAATATTAAATTTAGAAAGCAGAACCAAATCGTTTTCTTCCTCTATTTTCGCAAGTTCATCTTGGATTTCCTTATTTACCCGAAGCGGAAGCAGGGCGTGAAGTATTTTTTCTTTTTTCTGTGTCAGGATATAATTGCTGATGAGCTTTCTCCTGCTTTCCATCAAATAGCCGAGAATATCAAAAATATCCTGCTCCTTGTGTTTTGACTTAGATGAAGCACCTTTTTCAAAAACTGCCAGTGCGGACTCTTCGCTAGATGGGAAAGGAAAATCTTTTCGCTCCTTGTTGTAGAACTTAGCGACTTCATGGAAAAACTTGGCAATGCTGTTTCTCCCTCCACCTGAGAAATCCTCTATTTCCAGCCCTCTTTCTTTGATGAGGGATATCGTATCCTGTGCTATTTTCACAGAATCTTTCTTGATTTCGGTAAGGTTTTTTCTGATGTTGTTTTTGGCGTTTTCGTAGGCTTCCCAGTTAAAATCTTTATTCTCCAAAAGCCTTTTGTAGTGGATATCTTTCACAAATTCCTTTGCCGATTGGTAAAGCGTTTGGCTCAGATTTACCCGCTCGTTATTATCCAGACTATAATTTACAAAATCTATGAAAGTCTCCGATACCTTTTTGTCTCCACCTATCTTGTCCAGCATCTGGTCTACGGCTTCTATCAGGTATGGTTCGGGCTGAATTTCTAAATTAAAATTCTGCGCCAGTCCCAGCTCGTAGGAAAAAGAACGCACCAATTTAGAATTAAATTTATCTATCGTGCCGATGTTCAGCATGGAGTAGTGGTGCAGAATATAGTCCAAAACCCATTGGGAACGGCGATGCAGCTCATCGATAGGAATATTTTTGCCCTGTTGGCGGAATTTTTCCTGTATATCCAGTAGTTCCTGGCATTGGGCATAGTTTTCAGCCGTGAATTTTCCCAGCCACTGGAGTATTCGCTCTTTCATTTCATTGGCAGCCTTGTTGGTAAAGGTAAGGGCAATGATATGCCGAACAGCATCTGGCTCGCTGGGATTTTCCAGACAAAGCATTAGAAGTCTCTGTACGAGGGTATAAGTTTTGCCCGATCCAGCCGAGGCATTGATGACAGTATAAGTGGATTTCATTTTTAGGAAAAATTTTCTCAAAAGTAAGTAAAAAAAAAATCCCTTCAAATAGAAAATAATTTTTAGAATTCATAGGTTTTCGTTAGATTTGTGAAACGAATAAAAATTAATTATAACATTAAAAAAATACTAAAATGGGATTTATTTCATTCATCGAAGCAAGACAGATTTTAGACTCTCGCGGTAATCCTACTGTGGAGGTAGATGTATTTACAGACAGCGGTGCCATGGGGCGCGCGGCAGTGCCTTCTGGGGCATCCACAGGGGAACATGAGGCGGTAGAGCTTCGTGACGGCGGCGCAGAGTTTTTAGGAAAAGGCGTGGAAAAAGCTGTAGAAAATGTAAGGGAAATCATCGCTCCTGAAATCATCGGGCTTCCTGTCACTCAGCAGAACCTCATCGACCAAATCATGATAGAGGCTGATGGAACTAAAAATAAAGGAAAACTCGGGGCGAATGCTATTCTTGGGGTTTCTCTGGCAGTGGCAAGAGCCGCAGCGGCGCACCTTAGAATGCCTCTTTATAAATATGTGGGCGGTGTAAATGCCAATACTCTGCCTGTTCCGATGATGAATGTCATCAATGGAGGTTCTCACTCGGATGCTCCTATCGCGTTCCAAGAGTTTATGATTATGCCAGTGAAAGCAGATTCTTTCTCTCATGCTCTTAGAAAAGGAACAGAAATTTTCCATCATTTGAAATCTATTCTAAAATCTCGCGGACTATCCACAGCAGTGGGAGATGAGGGAGGTTTTGCGCCAACTTTCAATGGGACAGAAGATGCTCTGGATACTTTGCTCCAAGCGATAGAAAAAGCAGGATACAGACCTGGGGATGATATTATGTTGGCATTGGACTGTGCTTCTTCGGAGTTTTATAAAGATGGAGTGTATGATTATAGAAAATTCGAGGGAGAAGGTGGAGCTTACCGCACGAGAGAAGAGCAGGTTTCTTACTTGGCTGAACTGACACAGAAATACCCGATTATTTCTATCGAAGACGGAATGCAGGAAGATGACTGGGAAGGCTGGAAACTCTTGACAGACAAGATAGGCGACAGAGTGCAGCTGGTAGGAGATGACCTTTTCGTGACGAATGTAGAGCGACTTTCACAAGGGATAAAACAAGGTGTAGCCAACTCTATTTTGGTGAAAGTAAACCAAATCGGTTCTCTTTCTGAAACGATGGCTGCCGTGCAGATGGCTCAGCATAACAAATATACTTCGGTAATGTCCCACCGCTCAGGAGAAACGGAAGACCCTACCATAGCAGACCTTGCTGTAGCGATGAACTGCGGACAGATAAAAACAGGTTCGGCTTCCCGTTCAGACAGAATGGCGAAATACAACCAACTACTAAGAATAGAAGAAGCTCTTGGTGAAACGGCTATTTTCCCAGGGTTGGATGCATTTAAAATCAAGAGATAATAAATAAATTTAATGAATAAAATGGGAAACCAGAATTTTCAAAATCCTTCGCCTATTTATCGAGATAATAAAAAAGTCTTAGCAGGAGTTTTAGCTATCATGTTAGGAAGTTTTGGTATTCATAAATTTATTTTAGGATACACCAAAGAGGGAGTTCTTCAAATATTAATGAGTTTTTTCTCATGTGGATTAGCAAGTGTTATTCCTTTTGTAGAAGGGATAATCTATCTGACAAAATCTGATGAAGAATTTTACCAAATTTATCAAGTAGGGAGAAGACCTTGGTTTTAAGATGATATCCAAAATATATAAAAGATTTGTTTGTGGATTAGATACATTTAAAAAAATAAGAGATAATGAAAAGAAGATTAATATTATTTCTGATGCTCATGGTTCAGTTTTTCATGGCGCAGAACAAAGTGGAGGATTATCTTCATTTAGGAGATAAATATAGATTTGATAATAAGGATTATAAATTAGTATGGAGTTCTCATCCAATGGATAATTTCTACAAGCAAGAGTATATTTTGTCAAATGAAAATGTAGAAAAATACACGAGGATGATTATGATTGATTTCTTGGAAGGGGATTTGACTCCAAAGGACGCGATAAGTAATTTTGTCAATAATTTGGAGAATAGCAAAAAGCAAAATCCTATCATAAATTATCAAATGTATGAAAGGGAGGATGAGTATATGCTTGATTTTATAATAAGTAAAAACTCTCAGGATGGAAAGGAAGTTCTTATTTTAGAAAGAAATGTTTATCGATATTTTAGAATAAATACACCGAAGAGAAAGGGGGTTCTGCTTTTCGGTGTTAGTGATAGAGCATACACTAAAAAAGAGATGGACAATATGTTTTCTGTCTTGAAAAATAAAAAACTTGATTTAGTAAATAAAGTAATCCAAATAGAAGTTCCTAAAATAAAATAATTTTTAAGGAAGGAAAATAACAAGTCCTTTCTTACATTACAGCAAAAAATTATGAAATTAAATATTAATAACGAAACAGGAAGATTAAAATCTGTAGTTCTTGGTCAGCCAGTATCTATGGGATCAGACCCTACTCTGGAGGAGAGCTATGATGCGAAATCATACCACACCATCCAACAGGGTGTTTACCCAAAGGAAGAAGATATCATCCATGAAATGACTGAGTTTGAAAAAGTTCTCAGAAAATATCATGTGGAGGTCATTCGTCCAGATATTATCAAAGATTACAATCAGGTCTTCGCACGAGATGTGGCGTTTGTCATAGAAGATAAGATGATATTGTCCAACCTTATTCCAGACAGAGCTGATGAACAGGAGGCTTATTCCAAAATATTCGAACAGGTGGAGTGGCGTAAAATCATCAACCTGCCTGACACAGCCCACATAGAAGGGGGTGATGTGATAGTATGGAATGATTTCTTGTTCATAGGAACTTGTTTTAGTGAAGATTATAGAAATTTCAAAACGGCGAGAACTAACGAATATGCCATAGAAATTCTTAAAGAATATTTCCCTAAAAAAAGGATAATAGACCTAGAACTAAAAAAGAATGACACTGTTCCGTATGAAGGTATTTTGCATCTGGATTGTACATTTAATCCCGTAGGGAAAGACAAATGTATCATCTACAAAGATGGTTTTGTGGATGAGAGCGATTATAGGCTGATTTTGGATATTTTTGGGGAAGAAAATTGTTTTCATGTTACCAAAGAAGAAATGTTTGAAATGAATCCAAATATTTTTTCGATTTCGCCAGAAGTAGTCGTTTCGGATGCCGCTTTCACAAGGATGAACAGACATTTACAAGATGTTTGGAATATTAAAGTAGAAGAAATTCCTTATCGCGAGATATCCAAAATGGGAGGGCTTTTAAGATGCTCTACTATGCCGCTGGTAAGGGAATAAAAAATAGAAAAAATGCAGACAACCAACACTGTTCTCATGATAGAACCTGTGGCGTTTGGCTATAATGCGCAGACTGCCGAGAACAACTATTTTCAAATAAATTCCGAGAACGAAAATACTCAGCTGAAAGCCTTGGCTGAGTTTAATGCTTTTGTGGAAAAACTTCGTTCGCATGGAATCAATGTTCTCGTGGTTAAAGACACTCTGGAGCCACATACGCCAGATTCTATTTTCCCGAACAACTGGGTGAGTTTCAGTCCAGAGGGAAAGGTAGTCCTCTATCCGATGTTCGCACCAAACCGAAGAGACGAACGCCGAATGGACATCATAGAAAAGATGAAAAATGAAGGTTTTGAGGTGAAAGAAATCATAGATTTTACTCAATCTGAAAAGGAAAACAGATTTTTGGAGGGAACGGGAAGCATCATCTTTGACCAAGATAATAAGATAGCATACGGCTCGGTTTCTGTCCGTCTGGATGAGGATTTGTTCCGTGAATTCTGTGCGAAAACAGGCTTTAAACCTATTGTTTTTCATTCGTATCAGACCATAGACCACCAGCGTATGCCTATCTATCATACTAATGTGATGATGTGTCTGGCAGACCAGTTTGCGGTGATTTGTCTCGACTGTATAGATGATGAAACGGAGCGAAAACAGGTGGTAGAAACCATAGAAAAATCAGGAAAAGAAATCATAGCCATCAGCGAAGAACAGATGCATAATTTTGCGGGAAATATGCTTCAGCTGCATAACGACAAAGGAGATAAGTTCCTGATAATGAGCCAGACAGCATACGGCTCACTCACGCAGGAGCAGATAAAAAATATAGAAAAATACAGCCAAATCATTTCTTCTGATTTGAGGACGATAGAAATCAACGGCGGCGGCGGTGCCAGATGTATGCTTGCGGAAGTATTTTTACCAAAGAAATAGCAGAAAAAAGTTTTAGTCATGACAGAAAACATCAAGAAATTACAAGAGTTATTGGACTGCGAGGTCATTCCAGTTGCGCCAAATACAGACCCAAAACAATTGGTAGAAACTTATCTAAATCTTTGGCAGGAAGGCAAAGAGCAGAAATTCACGCCCGTGATAGTGACAGCGGATGATATATTGCTTGAAAAATTTGAATTGGATTTGGAGGATGAGGATTTGGATTTTACAAAGGAGGGAATGAAAACTTATCGCGAAAAAATCCTTGCTGAAGCGCAGAAACTAAATGGAGCTGATTTTTATAAAGAAGAGAAAAAAGAGTTTTTGGGAGAGGTTTCTGTTGATGAAATTCAGTGGGAAGTGCCAGAGGATGAGGAATTGATGTTTAGTGCTTATTTGGATATTGACTATGATGATGAGAGCAAAAGCACGATAAAAAAAGATGTGGTCATCGTAAAACTTCCGACAGAAAAATCCTATGAAGCCTTTGCGTGGCTGCCGATGGGCGGGTTTAATGACTGTCCGCTTCCAGCTGAAATGACCGCGATGGCAAAATATTGGTACGAAAAACACGGAGCAGAGCTGGCGACAATTACCTATGATACGGCAGAATTTTACCTAAACCAGCCAGTTTCTGATAAGGAAGCCTTGGTGGAGCTTGCCATAGAGCAGTATCTTTTTGATGTGGATATCGTGGAGCAGGGCGTGGGCGATGTGGAATCCCTCGTGGAGACGCTTTATCAAAACAAGCAGTGGTATTTTTGGTGGGATTAAACTAAAAATGAGAAATATGTAATATCATAAAAGTGTTGGGTTTTATTCATATAAAATCCAACATTTTGATAAATAGGGAATAAAATATAAAACTATAATATAATGAAAAGAAAAATAAATAAACTACAAATAATACTAATCAGCTTTTTCCTTATTGGTTGCACCACACAAAAAATGATTTCAGAGATTATTTACTTTTTACCTTCTTCTGTAAATGAAAAACTTAGTGAAGAAATTAAGAGAAGGGAAAAAGAAGTATATTTAGTATTAGACCAAGAAAATGAAGGAACTTATGTTATTTATATGAATAATAAGAATGTATCAGCACAAAAATTCTGGGTGGAAAATAGCAATAGAAAGGTTTATTTACAAGGGAAATTAATTCCTCTCTATTTTTACTCTGATGAATACTTCTCCCATCCACAAGATAACATTCTTAAAAAAATAGAAAAAGAGGAAGAAATAAAAAAAGTATTGGTAAATAGAGAAAATTCTTTCCAGATAAAGTTTGACCTTGCTGGACAAATAGTAGAATAAGTAGGTAATGTTTCAAATGTGCTTGGTTTAAAATCCAACATTTTGATAAATAGGGAAAATAGTATAATGAAAATAAAAAACTACATATATTTTATATTTTTTATTGCTATATCAGTATTTACAGCGAGTGCTTATTTTGATATAAAAAATAAAGAAAATTTTATAAAATATAATAAACCTGTTAAAGTATATATTCTTAATATTCATAGGTTTGCAAAATCATCATCTACCTGCGATATTAAATATAATAATAGAATATACAAAGAAATACCTTACCCAGGTAAATTAAAAGAGGGCGAGTATAGTGATGATATTTTCTATTATGATGAAGAAGAGGATGCTATATTTGTAGGGAAAATAGAATATAAGATTATATATATCTTACTGTGTTTGTCTTTCTTCTTTCTGTTTTTATGGCTAAAAAGTATATGGAAGTAAAATAATATCCCAAATATATTTTTTACTCATCAGAATCTTTTATTTAAACTTTTAAAACGATTATGAAAACAATAACACCATATGGAGTATATCAAAACCAAAGTAAATAAAATATTGTTAGTGGTATTGGCGATTGTATTAATAATATTACTACTAATATATAAAGAAAATCAAACTTATGAGAATAAGGGTGTGAGTATCTCATAAATAAAATTGAAAATTTTAGAATAAAAAATAAAAGATTACCAAATACAGTATTAGAATTAGGAGAGAAAGAGCCAATGAACCAAGGTCCATATTATGAGAAAAAAGATAGTGTTAATTATATAATATATTTTAACATTGGTTTTGATGAAGCTAAAATATATTATTCTGAAACAAAAAAATGGGTGAACAAACCATAAAACCAAGTGTATTAAGGTGAGTGGTTATTACTTTTGATATATGTGGTAAACACAAAACTAGCAAGCAGATGAAAAGTATATGAATAAAATAACGAAGATTAAAATAACAAAAGAGGAATATAAAAATATATCAAAATATACAGCAATACCAATAGGAATTGTTTTTCTTGAAGAGAAAAAAGGGTGTTATCTACAAGGAAATAAAGAAGATTTTGAAAAGTTATTAGATAGATTGTCTAATTATTTTGTTGAACATGGGATAGATAAAAAAGAGGAAATTAATGCAATAGGATATAATATAGAAAGGCTAATAGATAAATTATCAATCATATATGATGAAAATTAAAAAGAGAGATTGGTAACCTTCCAAATGTATTTTTTACTCACAAAAAAAAATCTCCTTATCAAAACGATAAGGAGATTTTTAGTTAAATTAAAAATTTTATTTCAAACTTAAAACAGCCAGTCGGTAGCCATCTAGCCCGAATCCAGAGATGACACCGCTGCAATGAGTCGCAGTTACCGACTTTTGTCTAAATTCTTCCCTTGCATAGATGTTGCTGATATGGACTTCTATTTTTGGTTTTTGAATGTTTCTGAGGCAGTCTGCAATCGCATAGGAGTAATGGGTGTAGGCAGCAGGATTGATGATAAGTGCTTCGTAATCATCCTCTTGCAGTCTGTTGATGATTTCTCCCTCTACATTGGATTGGAAAAATAGAATTTCATCTTCGGGAAATTTTTCCTTTAGATTTTCTAAAAAATCAGCCATAGAAACTGTTCCATAGATTTCAGGCTCACGAGTTCCGAGGAGGTTTAGATTAGGACCATTGACGATTAGAATTTTCATACCGTTATTTTTTTTCTAAAGCTAAATCTACTACTTCTTTCATCGTTTTCACATAATGGATTTTTAAATCCTTGAAATAATCTCCTTTGATGTCTTCCACATCTTTTCTGTTTTCCTCACAGAGAATCACTTCTTTCACGCCTGAGCGAACCGCTGCCAAGAGTTTTTCCTTAATTCCACCCACAGGAAGCACTTTTCCTCTCAGGGTGATTTCGCCTGTCATTGCCAGATGAGGTCTTACTTTTCGGTTGGTGTAGCTGGATACCATAGAAGTAAGCATCGCGATTCCTGCAGAAGGGCCGTCTTTTGGTGTGGCGCCTTCTGGGACATGGATGTGGATATTTTTACTTTCTAAATCCTCAGCGTCTATTCCCAGTTCCTTATGTTTTGCTTTGATGTATTCCAAGGCCAAAGTCGCACTTTCTTTCATCACTGTTCCTAGATTTCCTGTCATGCTGAGAGTTCCTTTTCCATTGGATAAAATACTCTCAATGAACAAAATATCTCCTCCCACACTTGTCCAAGCCAGACCTGTCACCACGCCTGTTTCGTTGGTGGTTTCAGAAACGGCTTTGCTCATAGGAACACCTAAAATTTCATCAATTTTTTTGATGCTGATTTTAGGGTCATATTCTTTATTCATCGTGATTTGAAGAGCCACCCAGCGGGCAATAGCCGCCAAGTTTTTCTCTAATCTTCTCACGCCGCTTTCCCTTGTGTGGGCTTCTATGATGTGTTTTAGTTCTTTTGAACCTAATTTTAATTCTTGCGCAGACAGCCCGTGTTCGTGGATTTGTTTTTTCAGCAGGTGTCTTTTTGCGATTTCTACTTTTTCCTCCAAAGTATATCCCGAAAGATTGATGATTTCCATTCGGTCAAGCAGTGCTCTTTGGATAGTAGAAAGGCTGTTCGCTGTGGCGATGAACATTACTTTTGATAAGTCATAGCCTATTTCTAAATAATTATCGTAAAAGCTGTTATTCTGTTCAGGGTCAAGGACTTCCAGCAGGGCAGAAGATGGGTCTCCGTGAGTTCCCGTGCCGAGTTTGTCTATCTCATCCAAAACGATGACAGGATTAGATGTTCCAGCCTTTTTGATGGATTGGAGAATACGCCCAGCCATGGCACCAATGTAGGTTTTTCTGTGTCCTCGTATCTCGCTCTCGTCGTGCAGACCGCCCAAAGAAAGGCGAATGTATTTTCTTCCCAAAGCATCTGCTACGGACTTTCCTAAGGAAGTTTTTCCCACACCAGGAGGCCCTACAAGGCAGAGAATAGGCGATTTCATATTGTTCTTAAGTTTAAGGACAGCCATGTGTTCCAGAACTCTTTTCTTGATGTCTTCCAGCCCAAAGTGGTCTCTATTGAGAACAGCCTCAGCCTTTGGAAGGTCAAAAGTATCTTTGGTATAATTTTCCCAAGGCAGGTCTGTGAAGAAATCCAGATAATTTCTCTGTACATTATAGTCGGGCGAGTTCGGATTGTGCCTTTGCAGACGGTTGATTTCCTTGTTGAAATGATTTTCTATTTCTTCACTCCACTTTATTTTTTTCGCTTTGGCTTTCAGCTCTTCTATATCATTTTCCGTTCCTCCGCCCAGCTCTTCCTGAATGGTTTTAATCTGCTGATTTAGAAAATATTCCCTCTGATGTTTGTCAAGTTCTTTAGTCGTTTTCTGATGGATCTTATTCCTTAATTCCAGCTTTTTGAAATCTTCCTGTAGGAGTTCATAGCATTTTTTTGCACGGATGGAAAGGCTTTTTTCTTCCAGCAGTTTTTGTTTATTTGTCGTGGAGAAATTACCATTCACGCAGATGAAATTCAGCAAATCTTCTGCTCCTTCGATGTTTTTAATAGCGAAATTAGCAGCGTTAGGAATGTTTGGATCCAGCTCTATTATCTTTACGGCTAAATCTTTGATATTGTCTATCAGGGCATAAAATTCCTCTTTGTTCTTCGGCGAAGAATCTCTCATTTTCTGTATTTCCGCTCTGAAAAACGGCTCTGTGGAAATGTAGTTTTTCACACGGAAACGGTAGACACCACGGGTGATGGCCGTGATATTTCCATTAGGAAGTTTGATGATTTTGATAATCCTAGAAATCGTTCCTATGGAGTTCAGATCACCAATTTTTGGTGTTTCTACATCAGAGTTTTTCTGACAGATGACACCTATGTATTCCTTGTTGTTATAGGCTTCTTCCAGCAGTTTTATAGACTTTCCTCTTCCAGCAGTGATGGGAATCACCACATTAGGAAACATTACCATGTTTTTCACAGGCAAAATAGGAAAAGACTCCTGCTCTTCGTTTGGCTGTTCGTTTTTATCGTGAATTTCTTCGGTTATAACACTGAAACCTTCATCCATAAGATTTTCAAAAGAGATATCTTCAAATTCTTCTATCATAATTTTATTAAAACTAAAAGATTAAATGACAAAATGTCACTTTGGTGTTTCTCGTTTTTTTATTAATGTAAATAATAAAACGGTCTCTCATATGGCACAATTCCTATGCCAAGAAAATTTTACGACAAAAATGCATAAATATCTTTAAATTCAAATAAAAATTCCGAAATTTGTAGTATGGAGGTTGATAAAGTACACATTCCCATAGTAGATATTCCGCTGGAAGCAGGAGTAAAATTGTCTGTGAAACGCGAGGATTTGGTTCATCTGCAGATTTCGGGTAATAAATATTGGAAAATGTTTTATAATGTAAAAACATACCTTGGCCGAGAGGTGAAAAATCCTTTGATAATTACTTTTGGAGGAGCGTATTCCAATCATATCGCGGCGGCATCTGCTGTTGGAGAAAAATACAATATTAAAACTCTGGGCGTTATTCGTGGAGAGGAGCTGGAGAATAACTGGCAGGGAAATCTCACGCTGGAAGATGCACACAGGAGAGGAATGGATTTTTTGTTCGTTACTAGAGAGGCATACAGAGACAAGGAAAAAATCACCAGAGATTTGCAGGAGAAATTTCCCGAGGCTCTCATTGTCCCTGAAGGCGGAACTAATGAACTGGCTGTGGAGGGAGTGAAACATATGTTGGATGAGCGAACAAAAGAATTTGATTATATTTGCACCGCGGTTGGGACAGGAGGAACTATTTCGGGTTTGTCCAAATTTGCAGAAGAACACCAGAAAATAATGGGGTTTAAGGTGGTGGATGACCCTACATTGGAGGAAAGAATCCAAGGGCTGAGCGGAAGGAAGAATTTTGCTCTCTTTGATGCACATGATGGCAGATATGGGAAAATTATAGATGAAAATATTCAGTTTATCAATGATTTTTATGAG
This sequence comes from uncultured Flavobacteriaceae bacterium, assembly GCA_963520375.1. Lineage (GTDB taxonomy): Bacteria > Bacteroidota > Bacteroidia > Flavobacteriales > Weeksellaceae > JABCPE02. Next base: position 26,587 of record CAUQQF010000010.1, on the reverse strand, counting down.
CGGTATGATGTTCCTCTCGACCCGATATACACAGGGAAAATGATGAGAAATCTGATGAAACTGATACAGGAAGGATATTTCCCGCAGGGTAGCAGGATTTTAGCATTTCATACAGGAGGATTGCAGGGGATTTTAGGGGCAAATGAATGGTTGAAAAAGACAAAAAAAGAACTAATCAAAATAAAATTTAACTAAAAATGAAAAAATTATTGTGTTTATTATCAGTAGCAGGATTGGGGCTGTTTTCTCACGCTCAGGATTGGAAAACAGATGACCAATACATCCAGAATTTCGCTAAATATGCGGTGGAAGAGATGGAGTTGTATAAAATTCCAGCAAGTATCAAACTCGCACAGGGGATTTTGGAGACAGGAGGAGGACAGAGCCGTTTGGCAAAAGAAGGGAAAAACCACTTTGGGATAAAATGTAAGGAAAACTGGACAGGAAAAACAATGAAACACACAGATGATGCACCAAATGAGTGTTTCCGTGTGTATGATGACCCAAGGGAATCTTACAGAGACCATTCTTTGTTTTTGACAACGAGAAAGTATTATGTAGGACTTTTTAAATTAGATATCAAAGATTACAAAGGATGGGCGTATGGGCTTAAAAAAGCTGGATATGCTACCAATCCTAGATATGCACAGATTCTGATAAACAGAATAGAAAAATACAGACTGCATGAATTTGATAATATAAAATCACATGAAGTTTCTGCAAAGTTAAAAGAATTGTATCCAGAGTATAAATCTGAAAATCAAGAAATTAAAAATCAAGAGCCAGTTAAGGAAAAATCCACAAAAGAGGAAGTGAGAACTGAGCCTGTATTGCGCGAAGAAAAAGTAAAAGAACCAGTAGTTCAAAAGCCAGAAACAAAACAGGAAACAGAAGTATCTAAACCAGAAATAGAATCTGGTAAAAAAAAAGAACCAGAGCTACACAAGTACGAAGAAGGAAGGCTCACAGAAGAAGCCGTTCTGCATAGCCTAAATGAGAGGAATCATCCTAATTCGAATTTGAAATATGTGGTTTTGGGAGGAGATATCTCTCTTTCTGCTTTGGCGAAAAAATATAATCTCAGAGTGAGTGACCTGAAAGATTATAATGATTTAAAAACATCTGATTTGAAAAAAAATCAGATTGTTTTTTTAGAGCCTAAAAAATCTTACGGAAGCCAAGAAACACATACCGTGAGAAAAGGCGAAAAAATGTATGATATTTCCCAGAAATATGGGATAAAACTAAAGCATTTATATCTAAAAAATAGAATGGAGGAGGGGCAAGAACCAAAAGAGGGACAGGTGCTTTACCTTCAAAATAAAAAACCAAGAAGGGAGAGATAGTATTCTCCCTTTTTTATGGAATGTTCAGATATTTGTGCGTTTGTACGGAAGCTATCCATTTAGGATTTTGTAGAATGTAATCTGTTATTTTTGGATAGTTTTGTTCCCTTTTGCTCCACTCAGACTGCAGATATAGTTTGCATTTTTCTGATACTTTGGCAGCTTGTTCCTCAGCGAATTTGAAATCGTGATTGTTGAAAATAACCACTTTCAGTTCATCAGCTTTTTGGTAAATTTCTTCTTTGGGGAGTTTTACTTTCTTGGGTGAAAGAGTAATCCAGTCAATATGTCCTCTTAGATTGTGTGAGCCAGAGGTTTCCACATGAATCGTACAGCCTAATTCTTTTAGTTTTTTTGTTAAAATATTCAAATCCCACATCAGAGGCTCGCCGCCTGTGATGATTATGGTTTTGCAGTGTTTCGCCGCTATGGCAGCAATTTCTTCTGCATCCATCAACGGATGAAGTGTGGCATCCCAGCTTTCTTTGACATCACACCAGTGGCATCCTACATCACAACCACCTAAACGGATGAAATAAGCCGCCCTGCCAGAGTGGGCGCCTTCTCCTTGGATAGTATAAAAATGCTCCATAACAGGGAGCATTTTACCTTGATTTAATAATATTTTTTGTTCACTACTAAAATCTGACATTTTTCACTCACTATTTTTTATAAGCTAAAAGTGTATTTTTCATCAGCATGGCTCTAGTCATAGGGCCTACGCCACCAGGAACGGGCGTTATAAAACTTGCCTTCTTTTTGCATGCTTCAAAATCTACATCTCCTACTAAATGATAACCTCTTTCGCTATCATCATTCACTCTCGTAATCCCTACATCTATAACCACAGCGCCTTCTTTTATCATATCTCCTTTTAGATAATTAGGAATACCTAATGCTACGATGACGATGTCTGCCTTTTGGGTATATTCTTCAATATTAGGCGTGTGACTGTGGATGAGCGTTACTGTGGCGTCAGTTCCTTTGGCGCTCATTAGAATACTCATAGGACGGCCAACGATTCTGCTTCGACCGATAACCACGCATTTTTTCCCTTTGGTGTCAATGTTATATCTCTCTAAAAGCTGCATAATCCCAAATGGAGTAGCAGGCAGAAGGGAGTCCATCTCTAAAGCCATTTTCCCAAAGTTCTCTGGATGGAAGCCATCCACATCCTTTTTAGGGTCGATAGCCATGATGATTTTTTCTTGGTCTATGCCTTTTGGAAGAGGAAGCTGCACGATGAATCCATCTATTTCCTCGTTCTCGTTTAGTTTTTTTATTTCTTCTAAAAGTTCATTTTCACAAATCGTGTCAGGAAATTTTAGCAGTGATGAGGTAAATCCCACTTCTTTACAATCCTTGACTTTGCTATTTACATAGGCTTTGCTGGCTCCATTTTCTCCCACCAGTATAGCTGCCAGGTGAGGCGCTTTTTTGCCGCTCTGTACTATTTTCGTAACTTCTTCTTTTATCTCTTGTTTTATTTTCTGAGAAACACTCAGTCCATCTAAAATTTCAGCCATAATATTATTAGTTTTTATTAAAGTTCTTTTCGTAGTCTTGCCACTGGAATGTTGAGCTGTTCTCGGTATTTAGCAATGGTTCTTCGGGCAATGTTGTACCCTTTTTCTTTCAGTGCGGTGACCAGCGCATCATCCGTGAGAGGCTTCTTTTTATTCTCCTTGTCGATTATTTCTTGCAGATGGTTTTTGATTTCTTTTGTGGAAACTTCTTCCCCTTCATCATTGGTCAAACTATCTGAGAAAAGATTTTTTAGATAAACTATTCCATGCGGCGTGTCAGCATATTTGCTCTTGACCACCCTAGAAATAGTAGAAATATCAAATCCTGTGATGTCAGAAATATCTTTCAGAATCATAGGTTTGATGTTTTTTTCGTCCCCTGTGATGAAATATTCTTTCTGCATCTTAGCAATAGCTGTAATGGTCTGTATCAGAGTGTTTTGTCTCTGGTTGACAGCGTCAATGTACCATTTTGCAGCATCTAATTTTTGTTTAATGAAAAGAGCTGCCTGCTTGTGTTCAGGAGAGCTTTTATCGTTAGAATATGTTTCTAAAATCTCTTTGTATTCGTTAGAAACCCTCAGTGTAGGAGCGTTTTTATTGTTAAGCATCGGAATTACCTCATTGTCCTTTACCTGAATGATAAAATCAGGGATGATTTCTTGATTGATGGTAATGGTCTGTGTATCAAAGTTTCCGCCTACTTTTGGTGAAAGTTTTGCAATCTCTTCTAGGACATCTTTCAGCTGTTCCTCATCGATATTATACCGCTGGATAATTTTAGAATAATGCTTGTTGCTCAGTGCATCAAACTGGTTTTTCAGTATGCTGGCAGCAATGCCTACATTGGGATTGTCACTTACTTTTTTCTCTATTTGTAGAAGAAGACATTCTTGTAAGTTTCTGGCGCCCACGCCCGCAGGTTCTAGTTTTTGGATATAGTTTTCTAAAATGTATTCCAGTTTAGGAATATCGGTATAAATTCCCTGAGAGAAAGCCAAATCATCCACGATTGATTTTAAATCCCTACGAAGATACCCGTCATTGTCAAGGTTTCCTATAAGATATTCGGCTATTTTTAGTTCTTCATCAGAAATATTACTAAGTCTAATCTGCTCCAAAAGATACTCATAAATGGTCTGTCCCTCTGTCAATAAACTTTCGTTATCAAATTCCTCATCATCAGGCGAGTAGTTACTGGATGCAGTTTTGTAGCTGGGCTCATCATCATACAGATACTCATCTACATTGAAATCCGTTTCTATGCTCTCAGTTCCTTCATCTTCGTAGTCGTTTCCTAAATTGTCATACTCCTCCTCCTTGTCATCCGTTACTTTTTCCAAAGCTGGATTTTCCTCTAACTCACGCTCCAGCTCCTCCTCAAATTCCAGCGTATGAAGCTGAATGAGCTTCATTAACTGAATCTGCTGTGGAGCGAGTTTTTGACCAAGTTTAAGTTGTAAATTTTGTTTGAGCATATCAGTTTTAGATTATTGGTTTTAGAAGCTACCCGTTGATTCCTCCCATTTCTATCTGGTTGTTTTCATCTATTTCTATATTGGCTAAATGGTCAAAGAAATAATTTGGCTCTGCATCTAAATCAAAATCACAGCTAATTCCTTCATCGTCAATATAAAAATTAAGAGAACGAACGCCAATAGCTTCTTTAAATTCCTTTTCAGAAATTGTTCTATCAAGGCTGAATTCATCAAAATATTCAGCAACTCCTTTCTTTGCTATCTCTTCTGAAATCCAGTCATTCAGCCCTTCAAAAATAGATTCTTCTTTAATAAAAGTATCTAAAATCAAATCCTTATGGCTTTCTATCCACTGGATTTTTTCCTCTATTTTCTGAAAATATTTTTTTTGTTCTTCTTTGGTTGCTTCTAGTTCTTCATCAAATTCAATATAAATTTCTGTATCAAATTTGTTCCAAATTTTAGCAACAGCTTCAAATTCAGGATAGTCCCTATAAGTTATTTTCATGATCCTTAATTTTTTTATTTACATAATTCTTAAAATTCTGCGTTTCTTGGTGTTCTTGGGAAAGGAATCACATCACGGATGTTGGTCATTCCTGTTACGAACAATACCAATCTCTCCAGCCCAAGCCCGAAACCAGCGTGCGGCACAGAACCGAATTTTCTAGTATCCAGATACCACCATAGTTCCTCTTCATCCACATTCATATCTTTCATTTTTTGGACGAGAACATCCAGTTTTTCTTCTCTCTGAGAACCACCGATGATTTCACCGATTCCAGGGAAAAGAACATCCATCGCCGCAACGGTCTTTTGGTCATCATTCAGCTTCATATAAAACGCCTTGATGTCCTTTGGATAGTTGAATAAAACTACTGGGCTTTCAAAGTGTTTTTCTACCAAATAGCGCTCGTGCTCAGATTGTAGGTCTGCTCCCCAAGCCTCTATTGGGAATTGGAATTTACCTTTTTTATTTTCTTTAGAGTTAAGCAAAATCTCGATAGCCTCAGTGTAGCTCAGCCTTACGAAACGCTTTTTCACTACATTTTGAAGTTTTTCTATCAGTCCTTCTGCTGCTCTTTCTTTTTCAGGTTTTTGTTTTTGTTCCTCTGCAAATCTTTTGTCTAAAAGTTCTAAATCATCTTTGCAGTTGTCTAATACATAGTTGATTACATATTTTAAGAAATCTTCTGCTAGGTCTATGTTGTCTTCCAAGTTGTTGAATGCCACTTCTGGCTCCACCATCCAGAATTCTGCTAGGTGTCTGGTTGTATTAGAATTTTCTGCACGGAAAGTAGGCCCGAAGGTATAAACTCTTCCTAGTCCCATCACCGCAGTTTCCACATTTAGCTGTCCAGAAACCGTAAGGGAAGTTTTCTTACCAAAGAAATCTTGGTCATAGTCTACATTTCCATCTTCTGTTTTTGGAATTTTATTCAAGTCAAAGTTCGTAACCTTGAACATTTCTCCTGCTCCTTCAGCATCAGCTCCTGTGATTAGAGGAGTGTGGATGTAGAAGAACTGGTTTTGGTTAAAGAACTGATGAATCGCAAAGCTCACAGCATGGCGAATTCTAAATACAGCTCCGAAAAGATTAGTTCTAAATCTCAAATGAGCCTGTTCTCTCAATAGTTCCAAAGAGTGTTTTTTAGGCTGAAGAACCGTTTTTTCTAGTTCATCAGTGAAATTATCTCCTAGAATTTCTATTTTCTTTGCTAAAACTTCTATGTTTTGTCCTGCACCTTGGCTTTCTACGATTTCTCCTGTCACTTTCAGAGAGGACGCTGTATGGATTTTTTTGATAATTTCTTCATCAAATTTTTCAAAATCCACTACAATCTGGATGTTATTCGCTGTAGAACCGTCGCTCAACGCGATGAATCTATTAGAACGAAAGGCTCTTACCCAGCCTTGGATACAGATGTCGTGGTGAATATGTTTTGTGTAATTATCAAGAATTTCTTTAATCGTTAATCGTTTCATAGGATGATATTATTAAAACAGCAAAGATAAAATAAAAAGATGGAAATAAAAAGATGGAAATAAAAAACCGCTGTAAATCTACAACGGTTTTTATTTTAATTGAAAATCAATTATTTTTTCTTAGCACCTGCTACTGCGTCAGCTAGCTCAGCACCTGGCTTGAATTTAGCAACTTTTTTAGCAGCGATTTTGATTGGTTGTTTAGTAGCTGGGTTGATACCAGTTCTTGCAGCTCTTTCTGTTACAGAAAAAGTTCCAAATCCTACTAATGCTACTTTACCATCTTTCTTTTTAAGTGTGTTAGTAACATTTTCAATGAAAGATTCTAATGCCTTCTTAGCAGCCACTTTTGTGATTTCTGCATCCTTTGCGATTGCGTCGATTAATTCAGACTTGTTCATAATAATGTTATTTTATAAATTTATGTTCAGCAAATATAAAATAAATAAAACAAAAACCAAATTTTTTATAGCATAAAATGAGGTTTTTAGAAGATTTTAAGATAATTTTAATTGATTTTTACTTTTTAGCCTCGAAAAAACCGTGATTTCCAAGAGGAATAATAGCCGCAACTATGAAAAGGTGGTTGTTCGGACTTGCATGGTTTTTATGAGATTGGTAAATGTAGAAGAACTGTGGATTTAGCCAGTTGAAAAGCTTGATGTCCGCTCCTAAATACACTCTGTTTCTAGCAAAGTCTCCTTTTTTTAAGTCAATGAAAATTTCATCATGAGCAAAGAAATTGACAGATTTATCAAAAATTTTAGCTCTGTGTACGATACCTAAACGCCCTCTATAAAAATCAAAGTCCTCTCCACCTACTATGAATCTATGTAGATAAGTGTTTCGGTTTTGCAAAATCCATTTGTTTTGTTTGTCCAAAGGAAGGGAGAAAGTCAGCATCGCATTGATTTGGTGTTCTTTCGCTTCCTTGCTGTGCGCCTGAGGAGATTTCAGAAATACATAAAGAGGCATGAAGGAAATGTATTTGTTGATTTTGATATTAGGCATCACCATTGCTATCTGTGTATGCTCTGGCGATGTGCTCACCCCGCCATATATTGTGATGCTGTGTTCTTTTGGGATGTTTATAGAAACCCCTGTAGTCAAGAAAGATTTTTTGGTGTCAGCGTCTTGGGCTTTCATAGTATTGATGCCGAAAAATGCTCTATATAATGCTGAAAGTAAAATTAACTTTTTCATTCGTGTAAAATTTAGAAAATTAAGGCTGCAAAAATACTAATTAAATCTTAGGTTTGTTTGAAAAGAAATCAATAATTTTGCGGCATGTTAATAGAAGTTTTTAAATCAAAAATTCATAGAGTAAGTGTTACAGAAGCAAATCTGAACTACATAGGAAGCATTACCATAGATGAAGACCTGATGGATGCCTCTGGAATCATCCATGGCGAGAGGGTTTATGTGGTGAATGTGAATAATGGAGAGCGCTTTGACACTTATGCAATAAGAGGCGAGAGAAAATCAGGAGTAATCTGTCTGAATGGTGCCGCGGCAAGAAAAGCCCACAAAGGCGATATCGTCATCATCATAGCCTACGCACAGATGACACCAGAGGAAGCCAAAACCTTTGAACCCAAAGTGGTTTTCCCTAATGAAAAAACTAATTTATTAGAATAATAATGAGCCTTAGAAGAAAGCAGATAAAGAATATTTTTACGATTTTAATTTCAGCGGGTTTGGCTGCATTTTTTATGTGGCTGGCTTTGGGAGATTTGGATTTCGATAAAGTGAAAGCATCCTTTGCTGAGATTAACTATTTTTGGGCGTTTATGTCTGCTTTCTTTGCGGTTTTGGCATATTGGTTTCGGGCGGTGCGCTGGAATCTCCTTTTAGAACCGATGGGCTACCAAATCCGTAATTCTAGTGCCTTTTGGACAATAGCCTTCGGATATATGATGAATCTTACCATTCCAAGAAGTGGCGAAATCGCAAGGGCGACCACGCTTTTTAAAATCGAAAAAGTCCCAGTGGAAAAATCCATAGCGACCATAGTCATAGAACGATTGGTGGATTTGGTTTTTATGCTTTTGTTTTTGCTGCTGACTTTTATTTTTAATGGAAAGGTTTTAGCATCGTTCTACAACCTGCTTACCACACGAAAAGTCTCTGAAAAAAAGGAACTTACATCTACGGATAGTTTTTTGCTAAACCACGGAGTGGATGACTTGGATGCGTTTTATTTTAATCTAAAAATAGCCCTTTTAGTCCTTGTTTTGCTTGGTTCGGTGGTTTTTATGATTAAATTTAAACGGAAAATAATTTCTTTCATTAAAGGCCTGATAGAAGGGTTTTTAGCTGTCCGAAAAATTAAGAATAAACTTGCTTTTGTGCTTCATTCGGCAGGAATATGGATTTGCTATTTTCTTGCGGCGTATTTGGTTTGTTTTGCCTTGAAAGAAACTTCTGATTTCACCATTAGTGATGGTTTTCTGCTCGTTACGGCGGGAACTCTTGGGATGATGGTGCCTACTTCTGGCGGCGCAGGTTCTTACCATATCGTGGTTAAAATCGCTATTGTAGGGATTTTCATTTCTTTGGGAAAAAGCCATTCTCAGGGCGAGGAAATTGGGATTTCCTATGCGCTGATTTCCCATTTGATACAGACTATTGCTACGCTTGTCTTTGGGCTGATTTCTATTTTTGCACTATTTGGAAAGAAGAATGATAAATAGTTTATGATTTCTCAGGAGTGTCAAAACTATTTTTCCATTGATTAACAAAGTCATTAAACTGCTTGTTATCAAAGACTTTGTTTCTGATTTTGCTAACGGAGGCAATTCCCTTTCTGTCTGAAATCATCAGGATTTCATCGGCTTTTTGGCTTTCAAAAGGGCTGATTTCTGCCTGTTCTATTTCGGCTAATCTATTTTTGTGAACAAAAGTGACGAAATTCTCCATCAGCGGCGAAATATAGGCGCCTTCGGTCTGCTTGGGAATGCGGATGGTATTTCCTTCTAAAAACAAGAAGTTTCCCCAAATTCCCCTTGCAATTCTTTTGTTTGGGTTTAGGATGAGCAGGTCGTCCAGCTCGTTTTCTCCAGCGTATATTTCGGCATAAATATTCTCAGGACAATGAGTCAGAATATTGCTTAGAATATTCGTGTTTACGGTGATTTCCCTAATCAAATCTACTTCTAGAGTTTTGTTAATCTGCAAAACATCTTTTGTAGGTTTTGCTTCAATGAAAAACTGAACAGGAGATTTGGCTAAATTTAAATCATCAGTATTTCTATAAACTAAAAAATGAATAAACGCGTTTTCAAGGGCATCGGCAGCTATTTTTTGTTCAAGAATATCGATGAAATATTCCAAATTGAAAGAAAGCGGAATGTTCATTCTCATCTTTCGCATAGAGGCCATTAGGAAAAAATAGCATTCTTCAGTAAAGATGAGTTTTCCATTTCTTACAAAAAAATATACGCTCACGGCATCGCCATAGAGAAAAGCACGATTGTTATTCATTAGGCAGCTCCTAATTTTATTTTTAGATTTTCGATAAGGTTTTCCCAGTACTGCTGAGTTTCTTCTTCATCGCCAGCTTCACAGAAGTCGGTAACATTCAGAGAAAGGTCGTTTGTAATTTCATCAATTACGATATTCAGCTCAAAGAAATATTTGGTCCCTTCATCTTCTTCCCATCGGAATCTCACGGACTGCTCTACTTTGTATCTGGTAAGGGTCGCTTTTTCTTTTGGGCCGCCATTCCAGCTGAAGTAGAAGTCATCTCCTTTTTCTGTCACTTCATCAGCAAACCACTCTGCCAGCCCTTCTGCAGTGGCAATGTATTCAAATAGAATTTCTGGAAGGCAGTGAAGCGGAAATTCAAATTGTATTTTAGTTTTAGCCATACATATACATTTTCGGGTCGCAATATATCATTATTTTTTTAGCTTTAAAATATTGTCCAAGTGATTTTTGTCACTATAGATGAAAAAAGGCAAAAAATCATAAATTTTCGCCTTTTTATTTGTCTTTTGTGTCTGCTGTTTTATGTTATGATACCTTGTCAAGGGCGTTTAGAATAATGGCACAGCCTTTTTCTATCTCTTCCTTGCTGAGGATAAGCGCAGGCGAAATTCTCAGGTATTCATTTCGGTAGAGCTGGCAGGATACGATAAGTCCATCTTTCATACATTGTTCCACCACACGGATGCAGTATTCAGGGCTCCCCAGATTAACCGCCAGCATGATTCCTTTTCCGTTGATGTATTTTATTTTTGGGTGAACCAAAAGTTTTCGGAATAGTTTTTCTTTTTCCTCTATTTCATCCAGTAGTCCGCTTTCTAAAATTTCTTCCAAAGTAGCCAAACAAGAAGCCGCGATAAGCGGATTTCCTCCAAAAGTGGTGATGTGTCCTAATTTAGGGCTATGGGAGAGGCAGCTCATGATTTCTCTGCTGCTCATAAAAGCACCCACAGGAAGACCACCGCCCATTCCTTTGCCCATCGCGAGAATATCTGGAACGATGTCGTAATGCTCAAATCCAAAAAGTTTTCCCGTTCTCCCGAACCCAGGCTGTATTTCATCTAAAATAAGCAGAGCGCCCACTTCTTCACATCTCTTTTTTAGTTTTTTCAGATAGTCGTTTTCTGGCGTGATGAAACCTGCCGCACCTTGTATGGTTTCTACAACTACACCTGCTGTTTTTTCGGTGATTTTGGCCAAATCTTCTTCATTGTTAAAATGAATGAAATTTACCAATGGAAGCAGCGGACGGAAGGCTCTCTTGTGGTATTCGTTTCCTGCCACGCTGAGCGCTCCGTGGGTGTTGCCATGGTAAGCGTTATGAAAAGCTATGATTTCCTCTCTGCCAGTGTGTCTTTTGGCAAGTTTTAAGCTGCCATCTATGGCTTCTGCACCGCTGTTTACCAGATAGGTAACTTCCAGTGGGTCAGGCGTAACCTTTGCTAAAAGTTTGCACAGTTCTACAGGTTTTTCTAGTGCGTACTCTCCATAGACCATCACATGCAGGTATTTGTCTGCTTGTTTTTTTATGGCGTTTATGATTCTAGGGTGGGAGTGTCCCAGTACATTGGCAGAAATCCCAGAAACGAAGTCCAGATATGCCCTGCCGTCTTTACCATATATATAGTTGCCCTCCGCTCTTTCTACCTCAAAACCAGAGGCAAAATGTGAGGTCTGTGCTTGATAGTTGAAAAAATCTTGTTTCATTCTGAAATAATTTTGAGCAAATGTACTGTTTTTGATTAAAATGGTGCGTAAAATATTTTTTGACTTGGAAAGAATTTTTGTTTTTATTTATCAATAATTCTTTTTAGATTTTGCTTAAATTAACACAATACAAAAGAAAAATCATAAAAACATAGAGAATGGAAGTTAAAAACTAATGAAAAATTTTAGTATTCATTTAAAAATCTGTATTTTCGCAGACTAAATAATTTTTAAAGAGTTAATTACAATGACACTTTTAGGACAGATAAGAAAGAAATCTTGGCTTGTGGTGGTATTCATCGCTGTAGCCCTTGTATCATTTTTCATTAATCCTGATACTGTAGAGAAGATGATGGGCAATGACCCGAATGTCTTCGGTGAGGTAAATGGAGAGAAAATAACTAGAGAAGAGTATCTAGAAACTCTCAATATGATGCAGCAGCAGGCACAGCAGCAAGGGCAGTCGCCAAATGGTCTGGAAGAGCAGGCTTGGCAGAGTATAGTACAATCTAAACTTATCAAACAGGAGTTTGAAAAATTAGGTTTGAAAATGACAGAAGAGTTTTTCTGGAACCAGCTGCCGTTTGACCCTATGTTTGCCCAAAATCCTAACTTTAATGTAAGTGATTTTAAAAAGCGGATAGAACAGCTAAAATCAAGCAATGTGGATGAATATAATTCATGGCTTAGTTTTAGAAAAGGTATAGAGTACAGAATCATGGCTCGTCAGGTGTTTACTAACCTTTCTGTGGGACTTACTTCTAATAAGAAAGAAGCTGAGCTGATGCTGAAATACAGAGATGAGCTGGCGAATATAGAATATGTGAAGATAAGCTATGATGATTTCGCAAAGAAAAATCCAGTGAAAGTTACTTCTCAGGATTTGGTGGAATACATCAAGAAATATCCACAAACTTTCAAGGTGACAGAGAGCCGAAATTTAGGATTGGTTTATTTCAAAGCTGAACCTACACAAGCTGATGAAGCGGCTACTTTGGCAGAAATCAACAAACTTTATAACGAGGGAGTAGATGTAGGAAATGGATTGGAAAACTTCAAGGCTAACAAGAGCGATAGTTTATTCGTGCTGACACATTCTCAGGCTGGTTTTGACCCGAACTATTATTCCAAAGAACAGCTTCCAGAAGGAATCAGAGAGCAGATAGCAGGAGCGGCGCTTGGACAGACTTTTGGGCCTTATAAAGAAGGGAACTATTATGTAGTTTCTAAACTTTTGAACAAAAAAGCTACGGACTCTATCCGTTCAAGACATATTTTGATTGCTTATCAAGGTCTTCCGACTGCACAAGGCGAAGCTACAAAAAGAACAAAAGAACAAGCGAAACAATTAGCAGAAAAAATAGCATCAGAATCAAAATCAAACTCAGCGAAGTTTGAAGAATATCTTAATCTTTCTGCTGATGGTTCTGCACAGAATGGAGGAGATTTAGGGTGGAGAACTACAGGACAGGCAGGTTTCGTTCCAGAGTTCCAAAATTATCTTGATAAAAGTCCGAAAGGTGCTGTAGATGTGGTGGAATCTCAGTATGGATACCATATCATCAATATTACAGACAGAAAACCTGGTGCGATGTCTTATAAAGTAGCCAATTTGGTGAAAGAAATCAAAGCATCAAATGCTACAACGGACAAACTTCATGCTCAGTCCACAAGTTTTGCTCAGCAGATACAAGGGAAAGGATTTAATGAGTTTGTAAATGTTGCAAAGAAAAACAATTACAACTTCCAAAACCCTAAACTAGTTCAAAGATTCCAAGGGCAGCTTTTAGGAACAGATAAAGATGCTGAAATTCTAAAATGGGCTTTTGACAAGAAAAGAGAAAAAGGACAGAGCGAGATGTTTACAACTGCCAATGGAGATAGGATCGTGGTTTATCTGAATGGTAAGCAGTCTGAAGGTCTTGTAGATCCAGAAGCTGTAAGAGAGCAGATAGAACCGATTGTGAAAAATCAGCTTTTGGCGAAAGAAATCGGGAAAAAAATATCCACAGCAAAAGCTCAGGATTTGGCTACAATTGCTAATTTGTTTGGTGTGAGCAAAGAATCAGGACAAATCAATCTGCTTAGCCCTGTTTTAGGAGGAGCAGTAGAGCCTAAGGTAGCAGGAGCAGCTTTTGCGATTGGTAAGGATAAAACATCTAAACCGATAGATGGTAATGCAGGAGTGTATGTAGTAGTAAACAAAGGTGTGGCTGTGAATAAGCAAGATGCAGGAGATATCAAACAACTTCAGCAGCAGCTTATGCAGCAAAACTCAAATGTTTTCCCACAAGCATTCATGAGAAGTCTGCAGAATAATGCTGATATCAAAGATTATAGAATACAAGTTTATGATTTAGCGGGTCACTAATTCAAAAAATAACGAAAAAGAGGTTTTTTCTAAAAGCCTCTTTTTTGTCCTTATATCAACAAATTTTTAACTACTGGTCTTATGAAAAGTAAATTAGAAATAGAATATGAAATTCTAAATATAGATACACTTTCGGAAACAGAAAAAAAACTTTTTGAGGAAGCGAAAAACTCCAGATTAAAGGCATATGCGCCTTATTCTAAATTTTTGGTAGGTTGTTCTATTTTATTAGAAAATGGTGAAATCTACACAGGAAGCAATCAGGAGAATGCTGCCTATCCATCTGGGCTGTGTGCAGAGAGAAGCGTGATTTTTTGGCTGGGTGCCAATTTCCCTAATCAGAAAATACAAAAGCTGTTCGTTATCGGCGGTTTGGAGGTAAATCCAGACCTTGATAGGATAGTTCCGCCATGTGGCTCATGCAGACAGAGTATTGTAGAATATGAAGTAAAACAAGCGCAAAATATAGAAATCTACATCGCGAGCATCAGTGGAGAAAAGATTATAAAAATAAATTCCATAAAGGATTTACTGCCTTTCTCTTTTGATACTACTTTTTTATAGTAAAATATAAAGCAAAATAAACCCTTCCAAGATTTTCTTGGAAGGGTTTTAGTTTATTCTCCAGAAATGAAATGCCCGAAGAAATCTTTTTTGGTTTTCAGATAATCTCGGTTTTCTTCGTTGGGTTTTATCTCCAGCGGAATGCGGGAGTGTAGTTTTATATTGCTGTTTTCTACGAAGCTGATTTTATCAGGGTTGTTGGTGATGAGGTTGATTTCCTTTATCCCAAGTATTTCTAAAATATCAACTGCTACACTGAAATTCCTATCATCAGCAGGAAGTCCCAGTTCTAGATTGGCTTCCACAGTATCCAACCCTTTTTCTTGTAGAGCGTAGGCTTTCAGTTTATTGATAATGCCAATATTTCTGCCTTCTTGCCGTAGATAGACAATCACACCGCCATGTTTTTGAGTATACTGCATCGCGGAGGAAAGCTGCTGTCCGCATTCGCATTTTTTAGAATGGAAAACCTCTCCTGTGATACATTCAGAATGAAAACGGACATTTACCACGCTGGATAAGTCCGTATTTTCTGCTATCAAAGCAAGGTGCGGCATCCAGTCTTGTTCCTTTTCAGAGAAAGCGATGATTTTGAACTTTCCGTACTCTGTAGGGACATTAGCCTCAGCCTGAATTTTTACCATTCTATAAAGTGTCTTTTAGGGATTCTATCAGAGTGATATTGGTTTTGATATTTACTAAAAACCTGTTGAGAATCTCTTGTTCATCTTCATTGAGATTATTTTTTAGCTTTTGTATTTTTTTATAAGATTTTTCATAATTATACAAAGCCTTTTCTTTTCCTACGGTGTTGTGCTCTTTCACAGCGTATAGGTATTCTGTGATGTAGAATTTCAGGTTAGAAAACTCCTCATTTACAGTTTTTTGTGAGAAAGAAGAGCACGAGCTAAAAGCATTGGTAATGTCTGAAGAGTATTTTATCAGGTCTAAATTATCACTGATATTTTTTACTACATCTTCAGGTGTTTTTTCAGATATGTTAGCAATCAAAGCGGTTGTAGGAGACAGATTGTTTTTCTCTGTTGCACACGCAGATACTACAAAACCACATATTCCGATAATTCCCAATACTTTTAGTACATTCATTATTCTTTCTTTTTGTATAATACAGGATTTAGAGTCTCATCATTATACATTTTCATTTGTTTATAAGTTTTTATTTTTACGAGCCCGTTTTCTATGTCACTCAGCAGCTGGTCAATAGCAGAGCTAAGGTCTTTCTTTTGCTCCAAAAGCGTATTCAGCTTCATTTGACATTTTTCTCTATGCTCATTACTTGCAGATGTTCTGTTGGCTTCTAAGTCCATATGATAGACTTTTAGAGCCAAAATGGACAGTCTGTCCACAGCCCATGCAGGTGTTTCTGTGTTTATCTTGGCATCGGCATTTGGTGTAGTGTTTTTGTATTTATTTAAAAACCAACTGTCTATAAATTCCACTAAATCAGTTCTTTTCTGATTAGAAGCATCTATTCTTCGTTTGATTTCTAAAGCTTTTACAGGATCTATATTTTCATCACGGATGATATCTTCCAAATGCCACTGAACCGTATCAATCCAGTTTTTGTCATACAAAATCTGTTCCAAACTATTATTTTCATAGTGATTTGGTTTCACAGCATCTACATCATCAGTGATGTGATAGTCCTCTATTGACCTATTGAAAATGATCCAAGCGTATTCAGAGAAAGAATTATTATTCATAAAATTTATTTAGTTGTTTTGTCTTCAGTATTATCATTTTCTTTGTCATCCTCTTTCATGGATTTTTTAAACTCTTTGATTCCAGAGCCTAATCCTTTCATGAATTCAGGAATTCTTTTAGCTCCGAAAAGTAGTAAAATGAGGATAGCAATGACTAAGATTTCTCTCATTCCTAGTCCCATAAATAGTGGTGTTAGAATACTGTTCATAATTTTTTATTTTGATAGAACAAAATTAAACAATTTTTAGGATAAAGTTAGTCATAAAATTAACTAGTTACCCAGCTCAATGGATCTACAGGATTTGTCTGATTCCAAACTTGGAAATCAAGGGTGTAAGTCCCATCAAAGTCAAGTCCCACTTCTCCTATATTTGTTCCTGCGGAAATAGTCTGATTTTTAGAAACATAGGTGCTGGATAAGTTACTATAAATAGTGAAATAATTTCCATGTTTTACCATCACGGTTTTTGAACCACCACTGGCTAAAACATTTACCACCACACCAGCAAAAACGCTTCTTGCTTTTGTTCCTGCATCCACAGCGATTTTGATTCCATTGTTTTCTATAACAACCCCTTTATACACAGGGTGCGGCTGTCTCCCGAAGCGCTGTGTAACCCGTCCACGCTGCACAGGGAAAGAAAGTCTTCCTCTATTTTCCGCAAAACTATTACTAGAAGAGCTTCCTGCACCAGCTGATGCCATTGCCCGCTCATCCACAGCTTTTTTCTCAGACTCTGTTTTTTTGGCTACAGCTTCTGCATTTACTCTGGCAGCCTCGGCTTTACTTGCGGCTATTTTTGCTTTTTCAGCCGCTTCCATTTTGGCTTTTTCGGCGGCTATTCTTTTGGCTTCGTTGTTGGCTTCTATGGCTTTTCTTTCTTCTTCAGCTTTTTTTCTAGCGATTTCAGCTAGTCTTCTTTCTTCTTCTTCGGCCTTTCTTTTTGCTCTTTCGGCCTCTTCACGAGCTCTTCTATTGGCTTCTTCTATTCTCGCTTTTTCTTTTTCAGCCTCTATTCTCGCGAGTCTTAGTTTTTCTTCACGAGCTTTTCTTTCAGCCTCTTCTTTCGCTTTTGCGATTCTGATTTCTTCAGCGATGATTTTTCTGATTTCGCCTTCTAACCTTTTGGATTCAGATTGTTTTTGTTTAAGTTCAGCCACTAGTCTGGCTTCATTCTTTTTGAAATCTTCTAATAAAATTTCTTTTTCTTTTCTTTCCTGAGCGATTACTTCTAAATCTTTAGCCTGTTTCAAGAGAAGATTTTCCTTGTCTTTTTTGGATTTTTCTCTCAGGGCGATTGTGCTTTTTATTTTTTTAGCTTTATCAGATATTTCTGCAGCTTTTTTGTCTTGGTATTCTCCGTATTGTTTCAAATATTGCACTCTACGAAGCGCCTGTCCCAAATCTTGAGAAGACAAAATGAATGTTACTTTGTTCTGTACGCCTTTGTTTTTATAAGCTTTTACGAGGATTTCGGCATAATTTTTACGGAGAACTTTCAGCTCTCGGTTGTATTTGTTGATTTCTAACTGGCGAAGATAAATATCATCCTCTATGAATCTTTTTTCTTTCTGTGTATTGCCATAGACTTTCTCACGAAGGGCAATTTTTTTGTTGATATCATTGAGGTAAGATATGGACAGTCTGGCCTCACTCTTTGTTTTAGCCAAATTAGCATTGATGGTTTCGATTTGTTTTTTTAATTCAGCATTCTGCTTTTGTAAATCTTCCTTGCTTTTTTGAGAAAGAAAGAGAGAAGCATAAAAAATCCCAATAAATAAGCTTATCTTCCTGAAATACATTAGAAATCTCGTTTTTTATAATTACTTGGAACCGAATATGGGGTTTCCATTCTAGAAAAGTCAAATTTCGTATTTTCTATTAAAATTTGGTCAGTTTTCTTACCTTTTATAACTATTTTAACATTTTTAGGGAGTTTCACACCATTGATATCTACCCAATTATCGTAGAATAATTCTAAATTATCCGCAGTTTTTGTGTCTTTTAAAGAAACTTTGGTAAGGTTCAGATCGTTAGAAAAACGGAGTTCTGTAAGGTATTCGCTGGTTTTTCCATCAATGTTTACTTTCTGTGCAGTAATCGGTTTTAGGATGTATTCTTCAGCTTCTTTAATTAAATTAAAATCTTTTTCATTGACAGGGAAGAAAACTTTTCCTACCAATAAATTTTGAAGTGAAGAATAATCTAAAAAATTGACTTTCAGTAAATTGTTAAGATAAGAAAAATCAGAATCGATATAAGTTCTGCTCAGTTTTTCGTAGGCTTTTAGTCCCTGTGGAGTTGCTATTCCGCGGCCTACATTCATAAACAGCGCAGACATGTTCATCCATATTTTCTGGTTGTTTTCTATGTAGATAGTTGCATGAATGGTAGGAACGAATTTTCCTACTTCTGCATCTATTTTAGAAGTGATTTTAAGGGCTTCAAAATCAGATTTTTTCGTGATAGCATCATAGAAATTTTTGTTGCCGGAAACAGTAGGGATTTCCGATTTAGCAGCGATACTTTTTTTAGCACCACAAGAGGCTAAAAACACCATGATGGCGGATAGAGCTATTAATTTCTTCATTTTGTTAATCATTAAAATCACTTCTAAAAAAATATTATTCAGAGAAATCCAATACGGAAAAATCTCCCAAAGAAAGATTGATAGAAGTTCCGATATACTTCGCCGAGTTCCCAATCATGGAGTTGCTCAGGTTAGCAGACTGGATTTCTGTTCTTTCTTGGATTAGAGAATTGTCTATATTAGAATTTTTTACTACCGTGTTGTTGCCCAGAGAAACTCTCGGCCCGATGATAGAATTTACTATTTTCACATTCTCTCCGATGAAGCATGGAGGAATTATCAAACTGTTTTCTATCTGTGCAGAAGCTGGATACTGAGAAAGATTTTCTTTTTCGTATTCTAGAATCTTACCATTAGTCTGCACGGTAATGGTCTTGTTTCCGCAGTCCATCCAGTCATTTACCTTTCCTAAAGAGAATTTTGCTCCTTTTTTTCTTAGGTTTTCTAGTGCTGTCGTCAGCTGGTATTCACCGCCATCTTTGATGTCGTTACTCATGATGTAGTCTATTTCACCCATGAGTTTTTCAGCGCTGTTGAAATAGTAAATCCCGATAATCGCCAAATCAGACACAAACTCTTTTGGTTTTTCTACAAAGTCCGTGATGAAGCCATAGTCGTCTAGTTTCACTACTCCGAAGGCACTCGGGTCATCTACTTTTTTTACCCAAATTACTCCATCAGAATTGGTATCCAAATGAAAATCAGCTCTAAATAATGTATCTGCAAAAGCGATGATTACAGGCCCTTGCATGCTTTCTCTTGCGCAGTTGATGGCATGAGCTGTTCCCAAAGCTTCTGTCTGGTGGTATATGCTTCCTTTTGCACCTAATTTTTCTGCAACAGCCAATAAATCCTGCTCCACTTGACTCCCGAAATCACCAGTGATGAAGGCAACTTCATCTATTTTCTGATTTACCACCTTTGCGATGTCCTCTACCAATCTTTGCACGATAGGTTTTCCTGCGATAGGAATCAAAGGTTTTGGCACAGTCAAAGTGTGCGGTCTTAATCGGGAACCCTTTCCCGCCATAGGTATTATTATTTTCATAATAGATGTATTTTTATAATTTTTAAAATGTTATTTCGTTCCAGAACTTCCGAAACCTCCAGCGCCTCTTTCTGTTTCGTCAAGGGTGTCTACTTCTTCCCACTGGGCAGTTTCGTGTTTTGCGATGACCAGCTGGGCAATTCGCTCTCCATCATTGATGACAAATTCATCTTTGGATAGGTTTGCGAGAATCACACCGACTTCTCCACGGTAGTCTGCATCTATCGTTCCAGGGCTGTTTAGACAAGTAATTCCGTGCTTGGCAGCCAGTCCGCTGCGAGGTCTTACTTGGGCTTCGTATCCTGCTGGAAGGGCTATAAAAATGCCTGTCGGGATAATCGTTCGCTCTAAAGAACCTAACCGAACAGGCTCTGTGATATTTGCATACAAATCCATTCCTGCCGAAAGTTCAGTCTGATACTTCGGAAGTGGGTGTTTGGATTTATTTATAATTTTAATTTTCATCTTTTCAAAAATTTTTTCAAGAGTAATCTTTCCTTAAAAACGACAAATATCAGAAAAATTACAAAAATAATGTTACTGATGATGTAATTTTCTCTAAAATATTTAAAAGAAATCATTCCCAAACCTATGGAAAGAAGCAGGTAAATGATTATTTTAGTCGTGTTATAAGGTATCGGATATTTTATCTGCCCCCAAATATAGGAAATTATCATCATAGACATGAAAGTAAGAAGCGCTGCCACGGCACTTGCCCAGTATCCATATTCAGGCACGAAGAAATAATTGACAGACACTGTAATCGCTGCACCGATGAGGGAAATATACAGCCCCACGATGGTCTGGTCAGAGAGTTTGTACCAAATGGACAAATTAAGATATATCCCCAAAAACACAGCTCCCAGCATAAGGCACGGAATCAGCTCTATGCCTTCGTAGTAGAGAGGATTGCTGATGTATATTTTGGAAATCCAAGAAATATTGGTGATAAGTCCTAGGAAAATCACACAGCTGCATATTACGAAGATGTCCATCAGCAGGGTGTAAGTTTTCTTCGCGTTTTCGTTTTTAAAACTTGAGAAAAAATACGGCTCTATCCCCAGCTGGTAGGCTTGTCTAAACACGGTGATGAATGTCGCTATTTTGTAAACCGCCCCATATACGCCTATCTGGTGTTTGCTTTCTTCCTCAGGGAGGAGGTATTTTAGGAATTGTCTGTCCATTGTCTGGTTGATGATGCCCGCCAGCCCTGCCACCATCACTGGCCAAGAGTAGTTCATAATTCTTTTCCATAAAGAAAAATCAAAACTTCTGAAACTGAAATTCACAAACTCCTTGGAAACGATGAGCAGTGAAACGATGCTCTGAACCAAATTTGCTACAAAGACATATCCCACGCCGAATTCAGCATTGTATTTCAGTCCGAGGAATCCATTGGGTAAATTGGGAAGAATATTGATAAAAAACACTACCAACCCAAAATAAATCACGCTTCCCGCTACCTTGGATACTACATACCGCAGCGGTTTTCCCTCTAAACGAAGAACAGCCGAAGGAATTGTAGAAAAAGCATCAATGGAAAGAATGAATAAAAATAAAATCAAGAAATAAATTTGGTCTGGCGTGTGGAAATATTCTGTAACCTCGCGCCGAAATACCCATCCTAAGACCAAATAGATAGAAGACATCGCCAAGATGCTCATGGAACAGGTAGAAACCAGCGTTTCTTTGCTGATGTCTTTCTCTTGAGCAAAACGAAAAAATGAGGTCTCCATGCCGTGCGTCAGAAAAACTGTAACCACTCCCGCGATGGAGTACCAATCTACGAAGGGCGCAGACTCTGCTGGCGAAAATGCCCTTGTGATGATAGGTGCTATGAGGAAAGGAAATATCCTCACCAGTACCGAACTGATGCCGTAGAGCGCCGTTTGTCCTAATAGTTTTTTAATCAAAACTTTAATTTTGATGCAAAAGTAAGATTATTTTATCTGAAAATTGTACTTTTGTTCGCTATGAAAAATAATATTTCTTGTATTTTAGTTTTTATTTTTGGGTGTGTAGGATATTTACACGCACAGTTTTCTCCCAAAAATATCACCAAAGATTTGGATAAAAAAGCCGTGAAATATGCAGACAGCCTTTATGCTAAGCTCAGCATGGATGAGCGTATCGGGCAGTTATACATAGTGGCACTTTATACCAATAAAGACCAAAACCATATCTCAGGAGTAAGGAAACTCGTAGAGCAGGAGAGGATAGGAGGAATTATCCTGATGCAGGATGATGCCGAGCAGGAAATAGTGCTGGTAAATGAATTTCAGAAGAAATCCAGAGTGCCGATGCTCTTTGGTATGGATGCCGAATGGGGGCTTTATCAGAGAATAAAAACTGCGCACAAATTCCCTTGGGCGATGACCCTTGGAGCGATTCAGGATAATAATTTGGTTTATGAAATGGCTTCTAAAATAGCCGAAGATGCAAAGAAAATGGGAATCTATTGGAACTTTGCTCCTGTGGTGGATGTGAATACCAATCCTAAAAATCCGATTATAGGCAATCGTTCGTTCGGTTCAGATGTTCAGAATGTAATCGCTAAATCGCTGGCGTATGCACAAGGTTTGCAGGACAATGGCGTGCTGGCAGCGATAAAACATTTCCCAGGGCATGGGGATACGGATGTAGATTCGCATTTGGATTTGCCAGTGGTAAAACATAGTTTGGAGAGATTGAATAAAATAGAATTGGCGCCCTTTAAAGCCTTGATGGATAAAAAAATAGGCGGAGTGATGATAGCACATCTCTATGTCCCACAGCTGGAAAAAGGGAAAAATATCCCTGCTTCTATTTCTTATGATATTGTAACGAATTTGCTGAAAAATAAATTCCCATACGAAGGGCTGGTCATTACTGATGCCCTGAATATGAATGCCGTTGCCAAAAAATATCCTGCAGGGGAATTGGATTTGAGGGCGTTCAAGGCGGGGAATGATGTTTTGCTTTTTAGTCAAGATGTGCCGACAGGGAAAAAGTTAATAAAAGAAGCAATTCAAAAGGGAGAAATCAGCGAAAAAAGGCTGGAAGAAAGCGTGAAAAAGATTTTGAAAACGAAATATCTTTTGGGGCTTCAGAATCTGCGACCGCTTAGTTCAGAAGGAATCAATAATGTTTTAAACAACGATTCTCACGCGAAAATTTCAGAAAAGTTGTACGCCAATGCTTTGACTTTATTAAAAGATGAAAAACAGCTTTTCCCACTTAGAGAAAAGGAGGTTTATTATCTCCCACTAGAAGAGGCTTCGCACGAGGCATTTTTACAAGAATTGTCCAAAGAAATTAAAGTTAAAAAAATATCTTTCAAAGAAATCCAATCTATCCCTGAAAATGCAGTGGTAATCATTGGTCTTCATAAGGATAATTCTACGGCTTACAAACCTTACAAAATATCATGGGAGAGCAAAAGGCTCATCAACCAAGTGAAATCAAGAAATAAAGTGATTCTCAATGTGTTCGGAAGTCCGTATGCTCTTCAGGATGTGGATATTAGCGGAATTTCATCGGTTTTGGTTTCTTATGAAAACAATCCTCTTTCGATGAAAGCTACAGCAGAGGCTTATTTAGGAAAACAAAAGATAAACGGAAGGCTGCCAGTGGTAGTGAATGAACAAATAAAATACGGAATGGGAATAGATGTCCCAAAACAGAAATAAAATAGAGAAAATGTTAAAAATAGGAATATTATGTTACCCTACTTATGGGGGAAGTGGAATAGTGGCGACAGAACTTGGAATGAACCTTGCCCGAAAAGGCTATGAGGTGCATTTCATCAGTTCGGAGCTTCCAGCAAGGCTGGATATGACCAGACCTAATATATTTTTTCATAAAGTGAATGTGCAAGCGTATCCTTTATTTAGGCATCAGCCGTATGATATAGCGCTATCATCTATGATATATCAGGTGGTGTGTATGTATCAGCTGGATGTACTCCATGCTCATTATGCTATTCCGTATGCCTATGCGGCTTTTACAGCGAAACAAATGCTGAAAGAAAAAGGCAAGGATTTACCGCTGGTGACTACACTTCACGGAACGGATATTACTTTGGTGGGGCAGCATCCGAGCTATAAACATGCAGTGGAATTTTCTATCAATCAGTCTGATGCGCTGACTTCGGTTTCGGAAAGTTTGAAACAGGATACATTGGCTTTTTTTGACATTAAAAAAGAAATCCATGTGATTCCGAACTTCATCGAAGAAAGACACTTTGAGCAGTGTTCTGTTTGTCTTAGAAATCAGTTTGCGGAGGAAAACGAGAAGATTTTGGTACATATTTCTAACCTTAGACCTGTTAAAAGAATTCAAGATGTTTTGGGGATTTTTGAAAAGGTAAATCAGAAAATTCCGAGCAAACTAATCATAGTAGGCGAGGGCCCTGAGATGGAAAAAGTAAATGCTTTCTTATCAGAAAAACCAGATTTTATTGACAAAATAAAAATCATGGGAAAAGTAAATGACCTTCGCCCAGTGCTTACCTATGCAGATGTGTTCCTTCTCCCTTCGGAAAAGGAAAGTTTTGGGCTGGCGGCGCTAGAGGCTATGGCGGCAGGAACACCCGTGGTCAGCAGTAATACAGGAGGAATTCCAGAGGTTAATATTTATGGAAAAACAGGATTTTTGGCGAATGTAGGCGATGTGGAGAAAATGGCTGAATATACACTTCAGATTTTGTCTGACGAGGCTCTTTTAAAGGAAATGAAAACAAATGCCATAGAAGTAGCGAAGACTTTTGATTACAATAAAATCATTCCGATGTATGAGAATTTATATCAGGAAACGACAAAAGAATTTAAGAACGAAAAATAAAATGGATAGAGAAATTTATTTTGCTGGTGGGTGTTTCTGGGGAACGGAGCATTTTTTCAAACAAATCAACGGAGTAACAGCTACGCAGGTAGGCTATGCCAATGGAAATATAGAAAATCCCATTTATGAGCAGGTGTATACCGACAACACGGGCTTTGCAGAGGTGGTAAAAGTGGCTTATGACCCAAAGGTGGTAAGTCTGGAAATACTTTTGGATTTGTTTTTTAAAACAATAGACCCCACAAGCCTTAATCAGCAGGGAGAAGACATCGGAACGCGCTACAGAACAGGAATTTATTGGGTGAATTCAGAAGATGAAAAAGTAGTAAAAGAGGCACTTTCGGAGCTTCAAAAAAATTATGAAAAACCCATAGTGGTAGAAAACGAACCTTTGAAAAATTTCTACAGCGGAGAAGAATATCATCAGGATTATTTGGATAAAAACCCAAGTGGATACTGCCACATCAATCCAGAATTATTCGAACTCGCGAAAAAGGCTAATCTGAGATAGTTTTATCCATCAACACTTTTCCTTGATAAATTTTTTCATAGCGAATGAGCTGTTCTCCTTTGAAATAGCCTATGTAATAAGCGCGCTCTTGGCTGTGTTCTTCGGCTTCTTCTTGGGTGATTTCATCGTATAAATAAGTGGGCTGATCGGTTGCTTTTTTATGCAAGTCAGAGCAGCTGAGAAAATAGCGAACAACCATATTTTTTTTGTATAAATAGAGTTTTTGTCCATTCGTAGGGATTTCGGCAAAGACTTTTTCTTGAACAACGGGCGTGATAGGAATTTTAGGCTCAAAAGATGACTTGGCTTGGAAAAGGTATTGAGAATCAATGTGTATTTCGGAGCTTTTTACTTTGAATAAGGTGCGCTCCCAACTATTCCCTAATAAGAAATACTGAAAACCGTCTTTTTCTCCACAATACTCATAGGTAAGTAGGGATTGTAGGGGAAAAGCTTCGGTGGCTTTTCGCTCTTCTGGGGAACTTTTGCAAGAGAATAAGGCCAACAAAGGGGCTAATAAGGTCATTTTCTTCATTCTTTTCTACTAAATATATAGGTGTCAGCTTCTTCAAAGTTAGGGTACTGCCCTCCAAAGACTTCTCTTACTACAGTTTTACCGAGGTAACGTTCTAAAGGTAAGTAGATATCCTTTGCATCTGTACAAACAAACTCTAAATAAGGCATTTTCAGCAAAGGAGAGGCATCCTTTATAGGGTTAAAACATATCTTTAAGTTCCGAAGGGTCTCTATACCTACCAAATCGCTAAGGTCTTCTATCTTGTTTTGCTCTAAGTTCAATTCCTCTAAAGATAAATGCTTCAAAGGAGAAAGGTCTTTTACTTCATTGTGATACAAATATAAGGTGGTGAGCTTCTTGAGGGCTTTCAATGGAGATAAATCGCTGATGTGGTTCCTATCTAACTGCAAATATTCAAGATTGGGCAACCACGCTAAAGGGGATATATCGGTGATTTGATTTCTATCCAACCAAAGTTCGGTAAGGTTTTGTAATTTAGCAATTCCTTTTAAAGAAAAGAGCTTATTACACGATAGTTTCAACACTGTTAGCTTGGAAAGTTCACAAAAAGGAGTTATATCACTCACGCCACTGTCATAAACCTCTACTTTTTTAAGTTTTTTGCATTTAGCGAGAGGCGTATAATCCGTTGCCTTGACATTCAAATAGAGTTTTTGTAGCTTTTCCAAGGGTGGTAAGGATTCTAAATCGGTAATATTCTCCGATAGCAACTCTAATTCCTTTATATTGGGGAACATTTGCAAGTCGGCTAAGTCTTCCGAGTGCAAATCATCGTTATGAATGAGCATTTTGGTAATCAAAGGCGCTCCTTCTTCTTTGACTAACACCCTCCTTCCCTCTTTTACAAGAAGGTCTTCGTGTTTCTTTTTCAGATATTGCTTTACTTTTT
>CAUQQF010000009.1:0-66026 GCA_963520375.1 uncultured Flavobacteriaceae bacterium | reverse complement strand
TGATTATTTCTAAGGCTTGTGGAAATGTATTTTTTGTTTTTTCCTCCAAATGTTCGATAGTTTCAATTGAAGTGAACCAACCTGGCATTTTGCGATAATCATAACCATACAAGGTAAAGATATCTTTCCAATCAGTGATAGTAAAGGTGGGGCGCAGAAGTTTAAGAGCATCTCCCCCTTCTTCCATACGGATTTGGTTTTCTATATCTATATGTAGTTTCCCTGCTTTCAAATCTGTATATGAATATACAAGATGCAGGATATCACTGCGTTTAGAAAAAAGAAAACTAACCTCTGATCGACTGTTTTTTGTTCTGATGCTGTATTTGTTTTGGGCTTTATTAGGTTTATATCCATTATTTTCTAAAATAGATCCATATTTAGAATATAAAACCTCCATAATTGCTTTTTCCTTATCCATTTGATCTGATTTTTTGAATTTATTTACAAACGAATATTGACTATTAAAATTATCTAAATGCGCTGTATGTCGCTAAAATCATACTTAGCTGGGATGTGTAATCCTCTATATATTCCATAGTAATTTCATCTCCATACTGCTCAAAACATTTCTGTCCCAGCTCTACATCAAGGAGATAAATATCCTTTTTTTTCAGCCAAGTTTCTTTGCTGATGGAGCATAATTCCATAAAGTTTGGCTCTTCTTGTAATTTACGAAAGGCTTTTAAATTAGTCAGTTCCCGCATGCCGAGATATTTTGCCTTTGGTGCTTCTGTGGAAATATCGCTCAGATTATTCATTTCCCTAATGACAGCATCTTTTAAATACCCTGCACTTGGTAATAAATTAGTAAGCCGATTGATATAATCATCAAAAAATCCTGTCCCTAATTCCCAGTTTTTTGCTAATGGAATTCCAACAGCTAATGGATTTCCTGTCCAGCCATCATCGTTATAGCGTGGCGGTGAAATAATCAGGTGTCCGCTTTGGCTTTCTTCCTTATGCTGGCTGATATAGACATACATATAGACAAGATTTTCGCTGTCTAATTCTTTCACCCATGAACGCATTCCGCAAAAATTCATAGGAACAACCAAAAACCCTTGTTCTATGAGAAATTTATCTAAATTTTTAATTTCACTTGAAAAACTTATTTTCATTTCAATTTAATTTAAATGATTTTTATTTAGCTTGAAAAAAAATCTGCATGGCAAATCGCATGATTTATCATCTCACGCTCTTGGATAAAATGCTCTTGATTCGCTTGTTCTGCTAATATAGTATAAGAAAAACAGCATATACCGATTTGGGTATTACTTATGGGAATAGTAATATCCCAAAAATCAATTTCTAATATTTCACCATTTTCTTCAGATTGTTCGCGTTTAAAAGCACATGGTAAGCCATTTTCTAATGCAATGGTGCTAGATTCTGCTAGTTTTTGCTGTATTATTTGCTCGGTATTTTGTACCGAAAACAAAAGCGTCTGCACTCGCAAAGTGGCAGAATCGGGCGTGTCTTCATAGAATAGAGTAAAGTCTTCATCTTGCTCACTTATCCAGTTTTCAGGGATTTGAAATTGAATTATGTTATTTAAATTGATTGTCCTCATGTTTTTTCCTTTTAGGAATTATAATTCAGATATTCTTTTATAAAACCTTCAAAGCTGTCCCAGTGTCTGCTAAATTCCTTGTTTTTGATAAAATCTTGAATATCATCATCCTCCACAAAGAAAACTTCATCCGTATTTTTATCATACAAAATATAGTCATCCAGCTCATCATGTAATAATGAAAAATAATTTTCGGCCAAGCCAAGATTTTCTCTTAAAACTTGCGTTTGGCTGTTTGAGAAATCCTCTAAATCCATTGCTAAATCAACCAAATAGCCGATTTCTCCATAAATTTCATCACTGTATGTAGACCAAAATTCAACAAAGTTATGATTCACTTCACCGAATCCTAATTTTCGGAACATTTCGCGATATTTCTCCTGTTCTTCCAGCATTATTCTACCAAACTCCTCATCAAGATATTCTTTAAAACGATTATCCAGCATAATATGATTATTTTTTTATATTTTAATCAAAAATAAATCTTTCCAAAGCAAATATCCTAATTTATAATGATATTTCCATTAGAAAGATTTTCCTTATTAAACATGATTTTCCTTTTGTCAATCTGAAAAAGTTATTTAATCCAATTTCTGAATGAATAGCTTTTCTGCAAATATATCAATATTCCCTCCGTTGTCAATTAGTATAATCTCCCAGTGCTGATGTTTTTCTGTTTTCTCTTTGCACCAAATAGACTGGATATACAAGCTGTCGCCAGAGTAGCAAAGAGGGTTTATAGACTGCTCTCCAGCTTGGATTTTTACATTAAAACTGCTCGTGTTATGAAAAACTAACTGATACCGTTCCAAATCAGCATTCAGTTTACTTACAGAAATTACCAAATCCTGTGGCTGCTCTAAATTATCCGCATCAAAATTAAAATAGATGGAATGAATTTTCGCATCAGATAGATTGTTTACGAGTTCATAGTTCTGTATGTCAGTGAGTTTCATGAATTGTTTTTTTAGTTGGTATGAAAACTGCAGAGTCGATTATTTTCGCTGTAAAATCCGTTGTTTAGCAGTTTGCTGGTAATCTTTCTTACCAAAAATTAAATCAAATGGACTAAATAGTTTGCATTCGTTTTTGGTGACCATGTTATCGTATTCAAACAAGCCTTGTACTCTTTCATCATCTAATGATAAAAGGTTTTTTTCTATTATCAATAAAGCAACCAATGCCGTATTGAAAAAACAGGAAGGAAACTTTTTAATATAATGCAGTAAATCAGGTGATAAGACTTCTGCAGCTTGAATAAACTTAAAATGGTTGGCTTGCAAATTCCTTAAAACATCATTAAAGATAGTAGTACCCATCTCTGGATATAGATGCCCAGTATTATCATTAGTCATTATTGGGAATCCATAATAGTAGTGCGAAATTTGGAAGGAGTTTTGTGTAAAAAAAAGATTACGGAACTCCTTTGATTCGTCTTCTAACATCTTTAAAAAAGCATTACCCATCTCTTGCTCAAAAAAATCACCTACATCCTTGTTATAAGACGCTAGTTGCAAATAAAATCCCTTATAATTTTGGGAATAGTCAAACCGCATTTCTGTATAGGAACTTTTGTTTATACCAAACCGTATTTTATTTTTAAATACTTTAGGGTGTAATTCGCTAGAATTATCAGCAATAAAAGCAATTAGTTTTTTTAAGAATTCATCTTTGTCCATATAAGTAAAATAAGGGAGTAAAACTACAATGAATTTTGGGTTTGTAAAATATAATTTTGGAGTATTTCCATTGATATTGTTGGGAATAGGGTACTTTTTTCTCTCCCCCATAAAATCCCAGTTTTAACATAGTTAGATAATTCTTCTTGTATTTTATCTGCTGAACCAGCCATACCAAAAGAGCTATATTTGTAAATCTCTTGAAGATTGTTTTGTTCATTAAGTTGTTCTATAACAATTTCATAATCAACGCTTTTATATATGTTTGTTAGTTTAACTAAAGAAACATATTGATTAACATCACCCTCATTTTGTAGTCCTTTCAAAAGATAATGAAATGGATGCAAATAGATGGTTTCTATTGCTCTGCTATTGGGTATGACAGAAGTAATCTCTTTTACAAAAAAGTCCTTAAATTTATCTGCAGCACAGCTTTTTGTGAATAAAATTTTTGTTTCATTTAGGTCTATTTTTATCTCTTCATTGAAATCAGAGAAAAATACATCAAAAAATTCAAAAAATGTATTTCCTCGATGCTGACAGATAGAGTATAAATCATCTGTAATCTTAATAAGATATACACTATCTATGGTATCAATAAAATCTTTCTTTAGTTTTAGCATATTGTTATCTTTTTGTAGTTTATCTGGTTTTGTTGTTTTTAACATTAAAGATAAATTCACTCTTTTTTCGGATTTCCCTGCAAGTCCATGTAGAATTTCTTTTTGCCAAGATGCGCTTCTATAGAACCTCCACAGCTATTAAAAAGATTGACCCAGTCGTATATAATAGGAATTACTTCCTTGCCTTCTGTATTTACAAAGCCCCACTTTTCATCGCGTTTTGCTTCACAAAGCCCCTTGAAAATATAATTTCCTAATTTGTCATATATTACAGGAATCACCTCCTTACCTTGGGTATTGATGTAGCCCCATTTATCTCCACGCCTTACTTTCGCAAAGCCATTTTCAAAAGAATCGTCAGAAAAAGAATTAGAAAAATACTCCGCTTCATCATACACAAAGGGAGCTATTATTTCATTTTTCTGGTTGATGTAGCCCCATTTACCATTATACCTCACAGGGATTATTCCTTCTCTGAAATAAGATCCCTTAACAGCTTCATATTTACAAGGAATTATTTCTTCTCCTTGGGTATTGATAAACCCAAATTTGTCATTGAGTTTCACCAAAGCAGTACCCTTTTCAAATCGGCTCACATAGTGATGAAAAATAAGCCACATGGTTTCATACTTCGGAGAAACGAGTATTTCTCCTGTTTCCTTTATGTAGCCTATTTTTCCATCTTTAAACACTACATGGATACCTTCTGTAGCTGGAAGTATATTGGCATATATAAAGGGAATGATGACCTTGTTATCCCAGTCAATGACACCCATTTTGCCATTTTTTACTGCCCTTATTTTATCTTTGGGTTTTGGATAATAATCATCTGTGCGGATAGCATCATACTCAAAGGGAATGAGTGTTTTACCATCTTTATTAATAAATCCCCACAGTCCATTTTTCTTGGCTTTGGTGTAGTCAGTATTGTGATGGAAGGATTCAGCTTCTTCGTATTCTGCAGGAATCAGCATTTTGCTATCTTTATCGACAAAGCCCCATTGTCCCTTGAATTTTACTAAAGCCCTTGAGGAGCTGAACTCCAGAGCTTCTTCATAAAGAAAAGGAATGACATTTTCTCCTTTGGTATTGATACCGCCCCACTTGTTATTTTTCTTTACCCAAGCAATTTTTTCAGGATAACCAAAGCCTTGGGCATCATCATACTCTATGGGCGTTACTTTCTTATTATCAAAGGTTACATATCCATATTTTTTAGTTTTTTTGTCTTGGACAATGAGTATATCTACAAGATTACTTTCCTTAATTGAAGAATATTGCTCCTTCCACTTTGATGCGAACTGGCGGCGGCTCATCCCTCGGAAATCCACTCCACTTGCCATTATCTGAAAATCTTCATGTATATGCTTTACACGAACCGTATCTTGAGCAGGAAACAGACCGCCCAACAGAAATAGTAAAAGTAAAAAAACTAATTTCATGAATTTATTATTTTTATTTCTTTCAATAAATAGAATTTTTACTTTTTATTGAAAAAAATTATTGGTATCGTTTATGCTCTTTATGCTTTGAAAATCTCTTTATCAAAGGCATTATCCAAGATTTGTATTTCTCTACATCTAGGATTTGTGAGTCTGTATTGGCTTTGTAAGTTATCCAAATACTGAAAGGCAGGAATATAAAATTCGGCAGCCAAGCGGCGATATACGGGTCCATTTCTCCCTTCCAAGCCATGTTTTCTGCAGAAATATTGAGAACGAAAAATATGATGAATATGATGATGGAAAGTAGAATTGGCATTCCTATTCCGCCCTTTCTTACGATAGAACCGAGACTAGTCCCTATCAGTAGGAATAAAACACTCATCACCGAATACGCTAAAATCTGCTGTTGATACATCACTACTTTTGCATAAAGTTTGATTTGTGAGAGCATTTCTTCATTCTTTCCTTCAATATTTTTTTGGATGAGGTCTATTTTCTCATGCGCGTTGAAGAGTATTTCCAGCTTTTTTTCTTGGTTTATAGAATCTAAACTAAACGGCGCCTCAGTGTTTTTATCTTTATTTTTGTCTTTGTTTTTATCCAGAATTTCTATAAAAGAACTGCTCTGAGAAACCAAATCTGAAGAAATTTCAGAGATTTTTTTTTGTTTTTCGGTTTTTATGAGGTCTACAGTAGAGTTGAGCTCTGCATAGTTCTGGAACTCATAGCTGTCCGTGATTTTTTCGCTCTCGATAGCCTTGTCAAGAAGCTCACTGAGGTCAAAATGAGACACCAAAGAATCAAACTTAATGGTCTGATTTTCCTGTCTGAAACGGTCTTGAAAGTTGGGTTTAGCGAGATTATCTTCAAAAATATATCCATCATACAGCACCATTCTCAGATAGTTGCTCCCTTGTTTAGAGACTATTTTCCCTCTTTTAGCGATGATGGTTCTTTGGTCATCAAAACTACTAGCAGTTTTATTGATGAAAACGCCCTCTATCAGTTCATCATTTTTTCCATAAAGCCGGTCGAATTTAATGGTTGTCCCTGGGAGTGAGTTGATAAACTGCCCAGGCGTGAAATTCAGTGCAGGTTTGGATGAAACGATGTTGTATAGCATATTTTTCGCTTTTCGCTGAAAATCAGGAATTACGAAGTTAGAAAACAAAAATAAAATAAACGCCAGAACTAAACTCGTAAGAAACAAAGGTCTTATAATTCTAATCAAAGGAGCTCCAGCAGCCTTCATGGCAGCAAGTTCATAGCGCTCTCCGAACCCTCCGAAAGCCATGATAGAGGCGAGGAGTACAGTGAGTGGGAGTACCATCTTTATGACTCCCACACTCAGATAGTAGAAAAGTTTGGTCAACTCCCATGTTGTCAGTCCTTTACCTCCAAGGTTAAACATCTGTATCCAGATAATATTCACCATGAAAATGAAGAATAAAATACTGAAAATGAATATGAAAGGACCTAAAAAGGTTTTTATAATGTATAAATCTAGTTTTTTTAACATTATAACTCTGTGATTAGATAGTTTTTATAAAGGTTTTTATTAAAACTAAAAGTGGAAGGTTCTACTTTTAAGTTTTCTTTATACTGACTGATACTTATGGTTGTAATATCATTATTATCAGCGTATTGCTCTATTTTTTCGATTTGTTTTTTTGCTTTATTGATATGCAGGAAAACATGCTTGATGCCATTCTTTTTTGTAGGAGTAAGTTTTATAACTTCCAGATTGTTTTTATTTCCTGTGTAGCTTATGTTGTAATCTTTCTTGTAAGAATCTAGATAATTGATAGGAGAGAGCATAGCCTCGGAACCATTAGGTTTTGCGATGGTCACTTCCATGTCTTCAGTATTGATGTTGTATACTTTATTTCCATCAAATATTTGCTCATTGCCCATTATTTTGAGTTTGTATTTATTCTTTGAAGTGTAGAAAATACCTGTTTGATTTTTAGAAACTTTGCCGTTGTTTCCCATTCCATACACGAATTTAAAATACATCGTGCTTTTGGATTTATAATTGGCTGAGGTTTCGTCTAGTATGTTTTTGGCTTTGGAGTCTACTTTTTGAGCAGCAGCCATACTTAGCATTCCTAAAGATAATATCAGTAAAGTTTTTTTGAAAAAAGTCATAATTTTAAATTTAATGAAATTAATTATTTCTAAGGCTCTCCAAAAACTGTTCCAAATGCTGAATATCAGAAATCAGCACTTCTCTGGCTTTTGCTCCGTTGAAATTTCCCACTACTCCTGCGTTTTCCAGCTGGTCCATGATTCGCCCTGCGCGGTTGTAGCCCAGTTTTAGCTGTCTTTGTAGCATGGAAGTAGAGCCCTGCTGTGTATTTACTACGATTCTAGCAGCTTCTTCAAAAAGAGCATCCTTCTCATTTGCATCAAAATTTCCTGCTCCAGAACTCTCGTTTTCACCTACATATTCAGGGAGTTCGTAGGCGTTTGGATAGCCTTTTTGCTCACCAATGAAAGTTACCACTTTTTCCACCTCAGGAGTGTCTATGAAGGCGCATTGGATTCTAATCATGTCATTTCCATTAGAATACAGCATGTCACCTTTTCCTATCAGCTGGTCAGCACCTGTGCTGTCTAAGATGGTTCTAGAGTCTACATTAGACATAACTCGGAAAGCCACTCTGGCAGGGAAATTGGCTTTAATCATCCCTGTGATGACATTTACAGAAGGTCTCTGTGTAGCGATGATGAGGTGGATTCCTACGGCTCTTGCAAGCTGTGCTAGGCGGGCGATAGGGTGTTCCACTTCTTTACCAGCAGTCATGATTAAGTCCGCAAATTCATCCACCACCAGCACGATGTACGGCAGGTAGCGGTGTCCATTTTCAGGGTTTAATTTTCTTTCCTTGAATTTTTTATTGTATTCTTTCAGGTTTCTACAAAAGGCTTCTTCCAAAAGCTTGTAGCGGTTATCCATTTCAATACAAAGCGAGTTTAATGTATTGATAACCTTTGAGTTGTCTGTTAATATAGCTTTGTCCGTGTCAGGGAGTTTAGCTAAATAGTGTCGTTCGATTTTGGAATAGATAGAAAGCTCCACTTTTTTAGGGTCTACCATCACAAATTTGAGTTCGCTAGGGTGTTTTTTATAAAGCAGTGAAGTTAATATCGCATTGATACCCACGGATTTACCCTGTCCTGTAGCTCCCGCTATCAGTAGGTGAGGCATTTTGGAAAGGTCAGCCATGAAAATTTCATTGGAGATGGTTTTTCCAAAGACTACGGGCAGATCCATGTCTGTGGAGTGGATGTTAGACGCTTGTAGAGCAGAACGCATAGAGACCATCGCTGGAGTCTGTCGCGGAACTTCTATTCCCACGGTTCCTTTCCCAGGGATAGGAGCTATTATCCTGATACCCAGTGCAGAAAGGCTTAGAGCGATGTCATCTTGAAGCCTTTTAATAGTAGCAATACGAGTTCCAGATTCAGGGACAATTTCGTAAAGTGTCACCGTAGGGCCTATGGTTGCTTTAATTTTAGAAACGCCAACATTGAAGTTTTTCAGAACTTCTACGATTTTGTTTTTGTTTTGTTCTAGTTCCTCTCTGTTTATGGTGATTTCTTCGTTGCCATAGTCTTTTAGCAAATCAAGGCTCGGCATCTGGAAATTAGCCAAATCTAATCTTTGGTCATAGAGTCCGTGTTTTTCTACCAATTCATCAGCTTTTTTGTCTGGGTCTGTGATGATATTATTCGTAGCAGGCGAAGGCTCTATGGTGATTTCAATATCATCATCTTTTTTAGGTTCGTTATCTGTGATGATTTCTTTATCAGATTCATTTTCAGATTTTTCATTAGATGAAGATTCTTCCTTTTTTTCTAAAAACTCATCATCTATTTCCACGCTGATGGTTGAGGCTTTTGTAGGTTCAGTTACTTCTGTTTCTACCTCTTTAGTGATAGGGTTTTCTTTTACATTGTTTTCGATGACAGGTTCGGC
This sequence comes from uncultured Flavobacteriaceae bacterium, assembly GCA_963520375.1. GTDB lineage: Bacteria > Bacteroidota > Bacteroidia > Flavobacteriales > Weeksellaceae > JABCPE02. The sequence goes on along the minus strand of CAUQQF010000009.1, from coordinate 56,724 downwards.
AACAGATATAGGATTGGTGTTTATGCTGCCTTCTTCATCTTCATCTTTTTCTTCTGTCCCCTGCATTTCTTTTATTTCCTCTTGGATATCATCTTTTATGGATTGGATTTTTTCTTTTACTGTAGAAACTTTATCAGTGATATTGCTCAAACTGATATTAAACTCCAAAATGAAATACAGGGCAAAACTTAGAATAATACAAGTCCAAAGCCCAAAACTCCCTATAATGCTGGAACCATAATCATAAATCTGATAGCCGAAAACACCGCTTAGAATACCATTTCCTTTAGTGACAGCTCCTATGAACACAGGCAGCCACGCTAAAAAGAAGAAACTATGAGAAATAGTTTTCCATGGTTTGAATAGTTTTATTCCTAAAATCAAAGTCCCGAAAACAAAAAGCAGGAAAGCAACGATAAACGCAGAAATTCCTACGCTTTCGAATATAAAAACATTTCCCAGCCAGTCACCCACCTTACCAAAAATATTGGTGGATTTGATTTCCTTGTCTAGGAAATTCCCTATTTGGCTTTGGTTTTCTCTCCAGCTCATTAGGTAAGAAATAAAGGAAATAATGAGTATTACTGACAGAAATATAAGCGTGAAACCAAGCGCTATTCTTGGTTTTCGGAATTTTTTTGTAGGTGTGGTATTATTTTTCATAAAAAGAATAAGTCGCAAATTTAATAATAAATTGTATAAAAATGAATAAAAAAAAGTAGCCAAGTTTATTTAACTTTGTGAAAAATTAATCTCATGGAATCCAAAAACAAATTCTTTTTAGAATCTTACAAATTAGAAATCATTAAATTTGGGAAATTTACCCTAAAAAGTGGAATAGAAAGCCCTTTTTATGTGGATTTGCGCCCGTTGGCATCAGATCCTAAAATTTTGAAAAAACTAGCGGAGCATCTTTTAGAAATTTTACCAAAGGATAATAAACTGGATTTGATTTGTGGAGTTCCCTATGCAGCGCTTCCGATGGCGACTGTGATGTCTTTTTTGTCCGAGATTCCATTGATTATGAAACGAAAAGAAGCCAAAGGCTATGGAACGAAAAAACTGATAGAAGGTATCTATAAACAAGGGCAATCTTGCCTTTTAGTGGAAGATGTGATTACATCTGGAAAATCCCTCTTGGAAACAATAGCAGAGGTGGAAAAAGAAGGGCTGAAAGTGTCTGATATAGTGGTGGTTTTGGATAGACAGCAGGGAGGGAAGGAGTTTTTGGAGCAGAAGGGATACAGAGTTTATACATTATTTACAATGACAGAAGTGGTGAAAATCTTACATGAAGCAGGAGAAATAGATGATGAGCAGGTTGCAAAAATCCATGATTTTTTGGCGGGAAAACAGGTGAAATTTAAGGAAGAAAAAAGACTTTCTTATGAGCAAAAACTAGAAATCACAAAGCATCCCACAGCCCAAAAACTTTTGCAGATAGCAGTCGATAAAAAATCTAATCTGATTGTCTCTGCGGATGTGATGACTACCAGTGAGTTACTAAATTTAGCAGAGAAAGTAGGGCCACAGATAGTTGCCCTAAAAACACACATAGATATTATAAAAGATTTTGACCACAATAAGACCATTCTTCCACTGGTAGATTTGGCAAGGAAGCATAATTTTCTATTGATGGAGGATAGAAAATTTGCGGATATAGGCAGCACGCAGGAGTTGCAATTTTCAAAAGGAATTTATCAAATCTCAAAATGGGCGGATATGGTGACATCACATCTTATAGCAGGGAAGAAATCTTTGGAATGTTTTAAAAATGTGGGGGTTATAGCGATTTTGGGAATGTCTTGCGAGGGAACACTTACAGATGCTCATTACCAAGAGGAAGGGCTTAAAATCGTTGAAAATCAATCTAATATAATGGGTTGCGTGGCGCAGAGAAAAATAAGCAAAGAAATGTTACTTTTTACTCCAGGGATTAGTTTAGAACAGGCTGGCGATGACAAAGGACAGCAGTATAATATGCCAGACTATGTTTTTCTCAATCTGCATACGGATTTTATCATCGTGGGGCGTGGAGTTTATCAGGCGGAAGATGCTGAAAAAGCTTCAAAAAATTACAGAGAAATAGGCTGGGAGGCTTATGAAAAATCTTTAAAATAAAAATTAAAAATGTTACCTTTGCAAGGTGCAGATTTTACAAGACCATTTGAACGAGCTGGAATTTCCTAAATTATTAGAGGAAATCACGCCCTATGCGTATTCACCGAGAGTAGCCGAAAAAATATCAAATATAAAGCCGCTTCCAGAGAAAGAAGCGGAATTTTTGCTGAAAAAAACTTCGGAATTTTTGTCTTCCTATGAGAGTGAAAATTTCATTCCCTTTGATGAGTATGAAGATATAGAAGAGCCTCTGAAACTGATGCTTATAGAAAATTTCAGATTAGAAGCATCGGCTTTTTTGAGAATCCGAAAAATTACCGAGCAAATAGGAAAGTTACAATCGTTTTTCCCGAAATTCTCTGAAAACTTCCCGAATTTAGAAGAGGAAATTAAAGGTTTGGAATTTAGAAAAGAGATTATAGATAAAATTTCAGCGGTTTTCAATCGTTTTGGAGAGGTTAAAAACGAGGCATCGCCACTTTTGAAGGAAATTCGCGAAAGCATTTCTATTGCTAAAAAAAATATTCAAGAAAACTTTAATAAATCCCTGAATCACTATGCTCAGCAGGATTTCCTTGATGAAATCCGCGAAAGTACGATAGAAGACCAAAGGGTTTTGGCGGTGAAATCAGGATTTAAAAAACGAGTTTCGGGGCGTGTTTTAGGAGTTTCTAAAACAGGTTCTATCACATACATCCAGCCTGACAGCGTTGTGAGACATTATCACCAGCTCCGCGAAAGTGAAGAGGAGCAGAAAAAGGAAGTGGATAGGATTTTGAGGAAACTGACTTCGGAAATTGCTGAATTTCATTCTCAATTATCGGATTATCAAGAATATATCTATAACCTTGATATTACGAGAGCAAAAGCAAAATTTGCCCAAAAAATCAATGGAGTTTTACCTAAAATAAATACTCACAAAACGCTGAAACTTATCGATGCCTATCATCCGCTTCTTTGGCTGAGAAACACACAGGAAAACAAGGCGATTTTTCCTCAGACTCTGCAGCTTTCGGAGCAAAATAGAATTATCTGTATATCAGGGCCTAATGCGGGAGGTAAGTCCATCACTCTGAAGACTTTAGGGCTGCTTCAACTGATGATACAGTCAGGGATTTTGGTGCCTGTTCATCCGCGTTCGGAAATGTTTTTCTTTGATAAACTGATGACGGATATAGGTGACAATCAGTCCATTGAAAATCATCTTTCTACATATTCATCAAGGCTGAAAAAAATGAGCCGAATAGTGCGGGAAGCAGATGAGAACACATTATTGCTAATTGATGAATTTGGGACAGGGTCAGACCCTGAGCTCGGTGGAGCGCTGGCGGAGGCGTTTTTGGAATTTTTTTACGAAAAAGAGAGTTTTGCAGTGATTACGACCCATTATACCAATATAAAACTAGTAGTGGAGCAGCTTCCTCATGCCCAAAATGCGGCAATGCTCTTTGATGAGGAAACGCTGGAACCAATGTATAAGCTGGAAGTCGGTCAGGCAGGAAGTTCCTTTACTTTTGAGGTGGCAGAGAAGAACAATATCCCAAGATTTATCATACATTCCGCGAAGAAAAAGATAGAAAAAGATGTGGTGAATTTGGATAAAACAATTGTCAAACTTCAGCAGGAGAAATTTGAGGTTGAAAAATTAAAATCTGACCTTACTGAAAAACGAGAGCTCACCCAAAACAAACGAGATAATCTTCAAAAACTGAACGAACAGCTTCAGCAGAAACTTTATAATTTTCAGAAGCTCTACGAGGAGGAACATAGAAAATTACAATTTGGGACAAGGATACAGAGTTTCATAGATGATTATGCAAAAGGAAAGTCCCGTAAGGATATTGTGAAAGATTTTATCAAAATTCTGGAACAAGAGAAATTTAGGAAAAACCAAAATACAGAGAAAATAGAAGCTGAAAAACTGAAAGTGGTAAAACGAAAAGTAACACAGGAATTAAAAAAAGAATCTGTGATACAGACCATAACAGAAACTCAGGAAAAAATCCAAGAAAGAGAAAGAAGGGAAAGAGCTCTTTGGCTGAAAGTGGGACAGCGAGTGAGAATCATAGGAAGCACGAGCATAGGAACGATAGAAAAGATAGACTCCAAAACCAATAAAGCCACGATAAACTATGGGCTTTTTAAGACACAGATAAGCACGGATGAGCTGGAAAGAGTGTAATTTATTCATCTGATAATTAGGTTTTTATCGAGCGATAGGTTTCCTTGTAGACACTTTGTAGACACTTGATTTTTTCTTTGAAAGAACGAAAATTATAGATTTGCACTAACAAAAAATTAGTATTTAATTATGACTTGGACAGAGATTTTAGCTCCAATAAAAAATACAGAATATTTTACTATACTTTGGGAAAAAGTAAAAGAGGAATATCAAACAACAAAGTGTTTTCCTCCTAAAAATATGATTTTTAGAGCAATAGAACTTACGCCCTTTGAAGAGGTTAAAGTCGTGATTATCGGGCAAGACCCGTATCATAATGATAATCAGGCGAATGGGCTTTGTTTTTCGGTTTCGGATAAAGTTAAAGCACCGCCATCGCTTAAAAATATTTTTAAGGAGCTGGAAGATGATTTAGGAATAAAGAAAACCTCTAATGAACTGGAAATGTGGGCGAAACAAGGAGTTTTGCTTCTTAATGCCACGCTGACAGTACGGGCTCATGAGGCGAACTCACACAAGGATTTGGGGTGGGAGAAGTTTACAGATTTCATCATTAAGGAAATTTCGGATAAAAAGGAGAATGTGGTTTTTGTGCTTTGGGGGGCTTTTGCACAGAAAAAAGCAGGATTGATAGACGCTAGTAAGCATTTTATCATTCAGTCTGCCCACCCATCGCCGTTTTCCGTGCATAAAGGCTTTTTTGGAAGCCGTCCTTTCTCTAAAATCAACCAATTTTTGAAGGAAAAAGGTAAAGAACCGATAAACTGGTAAATTATTTAAAAGTAAAACATTGAAAATTAGATAAATTAAAAATTAACATTATGACAGAACAGCAGATTTTAAAGAAAATAGATGCTTGGGATGAGCAGGATAAAATTCAGGCGATTGTAGATTTTGTGGAAGGGCTTCCTGTGGAGCAGAGAACTACGCAGGTTTTGAGTGAGCTGGCTCGTGCGTATAACAATCTTTACTGGCTAGACCAGACAGAAGAAAACAAAAACCACCTTAGAAAAGCGATAGAGGTGTTCAAATATCTAGAAGATGAGCTTTCTGAAGAGGCTGCGTGGAACTACCGTATCGGTTATTCTTATTTCTTTTTGGATGATAAAGCCAACGCTAGAAAGCACTTCGAGAAACATGAAGAACTGGGCGGATGTAACAATGCTTATGAATTCCTTAATTGGCTGAATATTGCTGAGAAAAAAGGTATTCCTACATATGATGTATATACAGGAGGAAAAGGTGAAGTGGAATATGATTTAGAAGTTTTTGTAGACCTTTTAAAAGAAAAAGCACCTAAAATGGCTGAAAAACTGGGAAATCCTGCATCAGAAGCAGAAATTTCTGCACTGGAACAGAGATTAGGTTTTGAGCTTCCAGAATCTTTCAAACAGCTGCATAGAACTTTCAGTGGACAGAAAGAAGATGTGCCGTTTTTTGCGGTGGGAGAAGGACAGAGTTTTGTAGGAATCAATGAAGTGGAGCAGGTTCAGGAAGAGGTTATTTCTTACTTGAAAAAACATTACGGAGAAAACTGGGCAGACCTAAAACTTCCAGAAGAGAATTTTGAGGATGATTATCTTGTTAAAAATACACTTTATACCCGCAAATGGATTCCTATTTTGAAAGGAAATGACCTTATCTGTATGAATTTAGACCCAGTGGAGGAAGATGGGCTTGCAGGGCAGATTATCATCATTTCCCTTGCAGAAAATATAGAAGACTACTATGTGGGACACATTCAGTTCAGAATGAGAGCTTGGATAGATTATATGAATGATTCTATTTCATCTGGGCGATTGAGCTATGATGAAGAAGAAGATGTTATGAAATTTGAAGGAAGAGATTCTGGACTTCCAGCTTATTATGATGAAGAAGACAGAACAGCTTTGGAAGATTATATAGCGAAGGAATTTGATGAGTTTAATGATGTGTTCCATGAGCTGGAATCTCCTGATATTCACTGTGATGTATATATTATAGAACCTACACCAGAGGCTAACTACTATACGCTGGTAACGGGTGGAATGGGCGCTCATAGAATGAATGTGCCTGCGGACTACCCATACACGCCAAATATAGAGCTGGCAATCAATCTGCCGCCGACTTGGGATATAAAAAGCCAAGAGGAGAAGGATTATTGGCCTATCCGTTGGCTGAAAATGTTGGCTCGTCTGCCTATCAATCATAATACTTATTTAGGAAATGGACATACTATTCCTTCTAATGAGGCTTTTGAGGGGACTAATTTCAAAGGTGTGATTCTCGTAGCGGCTCAGTCTAATGAGAAAAATGAGGATGGAGAGAACCTTCCAGCTATTGTGGAACTTCCGAGCAAGAGAAGAGTTGAGTTTTTCTATATTCAGCCACTATATCAGGAGGAAATGGATTTCAAATTAGACCACGGAACAGATGCTTTGTTTGACAAGTTTATAGAGCAGGATGTACCATATCCGCCAGTAGTGGATGTAAATAGAGTAAATGTCTGCGAAGGCTATGCACCAGCAGAAAACCCAAATCTTTTGGATAATGTGGCATGGGCGTTCAATGATAAAATTTACGAATCTTTACAGAATTTCTGGATGGCTGTCTATGATTACAACCAAGATATAGACAATAATCTGGATGATTACGCACCGCATTCTACGATTTTCAATTCTAAAAAAGTGAAAGTAATGTATGAGGCCTATATCAAGGATGAAAAATCGCTTTGGAAGTATGAAAAACTTCTCAATCCAGATACTTTCGATGGAGAGCCTGAAGATGATGGATTGTATTATGCTGAAATCATGGCAGAATGCGAGGCTTATGAAGACCATTTCGGAGCAATAGAACTGTTGCAGTGGATTCATAATTCATTGGCTAGTAAAGAATTAGGAGATCATATATTCTTTGAAGGCTTCAGTATCGAAGGCTATGAGGAAGATGGAACGCCTGTAATTAGCTTACACTTAGGAAGTTAATAATCAGTGATAGATAAAGAAAATCCCTTTGATGAAAACTCAAAGGGATTTTTTTATTGATAAATTTAAGCAAAGTCAATATCTATTTCAGAAATATTGTTTTTAAGTAAGTCTATTGTAGCATTATCAAATGGACGCTTACAATCTAACACGATTAAATATTCTAGGCTTTTAATATTAGCCAGTTCATTCACATTTTTAAGGTTAAAACAGGAAACTAAGTCTAAATAGCTTAAAGAGGGCAAATGAGTAAATAACTCACAATCTACTTCAGCCTTTTTGATTCCATTCAAAGCAATGTACCTTAAATTTTTAAATTCTTTTAATTTCGAAATTGAAAAATTCTGCCCTGAAAATCCAACAAGACTAATAGACTCCAATAAATCAGAGCTTATATTTTCTAATATATTCAATGATTTACCATGATGAAAGCTGGCATGAATTAGTTTCTTAAAGTTTTTAATTTCATCAAGTTGTTTGATGTTTTTATACTTTGAGATATTGCACTCTAAGTAACTGATATTAGGGAAATTATTTGCCTTAAGCCCGAATAAACCATTAGTTTCACTTCTTGATATAAATGCTGAAAGATTTGGCATTTCCAAGCTTGATGGTATTTCAAATTTTTCATTATCCCATTCTCTTGGAATGAAAAAATATAATGTTTCTAATGTAAGCGCAGAATTTTTTATGGTATTTTGCAATTTAGAAAAACAAACATATGGAAAAGCCAATACCTTTAAATTACCGAGCGTATTTATCCAATCTGGCAAATCGGATATATCATACTCTCCAGATTCTGGCTCCTCAATAATCAATGCTTGAATTTTTGACAACTCTTCTGAAGAAGGCGTTTTATCCCATGTCAGAAATTTAATATTTTCAAACCTGTCATAGTCATCCTGTAAAGTCTCAAGCTCATCATCATCTGCCGCTAAGATATAAGTGGTCAGATGTGGCTTTATCCACTGACTTAATTCAATACTTTTAAAAATAAACATACTCATATTTTTTTAAAACAATTCTTTTGGGATTTTGTAGACTGGGATAGGGTTTATTTTGTGCTGGGTAGCCCTATTTAGGCGGTCGTATATTATAAAAACTTCTTTTTCTCTGCCAGAGAAGTCCTCTGCGGAATGGTCTTGGTGGACGCTCATAGCCCATTCCAGCTCTGGGTAGGTGGCGCCTATCTGCTGTTCGTCAGTTCGCTCCGTGTCCCATAGCCCATCGGTAGGAGCTGCTTTTTGGATGCTTTCAGGGATGTTCAGTTCTTTGGCTAGTTCATAGACTTGAGTTTTGGTTAAATCTCCAATCGGTGAAATATCCACGCCGCCATCTCCGTATTTTGTGAAAAAACCGATGCCGAAATCTTCTATTTTATTGCCTGTTCCTGTGACCAAAAGATTATGAATCTGCCCAAAATAGTACAGCGTAAGCATTCTGAGCCGAGAGCGGGAATTGGCTAGGGAAAGCTCTCTATTCTGCATGGTGGAGCTTTTGCTGATTACATTTTTTTCAAAAACATCAAAAGTTTCTGTCAAATCTATTTCCAAACTTTCCACATTTCCGAAGTTGCTTTTCAGAAAGGAAATCTGCTCCTGAGCCCGCTGCACTTGGTCTTTCTTTTGGCGTATGGGAAGTTCTATGACTAGGGTTTTCAGCCCTGTTTTAGCGGTAAGGGTAGAAACTACCGCTGAGTCTATCCCGCCAGAAATCCCAATAACGAAACCGTTCATTTTAGCAGCTTCTGCATAATTTTTGAGCCAGTTTATAATATGTTCGGTTACTTTTTGTGTCTGCATTTTATATCTAAAAATTTTCTATTTTTGCGAATTAAAAATTGGAGTTAAAGATAAATAAATTTTAATAAAAATGAAAAAATCAAGAAATATTCCTTGGATATTATTTTTGTCATTGTGTTTGGTCGTTTTTTCTTGTAACAAAAACCAAGAAGAACTATGGAAAAAAGAAGTAAAAGCTACAGAAAAAGTAGAGATTTTTGACATTTCTGGTGAGTTTTTTGACCCAAAAGTTTCTTTAAAGGAATTTAAAGAAAAATATCCGATGTTTCAGGGTTCTATTCCTGATGCAGAATACGAAGCCAGAAGAAAAGACACTGCGGAAATCCGTGTCTATCAGGAGGCTGTGAAGGGAATAGATAAAACAAAACTGAAAAATGAATTGTCAGAAATGTTTTCACGAGTGAAGCATTATTTCCCAGCGTTCAAAACTCCTAAAGTTTATCTTTATTCCTCGTTTTTGGATAGAGAAAGCGTGATAGACCCTATCTTTTTCAGAACGGATGAAGGGATGCTTTTCGTGGATATTTCGGCGTTTATGGGAGAAAAAAGCAAAAACTACCAAGGGCTGGATGAATATCATAAAAAAATCATGAATCCAGAGAATTTGGTGCCGAGAATTACAGAAATTGTAGCTGAAACTTTCTTGATTTCCAACCCTCAGGAAAATAAATTTATAGACCAAATCATTTTAGAAGGAAAAATAAAAACCCTTCAAGATGCCTTTCTTCCGAATACTCCAGATTATCTGAAAATGAACTATTCCCAGACTCAGGAGGAATGGGCAGAGGCTAATGAAGCTAATATCTGGAACTATTTTGTGGAAAATAATATGGTGTTTAGTGATGACCCGAAACTCTATGAGCGTTTCCTTTCAGTAGCGCCGTTTTCTAAATTCTACACCGAAATAGACCAAAAATCTTCGCCTCGTGTGGGTAGTTTCATCGGCTGGAGAATCTGTAAGGCTTTTTATTCCCAAAAACCAGAAACGAAATTATCAGACTTTCTAAGGATGAATGCTACAGAAATCTTTAACCAAAGTAACTACAAACCAGAATAATGGAAAAACTGCTGGAAGTCCTGAAACAGGGCGGAATCATTCTCTATCCTACAGACACCATCTGGGGGCTGGGGTGTGATGCTGCCAATCCTGAAGCCATACAAAAACTATTTTCCCTGAAAAAAAGAGAAAAAGGAAAATCGGCAATTATTTTGGTAGAAAACGAACAAAGACTGCAGAAAATAGTAGAGGTGCCAGCCATGGCGTGGGAAATCATAGATTTGAGTGAAAAGCCTGTTACCATCATTTATGACAACCCAAAAGGGCTTCCCAAAGAGCTTTTGGCGGAAGATGGAAGCATAGGAATTCGCCTGACAAAGGATGATTTTTGTAAGAAACTGATTTCCAAGCTTAATAGTCCCATCGTTTCTACTTCAGCTAATTTCAGTGGAGAAAAAAGTCCGATGAGTTTTTCTGAAATTTCGCAAGAGCTTAAAAACCAAGTAGATGCCATAGTGGAAGAACGCCAAGACCAAAGGGCAGAGTGGGAAGGCTCATCAGTGATTAGGATTTGGGAAGATGGAAGAATAAAAGTCATTAGAGAGTGATAGATTTTAAATAAAAAAATCCTATTTTTGTAGAAATAAAAATTCTATTTTGAAATTAAATAAAATCACTTTAGCTCTTTTTCTGAACCAAAATAATGGAATAGAGTTTTGTGCTGAAAATATACCAGCCGGCCAGCCTTGGGGTTTGTCGGCTTTTTTATATCTGAAATTTAACTTTAAATAAAAAAATAAACTATGAATAACACTTACAAATCTGCAGGAGTAGACAAAGAAGAAGGCTATAAAACCGTAGACAAGATAAAGTCCGCCGTAGCCGAAACTCACAATAAAAATGTACTGAACAATCTTGGAAGTTTTGGGGCGTTTTATGCCATTGGAGAGTATAAAAATCCAGTTTTAGTGAGCGGAACAGATGGCGTGGGAACGAAACTGAAAATCGCTTTGGATACCAAAAAGTATGATTCCATCGGGATTGACTGCTTTGCGATGTGTGCCAATGATATTCTCTGCCATGGCGCGAAACCTTTGTTTTTCTTGGATTATCTGGCTTGTGGAAAATTGGATTCTAATGTAGCCTCAGAAATCGTTTTAGGAATGGTAAAAGCCTGCAAAGACAATGAGTGCGCCCTTATCGGCGGAGAAACAGCGGAAATGCCAGGAATGTATCAGGTGGGCGATTATGATGTGGCTGGTTTCTGTGTGGGAATCGTAGAAAGAGATGAAATCATCGATGGTTCAAAAATCAAAAAAGGAGATAAAATCATCGCTATTCCGAGTTCTGGTTTTCATTCCAATGGATTTTCTTTGGTGAGAAAAGTGTTCCCAAATTTTGAAGAAGAATTTGAAGGAAAACCGCTTTATGAAACACTTCTTGAACCGACAAGGCTTTATTATAAGCCTATTCATCAGCTTTTGAAGGTGGTGAGCCTTAGCGGAATAGCGCATATCACGGGCGGCGGACTGATAGAGAATGTTCCGAGAATCATTCCGAATGGGCTTTGCGCAGCTATTCAAACGGAAAAGATCCGTATTCCGAGCATTATGCTTGAGCTTGAAAAACGAGGAAATGTAGACCGAATGGAGATGTTCGGGACTTTCAATATGGGTGTGGGAATGGTAGTTATCGTAGATGAAAAAGATGCTGAAAAAGTGTTTTCTACCCTGAAAGATGCCTACGAAATCGGAGAAATTACAGAAAACGAAGAGAAAATCAATTTAATATAAAAAATCATTTTCATGGTTTTAGAAAAGGAAATCAAATTCATCTTAACCCTTGATGCTCTGAAAAATGTGCAGCGCAGGAATTTTAACCACGATGACCAAAGGAGGGAAAACTCGGCGGAGCACAGCTGGCAGATTATTGTTTTGGCTCAGATACTTTTCCCTTATGCCAAGAACAAGGAGAAAATAGACCTTCTTCGCGTGATTAAAATGCTGTCCATTCATGATGTGGTGGAGATAGATGCAGGCGATACTTTTATCTTTGATGAAAAAGCGATGGTCGGTAAATACGAAAGGGAACTTGCCTCTGCGGAGAGGATTTTCGGTATCCTTGAAGAGCCGATGAGCAGTGAGTTTCTTGGTTTGTGGAAAGAATTCGAAGCGGAGGAAACGCCTGATGCTGTTTTTGCCTGTGCTATAGACCGAATAATGCCTTTTCTGCTCAATGTGCATTCCTCTGGCAGAAGCTGGACAGAGGCAGGAATTACAGAAAACCAAGCCAGAAAAATCATAGAACACGCCGTAAAACGCGCATCGGATGAAATGGGAGAAGTGTTTGAAATCTTGATAAATAAAGCCTTGGATGAAGAAAAACTGAGAAAAAATTAATTTGATACTAATGAGAAATTTTAAATTGAAAAAAATAACTGTTCTTGCCTTGGGATTTTTATTTTTGGGTAATATTCTAAATGCCCAGAAAAAGTCTGTTTCATCAAGAAAAAAACAACCGAAAGATTCTTCCAAAATAGCTGAAATTGCAGCACCAATAACTGGGCCTGTTGTGGCTATTGGATATGATTATGATAAGGAGGAAGAGGATTTACAGCCCAAGCTCATCATATCAGAAAAAAGATTAGAAAAAGATACTTCCAAAGCTGGGATAGACGGGCCGTATGTCTTTTACTCGGGTTTAGGTCGGTCGGTCGTGAAGAGCATTAAGGAAGAAAATGGCGTTTCTACACCAGTTTATAAATGGTATGAAGAAAATCAGGAGCTAAAATCCTACATAACGGATAAGGATTTCTTTTCTTTTAGGCTGAAAAAGGAGCTGAAAGAAGAACCTTCGGTTTATCCAATGCCTAAAAAGCTGATAGCCATTTCGGATATTGAAGGGAATTTTGAGCAGTTTAAAGAATTTCTTATCAATAATAAGGTGATGGATAAGAATTACAAATGGACTTTTGGGAAAGGACATCTTGTAACGGTGGGAGATTTCTTTGACAGAGGGCTTTTCGTTACGCAGACTCTTTGGCTGATTTATTCCTTGGAAGAACAGGCAGAAAAAGCAGGTGGAAAGGTGCATTTTGTCCTCGGAAATCATGATTTGATGAACATGAATAAAGATTTGCGCTATGTGCGAAAGAAATATTTTGAAAATGCAAAACTCATGAACGAGGATCCAACTTTCCTTCTTTCTCAGTATGGCACAGAACTCGGCAAGTGGCTTAATACAAAAAACATCGTAGAGAAAATCGGTGATTATGTTTTCGTTCATGCAGGAATTTCTAAGGAGGTAAGTGACCTAAATCTTTCCGTGGAGGAGCTGAATGAACACGCTAGAAAATATTATTTCAATAATAAAGAAGGGCAAAAAGGGAAAGATGCCATCGCGAATGTCATCTATATGTATGGAAAAAGCCCTATGTGGTACAGAGGCTATGGGAAGGAAACTACAAAGAAAGAAGATTTGGAGGAAATTCTCAAAAAACTCAATGCGAAGAAATTTGTCATCGGGCATACCCTTAGAAAAGAGGTTACTTACCTAATGGATGGGCGTGTGATAGATATAGATGTACTGCATTCCAAAGGGAAAACCCAAGGGCTGCTCATCAGAAATGGAAAAGAATATGCCGTAGATATCAAAGGGAAAAAATCCAAGATAAAGCACGGTGTAGAGGAGGATAAGGAAGACTAACAAAATCAAAGAAATGAAAAACATCGTAGTTTTGGCTTCTGGCTCAGGAACCAATTTGGAAAGGATATTGGAATGCATCCAAAACGGAGAAATTCCTAACGCAAAAGTAAGCATGGTGGTTGCGGATAGGGACTGCTATGCTTTGGTTCGTGCCGAAAAACACCAGATTCCTCATCATTTGATAAAGAGAGGAAAAGATTTCTGTGAAAATTTAGAAAAAATCCTCCCAAAGGACACAGATTTGATAGTTTTGGCGGGATTTCTATCTATCATCACTGAAGATTTTGCAAAAAAATATGCTGGTAAAATTATCAATATTCATCCTGCGCTTCTGCCCAAATTTGGGGGAAAGGGAATGTGGGGAATGCATGTCCATACGGCTGTAATAGGTGCTAAAGAGAAGGAAAGCGGAGCCACAGTGCATTTCGTAACGGCTGGGATAGATGAGGGCAAAATCATTCTGCAAGGGAAAGTTGCCGTAAGTGAAGTAGATACGCCTGAAAAACTCGCAGAGAAAGTGCATAAAGTAGAATACGAGATTTTCCCAAAGGCGATAAAAAAGGTTTTGGAACAAATGAATTAAAGTTAAAAATTATGAGAATATTATTTTTTATTTCGTTGTTTATATCGGTGAGTTTTTCTGCGCAATCGGAAGATTATTCATCTTTTACGACAAAAAGCCAATATGATTTTAAACAAACAATTAGGAGGTTAAAGAAGAATTTTAAAGCCAATAATATCGCAATTTTTGCGGAAATAGACCACACAAAAGCTGCGAAGAAAGTGAAAGAAACCCTTTTGCCAGCCACGGTTTTGGTGGTGGGAAATCCTAAGGTGGGAACCAGCCTGATGCAGGAAAACCCCAAAGTAGCGATAGAGCTGCCGCTGAAAGTTTTGGTCTATGAAGAAAACAAAGTGGTTTGGGTAAGATATAAATTTGTCAGTCTTTTAGTATCGGATTATAAACTTGAAAGAGTAGAGCAGATTACCCAAAAAATAGACATAGCAATGGGGAAAATAATAGCCGAAAGCGTTATGAAATAGAAAATAACATACAATAAGTATAAAACCGAGAGAAATCTCGGTTTATTTGAATAATAGATAAAAGGAAAAATTTGTAATAAAAATATAAATAAATGAATATGAATGATTTAGAGCAAAGATTTAGAGTTTTTATAGAGAAACTTACAGAGAGAGCAGAGTCCTTAGCAAAGGAAACCCGCGATGCTATGCAGGAGATTTATGATGAGGATACAGACCCATATAAACGCAGTTTTGGTAATTTCCTGATGGGGGTAAAGGGACAGTTTAATGGAATTATAGACAAAGCCGAGGATGTTTTTAAACAGCAGATAAAGCCTTATGAACCTTCTTTTTACGAGGCGCAAACACCAGAAGGAGAACTTCAGGAGAAATGGTTCAGAAAAATCCATGATGATTTTGAAAAATGGAAAGACAAGATGAGAGACCTCTCGGATAGCATTGAGAGTCATGTGAAAGAGCCTTCTGCAGAGGAAAAACTCCGTGAAATAATAGAGGAATATAATGCTGTGAAGGATAATTTTCACTGTTCTCAGTGTGGTGCTGGTTTGGAAATCAAGGAGTTGTATTTTATTTCGACTTATATAACCTGTCCATATTGCCAGACGCAGAATACATTCGTGCCGAGTGATAAAATGCGAGAATATGAGTTTGTAGCGAAGGATTTTGCTGAAGAAAAAACCAAAAAGGAGGAAGAATTTTATGAAAAAATTTCCAGCAGTAATGCGGTATCGGAAGAAAAATTTTTGGTTTATTTCTTATGGAGAGCCGCTATATGGAAGGTTTTAGCTGATACGGTGCCAGTACTTGCCGAGGCGAACAAAAAAGTTTTTTATAGAGAAATGAGCGATATGCAGGTTTATGCTGAGTTTAATCTTGATGAAAAACCAGATTTATACCGAAAAATCATAGCAGAATTAGCTCAGTTGGATGGTGATTATCTTCAGTTGGCGGTTGGAATGTTAGAAAATTTTGGTGCAAAAGGAATCCCTTCTGATGAATTTGAGAAAAATTTGTCCGAAATGAAAAATAAATGCAAATAAAATTAGAAATATAGTTTTTAAATTTCATTTGCATTTAAAAGATAAAATAAAGATAACTTGGTTATGAAATTAGGTGTCTACAAAATATTTAATTGAAAATCAATATTTTATAACAAATTTAAAAGTTTGTAGACGCTTTGTAGACGCTGTTTTTATTGGAGGGATAAAGTAAGTTTATACATTTGTTCCATTGAAAATTAAAATATTTATTAACCAAAAAAAATTAAAGTTATGTTTAAAAATCTTTTTAAAACAGTACAAGACCTAGTAGGTGGAAATGATGAACCAAAAGGAGGTTATGATGCAGAAGAAGGAGTATATTATGCTAAAGGTAGTTTTGATGATGAAGTAGAATATAATAACGAAATTATCTGCATCACAAACGGAAATCATGACAACATGGATGATATGAATGATGCCATGGATGACAAAGACTATGCTCGTGCAGAAAAAGTGCGTCTTCAGTGGAAAGAAGATGTGAAAACTTACAAAGAGCAGGTTAGAAAATTAGGGCCATACAAAGGAGATACTATGCTGATGGATGCTGCTATTGCGTTCTTGGATGAGTATGACCGTTTGATGGACAATGGGTATAAAGTGCTTATCGAAATGCGTGCAGCAGGAAAGAGAGGAACACCAGAAGAACAAGCTCAGCTGAAAAACAATAATAATCTGATACAGCGTTTTACAGATAAACTGAATGAAGTTTCTGATGAGTTCCTTGAAAAGTACGAGGATGACTAAAAATAATCTTGAATAATTTTTAAGGTTTCAAAAAAAAGAAAAAATTATGTTTAAAAATCTTTTTAAAAAAGTTCAAGACCTTGTAGAAGATAACCAGCCTAAAAATCAGCCAGAAAAAAGAGGATATGATGAAGAGGAAGGCGTATACTATGCAAAAGGAAGCTTTGACAATGCCATAGAGTATAATAACGAGCTGATGTGTGTAGCGAATAAATGTGAAGACAACATGGCGGATATGAATGCAGCTATGGATGCCAAAGACTATGCCCGAGCAGAAAAAGTGCGTCTTCAGTGGAAAGAGGATTTGGAAGATTATATCGCAGAGGTAAAACAGCTGGGAGCTTATAACGGAAATGACTCTCTTCTCAAAGCAACTATCAGATTCTTTGAGTTCTATAAAGGATTGATGGATGATGGGTATAAGGTGCTTATCGAGATGCGTGCAGCAGGAAAGAGAGGGACACCAGAGGAACAAGCTCAACTTAAGAAAAACAATGATGCTATCATCAAAAACTCAGGCGAGTTTAATGGAGAAAGCGATGATTTCTTAGAGAATTATGATGAAAATGGAGAGGAGTATGATACTTCTTTTGAGAATCCTTACATGAATATGGCTCATGATGACAGCAATCCTATGCTGCAGCCTATACATGGTATTTCTCTGCAAGACTACGCAGCGGCAGCCTCTAAAATGACTAATGGAATGTCAGCAGAAGAGGTTTGTAAGAGATTGGGAGTTGATATGCCTGTTTGGGATGAAGCTAACCAGCTCTGGGTAAAGAGAATGCAGCAGGACCAGACTATGGCTGTGATGTCTCTCTACGGGCAGTATTATGGAAGTGCAGATACTCACCCTAAATTCAATGATTCTGTAAAAGAATCTAATCAAGAAGGAGACTATCTTGCTAAAATCCAAAATGATGAAGCGTTCTACTATGAATTGTGTGGTGCTCGTCAGGCGGCATATGAAGCAGGGCTAGATGGCGCTCAGTGGATACAGGACAATTATGGGATTTCCTTGGGAGATTTTCAGTCTGTAGCCATGAAATGGATGGCTAATATGGGTAACATCGAAAAAATGCTGCGCTACCAAGAACAAAAACAAAGAGAATACGCAGAAAAATTCTCAAAAGAAATGGGCGGTGGAGTAGCAGATGATATAGAATTTTAATCAATTTTAAACTTTATTGTAAATGGAAACGGTGCTTGATATTATCAGGCACCGTTTTTTGTTTTTATTTAATTCTAATGATGTAGGGCATGGTCATCTGTATGCTGTTTCTGAAATTTTGGTCAGCAAAAACCTTAAAGAGCTGGTAGTTTTCTTCGCCCATTTGGGATTTTACATAGTTTGTAGTTATGTTTTCCTGTTTCAGGCTGCTCATTATCTGCTCGAATTTATCTACTTTTGTAGGATAGCTTACGGCTTCATATTCCGCTATATTTGCCTTGCTTGCAGCGTATTTTATGGCATCATTTAGAGAACCTATTTCATCCACCAGTCCTATTTCTTTGGCTCTTTTTCCAGACCAAACTCTTCCGCTTCCTACGGCATCTATTTCTTCGAAAGTTTTCTTTCTATTTTTGGAAACAAAATGCACAAAACGATTGTAGGTATTTACTACACTTCTCTGTGTGATAGCAAGTGTCCCCGAAGAAATTCCTGAAAAAGGCGACATCATGTTTGAATTGGCATTGGTAGAAACCACATCAGAGTAAATACCATTTCGGTTCGCTAGGTTTTTAGCATCAGGAATTACCCCAAAAACCCCGATAGAACCTGTGATGGTATTGTTTTGGGCAAAAATCCTGTCCCCAGCCATGGAGATGTAGTATCCGCCAGAAGCAGCATAATCCCCAAATGAAATGATTAGAGGTTTCTTTTGTTTCAGTTGTTGAAGTTCATACAAGATTTCATCAGAAGCATTGGCGCTTCCACCAGGTGAGTTTACGCGGAGAACCACAGCTTTGATGTTGTCATCTTGGGCTAAATCCTTGATATACTGGATGTATCTTTCGGAATAGATGTCACTGTATCTGTTTCCATTGTAGATAGTTCCAGAGGCGTATAGGACAGCGATTTTATTATCGTTTGTTTTAGTATCTGCGTGGGAAAAAGCATAATTTCTGATAGAAACTTTGTTTAGTTTTTCATCTTTACCAACATTTAGTTTGTTTTTTATAATCTCTTCGTATTCAGATTTTTGAACTAATTTGTCAGCAAGTTTATATTTTAGGCTCAGGTCAGGAATTGTAGCGTATAGACTATCAACCACGGTTTTGAATTCCGTAGGGTCTAGTTTTCTAGATTGGATGATTTTAGAGGAAATATCTCCCCAAGTGTCATTTAGAAGGGTAGTCATCTGCTCTTTGTTTTCTGGAGACATTTCGTTTCTGAGGAAAGGTTCTACAGCAGATTTGAAATTTCCATGACGGATGACATTGATGTTAATTCCGTATTTTTCAGCAAATTCTTTTAGGAAAATCACTTCTGTGGAAAGCCCTTTTAGCTCTATTCCTCCTACAGGATTGAGGAAATATTGGTCAGCCACCGAACCTAGATAGTAGGATGCTTGGCTTACATTGTTCCCGTAAGCATAGACAAATTTTTTACTTTTCTTAAAATCTTCCAGACTTTTTCGGATGTCATCTATCTGCGTAATCCCAGCATCTATGTCATCTAGTTCTATACTGATTCCCTTGATTTTATCATCGTTTTTCGCCGTTTCTATGGCATTGAGGATATCTTGGTATTTTAGTTCAGCATCTTCTTTTATCTCAAATATAGAAGACTCGCTTTCGTTCTCATGTTCCACAACTTTGGATTTAAAATCAATCGTAAGAACTGAGTTTTCTTTAATTTTGATATCTTTGTCTGCGCTGGACATGCTTCCGATGATGATAATCACAAAAAGCAGGAAAAAAGGCAGCAAAATACCAGCGATGAATAATGCAACGACATTTGCAAGAACAGTTTTGATGAAATTTTTCATAAATAAAAATAAAGTTTAAAATTTTACAAATTTACAAATAGTTAGTAA
Source organism: uncultured Flavobacteriaceae bacterium (assembly GCA_963520375.1). GTDB lineage: Bacteria > Bacteroidota > Bacteroidia > Flavobacteriales > Weeksellaceae > JABCPE02. Next base: position 37,085 of record CAUQQF010000009.1, on the reverse strand, counting down.
TGTATAATGTGGTTTTGTTACTAGGAAGTAATTTAGGAAACGCAGAAAATAATATTTTATTGGCTCTCAGTGAGTTGGAAAATAGGATCGGCAAGATTATTAAAAAGACCAAAATCTCAAAAACTTTGCCTGTGGAGTATGATAGTGATAATGTTTTCTGTAATATTGCGGTGTCTATGCAGACAGCACATTCGCCCATAAAACTTTTAGATGAAATCAAAGAAATAGAAACCGAAATGGGAAGAATCCATGATTCTAAGTTTTTTGGGGAATATAGGGATAGGATTATAGATATAGATATAGTGTCTTATGAGGGGCTTGTTTTTAGTTGTGATAGATTAGAAATTCCACATCATAAACATTTGTATGATAGAGAATTTTCTAGAAAGTTGTTAGATGAATTAGACTTGGAAATGTAGTTTTTGATGATATAATTTTATTCGTTGTGTGCAGAGAAATTTCTTCCTCAGCACACATTTTTCTTTCTGTAAAAATAAATAACTTATCTTTTTTGCTATTTTTGTGAGATAAAATAAATTTATGCCTATCGAAACACGAGACATTCTACTAAAAACCTTGAAAAGTTTTTGGGGCTATGATGCTTTTAGGGAGAGTCAGGAAGATATTATTTTGTCTATTTTAGAGCAAAATGATACCTTGGCGCTGCTTCCTACGGGTGGAGGTAAGTCTCTCTGTTATCAGCTTCCTGCATTGGTTTTAGAGGGGACTTGTCTGGTAATTTCGCCGCTTTTAGCCCTGATGAAAGATCAAGTTTCTCATTTGAAAGATTTGGGGATAGAGGCAGAATATCTTAGTTCCGAACTAGATGAAGCAGAGCAGGAAGAAATCTACGAAAAGGCAATATCAGGCGAAATTAAACTACTGTATGTCTCACCAGAGCGACTTCATAACTCTTTATTTATGAGGAAGATGTTGGATGTTTCGCTTTCCTTTATTGCGGTGGATGAGGCGCACTGTATATCAGAATGGGGACAGGATTTTAGGCCGAGTTATCAGCATATCAGCGAGTTTAGAAAAACGATAGGGAATCTGCCTTGTCTGGCTCTTACGGCTACTGCAACGCCCAAAGTCGTTCTTGATATTAAGGAAAAATTAGGCTTGTCTTCGGTTCGCGTTTTTCAGAAAAGTTACAAAAGGGAGAATATTCACATCTTCCATGAAGAGATTTCTGATAAATACCAAAGAATGCTTAGTTTCTTGAAAATCAATAAAATATCTGGAATAGTCTATGTCCGAACAAGGAGAGAGGCGGAGGAGCTGACAGCATTTTTAAAGGAAAACAATCTGCAGAATGTAGATTTTTATCATGCAGGACTCTCGGCAAGGGAGCGAAACGAAAAACAAAGAAAATGGCAGGAAAGGAATGATTTTGTTTTGATTTCTACCAATGCTTTTGGGATGGGAATAGACAAGGATAATGTGCGTTTTGTTATCCATTATTCGCCATCTTCCTCGGTTGAAAATTATTACCAAGAAATAGGAAGAGCAGGGCGAGATGGGCAGGAAAGTTATGCTTTTTTGCTTTGGAATAAGCAGGAACTTGGTGAGATGGATGATGTGCTGTCTGCGCAGATTCCAGATAAAACCCAATATTTGAAGGTGATATCCTACATCTATTCTATATTTCAGATTGCTGATGGGGAGGCTGCGGAGAGGATATTTCAGCTGGATTTACAGAAAGTGCAGAGTTTCACTAAGATTTCCTTTGCTAAGATTAGAAATGTTTTGGGATTTCTTCATAATCAGGAAGTTATATTTTGGAATAATTATAAATCGCCTTCTACAATAGAGCTGAAAATCCCAGCCGAAGAGTTGGAGGATTTACCGCCCAAAGATGCGTATTTTATAGAACTATTGCTTAGAAATATTTCTGGAATAGCTACGCACAAAGTTTCTTTCAGCGAAGAAAGCCTGAGTGCAAAACTGGGCGTAAGTCAGCAGATAATAAAGGACAGAATAAAGGAATTGCAAAAAAAAGAATGGCTGGAATATGTGGACGGAAGCACCGACAGCATAAAGTTCCTAAGACCACGAGACAGCAGAGAAATTCAAGGAAAATACTGGAATTTATTTGAGAAAATCCAGAGAAATAAAATCCAAAAATGGGAGGAAATGAAATACTTTATCCAAGATAAAGATTTCTGTAAAATGAGAATGATTTTAACTTATTTTGGAGAAAAATCCTCGGATAATTGCGGAAAATGTAGTTTTTGTCTGTCCCAAAATCCAGTCAAAGAAAAAACTTTGTCCGATGAGGTTTTAGAAATATTAGCCAAAAATCCAGCTACTTTTGATGAACTGAGTGTAAAAATATTTTGGCACGAAAAGGAGAAAATCTATGAAACTCTGATAACTCTGCTGAATTTAGAGAAAATAAAAATGTTGAACTACAAAACTTATATGATTAATGAATAAACTAAAAGTTGTTTTCTTCGGAACGCCTGATTTTGCAAGGGCTTCTCTGGAAGCTATCCATACCTCTGCGCATGAGGTGGTGGGAGTGGTTACCGTAGCGGATAAGGCCAGCGGGCGAGGGCAAAAAGTGCATCAGTCTCCCGTGAAAACTTATGCCATGGAGCATGATTTACCACTGTTTCAGCCAGAAAAACTTCGCAATGAGGAATTTCTATCACAGATACAAAGTCTAAACGCAGATATCTTCGTAGTGGTGGCATTTAGAATGATGCCAAAAGTTCTGTTTTCCATGCCGAGGCTGGGAACATTCAATCTACATGCTTCATTATTACCAGATTACAGAGGTGCAGCACCGATAAATTATGCCGTTATCAATGGCGAGACAAAGTCTGGTGTCACTACATTTTTCATCAATGAAAAAATAGACGAAGGAAATATTCTCCTCCAAGCAGAAACCGAAATTTCTCCCGAAGATAATGCAGGAACTCTTCACGATAGACTGATGGAGATAGGAGCAAAACTGGTGGTGGAAACTCTGGATGGTCTTGCGGAAGGGAAACTTATGGAAATTCCGCAAAATCAGAAAGAAAACCCAAAAACAGCCTATAAAATTTTCAAAGAAGATACTAAAATAGACTGGGAAAAAGAGGTGAAAATTATTCATAACTTTATCCGTGGAATGTCGCCGTATCCTGCTGCTTTTACTATTTTGGAAGTGGGAGGTGAGCAGAAAATATTAAAGATTTTTAAAGGAAAATTCCAAAAAATAGAACATTCTAAAGAGCATGGTGAGATAGAAATTTCTAAAAATGAATTTAAAATCTATGCTAAAAATGGAGTTTATTTCCCAGAAGAATTACAGTTGGAAGGAAAAAAACGAATGAATTTAAAGGATTTTCTAAATGGATTTCATAGTTTTGACGAATTAAAATTGATTAAATAAATTTTTGTTATGTATAAAAGTGTTATAAAGGGAATAGGTCATTATGTTCCAGATAATGTGGTGACTAATGATGATTTAGCTAAGATAATGGATACCAATGATGAGTGGATAACGGAGCGTACGGGTATCAAAGAAAGAAGACACAGAACGAGCAAATTTGACAGCCAAGAAACTACAAGTTTCTATGGTTTTAAAGCTTCTGAAAAAGCGCTGGAGTCAGCTGGTCTGACAGCAAAAGATATAGATTATATTATTTTTGCGACACTCAGCCCAGATTATTATTTCCCTGGATGTGGGGTAGTTTTGCAGGAGATGCTGGGCTGTGATACTATAGGGGCGCTGGATGTGAGAAACCAATGTTCAGGATTTGTTTACGCGCTGAGCGTAGCAGATGCTTTCATCAAAGCGGGTCAGTATAAAAATATTTTGGTTGTAGGAGCTGAAATTCAGTCAGTTGCATTGGATATGACAGATAGAGGAAGGGGAGTTTCGGTGATTTTTGGTGATGGTGCAGGAGCGGTAGTACTTTCGGCTTCGGAAGATGCTGGTGTTCAGGGGATTTTGTCTTATAATATGCACTCCGAAGGGAAATACGCAGAGGAACTGATGATAAAATTACCAGGGACTAACTTGGGCTGGACAGACAGACTTCTTACAGAGCCAGAAAACATAAAACCAGAGGAAATATATCCGTATATGAACGGGAATTTTGTTTTCAAACAGGCGGTTACTCGTTTCCCTGAAACCATCATAGAATCATTGAAAAAAGCAGGTAAAAGCGTAGAAGATTTGGATATGCTTATCCCGCATCAGGCGAATATCAGAATTTCTCAGTATGTTCAGCAGTTGATGGGGCTTCCAGATGAGAAGGTATTTAATAATATCCAAAAATATGGTAACACCACTGCGGCTTCTATTCCTATCGCACTGAGTGAGGCGATAGCAGAAGGAAAGGTGAAGAGAGGCGATTTAGTTTGTCTAGCAGCCTTTGGAAGTGGATTTACTTGGGGAAGTGTGTTATTGGAATACTAATCTTAGATTAGCATAAAAACAAAAACCAGCTTCAAAATCAAGCTGGTTTTTTATTTTGGGAAAGATTTTTAATCTTCGTATTGTTCCAGAAAATAGGAAAAAGAAAAGTCAGGAACTTCCTCTACTAGGTCTTCTAAAGTCACCAAAAGGTCTTCAAAAATTTCTAACTGCTCCACAGTCATATTTACAAATTCTATATGTAAAGGCATTTCCAAATCGCCAGAAATACAGTCATAAAGAGCATCCAGATTATCTCCGAAATACTCAGGAAGTTCTATTTTTTCTTTCAGCTGGGCGTAGAAATCCTCCATATCGCCGATTTCTGAAAAATCAATGTATATCGTGTTCATTATCAGTTAATTATTTTATTGTTTTTCAAAACTTTTATAGTGGTTTTTAGTAAGCCACACTTCTCCATCTTTATTGAAAACTATTCGTTCAGCGTTTCTTCTTCCACAGCGGTAGTTTATGTCCGCTTCGTAGTATTTACCATGGTCGGGAAGCTTTTTTTCTCGGTTGCTGAAGCGGTCTCCACCAATAGCCCTATTGGGAAGCACCTCGCAGAGATTTCCTTCGGATGGTTTCCAGCCTTGTCTTTTGGCTTCTGCTTTGGTGATGTAGTATTCGGGAAGTCTTTTGTGTTTTTTGACATAGTTGATTACGATGGTTTCATCGGTAAGTTTTTCTATATAGTTTCGCCCTTTTTGGTCTGCGATGCCGTATGGGTCTTTTGTCTTGGATGAATCTTTTTTGTATTGATAACCAACGATTTCTGGAGTGTCAAAATCTGATTTTTTCTTTAAACTAGGAAGAAAATCGCACAAAGCTACAATGAAAATAGCTCCAAAAATCACACTCAAATAGATTTGTTTTTTTGTCATTTTATATGATTTGAAAAGGCAAATTTATTTAAAATAAATGTATTTTTACACTTGCATTTGGCTTTTGTCAAATTGTTGGGAGTTTTTTAATAAAAAATAATCAAAATAGATGAACAAAACACGATTAGACTTTCGAAAACAAACATTGGAATATTTTATCGATGTGCGCAATATAAAGACAGAAGCCACTTTTTTACGAAAAATGAATGAAGTTTTTCAGTTTCCGAGTTATTTTTGGATGAGTTTAAACTCTATGGATGACTGCATGATGTCTCTAGAATGGATAGAAGAGCCGCATATTGTCATTCGTGTGGTTCATCTCGAGGAATTGAAGCAAAATTGTTTTAAACTTTATGAAATAATAGAAGACACTTTCCAGACTTATAAAAACTACTGGCAGGACAAAACCAGTGAAAAACAGGTGGAAATTCATCTTTAAAAAACAAAATTTTGTAAAAAGATAAGTTTCAATAAAATTAAGAAAAATATTATCAAAAATAGGTGGAAATATTCTGCCATAGTAGAGAAATAAAATTGTAAATTTGTTCCATAAAATACAATCTATCATGCCAAAAATATCACAAAGAGCAGAAAAAATGCCTGCTTCACCAATCAGGAAACTTGTTCCGTATGCATTACAAGCGAAACAAAAAGGAGTAAAAGTCTATCACCTCAATATTGGGCAGCCAGATATAGAAACGCCACAAGCGGCTTTGGAGGAGTTGAAACATATTGATCTAAAAGTGCTGGAATACTCTCTTTCCGAGGGAAATATAGAGTACAGAAAGGCTTTGGAAACTTATTACCACTCGCTTGGTTTTACAGATTTGACAACGGATAATTTTATCGTGACTAATGGTGGTTCAGAAGCGCTGAGTATTGCACTTGCTACGCTCTGTGATGATGGTGATGAGATAATTATCCCAGAGCCATACTACGCGAATTACAATGGTTTTTCTAATCATATCAATGTAAAAGTAGTAGCAGTTCCGTCTTCTATCGAGATAGGTTTTGCCCTGCCGTCTATGGAAGAATTTGAGAAAAAAATTACTCCAAAAACTAGAGCTATCCTAATCTGTAACCCAGGGAATCCTACGGGATATCTTTATACAAGAGAAGAATTGCAGAAATTGGCTCAGATAGCTCTGAAACATGATATTGTCATCATCTCAGATGAGGTATATCGTGAGTATGTGTATGATGGAGCAAAGCAGGTCTCTATGCTGGAATTCCCAGAAATAGCAGAAAACTGCATCATCATAGATTCTGAATCCAAGAGATATTCCATGTGTGGAGTTCGTATCGGATTTATGGTTATTCGTTCTAAACTGATTCGTGCGACGGCGATGAAATTTGCACAAGCTAGATTAAGCCCAGTTCTTTTAGGGCAAATAATAGCTGCAAAAGCCCACGAAAACGACAGAAAATACATAGAGAGCGTTCGCGAAGAATACACTAAACGAAGAAATTTGTTAGTAAAATTACTAAACGAAATTCCAGGTATAATCTGCCCAACTCCAAAGGGTGCTTTTTACTGTGTGGCAGAACTTCCGATAGATGATGCAGAGAAATTTGCACAATGGCTTTTGGAAGAATATTCTCTTGATAATGAAACTGTTATGGTAGCGCCTGCGGGAGGTTTTTATTCTAATCCAGAGCTTGGAAAGAGACAGATAAGAATAGCCTATGTGCTGAAAGAAGAAGACCTGAGAAGAAGTGTAGAACTGCTGAAAGATGCTCTCCAAAAATACAATGCACGATAAAATGCAGATTTTAGAAAATGTTTCCCTGAAGCCTTACAATACTTTCGGAGTGGAGGCTTCTGCGCGGTATTTTGCTGAGGTTTCTACAGAGTCAGAATTATTAGATTTACTGAAAAACCCTAAATTTAGGGAGCTTCCTCTTTTGTTTTTGGGAGGAGGAAGTAATTTGTTTTTCACAAGGGATTTTGAAGGACTTGCGATTAAACTAAATTTAAAGGGGATTTCCGAGGAAATCATCAGTGATAATGAAGTTTTGGTATCAGCACAAGCGGGAGAAAACTGGCATCAGTTCGTTCAGTATTGTTTGGATAAAAACTATGGTGGGCTGGAGAATTTGTCTCTGATTCCAGGAAACGCAGGGACTTCTCCTATTCAGAATATCGGAGCCTACGGAGTGGAGATAAAGGATAGTTTTGAGTCTTGTAAAGTGCTTAATATGAGTACTTTGGAAGTTGAGGTTTTTGATAAGAAAAAATGCCAGTTCGGATACAGAGATTCTTTTTTTAAGAGAGAGGGAAAAGGTAAATATGTTATTCTGGAAGTTATATTTAGACTGACAAGAAAAGAGCATGTTTTGAAGGTGGAATATGGAGCTATCCAGTCAGAATTGGAGAAAATGGAAATAAAAAATCCAACGATTCAGGATGTTTCTCAGGCGGTTATTCGTATTCGGCAGAGCAAACTCCCAGACCCTAAAAAAATAGGAAATGCAGGAAGTTTTTTCAAAAATCCTGTGGTGTCTGATGTGTATTTTGATAAGCTGAAAACTCAGTTTACAGATATTCAGGGATATAAAACCGAAGAAGGCATGAAAATCCCAGCAGGATGGCTTATAGAGCAGTGCGGCTGGAAGGGCAAACAGATAGGAAATGTGGCAACTCACGCCCTGCAATCCCTTGTAATAGTGAATATTACAGGAAATGCGAAAGGGCAGGAGGTTTTTGATTTTTCTCAAAAAATAATAGATTCTGTGGAAGAAAAATTTGGAGTAAAATTAGAAAGAGAGGTGAATGTATTGTAAAATAAACTATATTTGAATAAAAAAATAAAGAATGGATATTCAGGAAATTTTAAATCAAGGAAACTATCATTTGATAGATGTGCGTGAGCCAGAGGAACTTATAGCAAACGGAGCGATAGAAGGCGCTGAAAATATTCCGCTGGGCGAGGTGGAAAATCATGCAGAAGAAATTGCAAAATTGGATGGAAATGTGATTTTTTTCTGCCGAAGCGGAAACCGAAGCGGAAAGGCTACGGAAGCGTTTAAACAGAGAGGATTTACCAATGTTTATAACGGCGGCGGCTACGAGGAATTATCTAAATTGTTATAATTCTTAAAAATAAAAAACTTACCCAAATTTGGGTAAGTTTTTGTTTATCAGTGAGTTTAGTTTATTACAGAAACGCCTTTTTCTAAAAGTTCAAAAATTGTGTTTTTGGCATCATCAGGGTGGAGGTTCACGGCTTTTGTCCCTTTAAAATGAAGAACGACCTTAAACCCTTCCGAAACAGCATCAATGCAGGTGTATTTTACACAATAATCTAGTGCCAGCCCTACGATTTCTATGGTTTCTATGTTCTTGGATTTTAGATAATTAGAAAGTCCAGTGTTGATTAGTTTTTGATTGTCAAAAAATGCGCTGTAGCTGTCTATTTCAGGGTTCATTCCCTTTTTAATAATGTATGTAGCTTGATTTTTTTCTAAATCAGGATGAAACTCTACTCCCGAAGTTCCCTGCACACAGTGGACAGGCCACATTGTCTGTGAAATGCCGTTTAGGTCAATGATTTCGCCAACGGATTTTCCGTTATTGACCGCAAAACTTTTGTGTTCTGTGGGATGAAAATCTTGGGTAAGGATGATTTCATCATAGTTGTTGGTTTTCATCAGGTGGTTGATGTAAGGGATGATTTTTTCTCCATCAGCGACTTCTAAGCTGCCGCCTTTACAAAAATCATTTTGGATGTCCACTACAATCAGGGCTTTTTTCATTTTCATTTTAATTTATTTTCAATATTACTAAATTATTGATAATTTAGCAAAAATTTTTTGACTTATGGGATTAATGGATTTTTGGAAAAAATTAGTAAAAGCATATAAAGACAGCCAGATTTGGAATAAAATAGAGACTAGTGAGGACTTGAAGCAGGCTTATAAAGATTCTTATGAGAAGCCTGTGGCTCTTTTGACCTGTGCGACGATGCATTTCCGAAGTGATTATATGATATCAGATTTTGAAAAGCAGGCAAGAAGAATGGATTTGTCCAGAGTGAAATTTTATAGACTGAACTATACAGGAAATTCTAAACTAAAACAAGAATTGAGCGAAGATTTGGGAGTTCCGATAGAATCTGCTACCTTTTTGCTTTTCCGTGATGGACAGGTTATTTTCAAGAGACACGAAGAGCTGGTAGATATGGAAAGGCTGATGAAAAAATTATTTGAAGAATAGAATGTTTGACGAGTATCTTCTAAATACATTTGGTGTTTCGCCCTCATCTATTGAGGGATATAGGAAATACATAAAACCTCTCAAAGTGGAAAAAGGACAGTTTCTGCTGAGGGAAGGGGAAGTGTGTAGAAATACTTTTTTCGTGGAGAAGGGACTTCTTCGTTTATATTCTATCAGTAAGGCGGGTAAGGAACATATTATCCAGTTTGCGCCTGAAAATCATTTGATTACGGATAGGAGTAGTTTGTTTTTTGGGGAGAGTTCGGATTATTTTATTGATGCAATAGAGGACAGCGAAATCATATCTTTAAGCCCTGATTTTTATGAATATATGAGCCGAAATAACCCTGAAACAGGAGCAAAACAGATTTTACTTCTGCATAATCACGCCAGACAATTACAAAAAAGAGTAAATCTTCTACTTGGGGCAAATGCAGAGGAGCGGTATTTGGACTTTATCAAGGTTTATCCTAATGTTTTCAAGAGGGTTCCGCAGTGGATGGTAGCTTCGTTTTTAGGAATTACACCAGAGAGTCTGAGCCGAGTGAGAAAAGAAATCGCAAATAAAGAGAGAAAAAATGATTAAATTTTATAAATATCAAGGGACTGGAAATGACTTCATTATGATAGATAATAGAAATCAGTCTTTTCCTAAAAATGATGTAGAATTAGTAAAAAAAATGTGCGACCGTCGTTTCGGAATTGGTGCAGATGGTTTGATTTTATTGGAAAACCATGAAAAACTTGATTTTCAGATGGTTTATTATAATTCGGATGGGAACGAAAGCACGATGTGCGGCAATGGAGGGCGCTGTATTGTGGCTTTTGCGCATTTTTTGAATGTTTTTGAAAATAAAGCTAAATTTAATGCAATAGATGGACTTCATGAGGCTGAAATCAATGGAAATGTAGTGAAGCTGAAAATGATAGATGTTCCAGAAATTATTAAAATAGATTCTGATTATCAGCTAAATACAGGTTCTCCGCATTTTGTGAGATATGTGGAAGATGTGCAGAATCTGGATGTTTATAAAAACGGCTATGAAATCAGAAATTCTGAGCCTTATAAAAAAGAAGGGATAAATGTAAATTTTGTTTCTAAAATATCTGATAATAAGGTGTTTGTAAGAACTTATGAACGAGGTGTGGAGGACGAAACATATAGCTGTGGAACGGGAGTAACGGCGAGCTGCCTTACATTTATGAATGAATTTGGTGGAGGTGAGGTTTCTGTGAAAACACTTGGCGGAAATCTAAAAGTTTATGCAGAAAAGCACGAGGCAGGATTTAGAAATATTTGGTTGGAAGGTCCTGCAGAATATGTTTTTGAGGGAGTTTTCAAATTAGATTAAGAAATGAAAAAGGTAATTATAGTTTTTTTAGGATTGCTCCTGATTGGTGGAGGATTTTTTGGTTATACTTTGTATAAAAAATATAAAGGAAATAATGTCAAAAAATCTGGATATTTTCTGGTGCCGAAGGATGCGAGTTTAGACCAAGTTTTGGATAGTCTAAAACCATATATAGCTGATATGGAGGCTTTCCGAGATGTAGCGGAGTCTAAGCATTTGGGGAAATTTCTCAGAGCGGGAAGATATAGAGTAAAGGAGGGCGATGATAATACAAAGCTGGTCAATATGCTGAAAGCAGGACTGCAGACAGCGGATACTTTTAGGATAAAGGATTTTGATGATGTTTATCAGATGATAGGGCGTGTGGCGAGGAAAACGCAGGAGGATTCTTCGGGCTTCGTGACTGTGTTTGATAGAATCGCTCAGGAAAAAGGACTAAACTCGGCAGAGGATTTGAAAATATATTTCTTTTCGGATACTTATCAGTTTTATTGGACGGTGACACCAGAGGAGTTTTTCAAAAAGTTTGAGAAAGATTACAATGAATTTTGGACAGAGGAGAGAAAAGCCAAAGAGCAGAAACTGGGGCTGACAAGAGAGCAAATATATGCCCTTGCTTCCATTGTTCAGAAAGAATCGGGAGGGAAAGAAGATGAGCAGAAAATTATAGCAGGGCTTTATCTAAACCGCTATGAAAAGGGAATGAAACTTCAGTCTGACCCTACGGTAATTTATGCCATTAACAAAGAGCATAATTTCACAAAGCAGATAAAGAGAATTTATAACAAAGACCTAAAACACCCATCGCCATATAACACCTATGCAAATGCAGGAATTCCGCCAGGGCCTATCTGTATGGTGAATAAAACAGCAGTGGATAATGTGTTGAATGCCGAAAAAAATAATTATATCTTCATGTGTGCAGACCCTGAAAAGTTGGGTTATCATAAATTCACAGATTCTGATATAGAGCATGCGAAAAATGCAAAAGCATATCATGAATGGTTGAATAAAAATAAAATAAAATAAAAAAATAGTGTGAAATCAATAATTTTTGTAATTTTACACCCAATAATAGAAAACTTTAAAATTTGTATATTATGAGAAGAAATGTACTAGTTGCTTTACTCTTGGGGAGTTTGCTAAATGCTCAGCAGGGTAATGACAAACTGAAAAAGGAAATGGATGAGAGGAGAAAGCAATTGTTCAAACAATTTGAATTCTACGCTCAGAAGGAGGTTTATAGAAATAATTCTACTGAAAATCCAAAATCAGAAAGTGATATTAAAAAAGACCTAAAGAAAGAAAGGGAAACTATTTCTTTTTTCTTTGGGGGAATTCCATATTTTCTAAAATCTTATGACACAGACCAAATTAAAAATTCTAATGTAGATGCTATCCAAGAAGGGACTATAGATGGACTTACAGGAAGTTTTAATGGAGAAGGGATTAAAGTGTCTGTTTTTGATGGTGGTCGTGTTTATGCAGAGCATACAGATTTTGGAAGCAGTGCGAGAATAACCAATAAAGAGGCTGATACAGTACCTTATGATAGCCATGCGACGGGAGTAACAGGGATGATAGGTAGTGAGGGAAAAGATGTATCAACAAGAGCAGGAGTCTTTGTAGGGAATACGAAAGGAATGATGCCGAAAGCAACCTTTGATAGTTATTATTTTGGGAATTCCACTCTTGATGGGGAGACAGAAGAAAAAGATATTTCAACTAAAATAAGAGATAGCAAACCTGCTCTATCTAACCACTCTTATGGTAATGTTATAGGATGGAATTTGAATAATGGTTCTAGGGGAGGGGGCTGGTATTGGAATGGCTCGTATGATTCATCAAATGGTCGTTCATATGATTTAAATGGAACATATTATAACAGAGATAAAGAGCTGGATGATATAGTATATAATAATCCTTATATGGTGGTGGTGAAATCTGCAGGAAATTCCTATGGAGATGGGCCTACATCAACTCCAAGGTATCCTGCTTATTATAGAAAATCTGATGGAACTTGGGGGCAGTTTTCATCTGCAGATGCTCTTCCTCAGGATAATTGTGCAGCTGAGTATGATTGTATCCCAACAGGAGCTGTTGCTAAAAATATAATTACAGTGGGAGCAACAGAAAAAATAACTATCAATAATGGTAGGTATATACAAGTTTCTGATGTGGTTAAGGCTGATTATAGTAGTGCTGGACCTCGTGATGATGGAGCTATCAAGCCAGATATTGCAGGAGTAGGAAGTAGTGTGGTATCACCTTCTACATCTGCTGCAGGGTCAAATAGTTATCAAATGGGAAATGGTACATCTTATTCTGCTCCACAGGTTACAGGGATTTTAGGGCTTTGGAGCCAGATTTATCAGTCGCTTTTTGCGGGGCAAAAGCTCAATGCAGCGTCAACTAAAAACCTTCTTATCCATACAGCACAGGAGGCAGGAAATGTAGGGCCAGATGTTTGGTATGGATGGGGATTTGTAGATGCTAAGAAAGGAGCAGAACTATTGGTTCAGAAAAAACAAAATAAAGTTATCTTTGAAGATAAAGAACTCAAAAACGCTAAAAAGAATGAATTTTTGGTGAAAACAGATGGTTCACAACCACTTAAAGCAACTATTGTTTGGACAGATCCATCTAATAAGAATTCTAACTATAACACATATAGTGAAGCTTATAATGATAGAACATCTAAGTTGGTGAATGATTTAGACCTAAGAGTAACTAATGTTCAGACCAATGAAGTTTATTATCCATGGAAACTAGATGTAACTGCTCCGCGTAACCCAGCGATAAAAGGAGATAATACGGTGGACAATGTGGAGCAGGTTCTTATAGACCAGCCAGCAGCAGGAATTTACAAAATAGAAGTGTCTAATAAAGGAACTTTGGTGAATAATGATGGAGCAAATACAGAAAAGCAAGTTTACTCTATGATAGTAACGGGTTATACCGAGATTCCAACTCCAGAGGTGATACCAGCAGAGGCTTCTCCTACATTATTGGCGGATGGGAATAATAAGGTAAATGTGAAATTTGTAGAAAATATTAATAATATCAAGATTTTTGATATGTCAGGAAGACTCATCAGAAGTATAGCTCCTAGTAGCGTGCAGACTTATGATGTTGATTTCTCTGGATTACCAGCAGGAATATATGTCCTAACGGCATCTTCTGCAAATCATAAACTGAGTAAGAAAATCAGAAAGCAATAAATTAAAAAAAGAACTCTTAAAAATAAGGGTTCTTTTTTTGTTGTTAGGATAATAAAAAAATATTATCTTTGTATTTTAAATTTAAAAACTTAAATACTACATTTTCAGTGAATTTATAGATTTAATGAAATAAATATAAGTTCGTTGGTTAAAAGAAGAACATATTAAAAAATAAATATATGAAAAAACACTTTATTTTATTAGGGGTGCTGGCTATGGGGTTAGCATATTCCCAAACAGGAAAAGTAGGGATAAACACAAATAATCCTGAAGCAACTTTAGACATAAAACCAAATGCTGCAAATTCAGCAGTAGGAGCAACTACTAATGAGGGAATGCTTGTTCCTAGATTAAGCAAAGCGAGATTGAATTCAATCGCTGCTGCTAATTTGAAAGAATCTACATTGGTGTATGTATCTGACTTTTCAGGAGCTACTACATCTACTACAACTGATGTAACTTCTAAAGGTTTTTATTATTACAGCACTGCAACTAATAAATGGGTGAAAATAGCAGAGGGAGTTATGCAGGAACAAGACCTTAGATTAGTGGGAACAAATAGCCATATCACACAAGATGCTGGTGTAGGTGGAAATGGTAGTGGAGTAGGGACTGGCCCGCATAATATAGGTATAGGGAAAGATGCTCTATTTTCCAATACAAGTGGTTCTCACAACATAGCTGTAGGGCTAGATGCTTTGCGTTCTAATACTACAGGAGTTAATAATGTGGCATTGGGTATAAAATCTTTAAGTTCTAATGCTGATGGAAAAGGGAATGTAGGTATAGGTGCTAATACATTGTATTCTAATACAGGAGGTATGTATAATGTGGCCGTTGGGGAAAATTCTTTGTATCATACTGTTTCTGGTATCGGAAATGTGGCTGTTGGTACAGATGCTCTTTTTAGAAATACAACAGGAGCTAATAACACAGCAATTGGTTACAATACACTCTATAATAATACAACAGGATCGAGTAATGTGGCTAATGGATTTGGTGCATTATATAGTAATACAGTGGGGCATCGTAATATGGCATTAGGACATTTTGCATTATATAGCAATACTAGTGGTAATAATAACATGGCTTTTGGAACAGAAGCTTTGAAAGCAAATACCACAGGAGAAAATAATATCGCATTAGGAACTACTTCTCTTACATCTAATATTGGAGGGAATTTTAATATTGGTATTGGTCAAAAATCATTGATGACAAATACAGTGGGAGATAGTAACATAGGTATAGGTTCTCAAGCATTACAGAATAATATTTCAGGAAGTTACAATGTGGGGCTTGGGTTTGATGCTCTTCGTTTCAATACTGCGGGAAATCATAATGTGGGGCTTGGGTTGTATGCTCTTAGCAAAAATACAGTAGGGATGAGTAATGTAGGATTGGGACATTCTGCTCTTTCTAATAACACTATAGGAAGTCATAATGTGGGACTAGGAACTAATGCGCTTACTAAAAATACTACAGGAAACTATAATGTAGGTATAGGAAACGCTACATTAACGAATAATGCTGCAGGGATGGCGAATGTAGCTATAGGAAACCTTTCTTTGGTATCTAATAATGGCGGAAATTATAATGTGGCTGTTGGAAATGAAGCTTTAGGAGCAAATACTTCAGGGGCATATAATATTGCATTAGGGACAAGTACATTAACAAGCAATACTACAGGGCAACATAATAATGCTCAAGGTTTAAATGCATTACAAAATAATACAGTAGGAAATAATAACATCGCTCTTGGTAATGGATCTGGTGGATGGGTAAAAGGACATAATAATATCCATATAGGTAGTGCTAGTTTCCAATCTATATCTACAGGAGAACTAGATAATGTGATAGCAATAGGAAATGGAATAGGTTCTGGTGCACTTACAACTGCTAATTCAAATGATAATACCATTATCTTAGGACATCAGAATGGACATAGTTTTAGTCCTAATGTGGGGATTGGTACATATAAACCAGATTCTAAAGTTCATATCGTAACTAATGGACCAAACGCTATCAAGATACAAGATACCAATCAAGGAGCAGGTAAAGTTCTTACTAGTGATGCTAATGGAGTAGGAACATGGAAAGAGCCAGCACCTCCAATTGCTGACTTTACAAGACAATATGCTCGTACAACAGTTAATTATGACTTGCAACCAGCCACAACTCAACCAATACCTGGAATCAATGATTTTATAGCTCCTAAAACAGGTAAGTACTTAGTGTTATTCCATTCTTTCCTTCAGAATGCATGGGAAACAGGTACTAGAAACTTATACTTTATCATGCTCTTGAATGGTGCACCATGGATAGATGCTGATGAGACATATAGTTATGTAGAGACGGGACATTATTTTAACCAACATTATTCTAATATAATAGGTCTTACAGCAGGAGATACAGTTAGTTTTAGAGTAAATGCTAATAGAGGGAAGTTAAGATTCCAACCTACTTGGGCTCCAAGAAATAGAATAGAAGTAGTCTATTTAGGACAATAATTTTTTAAAATTTCATATTTTACAAAAAAGAGATACTATATGTGTCTCTTTTTTTATGAAGTTTAGAGGATAAAAATTTTATCTTATTTATTCTAAGTATAAAATTTTCAGTGAATTTGATTATATTTGCAGACTTAAATAAAAATTATAATTCATAATGCAAGGAAAAGGTCTTATTACTATCATTGCTGTTGCCCTTGGGCTTATCTGTATCACAGAGCTTCTGCCGACTTGGTATGCCAATAAAATAGAAAGCGAAGCGAAGGCATTAGCAGGAAATAATGAAGAAAAATATCAGAAAGAATTAGACAAACTATCTAAAGACACTCTGAATCTTGGCTTTACGAAGCTATACTACACCAATGCCAAGGAGCGTGAGATGAAGCTGGGACTTGACCTAAAAGGAGGTATCAATGTCCTTTTGGAGATCAACCAAAGAGATTTGGTGACCAATTTGGCTGACTATTCCACAAACGCTGTTTTCGTGGAGGCTTTAGATAGAACAGATAAAGCACAGGAAAACTCTACCAATTCGTATATTCAGAATTTCTTTGTTCAGTTTGATATTGTGAATAAAGAAAAGGGCGCAAACCTAAAACTTGCCAGCCCAGAGGTATTCGGGACACAAAATCTGAGCAGTGAGATAAAATTTAATACTCCTGATGAAGAGGTTAAAAAAATCATCACTCAGAAAATAGAAGCGAGTATAGGAGCTGCCTATGAGGTTATCAGAACCCGTATCGACAAGATGGGAGTTACCCAGCCGAATGTACAGCAGGTGCCAGGAACAGGAAGAATTCTAGTGGAAATGCCTGGTATCAAAGACATAGATAGAGTGAAACAAATGCTTCAGACATCTGCGAAACTACAGTTTTGGGAAGTTGGAACAATCCAAGAAGTTTTCCCATACTTGGAGGAAATGAGCAAAAATGTGATCGTGAAAGGCGATTCTATGGGAGTGAAAAAAGGATTTAACTTTACTAAAGCTCTCAATTTAGATAAACTAAGATCTAATGCTGTAGCGACTGTCAAACTTTCTGATACAGCTGCAGTTAATAAAATTCTTAATAGCGAAATCGCAAAAGAAGCTAGACCATCTAACCTTAGATATGTGGACTTTATGTGGGCATACAAACCACAAGAGGATGCACCTGATTATTTGGAACTTTATGCTATAAAGAGCAATGCCAGCAAAAAAGCGCCTATTGATGGTGCTGTGGAGTCTGCTAGAGTGGATTATGACCAAATGAGAAGGATCGTAGTGGATATGCAGATGGATGCTAATGGAACTAAAGAATGGAAATCCCTTACAGAAAAAAATGTAGGAAGACCTATAGCTGTTACTTTGGATAATAGAGTTTATACAGCACCGAATGTAAACGAGCCAATTCCTAATGGAAGCTCTCAGATTAGTGGGAATTTCACAGAAGATGAAGCGAAAGATTTAGTAAATGTACTAAGTGCAGGAAAACTTCCTGCTAGCGCGAAGATTGTTCAGGCTGATGTAGTAGGGCCATCTCTAGGGGAGGAGTCTATTCAGGCAGGGCTTTGGTCGTTTGCAGCAGCGTTCTGTATCATCATAGCATATATTATTTTCTACTATGGAGGTGCGGGAGTTTATGCTGTAATTGCTATGGTGTTTAACCTGTTTTTCCTTTTTGGAATTATGGATTCTATGGATGCTACGCTTACGCTTCCAGGGATTGCGGGTATTGTTCTAACGATGGCAATGGCAGTGGATACCAATGTGATCATTTATGAGAGAACAAGGGAGCAGCTTTTTGCAGGAAAAGATATTAAAACAGCTTATAATGATGGGTTTAATGATGCTCTATCTGCGATTATCGATGGACAGCTTACATCCATTCTTACGGCGTTAGTTCTTTATATTTTCGGAACAGGACCTATCCAAGGTTTTGCTGTGACATTGCTTATCGGTCTGATAATGACTTTCTTTACTTCTGTTTTGATGTCTAGAGTAATGATATTCAGTAGATTAGAGAAAGGAAAATCATTGTCTGTTTGGACACCGATGACTAAGAATTTATTCCGAAATATTTGGGTAGATTTTATAGCAAAGAGAAAGGTAATGTATGTTATCTCTGCTGTATTGGTGGCAGTTTCTATAGGATCTATTGCAACGAATGGATTTAAATATGGTATTGATTTCACTGGGGGAAGAAGTTTTGTAGTGAAATTTGATAAAGCTGTGGATGTAGAAGCAGTAAAAGCCAGTCTTTCACAAGTTTTCAAAAATGAAAAAGGAGAATCTAGTTCTATTGACATCAAGACTTTTGGGAATGACCAGCAGCTGAAAATCACAACAGATTATAAAATAGGAGATGAATCTCTGAAAGCTGACCAAGAAATTGACCAAAAACTATATCAAGGGCTTAAAAATCAGCTTCCTGTGAATTTGACTTTTGAAGAGTTTAAATCTGCAGCTGAAAACCCAATAGGAATAGTTTCCTCTACAAAGGTAGGACCTACGGTAGCGGATGATATCAAGATGGGCGGGGCTCTGGCTGTATTAGGCTCATTATTAGGTATATTCGCTTATATATTGCTTCGATTCAGAAGATGGCAGTTTTCACTGGGGGCGATTATCGGTTTGGCGTTTGATGCCACTATCATATTAGGAGCATTTTCGTTATTCCATAGTGTGATGCCGTTTAATATGGAGATTAACCAAGACTTCATCGCAGCGATACTCACAGTTCTTGGATACTCTATAAATGACACAGTGATTATTTTTGACCGTATCAGAGAAAACCTAAAAGATGGAAGAGAAAGAACACTGGCGCAGTTGTTTAATGATTCTATATCTGGAACGCTGGGTAGAACGATAAACACTTCATTGACAGTTCTTTTAGTGGTGTTGGCGATATTTATTTTTGGAGGAGAGAATTTGAAAGGATTTATGTTTGCCCTGTTGTTAGGGGTGATTTCGGGAACATTCTCTACGATATTCATATCATCACTTCTTGCCTTTGACTTCTTTAAAGGTAAAAAAATAGAAAAATAAAAAAGTAAAAAAGCACTCTGCAAAGGGTGCTTTTTCTTTTAGTAGTGATGGTTCAAAATATTATATTTGCACTTTATTTTAAATTTACAGAAAATGGAAATCCAAAATACAGAAAACCCTAATGTGATTAAATTCGTAACTGATAGGACTCTTATAAGCGGTTCCTTGGAGCTGGATAGAAATTCTAATATATCTAATGTTCCGCTGGCTCAGGAATTGTTTCAATATCCATTTGTGAAGAGTATTTTTATCACGGCTAATTTTATTGCGGTAGCAAAGGAAAACATCGTAGAATGGGACTTGGTGGCGGACAATCTGCAAAATATAATATTGGAATCTTTGGATGATTTTCCAGAAATTATCTATTCCGAGGAGAGCACTGCTCCTATTTTTTATTCAGAAAAAACGCCAAATCCTTCTGTGGTAAAATTTGTTTCAGAGCATCAGCTGATAGATGGCTTTTTGGAGCTGAAATCTTTACAGGAAGCAGAAAAAGTTCCATTGGCAAAAAGACTATTTGAGGAATTTCCTTTTGTAAAAGAGGTTTTTATCAATGATAATTTTATTTCTATTACCAAGACTGATGATGTTTCTTGGGAGGAAATAACACAGAAAATCCAAAATTTTCTTTCTGATTTTATCAAAAATGGAGAATCAGTAAGTAAAATCGAAGGAATCCAGCAGAATGTATCAAAATCCGTTGCGAATAAGCAGTTTACAGAAACAGAAGAAAAAATAAATGCTATTTTGCAGGAATATGTGACGCCTGCCATAGAAAACGATGGAGGAAGAATCTCTCTGATAGAATTCGATGAAGAGACCAAAACAGCAAAAATGCTTCTACAAGGAGCGTGCAGCGGCTGCCCTTCTTCTGTGGTTACTTTGAAAAATGGTATAGAAAGCATTCTTAAAAACTTCCTTCCAAATGTTGTAGAAAATGTGGAAGCGGTGAATGGCTGATAAATATCATTAGTCAAAATTTATGAAAATATCAAGATAATCAATAGATACATTATTAAAATTAAGAAAAAATCACTACCTTTGCACCGCTGAAAATAAGCAAAAAGGGATATTTTTACTACACAATTATTAAATTCAAAAGATGAAAAAAACAATTTTACTACTGGGAATGTTCGTTTGTTTTTTAGGAAATGGGCAGACATTGCAGGAAATGGAAGAAATAGCAGAAAGTGGCGATAAAGGTGCTCAGTATCATTTAGGTCTGAAATATTACAGAGGTGAGGGAACTTATCAAAATTATGCAAAAGCAAGCTATTGGTTCGAAAAACTAGCTACACAAGGACATAAAGATGCACAGTTCTATTTAGGGTTGATGTATTTTGATGGAGATGGAGTAGACCAAGATTATTCTAAAGCTGAATATTGGTACCAAAAATCTGCAGAACAGGGAAATCCTGAAGCTCAGCATAATTTAGGGGTGATTTACTATAAAGGAGAAGGAGTTGCTCGTAATTTTGAGAAAGCAAAATATTGGTTTGAAAGATTATCTGACCTAGGAAATGCCGATGCGCAGTTTTATTTAGGGCTGATGAATTACAAAGGGGAAGGTGTTCCTCAAAACTACAAAGATGCTAAATATTGGTATGAGAAAGCTGCGGAGCAGGGAAATGTGATGGCAAGATACAATCTGGCTTTGATGTACTATAAAGGAGAGGGAATAGAAAAAGACTACAAAAAAGCAAGATATTGGTTTGAAAGACTTGCAGAACAGGGCAGAGTAGAGGCTCAGCATAATTTGGCTCTGATGTACTACAAAGGAGAAGGTGTAGAGAAAGACTATGCAAAGGCTATGTTTTGGTTTGACAAGTTAGCAGAACAAGGAAATGCCGATGCTCAGTATAATTTAGCAGTGATGTATCATAGAGGAGAAGGAGTTTCTCAGGATTATGCAACAGCTAAACAATGGTATAAAAAATCTGCAGAACAAGGAAATACAATGGCTCAGTACAATCTAGCTGCGATGTATCAGAGAGGGGAAGGAGATTCTAGAGATGAAGTGATGGCGAAGTATTGGTTCAAGAAATCTTGTGAAAATGGATACCAAGAAGCATGTAAGTATACAAGATAAAAACACACAGCAAGAGTATTTTACTCTTGCTTTTTTATTTATAAAATTTTATAAATTAGCAGAATGAATTATTTAGTACGAGAACCTGAAAATATACACACTCAGACTCCTATTTTAGTGCTACTGCATGGATATGGAAGCGATGAGAAAGATTTGTTTAGTTTTACGCCTGATTTGCCTGAGGATTGGCTGATAGTCAGCTTTCAAGCACCTTATACCACGCCAAATGGAGGTTTTAGCTGGTATGATATAGATTTATTGGATAGAGAAAAATTTATAAATGTTCCACAAGCTGAAGAATCTATAGAGTTGATTTTAAATACAATAGAAGAAATAAAGGAAAAATATAAAATCAGCGGTGCGGTTAATCTATGCGGTTTCAGCCAAGGAGGAATTTTGTCCTACGCACTTGCGCTTAGGTTTCCTCAGTTGTTTCATAAAATAGCCTGTCTGAGCGCCTATCCAGAACAAAAAATCATCAAAAATATTTTAGATAGAAAGGCTTATCAGCATTTGTTTTTCTTTGTTTCTCATGGGGTAAATGATATGGTCATTCCGCTAGAATGGGGGAAAAAGGGAGCGGAACTGCTGTATGATATGAGTATATTTTTCTCTTTCCGTGAGTATCAGAGCGGTCATGGCGTGGATGCAAGGAATTATATGGATTTAATGGAATTTTTTCAAAAATAAAAAAGAGGCCTTTAGGCCTCTTTTTCGTATAGTTTGTTGTATAAATCGATGTATTTTTCTTTGATTATTTTTCTTCTCAGTTTCATGGTAGGAGTGAGCATTCCATTTCCTACAGTCCATACATCTGGTGTAAGTTCTATTTTCTTGATTTGCTCCCAGTTGCCGAGTTTTTCGTTTAGTTTCGCGATTTCTTTTTCTATTCGTTGTTTTAGTTCGGCACTTTTTACCATTTCTTCTGGTTTAGTTCCGATGTTGATTTTATGGATTTCAGCCCATCTTTTAACGAAAGTGAAATCTGGCTGAACCAGTGCGCACGGCATTTTTTCGCCATCGCCCACTACCATTATCTGCTCTATAAATCGTGATGATTTCGCCATGTTTTCAATTACTTGCGGCGCGATGTATTTCCCACCCGAAGTCTTGAACATTTCCTTTTTTCGGTCAGTAATGATAAGGAATCCTTCATCATCAATGTATCCTATGTCTCCCGTTTTGAAGTATCCATCTTCTGAAAAAGCTTCCTTGGTCTGTTCAGGATTTTTGTAGTAGCCTTTCATTACGGAAGGTCCTTTTACGAGGATTTCTCCATCTTTGTCGATTTTCACATCTAAATTATCCAAAGGCTGTCCTACAGAGCCTATTTTCATCTTTTCAAAGCTGTTTACCGCTATCACAGGTGAGGTCTCGGTAAGGCCGTATCCTTCGATGATAGGGATTCCCGCGGCTTGGAATTTTTTATTTAGATTTTTAGAAAGAGCCGCTGAACCAGAAATCAGTGTAATTATATTTCCTCCCAACCCTTCTCTCCATTTGGAGAAAATGAGTCTGTCTGCTATTCTTTGTTTAAGGTTTTTAGGAGTTCCCAGCTCATAGTTTTTGTTCACTCCCAGAGCCCAAAGGAAAATCATTTTCTTTAGTCCTCCTGCACTGATTCCTTTGTTGTATATTTTGTCATATACTTTTTCTAAAAGCCTTGGTACCACGCTCATATAGTGAGGTTTTACCTCTTTCATGTTGTCACCTATTTTATCGATACTTTCCGCAAAATAGATAGAAAATCCACTATATAGGTAGTATAAATATACCACCCGCTCAAAGACATGGCAGATAGGCAAGAAACTCAAGGTTTTTATTTCCTTGTAGTCAATTTTTTTCTTTGGAATTCTGCTGTCCACGGCAAACACATTAGAAATGATATTTTTGTGTGAAAGCATTACGCCTTTTGGTCTTCCTGTGGTTCCAGAGGTGTATATTATGGTAGCGATATCATCTTCATTTACAAGGTCTCGCAGGTCTTCCACTTCGTATTGGTTAGATTTGTCTTCGCCAAGGCTTAGAATTTCTGACCAGTTGGCAGCTCCTTCTACTTCATCAAAAGTGAAAATTCCCACCAATGAAGGCACTTGTTCTTTTACTCGTAATAATTTTTCGTATAAATCTTTATCCGAAACGAAACAATATTTCAGTTCAGCATTGTTGAATATATATACATAGTCCTCCTCGCTTATCGTAGGATAAACAGGCACGGAGATGGCTCCTATCTGGGAAATTCCCAGATCTGCTATGCACCATTCTGTGCGGTTGTTAGTAGAAACGAGTCCTATTTTATCATCTTTGGTAATGCCCGATTTTAGGAGTCCTCTAGAAAATTTGTCTCCTAAATCTACGAATTGTTGAGTAGATATTTTTTCCCATTTGCCATCATATTTTGTAGCCAAAACATCATCTTTTGGGAATTTTTTCAAAGAGTTGTGTGCAATATCGAATAATCTTGTAATAGACATTTCTTTCAAATTTTAAGCCGCAAAAATAGTGTTTTTTATTTTAAACAAAAACAGCTTAGGATTTATTCCTAATCTTCTGAGTCTGGTTTTGTTTTTTCTACGAATTTGATGTTCCTCATCAGTCCAGAGAATTTGGTTCTTTTCACAGGAGATTTTCGGAATATTTCGGAGAAAATTTCTTGGGTCAGGTCATGCCAGTCGGGCTTTCTCAGTTGGCTGAATTCTTTTAAGGCAAATTTCGGTTCTATATTTGGAGCTGCAAATCTATTCCATGGGCAAACATCCTGACAGACATCACATCCGAAAATCCAATCATCCATTTTTCCCTCGAAATAGTCTGGGATTTCGTTTTTTAGTTCTATTGTGGCGTAAGAAATGCATTTACTTCCATCTATAATTCGTTCATTTACAATGGCTTGTGTAGGACAAGCATCTATGCATTTTCTACAACTTCCACAATGGTCTGTGGTAGCACCATCTTCTTCTAATTCCAAATCACAGATGATTTCCGCCAAAAAGAAGAACGAACCGTGTTTTTTAGTAATCAGATTGGCATTTTTCCCAACCCAGCCGATTCCAGATTTTCTAGCCCACGCTCGGTCTAAAACAGGCGCAGAATCCGTAAAAACCCTAAACCCAAATTCTCCTATTTCTTCCTGCAGTTCCGCTATCATCTGGCGTAGAATATCTTTTATCACATCGTGGTAGTCCTCGCCGTAGGCATATTTGGAGATTTTGAAATTATTTTCTGTTTCCAGTTTGTATTGAGGAAAATAGTTGTAAGACAGCGAGATAACGGACTTTGCGCCCTCTACCAGAAGTCTTGGGTCAGTCCTTTTATCAAAATAATTTTCCATGTATGCCATCTCGCCGTTGTAGCCTGCTTTCAGCCATTTTTCCAGCGCTGTGGCATCTTCTTCTAGGAAACCTGCCTT
Organism: uncultured Flavobacteriaceae bacterium; assembly: GCA_963520375.1. Taxonomy (GTDB): domain Bacteria; phylum Bacteroidota; class Bacteroidia; order Flavobacteriales; family Weeksellaceae; genus JABCPE02. The sequence goes on along the minus strand of CAUQQF010000009.1, from coordinate 11,974 downwards.
AGAAATACCGCATCCCTGAAACCCAAATTTTTCGGCTTTCTGTTTGATGATTTTTGCGTATTTTTCTGCTGTTTGTGCCATAATTTCTGCGAAAATATTGTTTTTAAATCTAAAATCCAATTTTTAGAATTAACTTTGTATAAAAATAAAAGAGTGAAAAAATTAAAAATATTTTTGTTTGCATTGGTTCTTTTATTCTTGGGAAGTGCTTATTTTATGCCAAGAGCAGAAAATTTAGGCAAAGAAAAACAAGAAATAAAAACACAAAAAACAGCCCAGCGAACAGTAGATTACAAAAAATATGCAGAAGAGGCTCTTTTGTATTGTAAAAAGAATAAAATTTCTACCGATTTCTTCGTGTTGATAGACTTTTCTATCCATTCTGGGAAAAAGCGGATGTTCATTTGGGATTTTAAGAAAGATAAAATTACGGATAGTTTTTTGGTAAGTCATGGATGTGGCAGCCAGCCCACAGCGAGGGATTATTCCAAGGAAAAGCCTGCATTCAGCAACCAGCCGAATAGTCATAGCTCTTCACTTGGTAAATACTGGATTGGCACGAAGAAAGTTCCCAGCCCAAGTTTTGGGGAGAAATACCTGCTCTATGGCAAGGAAACGACTAATAACAATGCCCTCAAAAGGGATATCGTGATACACCCTTGGTCTATCATTCCTGATGAAGAGCCCTATCCCAGCGGCGTTCCAGAGAGTTGGGGCTGTCCTGCGGTGTCTCCTGATGTTTTCAAGGTTTTGGATGAAAAATTCCAATCCGTGGGGAAAAACATTCTTCTTTGGGCGATTTATCCTTAATGTATAGATAATTGTTCTTATAGAAATAGGATAATTTTATCTTTAAATTTGATGAATGAATCAAAATAAAACATTAAATTCGCAGAAACAAAAAAGTTAATCACAATGAATTATGATATTATCGTCATCGGGAGTGGTCCTGGTGGATATGTTACAGCAATTAGAGCATCACAGTTAGGTTTTAAAACTGCAATTATAGAAAAAGAAAATTTGGGCGGCATCTGCCTTAATTGGGGCTGTATCCCTACCAAAGCACTTTTGAAATCGGCGCAGGTTTTTAAATATATCAACCACGCGGAGGATTTTGGTTTAAATAAAGTAGAGGCAAGTTTTGACTTCCCTAATGTAGTCCAAAGAAGCCGCGGTGTAGCCGAAAAAATGAGCAAAGGCGTGGAGTTCCTGATGAAAAAGAACAAAATAGATGTTATCTTCGGGACAGCCAAAGTAAAACCAGGTAAGAAAGTAGCTGTGGAGAAAGATGGAGCAGTTACAGAATATACAGCAGAGCATATTGTTTTGGCGACAGGGGCTCGTTCTCGTGAGCTTCCTAATCTTCCTCAGGATGGCAAGAAAGTGATAGGATACAGACAAGCGCTTACCCTTCCAAAACAGCCTAAATCTATGATAGTAGTAGGTTCTGGAGCGATAGGAGTGGAATTTGCGTATTTCTATGCTACGCTGGGTACACAGGTTACAGTTGTAGAATTCATGCCGAACATCGTGCCAGTGGAGGATGAGGATGTTTCTAAACATTTGGAAAAATCCTTTAAAAAAGCAAAAATAAAAGTAATGACCAACGCTTCTGTGGAGTCTGTGGATACCTCTGGCGAGGGAGTAAAAGCACAGGTGAAGACTGAGAAAGGAGTTGTAGAATTACAAGCGGACATTCTACTTTCAGCGGTGGGAATTACTGCAAATATAGAAAATATCGGTCTGGAAGAAGTTGGCATTAAAACTGAAAAAGGCAGAGTAGTAGTGGATGAATGGTACAGAACTTCCGTGCCAGGATATTATGCGATAGGAGATATCCTTCCTACTCAGGCTCTGGCGCATGTGGCGTCAGCAGAGGGAATTACCTGCGTGGAGAAAATAAAAGGATTGGATGTAGAGCGTATAGACTACGGCAATATCCCAGGATGTACATACTGCACGCCAGAGATAGCATCAGTAGGGCTTACAGAGAAGCAAGCGAAAGAAAAAGGCTACGAAATAAAAGTAGGAAAATTCCCATTCTCTGCAAGTGGAAAAGCTACTGCAAATGGAGATACAGATGGCTTTGTGAAAGTGATTTTCGATGCGAAATATGGCGAATGGCTCGGCTGTCATATGATAGGAACAGGCGTTACCGAAATGATAGCAGAGGCTGTGGCAGCTAGAAAATTAGAAACCACAGGACACGAAATCCTAAAAACTGTCCATCCGCACCCTACACTTTCTGAAGCAGTGATGGAAGCTGTAGCGGCGGCCTATGGAGAGGTTATTCATATTTAAATTTACAGAAAGTAAAGAACAAAAATAAAAGCTTTGCCAATTCTTGTTGTTAGACTTTGGCGAAGCTTTTTTTATAAAATAAAGATAAGTAATATGGAAAATCATTTTTTTAAAAGACTTCTAACAGTGATTATAACATTTGTGGTTGTTATTTCACTTAGTGTTTTTTTTGTTTTAGGTACATCTGGATACGCATCAATAGAGAGACTATACCAAACAATTTATTTTATATTGTTTATGATAGTTTTAGTTGTTTTAGGGTTGGTTTTGGATTCAATAGTTTTGTATAAAGAACAGGAAAGAGATAAAGCTAAAGCAAGTCTTCTCGTTCTAGCTATTTTCCTTTTTGTTATATTTTTGATTTTCATTGCCTTATTAAAAATTGGGTAATTTAAATTAACTTATTAAAGAAAAAAATAATATGGAAAAACATTTTTTAAAAAGAATCCTAACAGTAATTGTAATATTTATAGTTGTTTTTTTACTTAGTTATATTTTTGTTGAAAGTACACTAGTAGAAGGAGCAAGAGATAGAGGTATTCTCGCATTTTTATTTGTATTTCTTGTAATTATTGCAGTTATTTTAGGATTGATATTCGACATAATATCTCAGTATAGGAAAAATCAAGGAGATAAAGCTAATGCAAGCCTTCTTGTCTTATTTATTTTCCTTTTTATTTTATTTGTGGTTGCTGTTATTTCTTTTCATTGATGGTAATGAATAATTTAAAATAATGGTTATTTTTAACTTATAAAAAAGATAAATAAAGATGAAAAAGCATTTTTTCGAAAGAATCTTAGCAATAATTATAACATTTGTAGTTGTTATTTTATTTTGGTGTATTCTTGTTTTATGTTTGTCCATGGAATTATCGGATGGAGGTTATATAGCAGTTTATTTTGTCTTTTTTACAGTGATTATGGTTATTTTAGGACTAATTTTGGATTCAATAATTCTGTATGTCAAAAAAGAAAGAGATAAAGCTAAAACAAGTCTTCTTGTTTTATTCATTTTCCTTTTGTTTATATCTCTTATTAGTTCACATCTTTATTAATAAAAGATTAAAATATATTATAAATTTAGCATAATGTTTATTTTGAGCCTTGATAAAAGATAAATAAAGATGATGAAACATTTTTTAAAAAGAATCTTAGTAGTAATTATGGCATTCATAGCTATTTTTTTACTTAGTTTTATTTTCTTTACAAATGCAGTAATAGATGTAGGCATTATAGTGTTTTTCTTTATCTTTCTTACAATAGTTTCGGTTATTTTAGGATTGATTTTTGATTCAGTATTTTTGTATAGAAAACAAGAAAAAGACAAAGCTAAAATGAGTCTTTTTGTTTTATTTATTTTTCTTTTTATCATATTTTTAATCATCACTTTTATATCTTTTATACTGAAATAAATATGAATAATAAATTAGGATTGGTGCTGTCTGGCGGTGGGACAAAGGGAGTGGCTCATGCAGGAGTGCTAAAATTTCTTGAGGAAAAAGGAATCCAGCCAGAGATATTGGCAGGGGCGAGTGTGGGGGCTATTGTGAGCTGTCTCTACGCGGTAGGAAAAACACCAAAGGAGATTTTGGATTTCTTTAAATCGGTGTATTTTTTTCATTGGAAACATATTGCATTTAATAAACCTGGGCTTGTTAATTCCGCTGTTTTTAAAATATATCTAAAACCTATTTTTGGGAATATGAAGATAGGTGATTTAAAAAAGGAAGTGAACATCACCGCTACGGATATCGTGACTGGGGAACTGAAAATTTTTGGTAAAGAAACCAGAGTGATAGATGCCATCATCGCTTCATCCAGCTTCCCAGGGATTGCTACGCCGTATATGTTCGGCGGGGTGCTGTACAGCGATGGCGGAATTCTTAATAATTTCCCTGCGGATATCATACGAGACAGGTGTGAGAAGATGATAGGCGTTTATCTTTCTTTACCGCAAGAAGTGAAACAAAATCAGATGAATTCCATAAAATCCGTTACTTATCGGGCGTTTGACCTGCTGTCTCATAGGGTAGAAACTTACAAATTTGCTTATTGTGACTGGCTTATAGATTCTCTGAAATTATCTAATTACAGCACTTTCGAGACTAAAAAGAGTAAAATGGATGAAATCTTCCAAATAGGATACGAGGAGGCGAGAGATAGTTTTGATAAAGGTTTCTTGGGGTAGGTGAGAATTTTTTGATTTATTTAATTAAACTTAAATCATCAACATATTTAGAAAATTCAAAAAAACGGTAATTCTAATTTTAGAATTACCATTTTTTTATTTGGATAAAATATCTTCCTGTCTGTCGATGGACTCTTGGTGTATAGCTTTGAATATTCTGATAATCAGCTCTTCTGAAAGATTTTTTTCTTTTCCAAGTATTTTCATTCGTTCTATTATCTCGTTCCAGCGTTTGTTTTGGAGGACAGATATATTTTTTTGTTTTTTGAGTTTGCCGATATTATCAGCGATTTCCATTCTTTTTCTTATCAAATCCAGCAGCTGCTCATCCAGAATGTCAATTTGTGAACGGAGGGTTTTCAGTTGTATTTGAAAATCAATTTCTTCCGTATTCTCTCTGCGAAGAACCAGTTTTTGCAGCATTTCCGAAAGGGTCTCTGGTGTAATCTGCTGCTGGGCATCGCTCCATGCTTTCTCTGGGGAGCAGTGAGACTCTATCATCAGCCCATCAAAATTGAGGTCTAATGCTGTTTGCGAGATTTCGCTTATCAGTTCTCGGTTTCCTGAGATGTGCGAGGGGTCGCAGATGATGGGCAGATTTGGGAAAATATTTTTCAGTTCTATCGGAATCTGCCATTCAGGAATGTTACGGTATTTAGATTTTTCATAGGAGGAAAATCCACGATGTATGGCACCAAGTTTCTCTATATCAGCCATTTTCAGCCGTTCCAAAGCTCCTATCCATAGGGTGAGGTCAGGATTTACGGGATTTTTGACAAGTACTATTTTGTTAGTTCCTTTTAGTTCATCGGCTATTTCTTGGACAATGAACGGATTTACCGTAGTTCTAGCACCTATCCAAAGCAAATCTACATCGTATTCCAGCGCTAGTTTTATATGGTCTCGGTTGGCTACTTCGGTGGCGGTTTTCAGTCCTGTGACTTCTTTTACTTTTTTCAGCCAATTCAGCCCGATTTCTCCCACGCCCTCAAAACCACCTGGACGCGTCCGAGGTTTCCAGATGCCTGCTCGTAAGAAGTCTATTTCGCTGTTTTTCAGGTTTTTGGCTGTTTTCAGCATTTGCTCCTCGGTTTCAGCACTACAAGGGCCAGTGATGATGAGAGGTCTGCTGAGCTTCAAGTCTTTCAGCCATTGGTTGGAATAATCCTGTTTAGTCATTCTTTTTATTCCTTGTTTAAAAATTTTAAAAATTTGCCCACTGCTTCAGACCTGTGGCTGATGCTGTTTTTTTGTTTTGGAGGCATCTCGGCAAAAGAAATTTCATAGCCTTTTGGAATGAAAATAGGGTCATACCCAAAGCCTTTTTCGCCTCTTTTTTCTTTGGAAATAGTGCCGTATACTCTGCCTTCGAAATAGTTTTCTCCTGTTTCATCCACCAAGCACATTACCGTGATGAAATATGCCTCGCGGTCTTCTATATCCTGCATTTCGGTGAGGACTTTTTGTATATTCGCCTCAAAATCATGTTTCCCTGCATACCTTGCCGAAAAAATACCAGGTCTTCCGTCCAAAGCTGGGATAACCAGACCGCTGTCATCTCCTACGCTTGGTTTTCCTGTTTTCTCAAAACAATATTTAGCTTTGATAAGGGCATTTTCGTGAAAGGTAGTTCCGTTTTCTTCGATTTCATCAAAGAGCTGATAATCAGTAAGGCTGGTAACATGATATTTTTCGCTTAAAATTTCTTGGATTTCATCTTTTTTATGCTCGTTGTGTGTGGCAAGTAGTATTTCCATATATTTAGTAAAACAATCTTTTGTGTGGTTATTCACTTAATGATAAAACCACGATTTTTAATTTAAATATCAGCTTTATTTAAAAATGGTGTAGCGGCAGGAACTTTTTTTAGTTTTACCAGCTACACCTTGGATTTTGTATAAATTTAATTAGTTAAAAGCCTTGATGATTTTAGAAAAATCTTCTATTTTCAGCGATGCACCACCGATAAGTCCGCCGTCTATATCAGGCTGTGAGAAGATTTCTTTTGCGTTGTCTGGCTTTACCGAACCTCCGTAGAGAATGGAGATTTCATCAGCGGTGTCTTTTCCGTATTTCTCAGTGATAAGGTTTCGGATGAAAGCGTGGATTTCCTGCGCCTGTTCTGGCGTAGCAGTTTCTCCTGTTCCGATAGCCCAAACAGGTTCGTAGGCGATAACCACTTTTTTGATTTCCTCAGCAGAAAGCTCAAACAGTGCCGTTTCAGTTTGTTTTTTCACTACATCGAGGTGCTGTCCAGCTTTTCTTTGTTCCAGAGTTTCTCCATTGCAGTAGATAGGCGTAAGTCCTGCATTCAGTAGGTTTTTTACTTTTTGTGCTGCATGGCTGTCGGTTTCGTTGTGGTATTGTCTTCTCTCGGAGTGCGCTACGATGCTTCCATTTAGTCCAGCTGATTTTATCATTTCTACAGAAATTTCGCCAGTGTAGGCGCCTTTGTCGTGCTCGGAAATGTCTTGCGAGAAGACTTTTACTTCATCATTAGCAAAAATATTTTTAGCTGTGGTGAGATAAAGACTCGGTGGAGCGATATACACCTCGCAGTTGGTTTTGTTATTCTTTTTGTACTCGGCTAACTGACGCATAAGGGCTTCTGCTTCTTGGAAATTTTTGTTCATTTTCCAGTTTCCAGCGACGATGTTTTTTCTCATAATTATTTTATTTATTGTTATTAATCAGTTTTAATATTTTTATTTTCAAAGAAAATACTTTTTATATAGTATGTTTTCACATTTTTGCCTCTTTTTTTGGCAGGGATGAACTTTGGCAGGAGGCTGATAATTCTTTCCGCTTCTTTTTTGAGCGTTTCGTTTTCACTTCTGCTGAAAAGCACCTCCACTTCGCCTGTTTTATCAATCCTGAAAGCTACATACACTTTATACACTTTGCTTTTTTCGGCATCAATATTATTTGGGTTAAAATGTATCTTCACATGCTGTTCCAGCTGGTCTTGGAAGCATTTTCTCTTGTTAATATTATCCTTGCATACCTCAAAAATGGGCGGTTCGTCTACTTGCATAATGAGATAATCTATGTTTTCATCCAGTTCCTCCAGTTCCTCATCAGCTTTGGAAAGCCCACAATGTGGAGGTTCTACAGGAAGATAATAGCTGTAGGGAAGTGACGGGCTTTTCTTTGTTTTATGGCGTTTTTTATAGGACTTCTTACCTTTTTTCTGAGCCTGTACATGGGCTGAAAATCCTAAAAACAAAATAATGAGTAAAAATGACCAAAACCTTTTCATAACAGTTCGTTTTATTTTTAATGAAATTCTGTATTTTTTACTTTAAATCCAGCTTTTTTCCTTAACTTAATCCATTTTCCAGATGGTTTTCATCAGTTTATAGAACTGATGCTCGCGCTCGGTTACCTGTTCATCGGCTTTGATAAGCGTTTTTGCAAACTCGGCGAAGTTTTTTCTTTCCTCCTCGGTGGAATCATCATAGAAACAGCGCGCATGGAATTCAAAATGGTCTTTCCACTCCTCTGGCTGCAGAGAAGCGATGACTTCCAGCTCGTTATCAAGATTGATTCTGAACGGAAATTCTTCCGAAAGGTATTCTTGTATTTTTAGCCCTTCTTTTGGTGAAAATTCGTGGTCTACAGCCGAAAGAATCATTAATAAATGGTAGCCTGCAATGGGTTTGTTTGATTTTTGCATAAATAAAAGATTTAATAAAAATTTCAAAAAACAGGGAAAATAGAAAAGTCTAAAATCCCAAAAACTTTTGGCTAAAATACAAAAATTAACTTTAATTTTAATAACTTTATGCCTTTAAAAAAGTTAAACTTATGAGGATAATAAAATTGTTGTTTCTATTTTCAGTGTATTTGGCTTTTGGTCAAAATTTTACAAAAAAAGACACGCTTTTGGGTTCTAATACTGCATATCGTGATTTTTGGGATGTGCAGAGGTATGATGTGAAAGTAGAGCCCAGCTATGAACAAAAAAGCCTGAAAGGGAGCAATAAAATAACATTCAAGATAGCAAAATCTGTGAGAAACCCTGTTTTTCAGATAGATTTGCAGCAGCCGATGAAGTATGACAGCATTCGCTCCAGTTTTAGAATAAAATCTACAAAAGTAGATGGTAATTTCATTTTTTTGGAAACGAAAGAAAGTTTTAAAAAAGGACAGACGCATACTTTGGAAATAGATTTTAGCGGAAATCCTACCATCGCTAAAAACGCGCCTTGGGATGGCGGCTGGGTTTTCACACAAGATGAAAAAGGAAATCCGTGGATGTCCGTAGCCTGCGAAGGAATAGGAGCGAGCGTGTGGCTTCCAATAAAGGAATACTGGGGCGATGAGCCAGATATGGGAATGACCCTCGCTATCACTACTCCGAAAGATTTGGTGGGAGTAGGAAATGGGAAATTAGTAGAATGGAGCGTTAAAAAGGACAAAAACATCTTTACTTGGGAAGTCAAAAATCCTATAAACTCATATAATATCGTTCCTTACATTGGGAAATATGTTCATTTTTCTGATGAATATTTGGGTAAGAGGGGAATGCTAACTTTGGACTATTGGGTTTTGGATTATAATTTAGAAAAAGCCCAAAAGCAGTTCCAGCAGGTAAAACCTATGCTCAAAGCTTTTGAACATTGGTTCGGTGGGTATCCTTTCTATAAAGACGGCTACAAACTGGTAGAATCTCCATATTTAGGAATGGAGCACCAGAGTAATGTAGCGTATGGAAACGGCTATCAGAATGGTTACTATGGAAGGGATTTGTCAGGAACTGGCGTGGGCTTGTATTGGGATTTTATCATCGTTCATGAAAGCGGTCACGAATGGTTTGGGAATAATATCACAGCTCAAGATAAAGCTGATATGTGGATACATGAGGCTTTTACGACTTATTCAGAAGTCTTGTTCACGGAAAATTATATGGACAAAAACGCTGCAAACACCTATATAAAGGGACTTAGAAAAAATATCCTGAATGATGAACCTATCATAGGAGCGTATGGTGTGAGAAAAACGGGTAGTATGGACCAATATATAAAAGGAGCAAATATAATACACACCATCAGGCAGGTTATCAATAATGATGAAAAATTCAGACAAATTTTGCTGGGAATGAATACGGATTTTTATCATAAAATAGTGACCTCTAAGCAGATAGAAGATTATATCAGCAAAAAAGCAGGGATAGATTTTTCACTTGTTTTTGATCAGTATTTGCGAACGACAAAAATCCCACAGCTGGAATATGAGCAAAAAGGAAATCAGCTGAAATTCCGCTGGAATAACACGATAAAGAATTTCAGAATGCCTGTGAAACTAAAAAGCCATTCTACCCATATAGCTCCTACTCAGGAGTGGCAGACTGTCACTTTGGCTAATGATAAGGCTGTGGAAATAGATGACAACTACTATATAGAAGTTTTGAAAAAATAAAAAAATCCCTTTAATAGGGATTTTTTTATAATATTATTTTTGTTTTCTTAGTTTTTCTAATTCCAAAGCTATGTCGCTGTAGCTTAGGGTTTTATCTTGCATTGTAGCGGAAATCAGTTTTTTTTCTTCTTCGTTCGCGCCCAGTTGGTTTAGAATGTTGAATAAATGCATTTTCATGTGTCCTTTTTGGATGCCGGTGGTGACCAGTGAGCGAAGTGCAGCGAAGTTCTGAGCCAAGCCAGACACTGCTAAAATGCCCATCAGTTCCTTTGCATTAGGTTTTCCTAAAAGAGCCAAAGAGAATTTTACCAATGGATGAAGGCTCGTGAGTCCTCCCACAACTCCCACAGAAATAGGCAGTTCTATCCAAAATCGAAATATCCCATTTTCTATTGTGCAGTGGCTTAGTGAGCTGTATTTACCGCTTTTACTTGCGTAGGCATGCACGGAGGCCTCCACTGCTCGAAAGTCATTTCCTGTTGCGATAACCACAGCATCCACACCGTTCATAATGCCCTTATTATGCGTAGTTGCTCGGCAGGTGTCTATTTCTGCAATCGTTACCGCTTGTTTGAATTTCCATGCAAACTCTTCTGGCGAGATGCCGTCATTATTCCCTAATTCTTCTATTTTACAGGAAACTTCGGCTCTTACTAAACATTCAGGAGTGTAGTTGGATAGAATGTTCATGATGATTTGCAGGGAGTTTTTTTCTTCTTCGCTGAATATTTCTGACTCAAAAATTTCTTCTTTCAGTGTTTTTCCAAATACTTCCAGACACGAATTGATGAAATTCGCTCCCATAGAATCCCGAGTGTCAAAACTTGCTTTGATTTGAAAATAATTTTCCAATTCATCAGTTTTGTCAATGAGGTCAATGTTTAGGATTCCGCCGCCTCTCTTGCGCATATTTGCAGTGATGTCCTGCGTAGCTTTGAATAATTTTTCTTTTAAAGTTAAATCAAAGAACTGGAATAATTTTTCCTTGTTCCCATTGAAAATAAAATGAGTATGCCCGAGTTTTTCCGTGTTGATGATGGTCGTTTGGAATCCGCCTCTCTCCATCCAGAATTTAGCTGCTTTGGCTGCTGCTGCCACTACCGAACTCTCTTCTACAGCCATAGGGATGGCGTATAGTTTTTTGTTAATCAGGAAGTTAGGAGCGATTCCATACGGGAGATAAAAATTAGAAATGGTATTTTCGGAGAATTCGTCATGGAGTTTTTGTAATTCTAAATCTTCGTTCCAATATTGCTTTAAAACAGACTCGAAATCAGTATCATTTTTTAAATATTCTTGGATAAGCCAGTCTATTTTTTCTTGTTTTGGCAGCTTGGAAAAACCATCTATGGGGCGTTTCATTGTATATAATTTTTAAAAATCCAAAGATACAAAAATAGAAAATAAAAGAAGTTTGTAAAAAATAGAATTGATTATCAATGTTTTGTAATTAATTTAGAAAAAAAATGAAAAATATTTTTGTGATTAATGATAAAGTCTGTATATTTGCACCACTTAAAACGGAAGACCCATGGTGTAACGGTAGCACACCAGATTTTGGTTCTGTTTGTCGGGGTTCGAATCCCTGTGGGTCTACACTGAATTTTAGCAACTACTTATAAATCAAGTAGTTGCTTTTTTATTTTTACTGATTTTGGGGCTTTGGTCACGATTTTGGTCACGGTAATTCTAAATTTTATTCATATTGAATTTCTTTAAAAGATAATGAATCATTCTTTGTGAAAATAGAAAAATATTTATTTTCTAAAGAATTCCCTATTAAATAATTAATTACAAAAGTAAAATCCTAATTTTCTACCCGATGAGTTTTAAAATAAAAACCAACTATTAAAAGGGGGATACAAAAAAAATCACATTTCACATATGCAAAAGAGGTATAGTAAGGAGACACTATAACCTCTATCTTTATATTAAAACAATAAAAACACTTGTTGAAAAAATTTGAATATTGAGAAAACATCCTTATCTTCGCATGAAATTTGACAATCAAACGTGTTTAAACTTTTTTGAGGAACTTGGAGATAAACCCTAATAAAAGCATTC
>CAUQQF010000008.1:0-71020 GCA_963520375.1 uncultured Flavobacteriaceae bacterium | reverse complement strand
CCTTTTTCAGGGATGGTAGAGGAGTTTCTAAGAGTTATGGACTATCTTTTTAAAGAAAGATTTCAAGAGAAACATACACTTTTCTTAGAAGGAAATTTTCCTACCACCAAAGCTGAAGTATTAGCTTTATGGGATAGAGCGGCAGAAATTCTCGATCGTGAATGGAAAGAAGTGGGAGATTTTACCCAACCTCTGACTATCTATCAAATGACCTTTAGCTTTGCTCAATGGATATTGTACTTTATTGAAAATGAAAGTCATCATAGGGGACAGGGCTATACTTACCTGAGAGCCTTGCAAATAGACCCTCCTTACTTCTGGGGAAGGGAAAGTTTTCAATAATAATCAATACCTAATGAACACAGATAACATTATAAAAGAAATTTTAGCAGAGATAGAAGATGTCTTTGATGGATTTGACCTGCCCAAAACTCCCTATGGAAGAAATGAACTTTGGGAAGGAATTACCGATTATCTAAAAATCAAACAATTAAGGGATAAAATAGAGTTTTATACCAGTGATTACGAATATACATCGGAGTCTATCACCATTGCAGGATTTCACGAAATTCCTCAGGAAACAGTGGAAAACACCATCATTCCCGCTTTGGAAGAACAACTTACCCAAATGTTCTTTAATACTGATTTTTATTATCGTTTTGAATACAAACTTACCTTAGTGTTTGAATTTCAGTTTGGTCTGGGTCGCCACATTCAAAAAAAACTGCACCTAGAAAACCCTGAACGCAAAGCCGAACTCAAACAGCGATTAGACGCCTATGTACAAAAAGTTATCTATGACCAAACGGCAAAAATGAAAGAGAAAGAAATCCATAGTTTCTTTGACAAACTCTTTGATTTTGAACTCAATGGCTATAGTGAAAACAAGGTGATTGAAATCTTGGAAAAAGGCTTTTCGCTCATAGACCCTAAATGGAAAAAGACAATGGAAGAATATCGGTTTGGGTTGCACTACCACACCAATGAGTGGAAAGAAGCTGTCTTTATGCCTTTGTATTATAATGTTAAAGGAGAAGATTGGTCAAAAGAATATACGCTCAAAAAAGATTTGGAAGTAAAAAATGTAGACCAAGCTAAACTAAATCTATTTGTACAACAAGCCCTTTGGAACATTAAACACCAACGATACAGCTGGGATGTAAGGTTTGCTTGTGAGGATTTGGAGCGTGCAGCCAAGGAATTAGGTTCTGAAAAAGCGGCTATGTATCTCAAAAAAGGTACAGGAAACCTGCCTGAAAACATCATTCACTACAAGGATGATGATATAGAATGCGATGCCAACGATGTATTTGCTACAATCAATGTAAAAATCAAGCAAGAGTCGGCTGCGGCTTACGATAAAGCGCTGGATTTCATCATCGCTCTTTTGAAAACCAACTTCCCGAAAAGTTATCAAATTAAACTCAGTTCCAAAGCGCCTAAGCAGTTTTTGAATATTAAAGGTATTGCTAAATCATCTACTCATCGTTTCTTTGCTCAAGCCCTACAATACGAAGAATTACACCCTAAACTCGTGGCTTATGCTGAGGCGGCTATGAAAGAATCCCAATACTATACTGATGCAGAAGATGAAGAAAAGAGCTGTATGCCTGGCAGTTATGCAGTTTTTGGTTTAGGTCTGATTGGAGAAGAATATTTCCCATTGGTAAGTAAGTATTTTGAGCTATTGGATGATGAACACCAGATGGTGCATAAATACTTCGTAAGCGCCCTAATCGACCGCTATGGAGTGAATGAAAAATCCTTACCGATTATCTGTCAAGGGATTACCTCTGCACAGTTTGATATGGTGTTCAAGAATTTAGCTAAAGAAATGGAAAATCCAGAGAAAAAACAGCTTTTAATCAATTTTCTCAAAGAAAAAGAAGCCTTTTTTGCTTCTGAAGAAGCCTACAACTTTTATAAATTCTACGAAGAAGAGATTTACTATGCTATCTATGGCAAACAATGGAAGAAAAAAATATAAAATAAGGTATGAACAAATCACTAGAGAGCATTACTCATGAAGTATTTCTAAAACTGATGGAACACCTCAAAAATCTACAAGAATTCACCTTTTTAGAATACACAATGGCACCAGAAGCGGATATTTTTTACTTCAACTTCATGGAAAAAACCGTGAAAATTAAATGGGATTTGGATTATGGTCTTTTTCTAGAAACAGAATCGCTCTCTATAGTGGACAGAGATTTATTTTTAAATATTTTAGATAAAGAAATTTTATTTCTGATTTAACCATTTTTTATAAGCTTCTCTCAGCGCTTGTGCTTGCGCCTTGTGAGGGCTTAGTGTACTCATATCATCATAATACTGGAAGGAGACAGCCTTACTTACCTTTGGCAGCGCTGTTTCTATGGAAAGTTGTTGTTTTACTCTATCAAAGGTTGCTGGCGTAAAAGGATACTCCCCCGTAGGCGAATAAAAAGTCTCCAAATCTGTCCAGAAAGCTCCTTTGTAGTTTTTGTTTTCTTCAAAAAGTCCTTTTTGAGCACTTTGATAATATGTATTCAACTGGTCAAGTGTTACATGCTTAGCTCCTACCCCATCTTGTAACATGATGATTTGTAAATGGCTTTTGGCTAGTTCCGCCATAAAATGTTGTAACTGGTTGGGAGAAGTAAGTTTGCTATTCCAAAATGCCGCAATAGAAACAGGCTTGCCACCCCAACTGTGAAGTGCATCAGCAATAGGATTTACAAACACATCCCTAAAAAGCGCCATTTTTTCATCAGAACCATAGGCATAAGGCTCTGGTTCGTGAGGGATATACCAACCTTTGAAAGCAGGATGATTCCCGAACTTTGAATTAATTTCTCTAGCCAAATCGATACATCGCTGAGCATTAAGCTGAAGCCAAGCCCTATTTGTTTGGTTCTGCCAATAAGTCTCATCAAAGTGAAGCCCTATATGCACTTCTATTCCTTGTTTTTGTGCAGCCTCAAAGAGTCGTGCCAAGGTAAGACGGCTTTTCTGAGAAGTGAAAGTATTGGCTGAATCAAACCAAGTAATATCATTATACGCATTCTTGAAAGCCGTATATTGCACTATTACTGTATTGATTTTTAACCCTTTAAGTTCAGAAAAAAACTTTTCCCATTGGGAAACTGTCCAATCATTTTTACCAAAAAGCTGGACAAAAGTTCCTGTAAGATATGATGTCTCTTTACTAATAGAGGATGTTTGCTCTTCTGTACTGGTTCTACTACAAGCACTTAGTAGTAAGATACTACTTAGAATTAGGGATAAAAACTTCTTCATAGGCACAAATATAAGGATTAATTTTTAATGCTCAATACATAATGACAAAGCGAATATTTCAATTTCATGGAAAAACTGCGAAAATCAAATGAGAATATTAAATCTATGAATTGACAGGCGAAAAATAATTATCTTTGCTTTAAATCAGCTATAAATGAAAAAACGCATTATCTATTTCATTATCATTATTTTCTGTCTGCCTAATGTTTTTATTCTTTATAAAACCTTTGACATGTTAAACCATCTTGACTCTTTAGAAAAGAAAACTGGCTGGGTGAAGGGATGTCATTATTGGGGAAAGAGAAATCTGGATATTTATCTGGCTTCAGAACAAGAAGTAAAACAAATGAAAGAGCCCAGCAGAGAGGGCAAAGTGGAGATTTATCTCAGGGTAAAGAAATTCTCCTTCATCGACCTGCCTGAAATAAAATTTAGAGATAAAATCACTTATTATGAAATAGAAGATGATTTTGTTTACAAGATGAGCTTTTCCAACAAACCTAAGATTATAGGAGTTGTCGCTGAAGGAAATTCTGTAAGTCGCTATCATCTCTTTGTGGAAATTATGGATTTTTATCAAAATTTGGCTTACTTTGCTATATTTGTGTTAAATCTGCTTGTGGGAAAATATTATGAAAAAATTTTCAAGACTGAAAAAGGCTTGTCACTGATATTTATTCCTATTTTATTCTATATTATTATCTTCATTATCACATAATTTCTTATATTTGGATAGAAATATTAAGTTGATAATTTTAAAATATTTCCAAAATGAAAGAACGATACGAGAACATTCGTGAGATGAATGAGATTTTAATGAGAGTAGAAAATATTCTCACCAAAGCAGAAGAAGTACTAGAAGAATGGAAGACTGTCCAGCCAGACTATGATAGGCTCGTAGCGTACTACGACAGTAAACAGTGGCGCAAAGACTATTTTGATAGTAATGATGGCAAGATCCCTGATGAGGTTCCTCAGTGGGTGCTTACCCAAGATGCTATTTTTGATGCCATAGGCACTCAATTCTACCTCGCTGATGAATTCCAAACCCTCCTAAAAACAATCAAAGATAAAGAATGGAAAGAGTAGGTTTTATGGCAAAATATAAATTTTAACACTTTAAAATTCAAATATTTTTTGTTTTTAACATTTTTTTTATAACTTTGCCGATTGAAGTTAGTGTGTAAAAAATACAAATTTTATAGATATGAAAAGAAAAATATTTACCTTAGGCCTATTGTCTCTTGCTTTTTCAGCAAATGCGCAGTCATTATTAGGTGTTCAAGACCAAGCAAGTCTTCATATAAAAGAAGATGCTCTTATCTATAGTGGTGGAGAGTTGAAAACTGTTGAAAATGGTGTGATAGATAATTTTGGTAATGTAATGATTGTAGGTGGTGGTTTTAAAACTGTTACTGCATCAAATACTAACAAAACAAATGGTGGGAACTTTATCCTTCGCCTTTGGTCAAATGCTACAACAAATGGTAGCATTGTTAATGGTGGGACTGTTATTAAATATGGACAACTTTATATTGACAATCAAACTTCACAAGCCCAAGTTACAGGGATTGTAGACAAAGAATATAAGGATAATTCTCATGGTGCTTACCAACAAATGGCGATTCCTTTCTATAAGAAAACTTTCGCTAGTTTATCTTCAGAACTAAATGCAAATTTAAGTGGAAAAAGATGGAACAGAACAGGGGTTTTAGTATGGAATAATCATAAAGTAAGATTTGATAATTTTAATCCATCTGACAATACTACTGATATTAAATTGGCTGGACATGCTGTAGCAAATAATGGAGCCACAAGTTATTATGCCATAGGTTCTAGATTTTTCAATGCTTTTACAGGAGGAACACCTAACACTCTATCTACAAATGTTTATACTATAAAAGGGGTACCTTTTGCAGGTAGCATTACAGCTGCATTAACTGGGGCTGGAGATGGTATTGATTTTGGTGTAGGTGGTAAAAACACAAACTATTATAAAGAGCAATATAACTCCTATTTGGGAGATCATTGGGAACATGCTAGTAGTCCATGGTCTGGTAACTATGGTAAAAACATCTACCAATTTGGGAATCCATATTTAACGAATATTAACCTTAAATATCTTGGTGCTATTATAGATAATTTGATGGGAGTTCGTGTTGAACCTAGCATTTCTGTGAAAGCAACTGGAGCAGAGACTGGTGGTGTATATGTGTCTTATAATAATAATGGGGTTGCTATAGGAGATGTTAAACAAGTTATCGTGAGACCTATGGGAACTTTTGAAATAAAATTGTCTAGTCCTAGTGTTAGGGTTTTAGATTTTGGTCAATTAAGAAAGTTCGCATATGAGGCAAACACAAGTAATACATCTACATATAATGGTGGGGTTACAGTACAGTCTAAGTCTTCAAATAAAGAGGTTTCTCTTTCTGAGTTGCCAGCTGAATTAAGCACAAACTCTACAGCAAAAATAGCTAATGCTAGATTATCTAATTCTACAGTTAAGCAGTTAGGAGTAATTGCATTAGATGCTGATGGAAAAGAACTTGGAAGAACATATTATGTAGTGTATGCTGAGGGGGTCTCTGGGCAACCAACTAAGTTTTCTTCTCAGGTGACTGCTAATAGTAAAACGATTATTGGTACTTTCGAAGAGTCTAAAAAAGGAGGAGTAGATGAAGATTTAATCAATTCATATTGGTTGTATATCAATGAGGCTAATGAAAATGATTTTAAAGGGAAAGAAGTTCCTATGAGAATATATAGTTCTGATGTTAAATCTTTAGCTTTTGAAATATTAGAAAATGCAGAAGATATTGCTGATGGACAAGAAAGATTATCATCTGGTGAAAGTTTCTATATTTTTGATGGAAAAAAACATGTATTGATAGGAAACAATAAAAAAATTCCTGTATCATCAGATGCTGATTTCGGTCTATACTATGGTAAACCAGCAGAGTTAGTTTCTCAAAAAAACACTATTGCGACTATCCAAAAACCATCTGCTACTATTTTAGCATATGATGAAAGTATAGCAGCTCATAAGATATTATTCGATCCTGAATGGAAGAAAGCTACAGTTCAAGTTTTTGATCTTTCTGGTAGATTAATCTTCTCACAAGCTAATATAGATGCTACTAAAGGAGAGTTTGTAGTGAACTTACCAAATGCTGTAAGAGGGACTTATGTAGTAACTGCAGTATCTGAAACTGGTAAGAAGTTCTCTCAAAAAGTTATAAAATAAATAAAATTATATAAAAATGAAGAATTTGAGTAAGTTCATTTTGAATAATGTAAAGATATTTTTTCTAATATCATTCTCTTTATTATCAAGAGGTCTTTATGGACAAGAAGGAGGAGGAGCTATACCACCACCACCAACAGCACCCATGGGAGGAACTAACCCAGGTACTCCAGTGCCTATAGATATGTATGAAGGTATCTTACTTACCATAGCTGTACTCATGGTTATTGGTATATACTACTATTCAAAAAATAAAAAAGAAGTATATAAATAAAGTACTATAAAAACTCCTAGAAATTTTCTAGGGGTTTTGACTTTTTACATTATGAAAAAAATATCAATATTATCAGCCTTTTTGGGTATTAGTTTTTTATCCGCTCAATTTAAAATAAATATAGAGGCTGCTGATTCATTCAGTCAAAAAACAGCAACTGTTTCTATTTTAGAAGGTGCAAAATACATTCCTTTAAAAGAGGTTAATAAGAAAAACGGAAAATGGATAATAGATGTTCCTAAAAATTATATGGGAATGATGAGAGTCTATTTTCCAGAAAACGGAAAAACTGTAAATTTAATCTCAGAAAATAAAGATGTGGTTATAAAACTTACCACAAATGGAAATGTAATTTCAAAAATAGATTTTCTGGATGAGTCTAACCAAAAGATGGCTCACATGACGCAAATTCAAAGAAAGAAAAGTCAGGTGCTTCCTGTATTACTTGAAATGAAAAAGTTATACAATGATAACAGTACTTTTGATAAAGCTTTGGAGAATGAAATTCATCTTTTAGAGAGTAGCAACATTGTGACAAACAATCATCCTTTTATTCAATATTATCTGGATAATAGTAGATTTACAGGTGGTCAAGAGGACTCAATCATCAGCACAGAAGAGTACATACAGTTTTTCGCGAATTCTGGTTCAATGCTGGAGACCTCTTCTCTATTGAGACCTGCATTAGTAGGTTTTCTAAGAAAAACTTCACCAGAAACAATAGACAGTGAAGTAGACAAACTGCTTGAAAAAGTAAACTTGAAAACATCTAGAGGACAAATTATTTTGGCTGAATTATTGTCTATTTTTGAAATCTATGAACTAGAGAAACAAAAGGAAAAATATTTCAATCTAGCTTCTAGTCTGAACTATGAAGTAAATGGTCAGCTAAAAACCATTGTAAAAGCCATTAAAAACACCTCCATCGGTGCGGTATTGCCAGATTATTCGTTCACATCGAATGTTTCTAATACAAAGGCTAAAAAGCTCAGTGGAGTGAAAGCTGATAAAAAAGTGGTTTTGTTTTGGTCTTCGACTTGTTCACATTGTTTGAAAGAACTTCCTATTATTTCTGAAAATTATCAAAAATTAAAGGAAAAAAATATAGAAGTTATTGCATTTGCTTTGGATTCAGATTCAAAATCGTATAAAGAAACAATAGCTTCCCTGCCATGGATAAATGACACTGAGCTGAAAGGATGGCAGAGTAGCTACACAGAAACTTACAATGTGCGCGCTACTCCGACATATTTTGTCTTGGATAAGAATAATAAGATAATAGAAAAACCAACTAATTTTTCTGCATTTTTATCAACATTAGAATAAAATAATTTGGTGGTATGAAAATATTTCGTATTTTTGCACCACCAAAATGGCGAGGTAGCTCAGGTGGTTAGAGCGTTGGATTCATAACCCAAAGGTCACGGGTTCAAGTCCCGTCTTCGCTACAAGTCTGTAAGGCAACACATTACAGAATAGAAATTAAAAAAGAACTTTGAATTATCTCAAAGTTCTTTTTTTATGCGAATATTTGAAATAGGTTTTCTTTGGGTAAGAATTTAGAAAACAAACCTCATTTATTAAACCTAAATCCTAAAATATCACTATTTTCGTGGATAGACAATATTTCATCAAACTGCTCTCTATTATTTATCTGATTAATATTGATGATACCATCTTTGATTACATTAATTGAATGATATACAAGTATAATTTCCTTATCCTCGATATCTAATAAATTCAATTTTTCAATTAATGCATAAATATTTTTCTTGTCAATCCCAGTCAAGCCCAATATGATTTTTTTATTGGTTTGCAATATATTTTCTATTAAATCATATATAAATAACGCCTCTAAAGCCTTATAAGCAGAGAGATTATGGTTTTGTGCATATACAATCAAATTATTTGAATTTATATTCTCTGTCTCCAAATTGATTATACAAGAATGCTGGTCATATAGAGTTTTTATTCTATCTCCTATTTTTTTAATAGAAGTAAAAAATTGTAACTGTATCATTTTTCAGAAGTTGGTATTATATTCATTATTTTAAAATATTCGTTCTTTTGCTTATTTGTTTTAAAAACATATTTGGGATATTACCATATTACTCTTTATTTTCTATCATATAACTTTAATTTTAGATTCTCCGATGGGAAGTTATATATAGTATCATTTTTAATATATATACCATTTTCTAATTCTATTTTTTCATTTTCTTTCTTATTATACTTTCCTTCAATATCACTATATTCTCCTGGTTTCCAAATTATATACATGGTATCCATTCTAATAAAATCAAGGTAATATAAAGTTTTATTATAATAGAACTTTTTAGGTTTTATATCTGTTGCTTTATAATACTTTACAGCAGAAAAAAAGCTTATAAAAACTACTATTGTATTGATTACAATATTTATAATAAAATACAAACCATATTTTGATTTTACTAATATTAGTGAAATACCAATAATTCCGTTAATGAATATAAACAACAGAATAATATAGATAAGCCCTAAACTCATACTATCATCTGGATGCAGTGCAAACATTCCTATTGCTGATATAATATTTAAAAATAGAATTATAAAAATTACTATTATCTTATTTAGGTTTTTGTTCATATTCTACTTTTATTTCATTATTCCTATTTTAAAATTAACTTCTACTCCAACCAAACTCCAATATCATTTTAAGTCCATAATGACCTTCTTCTACTAAATAATAGATGCCTTTTGGTGTTTTCATTATTTTAAAATATTCGTTCTTTTGCTCATTTATTTTAAACAACACATCTGGAACATTACCAAAATTACCAATCAGGAATTGTTCTCATTAGAATTTTTTCATTTATAGGGGTTTTCTTGTAAATAGCTCCATAATCAGAAGCTGATTTGGTAATACTTTCTAAATTACCATTAGACAATACTTTATATTTATTTAGATTTCTTTTTCCCGAACGCCTAAAAAGATGATTAGGAAGTTCGATAATTATAGTATTTCCCTTTATATTATAATATCCAACATAAGAAGCTTTTTGTAAATCATTATAGTTTATATCTTCATAAGAAAGATGAGTAATGGGCTCTTTATTGTTAGTAAAAAAAGCATATTGACCATTTTTAAAAAAACGAATAATAAAATTAAATTCCATATTAATATTAGTGTTTTCTTGATGATAATAGTATATAACATTGAGATCTACTAAGTCAATTTTTGACTTATCAAAAGATTCTTTAAACTTCATTTCTTTTAGTTGTATTCTGCCATATTGATTTTTAATTATAAATGATTTTTGACTTGGAAAAATCCCACAGCATTGAACTAAAAAAGCAATAATTATTAATGATATTTCTCTGATTTTCATAAACTATTTTCTTATTTTTTCTAAAATACCTCCCAAATTAAATCTGAAGTTTTTTGGATAATCAAATTGTCCTGTATTTGTTCTACTATTTTATAGATCTTGTCATTCTCCAATCCATAGACATCAAAAAACACAAAACCTCTATAATCTATTTTAATTATCGTGTCAGCTTCCTTATCATTGCTGATAAATATGAAGCCTTTATTATTATCTTCCATTTTAATATATTTAGAACATTATCAACATACCACAAATGAAAAATCCAATTCTATTTCCTGCATTTCTTTTATCAAATACATAATATACGAAGGAAGTCTAAAACCTCCATTGTCATAAGATGATATGATAGAACAATATATATTTCCTTTTTTAATATTGAATTTTTTACAAAGCTGAATAATTGTATAGACATCTTCTTTCTGATTAATATCTATAATAATGTTTCTATACTGCTCATTCATCTCAAAGTCTAAATCCAAATTCTCCATTGAATGTTGTATCTCAACAAATTGGTCAAGACTCATATTCAGCATTCTGAAAGCACAATTCACTTCATCAATTCCATTTTCTCTTTGTATATTCATAGTAAAATTATTTCTCGCTATATTTCTTCACTATCAATTATTTTCTTCCATTTTATTTATTTCAAAAAATACCACCGATATTAATTTTAAGAAAAATCATATAAATCTATATCCACAGTTGAGTTTTTAATTAATACATACAAAAGCTGTCTAATGTCTTTTGGCAAAGTATCTTTTGTAACTTTTGTTTTGTTATAATATGTGATGTCATTAATTATTAACTCTATTCTCCAAGAATCTAAAATAATATCTGGTTCTATATTATTGGGGTTCAGTCTTGATGTGATATTTTCTATTTCTTCTATTTTATCTTTGGTAATTTTTCCTTTGTATGTATGGGAATGTTCCAAATTTTCAACAACAACTTCTTCATCGCAATAAAGAACTCTATAAATAGGTTCTCCACCACTTGAAGCATAAAAATTGTATTCTATTTTTAGAATTGGGTTTTCTTTTTTATGTCCATTGCTCTCTTGCGGGTTACAAGAAAATATCATCATCAATAATAAGATTAATATTTTTATATTTTTCATCAGTAAATTTCTATTATCTGCATCTTCCGTTATATTTTATTTCAAAAAACATATTTGGAAAATTACCTACTATTCAGGTCTTTTAAAATCATAACAATACATCAGATACGCATTATATTCTATATTAGATAATACATGATATGATTCATTTTCTTTTCTAATAATATTATGTTTTATATCATACAAGTCATATGGATAATGGATACTCCTAAAATATTCTTTATTTTTACAATATAACTTGCTGTATAAATAAAATACCACAAAAGGATGATATCTTTTTCTCTCTCTTTTCAGATAATCAAAATCATAAAGTTCTATTAATTGGTTTTTGTAGGTTTCTACTTTTATCTGGAAATAAATCATTATTCCTCCTATCAAAATAAATAGCAGCAACAAGAAAACTTTTATTATTTTCAATGCTATTTTTAGTATCGTTTTTAGTGTTTCCATCATTTTTAACATTTTTATCATTTATCTTCAGATTTTATTTATTTCAAAAAATACATTTGGAACATTATCAAAATTTGCTATATTTCTACTTCGTTGGAAATTATTTTTCCTATGAAAAACTTATAGTCTTTATATTTTTCTTTTTGCTGTGGAGTGAGATAGTTATATTTTGCTTCATCTATACAATACTCTAAAAGCATTTTATATTTTTCATTTGATTTTATAGGATAATAATAATCATATATCTCATAAAATTTATCTTCATTCATTTTTATAGGATTAAATTTTTTCATAAAAATAATGGATGTGCCCGCTTTTATCACTTTTATGTTAGTATATACATGATAGTTTTTTAGAATTTCTTGGTCATCAAAATTTCTTAAGTTATGCTCTTTTTTCCAAAATTTTATTAGTTTCTTTATTTTCTTCCTGTTTCTTTTTTCTCTCATAAAAAGATAAGTCTTTAGGATTTATTGGTGGAGGATATGTTTGAAAAGAGTCCATAAAATCCTCTTCATGTTTTATTTTTGGTATAAATCCTAAGTCTGGGTAGTTTCTTAATAAAAAGAAGTCCTCACATGTATTCCCAGGCATATATGTTCTGTATCCTGTTGTATCTATAGGAATGATATAATCATCATTACTTGCATTAATAAATTTTATTTCCAATAAATATTCTCTATATATATCTGGTTTTCTTTTGAATGTTCTGACTTCAATTCTCATATCTTGGGAAAATAAGACTTGGCTGATGAAGAAGAATAGAAATATTATTATTTTCATTTTTATGGGTTTTTAAATCTGTTATCTGTTGTTATATTTGTTTTAATATGTGATTATAAGTAAAATCAAAAAACATGTATCATTTCATGCCCTGATGTGAATGCATAATCTAAAAGATTATTTATTCTGATTAACATTTATTGTATTAGGACGGTTTTTGGAATTATCAGATTTTCGTCCTTATCTTTTAAGAAATAATATGTTTTACCACATCCTATTAACATAAAAAGTAACAAGAAAATTTTTACTATTTTTAGCGTTTTCATCATTTATCTTCAAATTTTATCTCCAAAAACATTGACCCAAATACTTCATTGCAAAAATAGTAACTTTGCAAAAAAATAGAAGATTATGAGTACTTTTAATAAAACTCTTACCTTATTACAAGACCTTATAAAACAAAGTGGGGGTAAACCAATTCATTTTGGCAATGAAACCTATTGTTTTTCGCGACAAAGTGAGGTTACTCCTGAGCAACTTATGCTCTTTGAACAACAATATAATGTGCAACTGCCCGAAGACTTCAAAACTTTTCTTCTTACCTTAGGCGCCTGTACCCTTTTCGAGGACGAAAGAGGTTTTTCGTATCAGTTCTACCACCCTGAACAATGGGAAAGCTATGCCAAGGAAATCTTTGAGGGGACAGGAGTCTACCTATTTCCTCATATCCTTTTAGTCTGCTATCCCACTGTAGGTCATCAGGCAGGATTTGTATTGGGTGAAGAAGATCAGTTTGGAATTTTCTACTCTGATATCCCTCCTGAGTATTGGGAAGAAGATACTGAATTAGTCCCTTTCTCCCAGTGGCTTGAAGAAGAAATAGAAATATTATTATCTTCATTTTTATGAGTTTTTTTACTCTGTTATCTGTTGTTATATTTATTTTACTATGTGATTATAGGTAAAATCAAAAACATGTATCATTTCATGCCCTAATGTGAATGCATAATCTAAGAGATTATTTATTTGTCTTTATATATAACCAATTTGAAAAGTTATGGTCAAAAACATTTGGTTCTTTAAATAATAATGTAGAACCTTTTAGTTTTCCTACTATATAATTATTATCAAACTCAAATTTAATAATTATTGAGTCTTTTTCTTCAGAAGAAATATACCAATGCCCTTTTAATGAATCTCCATTTAATTTTTTGAGCTTATAAACATCATTCTCTTGTAATTCTAAGTAATAATATATTTCTTTATTTGATAACTCCCATGGTACTTTATCAACTTCATATAAACCAACAATATCTTCTTTGTGCTTCTTATTACATCCAATTATTATGGAAATAATCACCATTAGTAACACATAATTTTTCATATTCTATTTTTTGGTCTCTTACTTCTGTTAAAACATCTCTTTCATTATTATACAAAAAGCACCCTAAAAAAGGTGCTTTTTGTGTGTATTTTAGAATTATTAAAATCTTATTGTCGCTGTGACTGCTAGAGAAACCCTCCCTAAGCCTTCTTTTTTGTCATTATTTGCGAGTGATAGGCTCCTTCCATTTTCAACATGGAGTTTCACAGCTCCCAGCCCGAAACCTAGCTGAGGCCCTATCAAGAACGAACGGTTCACAGCATACTGATAACCTATCGTGCTATAAAGCCCTACCGAAGAACCTTTCACCTCAAAATTTCCAAGACCACTAAAATTATTACTACTTGTATATTGCTGATAGCCCAGCGCTACATCCCAATAAAATTTATGTGGTGTATCCATTTCAAAATTAGAATACATGAACGACGGTCCTATGAAGATAATTCTATCCTTCGTGCTAAGATATACTCCAGCCAGAGAGGTTTCCGCAGAAGCAGAATATCTATTGAATTTCAGTCCAAGTCCCATATTAGGAGCTATTCTGTGATAGGCCGAGATATCAAAATGAAACCCTGAAGTAATTTTTTCTACATGACTTCTGAAAGGATATGTGATACTACCGTCTATCTCTGCTGTTCTCCACGCATACCCTGCACTAGCCATTATGGCTACCTTGCTTTGTTTTACATTTTCTACTTTTACTTCTACACTACTCTCTTGTGCTTTGCATGGCAATGAAAATGCCGCCGCCAAAGCAAGAATTGATAATTTTCTTTTCATAACTTATATTAAAATTAAATTTTCCGCTAATTTATACAATTTAAAATCATCCACAAACTTTATAAACCGAATTTAATAAAGCACTCGCAGAGCATCTATATACTCATAACCCGTAAGGTCAAATTTCACAGGAACAATACTGATATAGCCGTTCATCAGAGCTGTTTCATCGGCATCTTCGCCTTCATCCATATTGTTAAAATAACCTGTGAGCCAGTAGTATTTCTTGCCCTGTGGATTGACTCTTTCATCGAAGTTTTCCTCCCATTTTGCCTGAGCCTGTCGGCAGATTTTAATGCCTTTTATCTCTTCTTTTTTGAGTTTAGGAATGTTCACATTTAGGACTATTCCTTTTGGCATCGGGTTTTTCAAGGTTTTTAAAACTATTTCTTGAATGAATTCTTTTGCTTGGTCAAAATCCGCCTCAAAACTGAAATCCAGCAAAGAGAACCCAATCGCAGGAATGCCCTCTACACCAGCCTCCACAGCAGCAGACATCGTTCCAGAGTAAATAACATTGATAGAGGAATTTGCCCCATGATTTATCCCCGAAACCACCAAATCTGGCCTACGCGGAAGAACCTTATCCAAAGCCAATTTTACGCAGTCCACAGGCGTCCCGCTGCACGCAAAGTCCCGCTGTACGCCTTCCATTCTTATCTCTTCCACCATCAGGGTAGAATTTATCGTGATGGCGTGTCCCTTGCCACTCTGCGGAGAATCTGGCGCTACTACGACCACTTCCCCTATTTCGTTCATAAATTCTACGAGTTTTCTAATCCCTGGTGCGGTGATTCCATCATCATTCGTTACCAAAATCAATGGTTTTTTATCTTGCCTATTCATTATCTTTAAAAAATTTCAACAAAAATAACGAAAATTTAGGTCTAGTTTAAAATAAGATATTAAATTTGTAAGTTAAAAATTTTCTTGAATTAAAATCAGTGCAAAAAATGCTTAAAAAGTTATTTAAATTTAATAAAATATTGTTCGCAGCTCCATTGATGACCTTGATGTTCTGCTTCAATGCGCCTAAAAATGATGATGAAAAAATGCACATCATCATGATAAATGTAAAGAATGCACTTGCACATGTACATTATCAGCCAAAACCGATAAATGATGCCTTTTCTCGCGAGGTTTACAAAAGTTACTTCGAGACGATAGACCCTGCAAAAAGATATTTTCTGCAGTCGGATATGGATGAATTTGAGAAACACAAAAACCAGCTTGATGACTATCTCAATAACGGGAACTTGGTTTTCTACAAACAGACCATAGACAGGCTCTATCAGAGAGTAAGCGAAATTGATAAAATGACTCAGGACATCCTAAGCAAACCTATTGATTTAAACGAAGATGATGAGCTTATCCTAGAACCAAAACTAAAAAAAGCTCCTGCTGATAAACAGGAACTCTATAACGAGTGGAAAAGATATATCAAATACAATATCCTTCAGGAAATAGAAACGATGACCAGCAAAGAAGAGCTTCAGCAGGAAAAAAAAGACTCTGTCATCGCTCATAAACTGAAAGATACCATCAATGTGAAAAAACTCTCTCTAGAAGAGAAAAAAATAAAAGCTACCAAGGAGATTAAAGACCTTATCTCCCACACTTTCAAGAGATTCCAAAAGAGAAAGAAAATGGACTGGTTCAGCGTGTATATGAATGCCTATACAGAGGTGTTTGACCCACATACTAACTATTTTTCTCCAAAGGACAAAGAGGATTTTGATACCAGTTTTGCTGGAAAAGTGATCGGAATCGGTGCGCAGATTCAAGAGAAAAAAGGAAATCTCTACATGGGACCTTTGGTAGTGGGCGCGCCAGCATGGAAATCTAAACAAATATCCGAAGGGGATAAAATCCTAAAAGTAAAGTCTAAGCCAAACGAAGAGGCTGTCAATGTAGTAGGAATGCTGGTAGATGAAGCTGTAAGGCTCATCCGTGGAGAAAAAGGCACAGAAGTGACTCTCACTTTGCAGAAAAAAGACGGCAGCGTAAAAGAAGTAAAACTCATCCGTGAGGAAGTTTCCATAGAGGATACTTTCGCGAGAAGTGTCATCGTAAATTCACCAAAGGGCGAAAAATACGGATATATCTACCTTCCAAGCTTTAACGCTGATTTTGATGACCCGAATGGTAGAAATGCATCTGATGATGTGAAAGCCGAAATCGTAAAACTGAAATCTCAAAACATTAAAGGAATAATCCTAGATGTGAGAAACAACGGAGGCGGCTCACTTACGGAAGTCGTAGACATCGTAGGGCTTTTCATGAAAAACGGACCTGTGGTACAGATAAAAGACCCTAATGGAAGAATCAACATTTTAAGAAACAAAACCAATTCACCAGTATGGGAAGGTCCTCTAGTGATTATGCAAAATGAGTTCTCCGCCTCTGCATCCGAAATTCTAGCAGGAGCAATGAAAGACTACGGAAGAGCCGTGGTTGTAGGTTCGCCACACTCCTACGGAAAGGGAACTGTGCAGACCTTTGCAGACCTAAACCGCTTCATGAATTCTACGGATGATTTCGGTTCTATAAAACTGACTATCCAAAAATTCTATAGAGTCAATGGAAAATCTACTCAGCTAAAAGGTGTAGATGCTGACATACCGATGAATGACTTTTTCTCTTACTCCGAAATCGGAGAAAGATATAGAGATAATGCCCTTCCGTGGGATCAGATTCCTACTACGAGATTCACTCCTGTGGGAACGCTGAATATCTCTAGCTTACAAAAAAACAGCCAAAACAGAATGAGTAAAAACTCTAATTATCAGCTGCTTCTAGAATCGGCACAATGGAGAGAAAAACTAGATAAAGAAGAAAAAATCACATTGAACTTAAATAAGTTTAATAAACTGATGAAATCAAGAAAAGATCAGATTAAAAAATTCAAATCTTTATCTAAGTACGATAACAAGCTGGTTTTCACACTTCACAAAGATGAACAAGCGAGAGGTAAGAAAGATGAAGTTTTCGCGAAAAAAAGCGAATCTTGGCTTAAAAACCTGAAACGAGATTTATTCTTAGAAGAAACTGTAAATGTTATTTCAGAAATAAAATAAAAAAACGATAAAATGAGCTTAAAAGAATTTTTAGAATATCCGATACTTTCTATCCACACCTATACACTACACATGTATCAGGTAATAGGAGTTGCTGTGGTGATTTGTGTCTCATATATTGTTGAGAAAATTTCTAAAAAAATCTTTTACAGGCGCTCATCACAGGTAGACAAAGGAACTAGATATGCCCTTCACCAGATTGTATATTACGGAATAGTCATTGTCACTTTCCTGATTGTCATGAGGATTTTAGGCGTAAATATCTCTCCGTTTTTGGTAGGATCTAGTGCGGTCTTGGTAGGGATAGGTCTTGGACTTCAAAACTTATTTTTAGACTTTATTTCTGGAGTTATTATTTTATTAGACAAAAGTGTCCGTGTGGGAGATGTCCTTGATATGAACGGCGTAATGGGCAGAGTAGAGCAAATAAGCATGAGAACCACTAAAATTCTCACAACAGACCGAAAAACCATTGTTTTCCCTAACTCATACCTTACCAAGGACAAGCTTACCAATTATTCATCTCATGATGCTGCCAATGCCTTCTTCATAGATATAGGCGTGGACTATAAGACAGATATGAAAACGGTAGAAGTCCTCCTTGTAGAAGCAGCCAAGGAAAACCCTGATATTTCTAAAGAGAGGGAGCCGTATATCAGACTGAATGATTTTGCGGATTCTTCTCTCAATCTTAGGCTTTATTTCTTTTCTGATGACCCTTTTCATATTTCTCACACGAAAAGCGAAATAAGAAAGTCTATTTTAGAGAAATTTAGGGCTAATAATATCATTATCCCATTCCCTACAACTACTATAGATTTCCCAGCTTACAAATAAAAAAAATAGTCAAGAAAATTCTTGACTATTTTTTATTTACTCATAGCGGAGCATATCTTCATATATTTCAAAGTAATCTGAATAATCCCCTTCGCTCTTATATTTCTCTTCTTTTACTAATTCCTTCTCTACATAGGTTCTTCTCAGATACCATTTTCCTTTTTTGCTATATTCGACAGTTTCTGCATCCGCATAGGATTTTAGTTTCAGCACCCCTTTTTCTATCTTTCCATCTTTTACAACTATTTTACTCATTGGTTTTCCTTTGTCATCGAAAGGCGTTATTTCCGCAGAGAAAGCAGCATCTGCATCATTATTCATTGTATAAAAATATTTAGGTCTGCCCCCCGAATACACTTTCACATCATAAACATTTTTTCCTTCATCATATTTCTTCTCAAACATGATATTTCCATCCAAATCTGTTTCTTTGGTCTCCATCAGAACACCATCTTTATAAGTAGACTGAGATCCTCCCTCTATAACACTGCCATTATACGGAAGTCCATCTCTGTAAGTAAGAACTTGTTTCCCGCCATCGCCGAAACTCCATATTTCTTTAGCTTCTCCTTCATCATCATAGAAATATTGGTTTTGTAATTCTCCATCTTGGTCAAAAAATTTTCCTTCTGTACCTTTTCCATTTTTATAGGTAAGAATAGAGGTTATTTTTTTTGTTCTTTCATACAAATCTATTTCTATCTTTTCGCCGTTATAAGGCGCCATCCAGTCCATTTCCTTGTCATATCTGTACTCTAGGCTTCCTATTCTCTTGCCGTTTTCATCATATACGATTTCGGTAGCCGTTTTTCCGTTTGACTTGTAAGTTTTTTTCAGCTTGCCGTTTCCGTAGTAGCATTTGGATTCGGTAGGCATATCGTAAATTGTCGATTGTCCTGAAAAGTTTTCGATACAAGAAACTTTCATAGGACTTGCGTAATATTTTACATTTATCCCTGTATAAACACCGTTTTTATTTATCTTTTGGCTGCCTATATATTTCCCGTTCTCATCGTAGAATTTGACTTCCGAAGCAGTATAAGGCTCTCCTCCTGCGTAGATTCCTTCAAAACGAATTCCCTGTAGTGATTTTCCATAGACTATTGTCTTTACTACATCTCCATTCTTGAACTCGGTAATCATATTATTTTGATATTCGTTTTCATAACCATATGATTTACCGTTGAATATAGAATCATTTTTATAAATAAAATCTTGGACAATGCGGCCATCTTCTTGGTAACTTTTATGCTCCCCTACCTGAGTTCCTTTTGAGAAATGTGACACTGTACTCACCTGCCCATCTGGATAGTACCATGTAACTTTCCCCTCAAAAACTTCCTGATTAGGCGTTTTATCCGAAGTTACCCCCTCCATCTGCAAAGTCCCATTGATATAATAATCTTTGACTAAATAATAATCTCCCTGCTTGGTAGTCTCTCGGTAAAAAGATGCTTTTTTCTTATCCTTGATGATGTTCCACTCCTCATCAAAATAAACCACCCCCTGCGACTGTGCATAGATGCCCTGACAAAGAGCAAACGCCGATACAATAAAAAATCTTTTCATTTTCTAACTTATTTAAATTTATTCCAAAGATAAAGAATATTTTGCTTGATACAATTACTTTTTGAGTACTTTTTGTTTTAGTGAATTATAAAATATTATATCTATTGAAAACGCCAAACATAAATTTTATATCTAACAAAATAGCCAAGAGAAAAATGCATAAAAAAATCCAAGACTTATAAAAATCTTGGATTTTTGTGGGTTCTAAGGGATTCGAACCCCTGACCCTCTGGGTGTAAACCAGATGCTCTGAACCAACTGAGCTAAGAACCCTATCTGTGGGCGGTGAGGGATTCGAACCCCCGACCCTCTGGGTGTAAACCAGATGCTCTGAACCAACTGAGCTAACCGCCCTCATTTGAGTGGTGCAAATATACGGATTTTTATTTAACCTCCAAATTTTTTTCTAAAAAATCTCCAACTACAAAATTACTTCCCCCTATAAAAATCATCTCATCCTCCTTGCAGACGGCTTTTGCAGACTGATATCCCTCCTCCACGCTATCAAAAATTTTAAAATCTACTCCTGCCTCCACCAGCAAATTTTCATAATCTTTCGGGTGTCTTCCCCTGTAAATTGCTGGTTTTACAAAATAATAATGAGCATCACGAGGAAGAATTTTCAGAACCTCATCAATATTCTTTTCCTGAACAAAACCTAAAACAATGTGTTTATGACACTGATATTCGGCCAACTGGCTAAACACCATATCCAGCCCCGCTTTATTATGCCCTGTATCGCAGATAGTCAGTGGATTTTTAGAAAACTCAAACCAGCGACCGATGAACCCTGTATTTTTCTGAACATGAAGCAGTCCATCGTGAATATTTTCATCCGAAATAGAAATATTTTTCTTCCTCAAAGCCTCCACCAAAGCCAAAACCACACGGATGTTTTTTCGCTGATAGTTGCCCTTCAAATCCGTTTCCAAATCCGTTCTTACCTCCGTAGCATCTATAAATTCCGTTCCCACTGCATCGGCTTTTTCACGAATTATATTTTTAACCAAAATATTCTCATCACCAGAAATTATCGGAACATTTTCTTTGATAATTCCTGTCTTTTCCGCAGCTATCTGCTCCAGCGTTTCGCCCAAAATATCCTGATGGTCAAGCTGGACATTCGTAATCGCCGAAACCAGCGGAGTGATTATGTTAGTGGAATCCAGCCGTCCGCCGAGACCAACCTCGATGATGGCAAAATCCACCTCGTTTTGATAAAAATACTCAAACGCCATGATGGTCGTAAATTCAAAAAAAGAAGGCAAAATCTGCTCTGGGATTTGCTTTAATTTTTGAATAAACTGATACACAAACTCCTTGTCCGCCTCCTCTCCATTGATTTTCACCCGCTCTGTAAACTCCACTAAATGAGGCGAGTTATAAATCCCAACCTTGTAGCCAGCCTCCTGCAAAATAGAAGCCAGCATATTGCTCGTAGAGCCCTTCCCATTGGTTCCGCCGATATGGATAGTTTTTATCTTATCCTGTGGATTTCCCCAGTAATCACAGAGTTTTTTTATATTATCCAGCCCTGGTTTGTAGGCTTTTTTTCCATTTTCCTGATAGTTGGGCGTTTGTTTAAAAAGCCATTCCAGCGCCTCTTGATAGTCCTTTTTGTCCATCGCTAAAAAATTTCCGCCAAAGATATAAACATCTTTTTAAATTAAATTGATTTTATAAAATTCAATTATTTTTGATTTGTTAGGTTAATCTAATTTTGTAAATTTGGACAATAAAATAATTTGAATGGATTTAGGTTCGTTAAAAACAGGTCAAAAAGGTGTAGTTTTAGGGATTTCTCCGGAATGCAAAGGAGAAATCAGACAGCGGTTTTTAGATTTAGGATTCATCAAAGGCGCTGAAATTCATATCCAAAACATCAGTCCGCTGGGTGACCCTATCGCCTACAATATTCATAACACGCTGATTGCCTTACGAAAAGAAGACTCTAAATACATTCTGATAGAGATTAAAAGTTAAAGTTAAACTGAAATGAAATCAACCTGCCAAGTCTGCGAACTCAATACAGCCAGCCAACTAAAAAAGCTGGGAGAAAACGCCGAGAATACACAGTTTACAATAGCCCTTGCTGGAAATCCCAACACAGGGAAAAGCACTATTTTCAATGCTTTAACAGGGCTAAAACAGCATACAGGAAACTGGCCTGGCAAAACGGTAACACACTCCGAAGGGTATTTTTCTTATCAGCAAAACACCTTCAAAATCGTAGACCTGCCCGGCACTTATTCACTGCTTTCCACTTCTGATGATGAGGAGGCTGCCAGAGATTTTATTTTATTTGGGAAACCTGATATCACCATAGTGGTGGTGGATGCAGGGCGTATGCAGAGGCATTTTAGCCTTTTACTGCAAGTGATGGAAGTTTCAGATAATGTGATTCTTTGTCTTAATCTAATGGATGAAGCGAAAAAACACGGCACCGAAATTGACACCCGCACACTATCCCGCGACTTGGGAATTCCTGTGATAGGCACCAGCGCAAGGTCTAAAGATGGAATACCTGAACTTCTATCTACAATTCATAAAATGGCAAAAGGAGAGATTACCACAAAGAAAAAATCTTTCATAAAGCCTACCGAAATAGTAAAAAACTCGGTGGAAAAAGTTGCTAAGCACCTCTCACAGCTTGACCCAGAGCTTGACAATACCGAATGGATAGCTGCTAGATTATTAGAGGGAAATAAAAATCTCACAGAAGAATTAAAAAAAGGAATGATATCTACTCGTATCAATTCTGAAAATTTTGAGCCGATACATCATTTAGTGGAAGAATGTAAAACCGACTTCCCTAAAAACTACCATGATGAACGGATAGAAAATCTCTATGCCGAAGCTGCTAAAATCATACAGTCATCCGTATCTTCTACTGAATCACCGAGATTATTCCGTATAGAACGAATGATAGACAATCTGGTTACGCATAGAATATGGGGCTTTGGGATAATGTTTCTTTTATTGAGTTTGGTTTTATGGCTGACTATCATCGGGGCTAACTACCCATCGGAATTTCTCTCTTTCCTACTTTTAGAGAAAATTTATCCTTTTCTAAAAACTGGTGCCAATGAGCTTAATTTCCCTTGGTGGCTGAGCGGATTACTGATAGATGGTATCTATCTTGCCACGGCTTGGGTTGTTTCCGTGATGCTCCCTCCTATGGCGATATTTTTCCCATTATTTACCCTTTTGGAAGATTTCGGTTATTTGCCGAGAGTGGCTTTTAATTTGGATAGAATTTTCAGAAAAACAGGCGCCCATGGGAAACAAGCGCTCACTATGAGTATGGGCTTTGGGTGTAATGCTGCTGGTGTGGTGGCTACTAGAATCATCAACAGCCCTAGGGAAAAACTCATCGCTATCATCACGAATAATTTTGCGCTATGTAACGGAAGATGGGGCACGCAGATTCTTATGGCTACCCTATTCATAGGGATATTAGTCCCTGAGCAGTGGTCAGGACTTGTTTCTATGCTTGCTGTCGTAAGTATTGTGATTTTAGGAATTGCATTTACCTTCTTCACTTCTTGGCTTTTATCGAGAACATTGCTCAAAGGAGAGGCTTCGTTTTTCACATTGGAACTGCCGCCTTACAGACCTCCACAAATATGGCAAACGATATACACTTCTCTGATAGACAGAACGCTGATAGTCCTATGGAGAGCCATAGTCTTCGCTGTTCCTGCGGGAGCCGCTATTTGGTTGATTTCCAATATCAGCATCGGCGGTCACCCACTTGCTCTATGGATGATAGACGGACTGGAGCCTTTCGGGCTGTTTTTAGGGCTGAATGGAGTGATTCTTTTGGCTTACATCTTGGCTATTCCTGCCAACGAAATCGTAATTCCTACGATATTGATGCTCACTTCTTTAACCTTAGGAAATGATGCCTTGGCAGGTGTGTTATTTGAAACTTCGGATAACGAAATCGCCTCAATTCTGCAAATGGGAGGATGGACTACCCTCACTGCTATAAATCTCATGCTGTTTAGTCTGCTGCACAACCCATGCAGTACCACTATTTACACCATTTATAAAGAAACTGGAAGCAAAAAATGGACAAGCATCGCTACTTTTCTTCCTGTTTTATATGGGTTTATAGTATGTTTTATCGTTACACAGATTTGGAATTTCTTTCATTAAACAAATGTTTTGATTTTTCATTTTCGTTATCTTTGTGGTAAATTTTAATAAAATGAATCGACTGAAAATCATTATATTATTTTTTACCCTTTCCATTTATACTTCCCTAAAATCACAGGCGATAGATGCGCCGCATTCTTTCGTAGTAGTAGGTTTTACCGCAAATATGGGAAATTTAGGAAAACTCACGACCTTCGGTGGATACAGCCCGACTGACAACTCGTACATTGCAAGGGTTTTGCCGACATTTACAATTAATAAATACATCTCGCTGACGCCTGGTTATGCTTTTTTTCAAGATTATGAATCCAAGAGCGAAAACGCAGAGCACCAGATTATGGCTTATGCCACTTTCACCTTGCCTATCAGTAATAAACTGTCCATTACTGACAGAAATATGTACTACTATCAGATAAAAAACTACGCAAGTAGTACCGCTACTTACAGAAATAGATTAGGATTAAACTACAAAATA
Organism: uncultured Flavobacteriaceae bacterium; assembly: GCA_963520375.1. Classification (GTDB taxonomy): domain Bacteria; phylum Bacteroidota; class Bacteroidia; order Flavobacteriales; family Weeksellaceae; genus JABCPE02. The sequence continues at coordinate 46,279 of CAUQQF010000008.1, read as the reverse complement.
AAAGTCAAAGACATTCCTGTAAGCCTCTATGCCCATGATGAAATCTACATAAATCTAGAAAACGGAAAATTACGAAACAGAGTTTATGTAGGGTCAAGCGTAAGTCTAAGCTGGCTCACTCCACAGCTGATGTACTACATGCAGTCCGAAAAAGGAAAAACCAACAAGCATTACTGGATGCTGTCCCTGATAGTGCCTTTAGAAAAATTCGGGTTCTTTTCTGGGAAAAAGAAATAATTTCGCATAAAATGAAGCGTTATCAAGAAAAACACATAAAAATATGGAAAGAAGGCGCTTGGGTTGTTTGTCCTGAATGCCATAATTCTGCTATTATAACGCCTGATGGACACCTAGTCCACTGCTATCATTGTGGATACGAAAAGAAAAGTGAAGACTTGCTGTCTTTTACAGCTGTTATCAAGTTAAACTGTCCAAACTGCGGCACGGCCATTCACAACGAACAGCACGGAATGAAAAACAAAATGGATGAAGTTCTCATCAAATGTCAAAATTGCTCTTTTCCATTATCCATAAAACCTCACTATGAAGAAACCTACAACAAAATAAACCCAAATAAAGATGGACTAAAATGTGATTATATTTTTGGGCTGCCTTATTTTTCAAGAAAATGTGCGGGAAAATCTCTTTTGGGCAGAAAATACACTCCATATAAAGGTAATAGAGGATTATGTTTCTTCCGACCTCCGTGAGCGAGAAGGTATGTCATTGGTGGCTAAACTTCCCACTTTCATCAAAAGCAAAAAAAATCGTGATGCGATTTTAAAAATCATACAAAGATGGGAAAACCTAATCAACGAAAATCCATCTTCTTAAAAACAAAAAAACTGCCCTGATAGAGAGCAGTTTTATATTTTTTAGTATGCCTTAGCGAAAAGAACCCTGCGTTTAGAAGGTTTCCCTGAAATAAGGGACACACCGTCTTCCTCCACAGCATCCAGCGGGATACATCGTATGGTAGCTTTGGTTTCCTCCTTGATGCGTTCCTCTTCTTCCTCCGTTCCATCCCAGTGAGCTGCGATGAAACCACCTTTTTCCTCCAAAACTTTTTTGAACTCCTCGTAGGTATCCACTTTTGTAATGTTTTCGTTTCGGAAGTTAAGCGCGCGCTGGTAGATGTCTTCCTGAATTTTCGTAAGAAGCTGGTGAATGTAATTCTCCACCCCTGCTATCGGCTGAGTTTCTTTGCTCAGCGTATCTCTCCTTGCGATTTCCACCATGCCGTTTTCTAAATCCTTCGGCCCTATGGCTATTCTCACCGGCACACCTTTTAGCTCGTATTCTGCGAATTTCCAGCCTGGTTTGTGCGTAGCGCGGTTGTCATACTTTACAGAAATTCCCAGCGCTTTCAGTTTTTCACTAATTCCGAAAGCCACCTCATCGATTTGGGCTAATTGCTCCTCGCCTTTGAATATCGGCACGATAACTACTTGTATCGGTGCAAGTTTCGGCGGTAGAACCAATCCGAAATCATCTGAATGCGACATGATAAGCGCTCCCATCAATCGGGTAGATACTCCCCATGATGATGCCCATGCGTATTCTATTTTACCTTCGCTGTTTGTAAATTTCACATCGAATGCTTTTGCGAAGTTTTGTCCTAAAAAGTGCGAAGTCCCTGCCTGAAGCGCCTTTCCGTCCTGCATCATCGCTTCTATACAATAAGTTTCGTCTGCTCCTGCGAATCTCTCGCTTGGAGATTTCAGTCCGCGAACTACCGGCACAGCCATCATCTTCTCGGAGAAGTCGGCATAGACTTCCATCATCTGTTTTGCTTCTGCTTCTGCTTCTTCTTTAGTGGCGTGAGCCGTGTGCCCTTCCTGCCAAAGAAATTCCGAAGTACGAAGGAACGGGCGCGTTCTCATCTCCCATCGAACCACATTCGCCCATTGGTTAATAAGTATTGGAAGGTCTCTATAAGACTGAATCCAGTTTTTATAAGTATTCCAAATAATCGCCTCCGAAGTAGGACGAACGATAAGTTCTTCCTCCAATTTTGCTTCTGGATCTACGATAAGTTTTGATGGATTTTCTGGGTCTGTTTTCAAACGATAGTGCGTAACTACCGCACATTCTTTAGCAAATCCCTCTGCGTTTTTCTCTTCTGCTTCGAACAAACTTTTCGGAACAAAAATAGGGAAATAAGCGTTTTGGTGTCCTGTTTCCTTAAATCTTCTGTCCAGCTCATCTCTCATCTTTTCCCAAATGGCGTATCCATACGGCTTGATAACCATACAGCCGCGAACACCTGAGTTCTCCGCTAGGTCTGCTCCTACGATAAGTTCGTTATACCATTTACTATAATCTTCTGCTCTTGAAGTTAATTTTGCCATAAATATTAAAATATTTTTTTATTTTTACTGATAAAAATCATTATTCAGAATTACTCCAATATGATTTTTGGTATAATTTTGGTAATAATTTTGCAAATATAGTAATTAACATTAAACCATTTGATATGAAAAATAATACATTTTCTGATACAATAATCCCTTTTGTCTCCAAAACAGCCTTGGCTTTGGCTAGTGGATTATTTTTGGTTTCTTGTGGTATCCAGTCTGGATATACAGAGACAGATGGTATCTATTACGACCCTGCAACAGACAAAATAGAAAGAAAAATAGCATGGCAGGAGCCTGACTACTATGATATGGACGAAAGAGCTGGTTTTGAGGATGATAATAATCAAACAGGAATCATCGGACAAGCTCAGAAAAACCAACAGCTCCAAAACCAAAAATACAGCAACAAAAACTGGGGCGGAGACAGCCAAAGAATCTCTTCCAGCTCCGACTGGGGAACTTATGCAGGAACGCAAAATAATTTCTACTATGATAATTATTCTTCTTGGGGTTATCCTTATTACAGCAGTTTTTATTCGCCATATTATTTCGGGTATTATAATTCGTATTTCGGCTACCCTCGCTCTTCAGGATGGGGATTAGGTTTCTCGTGGGGAATGAGTCCGTGGAGTTACAATTATAACTATTATTACAACCCTTATTGGAATTATAACTACTGGGGATACAGCCCTTATTACTATAATAATTATTACTATAACCCTTATTACTACAATCCATATTATCGTGGTTACTATGATGATTATTATTACAATCCTCGTTATTACAGACCTGCGAAAACTTACAGAAGAAGCGACCCAGATGAAATCTACAGAGGAAATGATAACTCCTATCGTGGCAGAACCTACACACCTAACAATGGTGGATTTAATAGAAGCAACAACCAGATGAATAGACCAAATAATGGTTTTGACAGATCATCTGACTGGGGAAATCATAACTCCGATATAGAGCGATATCAACGACAAAACAACACTTGGAGAGATAATAATTCTTCATCAAACAATGGAGGAAATAGTGGCAGTTCCACTAGCGGAAATGGTGGTTTTGGAAGAAGATCTAACTGGTAAAACTTTAAAATTATTGTAAAAAATGACAAAGAAAATTTCAATATTAGCAGGTATTTCAGCAAGTGCATTGTTCTTTGCTCAAGATGTTTCTATCATCAGAAATACCTCTACAATTTACGACAATATATCTTCCCTAGGAACTGCAAGATATAACGCAATGGCAGGTTCTATGGGAGCATTGGGAGGAGATGCCTCTGTGCTAAACACCAACCCTGCTGGTTTGGGAGTATTCATCACAGATGATGTAAGTGCTTCACTTTCTATCAATTCCAATAAGTCTACAGCTAGTCTAGCAGGAAAATCTACAAGCCAAAACATAAGCAAGGCTAATTTAGGGAACGCCAGCGGAGTATTATCTTTTCAGTCAAATGAACAGAATGCATGGAAGTTTGTAAATGTAGGAATTAACTATGTTACTCAAAATGTAAGTGATAAATTACAATCTCCAGGAAATGCAAATATAACATCAGCTATACATCAAGATGATGATAAAAATAAACCCATTACAGACTACAACATATTCGAAGGGCATTTGTATGAGACCATAGGACATCGTTCTAAGCTGAACTTAGGTATTGGTGGAAATTATGACAACAAACTATACATAGGAGCAGCAGTGAATTTCTCCTCTGTGAATATAGAGCAGTATAATGAAGTTAAAGTTTCCTCATTAAATACAGGAAAAGCAAAATATTTCTCCAGACAAAATACTCCTTACATAGAGGATGCTGATGGGTTTTCGCTATCTCTTGGGGTAATAGGGAAATTGAGCAATGCTGTTAGACTAGGGGCTTCCATAGAATCTCCTACATGGTACAGCATAGACAGAGAGTACAATTTTTATTCAAAAAATGGTTTGAATCTCTCTCAGAACAGCTACACAGAAAGTCGCACTTTCAGAACTCCGACTAAATTAACACTGAGTGGGGCTTTTATCCCTAATAAACATTTTGCCTTTAATGTTGATTATAGAGTAGATTTAGGCAAACCTAATTTCGGTGGTGGTGCAGCAGATGTTCAGCTGAATAATTTCTATGAGTCTACCTACAAGGCTCAGCACGAAGTAAGACTAGGAGGCGAATACAGAATAAAATCTTTCCGAATAAGAGGTGGATACGCCTTCACTACTAGCCCATTCAAAGATCATACAGAAAAAATGTTTGACAATAATGCGAATGTAGTAAATGGAAAATTATCCAACTACATTGTAGGAAAAACACAGGTGATTTCAGGGGGAATAGGATATGATTTCAAACTATTCTACATAGATGCTTCTTATCAGTACAGAACTCATGAATATAGCAATCCGTTCTTTGCAGGAAGTTATTTTAATAGAGACAGCAAGACCAGCGTAGGGAACTACAGCATAAGTGATACCAGCATCGTTTCTAATGCAAAGAACCAAAAAGGACATCTTATCCTTACATTAGGATGGAAGTTTTAGACTTAAATATTTACCAAAAAAGGATTGCGAATTGCAGTCCTTTTTTTATTGATTCTAAATTAGTAACTTTGTATTCAAATTTTTTATTTTATGAATCAATTACAAGAAAAAACCATCGGCGAATATGTCGCGGAAAATTTCCGTACAGCGGCTGTTTTCAAAAAATATGGGATAAACTTCTGCTGCAAAGGCGGTAGAACAATAGAGGAAACTTGCAGAATGAAAGATTTAGACCCTGCTCCTATCTACGAAGACCTGAAAAACACACCACAGGGAACAGCGGAAGAAAATGATTTTAATAATTGGTCTCTTACTGATTTGGCTGATTACATCAAGGAAGTTCACCACGAATATATTCAGGAAAAATCTATCTATCTGCTTCAGTTTTTGGATAAACTCTGCCGAGTTCATGGCGAGAGACATCCAGAATTATTCAAAATCAATGAATTATTCACCCTTTCTTCTCAAAATCTCATCGTACATCTGAGAGATACCGAGGAAAAACTCTTCCCATACATCAGAGAAAAAGAGCAAAATCCTGAGACTGCATTCGGTGGAGATTTACAAGCTTACATAGAAAAACTACAAGCGGTCTATCAAACAGAAAAAGAAAGATTTGAGGAGATTGCGAGAGTTTCGGATGATTTCACGCCTCCCGAAGGTGCCTGCACTACATACAGAGTTACATTCCAGATGCTCAATGAGTTTGATGAATATCTACAGCTCTACATCCATCTTGAAAACAACATCCTTTTTCCAAAACTTCTTAAATTACAATAAAAAAACGCCTCTTAAAGGGCGTTTTTTTGTTTTTATTTTTTTTAAATTTGCACTTGCTTATCCTAATTTATTAGGGATATGAAGAAAATAAGATTTTAAAAAGGAAATAAAAATAAAACTTTATGACAAAGAAAAAAATAAATACTTTCATAGGTTCCATTGGAGCTTTTATTGGAATTGCTGTGTTTATCGCTTATATTCCACAGATTATCGCAAATTTACAGGGAGAAAAAGGACAGCCATGGCAGCCTTTATTTGCTTCCATTTCTTGTTTGATTTGGGTTATTTATGGCTGGACAAAGGAGCCGAAAAAAGATTATATCTTAATCATACCAAATGCTACAGGGGTTATCTTAGGTTTTTTAACATTCTTGACTTCTTTTTAAAAGTTATCTGATTGGTTTTTCCTATTTTTGCGGAATTATTTGCCCAAAAATGGACAAATTTTAAAACCATCTAAACAATGAGTGATACACTAAAAGGGTATTTATTTGCCCTCGTTTCGGCGCTTACTTACGGAATGATTCCGCTTTTTATGATTCCATTGAAAAAACTGGATTTTTTCTCTGTAGATACCGCTTTATTTTATCGGTTTTTGATTGCGGCAATCCTAATTTTGGGATATTTGGTTTTCTGTCAAAAAGAAAGCGTAAAAATCAATTTAAAAGAAGGCATTGTTTTAAGCATTTTAGGGCTTTTCTACGCTCTATCGGCGGAATTTCTGTTTATAGCGTATGATTTTCTGAGCCCTGGGATTGCTTCTACTATATTTTTCATTTATCCCATTATGGTTGCCCTTATTTTGGGAATATTTTTTAAAGAAAAAATAACGCTTGCTACCACCATTTCGCTGATTGTCGTAGTCGTGGGAGTGGCCGTTTTAAGTATTAAACCTAAAAACAATGATGATAAAGATAATTTTGGAATTAACTCCATCTACATCGGACTTTTTGTTTCGCTACTGGGTGCATTGATGTATGCTTTGTATATGATTATTGTCAATAAAACTAAAATCAATGCTTCTGGTGTGAAAGTTTCTTTTTATTCAATGGTATTTGCGTCGTTGTTTTTCCTCGTTAAAACACTTGTTTTAGGAAATAGTGTCGCTATTCCTTCTCTGGAAATCGGCACTCATTTGGCTTTATTCTCGCTGATAACTACGGCTTTATCAGTGGTTTCGCTGGTTTATGCCATTAAATATATTGGTTCTACACCTACCGCCATCATGGGAGCTGTGGAGCCTGTGGTAGCCGTGATGATAAGCGTGGGACTATTCGATGAAACCCTGACTTTCTCACTAATTGCGGGCGTAATTATCATCATCTCTGGTGTTTTGATAGATGTAGTTTTCAACAAGAAAAAATAAAAAAAGCTCCTTTTTGAAGGAGCTTTTTCTTTTTATAGTTCTAATGCTTTTTTCTCTGCATTGGCTAGACCGTCTAGGTTTTTTCCGCCCGCAGTAGCAAAACCAGGGTTTCCACCGCCGCCACCTTGGATTTCTTTCGCAAGGTCTTTCACAATGTTTCCTGCATGATATTTATCCTCAATATCAGCCGAAACCCCTACCGTAAGCATTGGTTTTTCTCCTGCATCAGAAAGGATAACTACCACAGACTGCGGAACTTCTTTTTTCAGCTGGAAGACAATATCTTTCACCGTTCCTGCATCCAGAGATGTTCTCTTTACCAGAAGTTTTTTGTCGCCTTTGTCTAGAAAATCGTTCTTCCAGTTTTGGATTTCTACTTTTGCTTTTTCTTTTTTCAAAGCTTCTATTTCAGCTTTCAGAGCATTATTTTCTTCCAATAATTTTTCTACATGTTTTACCAAATCTTTGGATTTCAGTAGCTCTGAAAGTTTATCCGTTTGTTCTTCCAAATCAGAGAAATACTGTCTCACTCTATCTCTCGTAATGGCCTCCACACGGCGAATTCCTGCTGCTACAGCTCCTTCGGAAACGATTTTGAAATACCAAATATCCGATGTATTTTTAACATGCGTTCCACCACAAAGTTCTTTACTTTCTCCAAACTGAATCATACGAACTCTGTCTCCGTATTTCTCCCCGAAAAGCGCCATCGCACCAGCATCCATCGCCTGCTGCATGGTGATATTTCTATGCTCTTGAAGAGCTATTTTCTGGTGAATTCGGTCATTTACTCTTTTTTCTACTTCGCAGATTTCCTCATCGTTCATTTTTTGGAAATGAGAAAAGTCAAATCTCAGAGACTGTGTATCTACACGAGAACCTCTCTGCTCCACATGCGTTCCCAAAACCTCTCTAAGAGCCTGATGCAGCAAGTGCGTAGCCGAGTGATTTGCCTCTGCAAGGATTCTTCCTTTCACTTCCGCCTTCAGTGGTTCATCTATATTCGTTGGTAAAGTTTCAGAAAGATGAATTATCAAGTTGTTTTCTTTCTTAGTATCAATGATATAGGTAACATCGCCATTTGCAGAAACCAAAAGACCTTTGTCTCCTACCTGCCCTCCTCCTTCTGGATAAAACGGAGTGACATTAAACACCAAATGATAAAGCGTTCCATCCTTTTGGCTTTCTACTTTTCTGTATTTGGTCACACGAACGATTCCCTCCAAAACATCATACCCAATGAATTCTTCCTCATCATCCTCACGAAGAACTACCCAGTCATCAGTTTTCATCTGTGCCGCAGCACGAGAGCGCTCTTTTTGTTTTTGTAATTCCTCTTCAAAGCCTTTTTCGTCCAAAGTGAAACCTTTCTCTGTGAGAATAAGCGCCGTAAGGTCTATCGGGAAACCATAAGTGTCATACAGCTCAAACGCCTTGCTTCCTGAAATCACTTTTTCAGTTGCATTATTCATCATTGTATCGAGCATCAGAAGCCCTTGTTCTAGGGTTCTCAAGAATGAATTTTCCTCTTCTTTTATTACATTTTTAATCAATTCATACTGCTTGTCCAGCTCTGGGAAAGCACCTCCCATCTGCTGAGCAAGGGTAGCCACCAATTTGTAAATAAATGGTTCTTTCTGCCCAAGGAAAGTAAATGCATAGCGGATCGCCCTTCTCAAAATCCTTCTGATAACATATCCTGCCCCTCCATTGGAAGGAAGCTGTCCATCAGCGATAGCAAAAGAAACCGCACGAATGTGGTCTACAATCACACGAATGGCAATATCCTTTTCATCATCCAGTTTTCCTGTATATTTTTTCCCTGAAAGCTCCTCTACTTTCTCTATCAAAGGCGTAAAAACATCCGTATCATAGTTAGAAGATTTCCCCTGAAGTGCCATACAAAGACGCTCAAAGCCCATCCCTGTATCCACATTCTGTTTTGGTAATTTTTCTAATGAGCCGTCTGCTTTTCGGTTGAATTCCATAAATACAAGATTCCAAATCTCTACAACCTGCGGATGGTCATTATTTACCAAATCTTTTCCTGAAACTCTAGCTTTTTCATCTTCACTTCTCAAATCCACATGAATTTCAGAACAAGGTCCACATGGTCCCTGCTCACCCATTTCCCAGAAATTATCTTTTTTATTTCCGTTTATTATTCGGCTTTCGTCGATATGTTCTTTCCAAAAATCGTATGCATCTTGGTCTCTTTCCAAGTTTTCGGAAGCATCTCCTTCGAAAATCGTCACATACAGATTTTCTTTCGGTATTTTATAAACTTCGGTCAAAAGTTCCCACGCCCAAGCAATCGCTTCTTTTTTGAAATAATCCCCAAAAGACCAGTTTCCCAGCATCTCGAACATCGTATGGTGATAGGTATCACGCCCTACATCATCCAAATCATTATGCTTTCCTGAAGCTCTCAAACACTTTTGTGTATCGGCTACACGGACAGATTTCGGTTCTTTGTATCCGAGAAAAAAGTCCTTAAACTGAGCCATCCCCGAGTTGGAAAACATCAGCGTAGGGTCATCTTTCAAAACGATAGAAGCAGAAGGCACTATCTCATGCTCTTTGCTTTTAAAAAACTCTAAAAATTTCTGGCGTATTTCTTTTGAAGTCATAATTCTAATTTTTTTTCAATAATAATAATGACAAAAGTAAGAAAATTATCGGTTTCTTTCCATCATTCTTTTTAAAATATAACATAAAAAAGGAATGAAAGGACGCAAAATTTGTTTATAAAATTTCTATTTTTTTATTTATAAATATATGAATTTGTTTGCTTTACAAAAAATTAAACAAAAAAACAAACATACATATAGATTATAAAATAAATCCTTTAAAAGATATTCATTCAAAATATTTTTATTTAATCAAAAAATTAAACAATTTATCGTGAAATTATTTTTTTATTATAAATTTTATTGTTACTTTTGCTCACCCTTTTAAAAAGCCTGTTAGGTATTGCTAAAAGTAATAATTTTTTCATCATTTGTGTTTTTGCCCTCATATGCTAAATATGAGGGTTTTTATTTGTCATGATGCATCCTTTCATAACGAACCAATAAATCCACAAAATAGCTGTAAGTAACGGCGCCTTCCTGCTGATTTGTCTTCAAAAACAGGTCATTCGTAAATGCAAAAAATGCGTTCATCGGACCTTGATACTCCTCCACAAAATCTTTCTCCGCCTGATAATCTCTCTTCATTTCGTCACTGTATTGCGCTATTACTGTTTTCACAAAATCTTCATCCTCTGTAGTCAAAGCTCTGAGCAGACTCTTTAAGGCAAAATATTCTGTGCTGTATCTCAGTTCTGGATTTTCGGAACTAATTCCTACCAAATACCCCACAAAATTAGCCTCCTGCTCGCGGGCAAACCCCAGTTGATGGGCGGATTCATGAGACAAAGTAAATGGAAGATAGGTGTGCGGCAGATGAGAATTATACTGCGCCTCTGTGCTGAACGGATTGTAATACCCTAGAACTCCCGTATAATTCATAAATCCAGAATATAGACTTAGTTTAAAATTATCAATTTCAGTAGAATTTTTATTCCCTAAAAAAGCAGGGATTTTTTTCTGCCGAGAGAGGATTTCTCGTTTTATTTTTTCTAAATCCTGAATCTGGAAAACGCCTTTTCCGTCCTCTTTTACGAGCGTTCTGGTATGCTTCGCCTGATGTAAATATTTCAGTGCGAGTGCTTTTATTTCTACAATTTGCGGTTCTTTTTCATCCAAAGCCAAAACAATCGGTCGCTGAAAATAAGTCATCCCCCAAACCAACTGATAAACGAAATAAAAAACATTAAGCCCCTTAAAAAGCCGTAACGAATACACTTTTCTCGTTTTGGAATTAAATAATTTGAAAATGCTAAAAACCAAAAGCAACCCCAAAATAAAATAAACCACATCCCCTAACGAAAAAGGGATTTTGGAAAAAATAGACTGGAAAAGATATTTCTTTTGTTCAAAAAGAAAATCAACGAAATAGACCGCTCCACTCCACCGAGAAAACAGATAAAAGAGAAGAATCTGAATAACTAACAAACCTACCCAAAATCTTCTCTTTGACAACATTTATTTTATTTTTAATGATTAAGCAGCACCTTGTTTTTTCAATATTTTAGGCGTTATAAATCCATAAAATGCCAAATATGCAAAACAAAACAACGGAATAATATATGAAAAATGAGTGTACGAAAGTCCAAAAATCCCATTCGGGTTTTTCAAATCAAAATCACAAATTGCGCCCTGCACCAGCGGAATAATCCCACCACCCAAAATCATCATTATCAAGAAAGAAGATGCCTTCCCTGTGTTTTTACCAAGCCCTGTAATCGCCAAGTCAAAAATAGCAGGCCACATGATAGAGCAGAACAGACCGCCTGAAATAAAGAAATATCTCGCCGTTTCCTTGTCTGGATACACCAAACCAAAAAACATCATCAGAACCCCAGCCAAACCAAAAATCATAAGGGTTTTCCCTGCGTTTTTACCGCCTAAAAAGCTCATCAGCACGAAAATAACTATCCACACAGGATAAATATAAAACGAAGAAACATCTTTACCGCTGAGAATATTAGCTCCTATGATAATTCCAAAGGCAACAAACGGCACGATGAATTTCAGAACCATATTAGTAGATTTAGAAAAATCAAATACATTGACTCCGCCATTCCAACGGCCAATCATCAAACTTCCCCAATAAAGCGAAATAAACGGCGCTAAATTCTCCTCTAAAAGCCCCCCGAATTCCGAAGTTTTGAGCAAAGCAGGAAGATTACTCACGATAGAAACCTCTACTCCTACATAAATGAAAATCGCCAGCATTCCCATCATCAGCTGTGGGTATTTCAATATATTAAATCCTTCCTCTGCGCTTTCCTCTTGGGTTTCTTCCTCTTTTGATGGGTCTTCTATTTTAGAAAACATCAAAAACGCCGCAACTAAAAGAAACGCCAATCCTAAAATAACGAAAGGAATTTTGACATCATTCAAATTAAGGCTCGATGAAGAATTTTGATTCCCAAAAATCGCAATTCCAAGGATAATCGGCCCTATCGTAGTTCCCAGCGAATTGATTCCTCCAGCCATCGTCAGACGGTGTGTTCCTGTTTCTGGACTACCCATTTTTATGGCAAGTGGATTGGCTACTATCTGCTGAACAGAAAAACCTAAACCAACCACAAACAGCGCTGTCAGAAAAATCCAATAATTATTCATAGAAGCTGCTGGAACGAATAAAAATGCGCCCATAGCTGAGATAGAAAGCCCAAAAGCAAGAGTTTTTTTGTATCCAAATTTTTGGAGAACATCACCCCGCATAGAAATGATAAAAAACACCAGCGAACCCACGAAATACGCCGCATAGAAAGCATTATTCACCAACTGAGATTCCAGCTGCGAAAGCGTAAAACTGTTTTTAAATACAGGGATCAGAATATCATTACTCGCCGCCACAAATCCCCAAAAGAAAAATACACTTATCAGTGGAATAAACTGCGACCACTTGGTTTGTTGCTCCTGCTGTTTCATATCAAAATTTAATTTTTTTCTATTGTTTTCAATATCATATCATAAGCCTTCTGTTTCAGGGTTTCCATATCCGTATCAGGCTCTAATATATCATTTAAATAAACCTTCATCTTGCCAGGATATCCCTTACTATTATCAAAAGGAAACATTTCTTTTAACCCTACAAAGGTGTAAACCACTATCTCTACCTGATGCTCCACCGCCATAGAAAAAGCCCCATTTTTGAAATTATCCAGCACGATAGAAGTATCATCTGGAACGCCTCCCTCTGGAAAAATCACTATACTTTTTCCTTCCTTTATACGCTCTGCACACTTGGTGTAGACATCCGCCCTGCTTTTTGGGTCGCTTCTATCCACGCTCACAAATACCCTTTTGTAGATAGAGCCAAAGATAGGAATTTTTTCCAATTCTTTCTTCCCTACAAAACAAATAGGATGCTCTGGATGTAGAATACACGGAAGCATCACATCTATCATAGAGGTGTGATTGGCTATGATGATGTACTGTTTATTAGGATCTATATTTTTTTTTGTTTCTTTTATAAAATCATACCGAAAGCCCATTCCATAGAACATCCCAAGACACCACATTCTTATTAGTTTGCTGCATTGTTTGGTGTATTTGTCATTCAATGCTAAAAAATAAACAAAAAAACCAAAAAACAGCGTCAAAACTATTCCTAAAAGCACAAACCAGCCTCGCCAGATATAAACAAGTATCTTTTTCAATATCAATAATTTATCTGTTAATATTATTTTAAACAAAAACAATGTTTATTTTAGTTTAAAATCATTCATTTCGTTTTATGAGGGCAAATTTAAACTTTTAATTCATTTGAGAGAAAAAAGATTCGCCATGGATTTTGATTAAAATTAAAAAATTATTCCTTATTTTCGTTCCCAAAAAATTACACAAAAATATGATTGCAATCGTAGATGGCGGAGCCACCAAATGTGATTGGGTTCTTTTACAAGAAAACGGCAAAGAAGAGCTGCTGAAAACGCAGACCATTGGGCTAAATCCTAATATCATAGCACATGATAAAATAGCCAACGAAATAGAAAAAAATCCAGACCTTATAAAAATCAAAAACGATCTTAAAAACATCTATTTCTATGGTGCAGGCTGTGGTTTTGATGAAAATAAAAAAATCGTAAAAAGCGAAATCCAAAAAGTCTTCCCAAATGCAGAAATCTCTGTGCAGGAAGACCTTACAGCTGCTGCTTATGCCGCTTATCAGGGAACTCCTGCCATTGTGTGTATTTTAGGAACAGGGTCTAATTCCTGCCTCTTTGACGGCGAAACACTACACAGAGAACTCCCTTCATTAGGGCATATGTTGGGAGACGAAGGAAGTGGGAGCGCCATCGGGAAAGCTGTCGTGAGGGATTTTTTCATGAAAAAATTACCAAAAGATTTGGCTGATGAATTTGAGCAGACCTACCAACTATCTGCAGCTCAGCTGATTCAGAAAATCTACCACTCTCCTATGGCTAACTCTTATCTAGCCTCTTTCAATAAATTTGTAGCCGAGAGGAAAAACCATCCTTACCTACAAAATCTAGTATTCCAAGAAATGAAAAGGTTCTTTGAATACCACATTCTCCCTTATAAAAACTGTTTCTCTTGTGAAATCAATTTTGTGGGTTCCATATCCTATATTTACCAAGATATTCTAAAATCTGTGGCCTCTTACTACCGCCTAAATGTAGGAACTATCGTACAAAAGCCCATAGAAAATCTAGTAAAATACCACCAAAAATATATTTTGAAATAAGAAGAAAGTGGACAAATAAAAAAACACATTCCAAAAGGAATGTGTTTTTTTGTGGGTGGCTGACCGGGATCGAACCGGCGACCTTCAGGACCACAATCTGACGCTCTAACCAACTGAGCTACAGCCACCATAATAAAGCGGTGCAAAGATAGTAATTTTTTCTTTACTACCAAATAATTCCATCAAAATTTTTAAACGCCAACAATCGCTCACTCACAAAGCCCTCTGCATAGTCCACTCCACTCAACCTTCCTAAGTCCTGAGCCCTATATGTGATACTTTCCATGAAATCCTTAGTTGCAGTGTGCGTTATTGGGTCTTTGGAATTTGCATCAAACAACTGTGTTTTGTAGGCTTTACACACTTCCATCTTTTTCTCCATAAAATCAGAAATATCCACTACAAAATCAGGCGTAATGTGTTTCCATTGGATATAATGAAAAACATGTTTAGGTCTCCACGCTTCCTGTTTTTCGCCATTATATTCTGTTTCTAATTTTCTAAGTCCAGCGAGAAAACACGCATCAGAAACGAGTTTAGAGCCCTTTGCATGGTCTGGATGACGATCTTCCCATGCATTACAAAAGACTATCTCTGGTCGGTATTTTCTAATCATTTGCACTATTCGCAACTGATATTCCTCGGAATTAACCAAAAAACCATCTTTCATTTTCAGATTTTCTCTGGCTTTCAGACCTAGTAATTTTGCTGCATTGGCAGCCTCCTCGTACCTTGTTTCTATGGTTCCACGAGTTCCCATTTCTCCCTGTGTAAGATCTATGATTCCTATGCTTTTCCCTTCGGAAGCTAATTTCAAAAGAGTTCCACCACATGCGAACTCTACATCATCAGGATGAGCGCCTATTGCTAAAATATCTAATTTCATTTGTTCTAATTGTTAATTATATTTATGGTTCTTGGATAAAGATTATATGGCTGAAGTCCCTCTTTATCAACTATTTTTTGTCCAATATGTGTACATGAATATCTTATCAGTCCATTCGCCAGCCCAAATGTCCCTTCATCTGTCAAGAAATACAGAAGTTTGGTCAATGGATATTTCTGAGTTTTTAGATTTTCTTTATTTGGTAAAAGCAAAGAATCTCCTACTTTTATTGGAAGAATTTTAATATTTTGTCTCAGTTTTGTGGCTCTCTCTCCATATGGGCGGCTAATCGTATTATAGCTTATTACACCGATATGATTAGAAAATTTTTCCAAACTTTCTATAATGTTCTCATTCCCTTCTAATCGGGAATATTTCACATCTTTGATATCTAAATTTAATTTTTGAAGCACCGCGTTCAGATTACTTGTATTTGCACCATCAAAAATCAATTTTTTGTCTCCAGATTTCAACATTTCCTTTATTTCCTCCAAAGAAACATGCTGTTTTTCGGAGTTTTTATTCACCACAAAACACACTGCATCCGCCGCAAAATAAGAGGGCTGCCATGGAAGCTTTGTCTTTACATCCCAGTATTTTCGTTCTTGTTCTGTGAGTTCACGAGACATGATGATAACATCCACCTTATGATTGAGCAAATCTTCCAATGCTTGGTCTTCTTTGCTGACTTTTAAGTTTATTTTTGTGTTAGGGTAAGCATTCATATACCGATGAGACAATGCTTCTGCTATATTAGTAAAAGAATCATCATATTGAAGGGTGATTTCGCCACTGGTATGAACATTAGCCGTTTTTTCTTGCTCTTTTCCTTTACATGAAAAAACCAAAAATGCCAATAAAATATATAAAACTAAATTATTCCTCATCTCTTCTTTCTTTTCTTAAACGAATAAACGCTCTAACTAACCTAAATACACCATAAATACAGAGTAAAAAACCCAGCACATTTGCAGGCATCGGCTCTAATTTCACACCAAATGATTTTGTAATAATCACAAAAATACCTACAATGATATATAAAACCCCTACAATGAATGATAACAAATTATAAAACATAGTGACAAATATAATAAAAAAAGAGAAGTATTTTACTTCTCTCTTTTTATTATTAAGTTAAAATTATTCAAACTTCATTTTCAATGGAAGACTATAATAAGATCTTACATTAACTCCTCCTTTTTTAGCTGGTTTCCATCCTTTTATGGATCTTACCACTCTCTCAGCTTCCCTGTTAAAGTCAGCATTAGAACCCGTAGCTTTTACTTGGGAAACAGTACCATTAGTTTCTACAACGAACTTAACAGTCGTAGTAAGAACACCTTCTCCCTCTACAGCTTCATTATCAAAGTTCTCCATAACTTTTGCTCTAAACCCGTTCAATCCTCCATTACCATAGTCAGCTTCTACATCTACTGAAGTATGGACGATATTAGTGTCTACCTTATTTTCTACTACTTTACTATCATCTCTCTTAGACTGATTCCCTTGTCCACCTTCCACTCCATCTCTTCTTTGGTCTCCTTGGTAGCCTGTATCTTTAGTTCCTTCTTGAGTCTTGACTCCTGTAGCCACATCTTTCTTCTCATCATTTGTAGGAGGAGGGGTTTCATTTTTAGGTTCTGCTTTAGGCTCTGGAACTAAATCCTGAATTGTCTGTTGCTGAGGAATATCATCCACCTTTTGAGCCAAATCCTGAATACTTTGTTCATCTGGTTTTGATTCATGGATTTCCTCATCTTCTTTTGGTTTATCTTCTTCTATTTTTTCTTCTGGAGCCTCAGTGTGCTGGAGCAGATCAATATCTACCTGAGTTTCTTTTACTTTTTCCCCTTCTGTAGCTGCAACATAAACAAGTGGTAAAATAATAGCCGCAACAAAAATTACTGTCCCCAAAAAGAAAGCTTTAGTTAAAAACCATTTATAACTTTTTCTCAGGTCATAGGCACCATATTCTTTATTTCTATCTTCAAATACAAGTTCCTCAAAATCTGTGTATTCTAATTCTTTATCTGCCATACTGTTGGTTTTTAATTATTTCACTTTTTGTTCATAGACAGCCTTTTCAAAAGGCTTAATCTCTCCTATAGCAAATCTCTTACTACCAGTAATTTCCATCTCATCAAGGATATCAACGAAATTTCTAAAACTTGCATCTTCCATTGGTTTGATAATCACCGTAAAGAAATCTGGTTTCTTCGCTCTACCTTTTGCTTGAGCTATTACCTTTTCTACTCCTTCACGGTCATAGGTAGTTTCTACCAATGTTTCTACATTAAGACCTGCGGCATCTTTCTGATGATAGAACAACTTATTATCCTTTGCAATAATAAATGTAATAGAATTCGTCAAATCAATTTCTGGAGTTGGCACCTCTTGCCCTGGCTTCGGCTTCGCAGGAAGTCCCAAATCCATAATATTTGGTTTGGTGAAAGTAGTGGTAAACATAAAGAATGTAATCAATAGGAATCCCAAATCCACCATCGGTGTCATATCTACTCTTGTAGACTGCTTTTTGGAGCGTACTTTTCCTCCTTTACCACCTTTGTCTTGTACTTGTACTTCTGCCATTTTTATTCTTTTATGTTTATTCTTCCGTTGTCACCAACACAAATTTATAAAACTCTATATCTCTCAGTCCTTCAAAAAGAACTTTAAACTTATCATAAGATGCGCCTCCATCACCTTTTACAGCAAGTTTAGCTTCTCTATTAATCTTTGCATTATTCTGCACCCACTCTACTAGCTGCGTGTTTGCACTATCCATTGGTATAGAGCCTTTGTATTTTTTTCTCTGATCCTCTGGTAATTGAAGAAAAGCCTTCAACTGTGCAACTGGGACCCCTACAAACTGAGTGTTTTGGAATGCAGTCTTTTCTTGCTCTGTGAATGTTATATTATATTTTTCTCCCATTGTTTCTAACAATTCTACTCTTTGAGATGGATTATTAGTCGGTGAAAAATAATATCTTCCGTCTTTTGTTACACTAATAGTCATTGTATTATCTCCTTCTGTAAGTTTAGATTTTGATATAGAAGAAGGGGTTACAATGTCCTCAACATCGGGTTGTTTAAACTCCGTAGTCAAGATAAAGAAGGTAAGAAGCAGGAATGCAACATCACACATGGCAGTCATATCAGTAACTACTCCGTGTCTTTTTGGTTTGATTCTTGCCATTATCTATTTATATTTTAATTAAACTTCTTACTAAATTTAGATGAAAATCAAGATGAATTTTCACTAAATCTTATTTATGATTTTCAGCGAAAGACTGCTGAATAGACATTGCAATCTCATCGATTTTAAATGTCATACCATCTATCTTAGATGTAAAGAAGTTATAAAATATGATAGCAATAGCAGATGTACCAATTCCTAATGCCGTGTTAATCAAGGCTTCAGAGATACCAATAGATAGAGCCGCAGCATCTGGAGTTCCTCCTCCTGAACCTAATGCATAGAACGCACCAATCATCCCCATTACGGTACCTAATAACGCTACCAATGTCGCTACTGTTCCTAATGTAGAAAGGATAGACATGTTCTTTTCCATCATAGGCATTTCTAGAGTTGTAGCCTCTTCTATAGATTTGTTAAGAGCAGCCATTTTTTGTTCTCTGTTCATTGTAGTATCTTTGCTAAGAGCCTTATAAGTAGTCAAAGCTTCCTTAACAACATTTCCTACTGAACCTCTCTGCTTGTCACATTCTTCTTGTGCTTCAGAAATTCTATTTTCTTTTAAAAGTTGTCTAATTTTTAGAACGAAACCTTCAAGATTTCCTGCTCCTTCTGCTTTATTCAAAACGAAGAAACGCTCTAAAGAGAATACCAATACTGTAACAGCAAATGTAATAAGAACAGGTACGATAAACCCTCCTAAATACACCATTCCAATAATACGCTTAGGTACCAAGTCCTTAGCTGCTATATCACTAAAAGCGACAGACATTCCAGAAAGTCCTTCATTTTTAAAGTTACTAGGGTTACCAAAAACAAATAGATAAATACAAATACCTACTACTAATAAAAGTGGTAATACTAAAAATGGGTTAAGACCTCCTGTTTTTCTTGCAACTACTTGTTGCTCTTGAGTTGAAACATTCATTTCCATATCTAAACTAAATTATAAATTATTTTTTGATTGCGTAAAATAAATACTTTTTTTTGTTCTATACAAATTTATTTCATCAAAAATTGAAAATTTCAAGAAATAAATATGTTTTTTTATTAAAATAAGCTCCTATATTTATAGAATAATCAAAAAGTTTACCAAATTTTAAAATCTTTATCAAATTAGGATACTATATTTATGATTTTCTTCGGTACCACTATGATTTTCTTTGGTTTAGCTCCGTCCAACTGCTGGATTACTTTCTCGTTTTTCATTACTATTTCCTCGATTTCCTCTTTAGAAAGCTCTGCAGAAAGAGAAAGTTTGAACCTCATCTTCCCATTAAAACTCACTGGATATTCTATTTCATCTTCCACCAAATACGCCTCGTTTAGAGCAGGAAAAGGTGCAAAATCTATACTCTCTGTATTACCAAGAAGACTCCAAAGTTCCTCACAAACATGCGGTGCATAAGGCGAAATCAGAACACTGAGCGGCTCTAAGATAGTTTTTTTATTACATTTTAGTTTCTGTAATTCATTCACGGCTATCATAAACTGCGACACAGAAGTATTGAACGAAAAATTCTCAATATCGTAAATCACCTTTTTAATCAATGTATGCAGGATTTTAAGCTCCTCTTTCGTAGGCTCTTCCTCTGAAACCGAAAAAGTATCCCCATCAAAATAAAGATTATAGAACTTCTTAAGGAAGCCATAAACTCCGCTCAAGCCCTGTGTATTCCATGGTTTAGACTGCTCCAGCGGCCCAAGGAACATTTCATAAAGCCTTAGACAGTCCGCCCCATACTCTTCGCAAATGTCATCAGGATTTACTACATTATATTTGGATTTAGACATTTTTTCAACCTCTCTTTCTGTGATGTATTTTCCGTCTTCCAAGATAAATTCAGCATCCTTAAACTCTGGTCGCCAAGCCTTAAACTTATCCAAATCCAGCTCGTCCGAAGTTCCTTTTAATAATGATATGTCGATGTGGATTTTTTGAGTTTCGTAATCTTTTGCTAGTGCTTTTGAAACATACTTATTCGTTCCATCCACACGATACACAAAAGCCGAAATTCCCAAAATCATCCCTTGATTTATCATTTTTTGGAAAGGTTCTTCGTGGCTGATGAATCCTCTATCTTTTAGGAACATAGTCCAAAAACGAGAATAAAGAAGATGCCCCGTAGCATGCTCACTTCCACCGATATACAAATCTACCTGCCCCCAGTAGTCGGATATATTTTTATCGCAAAACTCGGCTTCGTTATTTGGATTCATGTATCTTAAGAAATACCAAGAGCTCCCCGCCCAGCCTGGCATAGTGGACAATTCAAGCGGGAAAATATTTTGATTGTCAATTAGTTCCGTAGACACCACTTTTTGATTAACCTTATCCCAAGCGAAATTTTTAGCATTCCCTAGTGGCGGGTTTCCATCTTCGGTAGGCAGGTATTTTTCTACTTCTGGCAACTCAAGTGGAAGCGCAGAAACAGGCAGAGTATACGGCATTTCGTTTTCATAATAAATAGGAACAGGCTCCCCCCAGTATCTTTGGCGTGAGAAAATAGCATCTCTCTGGCGGTAGTTTATTTTGGATTTTCCTACTTTATGATTTTCCAAATATTCCACAACCGATTTTACAGCCTTATCATAACTATCGCAGCCATTTAGAAACTCCGAATTTTGGTAAACCATACCTTCTTTCTCGGTAAAAGCCTTCTCGGAGATATCTTGGTCAAATATGTTTTTTATCTCAATATCAAAATGTTTTGCAAAAGCAAAGTCTCTCTCATCCCCCGCAGGAACCGCCATCACAGCACCTGTTCCGTATCCTGCAAGAACATAATCGCCAAGCCAAATAGGGACAGGTTCTTTAGTAATAGGATGTTCTGCATAAGCCCCTGTGAACACTCCTGAAATAGTCTTCACATCTGCCATTCTATCTCTTTCGGAGCGTTTGGAAGTGGCTTCTATATAGGCCTCCACGGCTTCTTTCTGCTCTGGCGTAGTGATTTTTGAAACCAATTCGTGTTCTGGAGCAAGTGTAACAAAAGACACCCCAAAAATAGTATCAGGGCGAGTAGTGAAAACCTCTATAAAATCATCAGAACCTTTAATACCGAATTTCACCAAAGCACCCTCAGATTTTCCTATCCAGTTTCTTTGGCTTTCTTTCACTGCTTCTGACCAGTCCAGCCCGTCCAGCCCTCTCAAAAGTCTGTCCGAATAAGCTGTAATACGCATAGACCACTGCATCATTTTCTTTTGATAAACAGGGTATCCGCCACGCTCTGACTTACCATCTTTTACCTCATCATTGGCAAGAACCGTTCCGAGTGCAGGACACCAGTTTACCGTAGTCTCTGCTCGATAAGCCATTCTGTAATTCAATAAAATATCTTGTTTATCCGCCTCAGATGCGTTTAGCCATTCCTCTGCAGTGAAATTTAGTTCATCGGACTGAACGGCATCAAGGTTTTCTGTCCCGAACTTTTCTAAATGAGCCACAAGGGTAGAAATGTTCTCCGCTCTGTCTGTAGCCTTATTATACCAAGAATGAAACAGTTCTATGAATATCCACTGCGTCCATCTGTAATAGGCTGGCTCAGAGGTTCTTATTTCCCTGCTCCAGTCAAAGGAAAAGCCTATTTTTTTAAGCTGCTGTTCATATCTATTGATGTTTTCCTCTGTGGTCACCGCAGGATGCTGCCCTGTCTGAATTGCATATTGCTCAGCAGGAAGCCCAAAGCTGTCATACCCCACAGGATGAAGGACATTGTACCCTTGGTGTCTTTTGAATCTGGCATAAATATCACTCGCAATATACCCCAGCGGATGCCCCACATGAAGCCCCGCCCCTGATGGATAAGGAAACATATCTAAAACATAATATTTCGGTTTGCTGCTTTCTGACGGCTGCTGGCTTTTGAAAGTTTGGTTTTCTCCCCAGAACTTCTGCCATTTCTTTTCTATCTCTTGATGATTGTAAAACATGGTCTGATGATTTAAAGAGGCAAATTTAATATTTTGAAATGAAAAAGCCTTACTAAAAAGTAAGGCTTATGAATATTTTAATTTAAAACTAGTTGTTTTTTTTCATTGTCACATAAACTGTCCCTGTAAAGGTAATTCCCATCACTTGCAGATTAGTAACGCTTCCCTCTGCTTCCAGCTCTGTACTTGTAAGTTTTTTCACTATGGAACGAGTTGTCTCTGGCCCTAAATGTACAACCAATTCTTTGGTATCCTTGTCAAAAGTGTAGGTAATATTTCCATCTCTTTTCTTTTGACAGTTTCCAGATAGATTTAGATCAGCCCACACCTCTGTAGTTCCTGTACCACCTGGCAAAAAAGTAGTCTTTGTCTTTTTTTCACAAGAAGTAATCGGCGCATCCATATCTATTGGCGTATTTATCCCAAGTATTATCATATTCCCTTTCAATCGCGTTTTTTCAAGAGACCAGCTTCCTATCAGATGATCCTGCGGGCGCGGAGGCATCTCATCACTCCTGTTACAACCAATCACTAAAAAAGAAAACAATGCAACCAATAAATAATTAAATTTTTTCATAAATCAATAATTTAAAA
Source organism: uncultured Flavobacteriaceae bacterium (assembly GCA_963520375.1). Classification (GTDB taxonomy): domain Bacteria; phylum Bacteroidota; class Bacteroidia; order Flavobacteriales; family Weeksellaceae; genus JABCPE02. The sequence continues at coordinate 23,303 of CAUQQF010000008.1, read as the reverse complement.
TTTTAGGCAAATTTAAAATTTTAAAATGAAAAAAATCCTCCTTTGGTAAAGAGGATTTAATTTCTATAAAATTCAAATTATTTTTTCCTTTCAGAAAGCTGTTTTTCATATTCAGCAAAATCACTGATTGGTTTTCTTGCAACTCCACTTTCTACGGCTGCTTTGGCAACTGCGGTAGAAACTTTTGTAAATAGTCTGCCGTCAAGTGGTTTCGGAATGAAATAATCTTTCCCAAAGCTGATTTCAGCCAAATTATAAGCCTTTTTCACTTCTTCCGTTGCTGGTTCTTTCGCTAAATCCGCAATGGCATGAACCGCCGCTATTTTCATCTCTTCATTGATGTCTGTCGCCTGCACATCCAGCGCTCCACGGAATATGTAAGGGAATCCCAAAACATTATTTACCTGATTAGGATAGTCACTTCTTCCCGTTGCCATAATCACATCTGGGCGGGTCTGTTTTGCTAAATCATAGTTTATCTCTGGAATAGGATTTGCCAAAGCAAAAACAATAGGATTTTCCGCCATTTTTGCTAAAACCTCAGGTTTCAGAACATTCCCTTTGGAAAGTCCAATGAAAACATCTGCTCCCTCCAAAACCTCATCCAAAGTTTCTGCTTCGGTATTTTGTACAAAATCCAATTTCTCAGGCGTAAGGTTGGTTCTCTTATGGCTGATAACTCCCTTGCTGTCGCACATTATGATGTTTTCTTTTTTCAAGCCCAGCTCTATGTAAAGTTTAGAACACGCAATAGCCGCCGCACCTGCGCCATTTACCACCATTTTTATGTCCTCTATCTTTTTTCCTGCTATTTCTAAACCATTGAGCAATGCCGCTGCGGAGATAATCGCCGTTCCGTGCTGGTCATCGTGCATCAGTGGAATATCCAGTTCTTCTTTTAGTCTTTTTTCTATATAAAAAGCTTCTGGCGCTTTGATATCTTCCAAATTTATCCCCCCAAAAGTAGGCGCTATCGCTTTCACGATTTCTACAAATTTATCAGGGTCTTTTTCATTAACTTCTATGTCAAAAACATTGATATCTGCAAACACTTTGAACAAAAGCCCTTTGCCCTCCATCACAGGTTTAGAAGCCTCTGCACCGATGTCGCCAAGCCCCAGAACAGCCGTTCCGTTACTGATTACAGCCACGAGATTTCCTTTAGATGTGTATTCATAGACCTTGGAGGCATCTTTTTCTATTTCAAGACAAGGTTCTGCCACTCCAGGAGAATACGCCAGACTCAGATCCCATTGTGTAGCGTAGGGTTTGGACGGCACCATTTGAATTTTCCCTTTGGGCTCGGCTCTGTGATAGTCCAGAGCAGCTTTTTTCAAGTTTTCTTTATTGTTTTCCATCATTTTAGTTCGATTATTATTTCTCGGAATAGAGTCCGCAAATTTCTGCTTTTTTTCGGAATTATCATTATATTTTAATTGAAAATATTGATTTTAAAAATAATTTTTATTTTTGCCAAAAATAATTTGATTTATGAAAAAAATAATTGCAGGATTGCTTTTGGCAATTTCTTCTGTGGCATATTCACAGGAAGCATTCACTGGTGCTAATGATATCAGAGCTTATGTAGGAGCTAACATCCAAAGCAAAGGTACAGGTGTCACAGCAGGAGCTGACTATGGACTGGGAAGAAGCTTCTCAGTAGGATTACAGATGAGCTATCTTTTAGGAACGAAACACAATGTTAATGGAGTAGAAAAAGCTCCTGTCGGAGATAGATTTGACCTTCGTGGGAGATTCAATGCTAATTTAGGCGGAGTTATGAACCTACCTGAACAGCTGGATGTTTACCCAGGTTTGAGCTTAAGCTTGAAAAACTTTGGAGGGCATATCGGTGCTAGATACTTCTTTAACAAAGGTTTTGGAGTATTCTCTGAAATCACCTTCCCTATCGCAAGATACAAAACAAGCGCAGCTGGATACGAAAGACTAAACAACCAGTTTACTTTCCAAATCGGTGCAGCTTTTGACCTTAACTAAAAAAAATAAATCCCTCGTAAATGAGGGATTTTTTATTATTTTATCAATCCTCCATCGTCTTCTTTTTTGTCACTACCCAGCATATTAGGATTTTCTTTGGCTAATTTATTTCTCGTAGGGATTTTATAATTTACAGAAATCCCAAAAGTACGGGTATCACTCTTATCTCTGATCAACACATTAGGTGTCTGATAAACAGAGCGAGAGGACATTTTATTCGTATTAAACACATCATTCACATATAATGAAACATTTAATCTGTCACTCATGAATTTTCTTGATAGTGTGATATCCAGCGTATTATTCAATGGTTCGTCAGTTTGGAAATAGAAATATCCTACCTTTGCTGGAATATAACTATAGTTAGCATTCAGTTTTATTCCCTTTGGTAATACAATTTGAGCATTTAAGTTTAAAAACCAAAGTCCATTAGGCTTGATTTCCGAAAGCCTCTGCAACTGATAATTTGCAAAGAAATACAAAAAGCTGACTTTATCAGGATTGATTGTACTCATAGAACCCATGATTTCCTTGATTGACTTTGTAAAAATCATAAATGGAATTGGGAATCCTATATTGAAATTATGTATTTTCACAGAGGAAATATTTTCATTGATTACAGAGACCTCATCGCCGCGACGAATCATTTTTTGTATAATTTGGTTATTAACCAAGCTTAAATTATACCCTAGAAATACATAATCAAACGCAGAAATCTTCGCTTCTATATTATCAAAAATTGTTGGTTGTAAATTTGCATTTCCTGATATTCCAAAGTTACCATTTCCATAAGTATTGTTATTTGGGTTCAAAAGAGAAATACTTGGCAGGCTGATTTTCTTATTATAATTAACTGCAAAATTCACTCCTTTCATGAAATTATACTGCACACTGGCATTTGGAAAAAGGCGGTACTGCTTGAACTTATGCAAATCATCGTATTGATGAGTATTGCTGTTGTATGTAGTCCCGCTGATGTCATAATCTTCGGCACGAGTTCCGAGGATAAAATCCAGCTTCCCTATCGTAGTCTGCAACTCTACATAAGAAGACGCCGTCTGTCTCTGGTAGTCCAAATTGGTAATTCCTCTGCTTTTGGTAGTAAAATCTAGTCTTTCGTAAAGCCCACCAACGCTGATTTTACCTTTATCAAAAATATTGAGCGGCTGGGAAAAATCCACTCTAAATTCGGCCGTTCTCGCATCTGAGCTGTTATCCAAAACAAGTTGATTAGTAGGAATTTGATTTAAAAACAAGTTTTTCTGTTCAAAATCATTATCCCTTTTAGTATAAGTGAATTTAAAATCCAATTTCCTATCCGAACCGCTAAATCTTTTTTGGTATGCTGCCGAAGCTTCATGTCTCAGCCTCATGCTTCCGATTTCGTCTTGTCTATTGTAGCTCAGTCCGCTGTAAATCCCATTACTCTGAACCGCAGCATCATTATTACTATAATTCAGGTTGTAATTTAATAGCAATCTGTCATTTTGGCTAAAATCAAAAGTCAAAGCCGCTTTTGCAAAATAGCCTCTGTTCCTTTCATCATTAAATATACTCGAAATACCATCTACTTCATTGTTTTTCATATTTTCGAGATAGTTCTGCCCTACATTCAGCTGCCAGCCGAACCATCTGTTTTTGGAATTGAGCAAAATAGAGTTGTTCGTTTTACTTCGGTATTTGTCATAATTACTAAATGAGTAATTCCCAGAATAAGTCGCAGTAAGATAGCTTTTCGCTGATTTTGAAGTGATTATATTCAGAATCGCACCACCAGAAGTCGCTGGATATTCCGCCCCTGGGCTAGTTACCACTTCTATTCTGTCTATGGCATTTGCGGGCATTCCTTCTAGAAAGGCATTCAGCTCATTGCTGGTAATGTTCAGCGGTCGCCCATCCATATAGACATCCAGCATTTTCCCTTGATACGCCATACCTGTAAGGTCTGAAACGATAAGCCCTGGCAGTTTTTTGATTCCTTCCAGAGCCGTTCCCGTGTTGAGATTCGGCTGTTCAGAAAAATCAAATATCGTGCGGTCAGCCTTCTGCTCCACCGCTTTTTTGGTTTTCGTAATTGTTACTTCTTTTATTTCCTTTTCTTTCTTTGGGGCTTGTGGTTTATCTTCTTGTGCCCATCCCATCGCAGAAATAAGGAGCGATAATAATACAATTTGTTTTTTCATTTTATATTAATTTTATGATTTCTTGTCGCAAACATAAATAATTTTTCGAAACTATGCAATGCACAGTAGTGTTTTTTAAATAAATTGATGTTTTTTTTATTTAAAAATATTCAAATTTAAAATTTCATATCTAAAAAATAGAAAAAATCCTACCGAGTTGTCATTTTACACCCTCGAATAGGATTTTATCTTTGTTCAACTGAAAAATCAGAGTTTTATCGTGTTTTCTTCAAATTTCAGATTCTGCTCTGGGAAGTCCAGTTTTGTGAGCTGTTTTATTCGCTGAAAAGCCCTGTTTTCTGCATCCAGCTCCAGTCCTTTTTCTTTGGTCTGCTTTACAGAAACCACCTTTGCGGAGAGAAAATCGCCATTGGATTTTAGTTTTATGTCCAACAAGGGCGCGATGCCTTTGTCCCCCGTAAGGCTGAACCTCCCGTAAGTATTAAAATTCCCAAGACTGTAGGCTATGAATTTATTTTTATAAACCTCTACTGCACGGGTCACATGCGGACCGTGTCCCAGCACGATATCCGCTCCTGCATCCACCACAGAACGCGCGAAATGATGTACATCGCCTCTATTTTCTCCGTAAAAAATTTCTGCCTTTTTAGGAACTCTCACATGCTCTGTCCCTTCCGCACCGCCATGAAAAGAAACGATGGTAATATCCGTTTGGGATTTTAGCTCCTGTACTATCTCTTTGGCTTTTTTGACATCCAGCAGGGAAAGCATATTTTTATTCGGTGCAAAGGCGCAGAAGCCGTATTTTATATTTTCTTTCTCGAAAATCACAACTGGATACTCCTTTGTCCCTGCATGATAAATCCCTGCATTGTCAAGAACTTTGGCTGTAGTTTTTCTTCCCAACAGTCCAAAATCTCCTGCGTGATTGTTCGCGGTGCTCATGAGGTTAAACCCAGCTTCTTTGATGATTTTCCCGTATCGCTCCGGCATTCTGAAAACATAGCAGCTTTGAGGTTCTTTGTCCTCGCATTTTTGGGATTCGCCTTCATCTAAAAAAACGCCCTCCAAATTCCCAAAAACGATGTCTCCTTTCAAATGATTTTTTACCTCTGAAAAACTTCCTGCCGCATCATCTTTCGGAAGATATTTTTTAGACGGATAGGCGCTTCCTATCATAATATCACCCACCGCTACTATGTTTATAACATCTTTTTTAATTTTTTCCTCTGGCTGTGGGCGTTCTATTTTTTTGAGCGAATCATCATTCTCTTTGGAAGAAATTTTTTCCAAATTCTCTTTTTTTTCACAAGAAAACAGCCCTAAAAGAACTGTCCAAAAGATAATTTTTCTTTTCACTTTCAATCTGCTTAATAACGGCGTAAAGATACAAAATTCATCAAAAAAATAATTGATGTTTGATATTGAATATTTTATTTTTTTATCTTTGCCCACTTAAAGTTCTTTGAAAAATGTTAGGAAGAAGACAATTACGAGAAAAAACCATCCAGACCCTTTATTCTTATCAGCAGAATCCTATAAAACAGGATGTTTTGGCAAGAAATATGTTTGCCGAAATAGATAAGATTTACTCTTTGTACATCTATCAGCTTAATTTTCTCATCGCCTTGAAAAAAATCGCGGAGAAACAAATGGAGCTGAACAAAAACAAGTACATCAAAACTGAAGAAGACCTCAATCCCAATCGGAAATTTATCCGAAATCAAGCGATAGAACTTCTTGAGCAAAACGAAGAAAGATTGTCTTTCAGCACTAAACATCAAAATCTAATCTGGGATATCCATGATGACCTGCTCATCAAGGTTTTTAACAAAATAAAAGCCAGCAAACTCTTTCAAGATTATATGAAAGGAGATGAATTTTCTTTCGAGGAAGACCAAAAATTCATCGGAAAAGTTTTCCTAAGGTATGTTGCTGAAAACGAGGATTTCCAGAACCATTTAGAAGATTTAGAACTTCACTGGGCGGATGATTTCCACATCGCCAACTCCATGACACAGAAAACTCTCGGTTTCCTCAGCAAGGACAAGCCTTCGCATACTTTGATAAAAATGATAAAAGATGAAGACGATAGAAATTTCGCTCTGAAACTGCTCAACGAAACCCTGAACCACTGGGAAGAAACCGAAAAAAAGATAGAAGGAAGACTGGAGAACTGGGATTTAGACCGTATCTCGCTAATGGACAAAATCATTTTGGCTACCGCTATTTCAGAACTGGACTATTTCCCTCTGACGCCTGCCAGAATCATCATCAATGAATATATAGAAATCGCAAAGGCTTTCGCTACTGACAAATCTCAAATCTTTGTAAATGGAATCCTTGACCGATACATCAAAAGCAACAATAGAAATTAAATTTTAACCTTAAAATAACCAAAAAAGAAATGAAAAATACTTTGAAACTTTCAGGAATAGGGCTGATGATGCTCCTCGCCGTAGTATCTTGCCAAAAAAACGAAAAAGCAGACCCAATGCCAGAAGTTGTGGAAGAATCTAAACCAGAACAACCAATGACGAAGGCGAGTTTTGCTAAAGAAGAGCACGATTTTGGAACGATGAAAAAAGGTGAAGTAGTACAGCATATCTACGAAGTAACCAATACGGGCGACAAGCCTCTATACATCAACTCCGTGCAGCCTGCATGCGGATGCACCGCTCCTGATTACACCAAAGATGCCATCGCGCCAGGAGAAAAGGGACAAGTAACGCTGAGTTTTGACTCCAAAAACTTCTCCGGAGCTGTAACAAAAACCGCACAAGTATTCATGAACGCAGAAAACTCTCCTGTTACACTGAGTTTTAAGGCGAATGTACAATAATCACTTAGAAAAACTTTAATAAAAATGGAAAACTTACAACAGTTCATAATGCCGCTGCTGATTTTGGTCGCATTCTATTTCCTAATGATAAGACCACAGCTCACGAAACAGAAAAAAGAAAAACAATTTCAGGAGAATCTGAAGCCAGGGAGAAGAGTCGTAACGACTTCTGGTATCCATGGGCGCATCTTCTCCATTGCAGAAGACGGCGTAGTCATCGAGACGCTTTCTGGTAAGCTAAAAATGGAATTAGCTGCAATATCCAAAGACCTTACTCTCAGCCGTTTTCCTGAGGATAGCGAAGAAAAGAAATAACAAACAAATCCCTATCTGTGATAGGGATTTTTTATGGACTTTTGGTTAAATTTTCCTTGATTTTTTTTGTGCTTTTTCTCCGAAAACGCTCTAATGCAGTTCCCTATATTGTATGACTGTATAAAAAATTAAGATTTTAAAACTTCTTTTATTTCATTGAAATCAGATTGTAATTTACTAATATCTATATTCTCAAATGAAATAATTTCAAATTTAGTGGGATATTTATTTTCTATAAACTTAATAATTTCTACTGTTTCATCATATAGTTTATTCTTAATCATAATATGATCTATACTATCATAATACTTCTCATCTAATATACCATATTCATTTCTAAACGAAATTTCGCTTTCAAAAGTATAACGATGAAAAATCTGATATTTTTTATAATCTGTTTGCAAAATGTCTTTAATTTTTTGTTTGCTTTCAGGAGTTAGTTTATTAATGATTTTTTCAATATTGTGACTAAGATCCTTTTTTACAACTCTATATGCTTTTTTGGGTTCTAACTTTGTTTCATAGAGAAATAATGATTTTAAAGCACACTCTAAGGAAAATATTAATTCAACAATAAGTTTTATCCTTAGTCCAAGATTTGTTGCATTTTCTACTAATAAATCGTATCGCTTTAAAAACTCTTTTGCGTCTGATAGAAAATAATCCCCTATTTCCTTATTAATTTCTTTATCTGTCATTTTATTTTATAATTTAATTATGAGTATATAGTTATGATACTATTCCTATTTGCTTTTTAGTAATTATTGTAGTATGGCAAGTGATAACATTATTATTTTGTATTTTCTTCCAGTTACCAGCTACTATTATTGTTTTACTTTTGTTATTCCAAATAGTATGTTTGATACTATTAAATAATTCATTATCATTAAAATGTAACACTAATTTATAATTTTTTACATGTAAATATATCTCTTGCTTTTCTTTACAATAAAAATATTCACCCCTTATTTTGCATTCAACTATTTTATTTCCAAATATACCATTTATATAAAAGAACATACTTCTATTATCTACTAACATTTTATAGATTTCAATATTAACATATTTATCCCTAACATTTGTATTTTTGCACATTGCATATATTTGCTTAATAGTAGATATAGGTTTTGAATTATCTGGGTTATTGTTTATTTCATTATTTCCAACATTTCTATTATTGTTTCTTTGATTGTTTATATAAAACATATTTTCAATAGCTCTATCAAAATCAAATTTCTCTTGATTATATTTATAATAATCAGTATTAGAGACAATATTAGAGCCATAAGGACAATTTTCTATATGTTTATGTTCCCTATCTGCTCTAAAATGAGGTCTCATTAGTCCGTTAATACTACATATTTTTAAACGGGCATCACATTCTTTATTGGGACAATAATATTTAGCATCTACATTTTTTTCTTTTGCTATTTCAGCATAAATTATAGTACTTCTGTTTTCGTCTTTACAAGCAATATTACTCATAATTATATCCGTTCTTTCATATGCAATATAATCTTTTTCTTTAGAAAATCACCATTATTTTTGTGTTTTTTTATTGTTTTTGCAGTAGAATATTATTGTATTGTAGTGTAATAAAAGGTATAAAGTAACCTAATAAGTTATATGAACATTCTCCTACAAGAAAAATTTGAAGACTTGCTCTATCGGTATACACAAAAAAGGAATATCCCCTCGGATAGTGCCATTAATACTGACTTGCATATCCAAGGGGATGAAGCTGTTGATTTCCTTAGTGAGTTTGCTGCGATTTTTGAGGTGGATATTACACTCTTTCCTTTTGAGGAATATTTTTATAACGAAGGGGAACTTTCTTCTCTTTGACTACAGAGAATTTTCAAACGCTCTTCTAAAAAGCCATTGCTTATTTCTCATTTACTTCAAGCCATTCAGTCTAAAAAACTAACACAAATTATGGAAATTTTTATACAAAATCTCTTTTTAAAAAATTATTAAATTATAATTAAACATAATTCCCCTTACCGAAGCAAAGGGAATTGAGCGAACAAACAGTTTTTTCTTTTTAAATTTTTATTAAATAATTATTTATTCTTTATAACCTCTTGTATAGGTTTTCGTTTGGAATAAGGCAGCGGCTTAGCGTATCCTATACGAAGCAGAATCTGCGGAAATTGATGATTAACAACTATCTTTTCGCGGAGCTGATTCCTAACCTCAGGAACTTCACAAGGCTGGTTGATATAGGCATGCGCAATATTTTCCTTCGTAAGTGAGAGTAGAAAACGCTGGAGTGTACGCCCTGCATCTATCCATGATTGCATATCATCCGCCGCGCTGGTGATAAGCACGATATTAGAAGAAGAATTGATTTTCTTTAGGTCGGTTTTATTTTGTTTTTTGCCTTTAAGGCTCATTTTCACAATCGGTTCTGTAATCCATCGCGGAAGATTGGGCGCTCCCAGAGCAGCGTAGCTAATTCCATCATTAGTGCTTTCAGAATGTTTCTTGTTAAAGCGTATCCATGAGAGCAATTCGGACTTGAATGCTGGATCGTTCATTTGTATCGTATTTCCCTGCATCACTGCATCTGTGAGCTGACCGAATGCTTCTGTATTTTTATCAAAAATCTGGATACTGACTTTATCAGAATTAAAATCTTTCAACAAGTTTTTCAGTACAGCTTCGGGAATTGGCTTCCCATCATAAACAGAGCGATTAGTCTGGCGTTTGGTAATATATTCCGAAAGCAAATCTGTTCTAACAGCCTCTGATTTCTGTAATCCTACTTTGATAATACCTTCTTGGTTGATATTCACTTGAGTAGCATAGCCAAGGCTGCTTGCTTTTATGCATAAATTCTCCAACGCACAGCCCAAACTCATGAAAAACTCACGATGACTAGGGTCTACAGCAGGAAGTTCCCTGCTGAAATTGGATAAAATCGTAATCTCATTTGTTCCTATTTCGAAGAGCCATGGCTGAGAGTTATGCCCAGAGGGCGCTTGTGTGGCTGCGGTAACTAACTGGATGAAATCATCATTTTGGGCATTGACTTTTAGCCCTGAAAACATTAATAAACTCATGACTAATATTTTAAATTTCATTTTCATATCCATTACTTTATATACACAAAGTAACGATAGAAATATGAATTAAAAATGAACCTGAGTTAAAAAATACGCTTACGGATACGGCTCAGCGCCTGCGGAGTTACACCGATGTAGGAGGCTATATATTTCAGCGGAACATTCTGAATGAGTTTTGGGTCTTTTTCCAGCAGCTGTCTGTATATTTCCTCTGGTGATTGCGTAAGAAATTGCGCTTCACGATGCATTTTTTCCAAGAGAAGATTTTCTAGTATTTGGGTTTTTATTTGGAGAAATTCAGGGTTTTCGATAAGTTTTTCCAGCGAATCCCTTCCTATTCTATAAGCCTTTACTTTTTTTATCGCCTGCATGGAGAGCAGAGACGGTTCCTGTTTGACAAACGAAGCATAAGACATACAAAAATCGCCTGCAAAGCGTATATCTACAGTGGTCTCTTTCTGTGTGGTGGGATTATAATAAAAAAAGCGAATAATTCCCTTATCTATGTAGTAGAGCCATTTTTCAACACTTCCTACCTCAGTAAGAAATTCATCTTTCTTAAAATGCACTTCAGTAAAATAGGTTTCAAGTATTTCAGAGGAAATTTCCATGATTTTTTGCTGTCAAATTTTTATTTGAATTAAACTCTTTCTTCGCTGATATTCCGTTTAAAAAACTTTAAAAACCAAAGTTTTTCGGATATCAAATAATTTAAAAATGTTATAATCCATTGTAGATTGTAACATGTGATTTCAAATGTAATAAAAATTCAACAATTTTGCTTAAAAACAATTTACTTCCCCTTGTTATCTTAATAATAGAACCTATTCTATGGTGTCATTTGTAATAAATTATTGATTTCTTCGGCATGCGTTCGCGAATAATACATCACAAAAGCAATATAAGGAACAAAGAATAGAATACTCCACAATAAACCCCATGCAGTTGCTTTATGATTTCCTATCCGATGGAGCATATACCATGCCCAAAGCAAATTGAGCGTCATTGTAATATGCGAAAGCTGTGCAAAAACATTGGCTCCGCTCCATGTAAAAGTAAAAAGTCCCATCGTTCCAAAATAATACATAGGAAGAAATGCTAAAGGAAGGTAAGAAATTTTCCTTTTTGCTAAAAAAATCATAAAACAAAGCAGATAAACCAAACTACTTGGAGAGCATGCGTTATAAACAAACCACTGCACAAAATTTACTTTCAGCATAAAGAAGAAATAATAGCTCCCCAAAAGAGTGAGTAGTAATAAAACAAACGCCAAAACTATCCCCACTGTTTTTTCTGTTCTTTTAATTTCCATAATATTGGTTATTTTAGAGGAATATAGACTTCGGTTTTTAGTTTTTCTTCCGGAGTTCGGCGGCGGTCGTTCAGGTATTTCTCAAATATCGGTTCATCGCGAAGCTCATACTCGCTATTGACTACCCAGCGCATCGCTTCATCACATACAGCACCAAGATTACTATAACTTCCTTGATAAAAGAAAACTGCATACTTGCCTCCTGCAAGCTGTTTACAGCTAACTTCCCCTGAAGGCTGTGCGGATTTGTGAACGGCAAGACAAACATCAGTGCGCTGTAGGTCTGCTTCGGTTATTTTTGGATCATCATGAGAGATACATATAGATTCTATCCCTTTCGTGAAGAGTTTTTGTTCTTTTATAACCGCCCACAGCTGTTGATAAGCCCATTCATAATTGAGACTGCCATACGCTCCTTTAAGAGAGACATAAATAAGATTTTTTGGTTCAAGCTCTACTATTTTCGGAGCTTTTAAGGCTAAATCTGGATTGATGATTTCTTTTTTCATAATGTAAATATCTTTATTGGTTCTGTATTCAGTAGGTGTGATACCGTATTGATTTTTAAAGGCTTTGGAAAGAGAGGCAGGAGATTCGTATCCTACATTAAAGGCTATTTCCTCCACCAAAAGAGAAGAGTAGCGCAGGAGCTGTGCCGCTGTTTCTATGCGCAAACGAGCAATGAAAGCGATGGGCGACTCATCTTTAATCGCTTTGAAAATCCTGCAAAAATGAAAATCAGACAAATGGGCTATTTCTGCTAATTTTCGTACATCTATCGCCTCGTCCAGATGGTTATTGATGTATTCCGCCACTCTGTTGATGCGCTGGACATAATCATTTCGGGTATTCTGTTTCATATCTGTCGTTCATTGAATTTATGGGACAAAGATACAGTCGTTTTCATCAGAAAACTTTTCCTATCTTGCTAAAAACAAAACTGCATAGCTTTAAAAACTAAAATTCCCTTTACCGAAGCAAAGGGAATGGAATTATATACCAATATTTCTTTATTGAATTATTTCAAATTCTTCTTAAAAATTTAGGTTTATTTCTTTTTATATATCAGAATCTTTTACACCTATAAAAATCTCCACTTCCGAAAGGTCGCCTTGCTGAGATTTTTCTGTGTATAGTTCATAATCATATTGATAAAGTCTATTTAGCTCCTTATCTTGTTCCCATATTTTTTGCCATGCTTCTGCTACAGCCTGAGGCATCGCTCCTTTAGCAAGGAATTTCTTAGAGTTTTGTTTAGAAAACTCTCTTCCGACCAGCCCACTAGGGATTTCATCAAGCGAAGATACTTCCAGTCCCAAAAGCGTGGTATATTCACCTGTATAATCACTTTCGTAGTCTGTATAGATAGCATAAACATTGCTGTTCACTGCATTTGGGATTTTACTGATGATATTTTCAGAATAAAACTGATTCCAAAGACCTCCGATGTCCTGCATTGATTGTCCATTTTGATTTGTCGTGCGTGTTTCTATACCAATTATTTTCATATCTATAATTTTACATTGCAAATAAACTAAAAAATTATCATATAAAAAATATTCTTATTTAATCCACAAAATCCTGCGCGAATGATTTTATTTCAGGGAAGAAAATTTCGTATTTCTCACGGAGGAAATCTTTATTTGCTAAAAACGCCGGGAATACATTAGTGGTTTTGTCCAGAAACTGGGCTTTGTTCACCACATTCCGAAAGCTGTACTCTATCCCCCACTCATTTCGGTAGTTGTAGAGCCAGTCGTCCTGTTGCATCTTATCCAAAACTTTTTTGAAAACCTCAGGCAGAAATTCTTCGTATCGGCGGAGGACAGCATAGACCCTCTGCGAATGCTCCTGCCACTCGCGCTGGGAATTTTCGGTGGTATCATTTGCGAGGAAATAGTCAAACGCCACATCGACAAACGCCCCAGAATACAATCTCACCAGCGGTCGGAAAGGTGCTTTCGCCTCGTGTATCAGCGGATGCGCATCCGTGAAAGTATCTATCGCTCTATGCAGTTTTATGCCTTTCTGTATGCTTTCTGGAAGGCGGGCTACATCTCTGTTCTTCACAAAATCCGCAATCATATTGCCGACGAGCTGTTCCTCGGAAAAAGAAAGATAAGAATGAGCTAAAAAATTCATTTGGTATTCTGCATTTAAAGTTGATAAAGCCAATGAAAACTGCCGACTTCCTAAAACAATCTCTGATGGAAATCCTCTATTTTGCTGACTTCCACAAGTTCTATTTTAAAGCCTTTTTTAGGAAGTTTGTTTTGTTTAGAAATGAAAATCCTCTCGTAACCTAATTTCTCCGCCTCCAAAATTCTTTTCTCCACCTGCGGAACAGGGCGAATCTCTCCGCTGAGCCCTATTTCTCCCGCAAAACAAACATTATCTGGTATCGCTTCATCTTCATTGGAAGAAAGGATGGCCGCCACTACTGCCAAATCCAGCGCCGTGTCGCCCGTTTTCATTCCTCCCGTGATGTTTAGGAAAACATCTTTCGCTCCGAGCATAAAACCTGCCCGCTTCTCTAAAACCGCGAGAAGCATATTCAGTCTTTTGCTGTCAAAGCCCGTGGAACTACGCTGCGGCGTTCCATAGACCGCACTGCTTACCAACGCCTGAATTTCCAGAAGCATGGCTCTGTTTCCCTCCAAAGTAACTGCCACTGCATTCCCTGAAAGGTCTTCGGATTTTTTAGTAATGAGAATTTCGGAAGGGTTTTTGATTTCTTTTAATCCTGCTGAAATCATTTCATAAATCCCAATTTCAGAAGTAGAACCAAATCTGTTCTTACTCGCTCTCAGCAGTCGGAAAAGGTGATTTCTGTCGCCATCAAAATTGAGAACCACATCCACCATATGTTCTAGGACTTTTGGCCCTGCAATCTGCCCATCCTTTGTGATGTGTCCCACCAAGAAAACTGGAATATTGGTTTCTTTAGCGAATTTAATGACCTCCGAAGAGCATTCTCTAATCTGCGAAACTGTCCCTGGCGAACTATCTATCAGCTGGGACTGAAGCGTCTGGATACTGTCTATAATCACAAAATCTGGCTCAAGTTTTTTCGCCTCGGAAAGGATTTTTTCCACCGAAGTCTCGGTGTAGAGAAAACAATTTGGATTTTGGATTTCGGTAAGCCTGTCCGCTCTCATTTTTATCTGCGATGCACTCTCCTCTCCTGACACATAGAGTATTTTTTTCTTCATTTTCAGGGCAAGCTGCAGGAGTAGTGTAGATTTCCCAATCCCTGGTTCACCACCTATCAAGGTAACCGAGCCCAGCACGATGCCTCCACCAAGCACTCTGTTCAGCTCCTCGCTGGGAGTTTTTATACGATGTTCGGCATTGACTTCTACATCTGTTATCGTCACTACTTTTTGTTTCCCTTCGCCCAAAATATGGTAGGTAGGCGACTTTGATTTTTCTACAATTTCCTCCACCAGAGTATTCCAAGAACCGCAGTTCCTGCACTGTCCAAGCCACTGCGAATACTGCGTTCCGCAATTCTGACAGAAATATGCTGTTTTTACTTTTGCCACAAATGATGTTTTAGGTGGTGCAATTTAAACAAAAAAGATTATTTTTGCATCATGTTTAGAATGTTCAGAAGTTTAGGAGAATATGTGCTCCTTTTAGGAAAAGTACTGAGAAAACCACAGAAATCCAAGGTTTTTTCAAAGCTTTTCATGAGAGAAATCAACGATTTGGGAGTTGATTCTTTTGGTTTAGTATTATTCACTTCCCTATTCGTAGGGGCGGTGGTCGCTATACAGATGTATAATAACTTTAGTACAGCATCTATTCCCATTCCGCTGCCTTATGTAGGACACGCTACAAAAGTGGTTCTCATCTTGGAATTTTCACCTACGATTATCAGTGTGATTTTAGCGGGGAAAGTGGGTTCTTATATCGCGTCTTCTATTGGGACAATGCGGGTAACGGAACAGATTGATGCTTTGGATATTATGGGAGTAAACTCGGCTAACTTCCTTATCCTTCCGAAGATTTTGGCTTGTGTTATTTTTAATCCTCTGCTCATTGCTATCAGTATCGTAGTGGGAGTTTTTGGAGGATATCTGGCTGGGGTTTTCACTGGCTCTTGGACAGAATCTAACTATATCACAGGGGTTCAGATGGATTTTCCTACTTTCTTTATTTGGTATGCTTTTATGAAAACGGCGGTTTTTGCGTTTCTCATTGCAACCATTCCAGCATATTTTGGCTATAATGTAAAAGGCGGATCGCTGGAAGTAGGGCGAGCAAGTACCCAAGCGGTAGTTTGGACTATTGTAGCCATCATCATCGCTAACTTAATTTTAACTCAAATGTTCTTAGGCTAATGATAGAAGTAGTAGATTTAAAGAAAAGTTTTGGGGACACCGAAATTCTAAAAGGAATAACCACCACGCTGGAAACAGGGAAAATCAATCTCATCATCGGGCAGAGTGGTTCTGGGAAAACTGTATTTTTGAAGTCATTATTAAATGTCTTTGAACCTACCAGCGGAAGCATCCTCTTCGATGGGCGAAACATCGTAGAAATGACACCAAAACAGAAACAAGAGCTGAGAGCAGAGATAGGAACAGTATTCCAAGGGAGTGCGCTGTTTGACTCTATGACCGTGGAGGAAAACATCATGTTCCCGCTGGATATGTTTACCAACCTTACCTATACCGAAAAGAAAAAACGCGTAAAAGAAGTAATAGACGATGTTCATCTAGAAAACGCAGACCACAAGTATCCATCCGAAATTTCTGGAGGGATGCAGAAAAGGGTAGCCATCGCGAGAGCCATCGTGAACAATCCTAAATACCTCTTCTGTGATGAGCCAAACTCTGGGCTGGACCCTTATACATCAAAGGTTATAGATGATCTAATCAAAGAAATTACCCAAAGATATAACACCACTACCATTATCAACACCCACGATATGAACTCAGTGATGACTATCGGTGAGAAAATCGTGTATCTAAGAAAAGGCGTGAAAGAATGGGAAGGGAACAAAGATATCCTCATCAATGCAGAAAGCCAATATTTAATAGATTTTGTTTATTCTTCCGAATTGTTTAAAGAATTGAGACAATATTTATTAAATCACAATAAAAATGTTTAATCCTCGTTATAATCTTATCATATTAAATTCAAATATTATGAAAAAGATTTCAAGTATGGCTCTTTTAGGGCTTTCATTAATGGGATTTTCACAAGTGAAAATAGGCGTAAAAGCGAATGTTTTGCTTAATACTAGTTCTTCCAAATGGTCTGAAATAAAAAGATCTGTAATAGATTACACAGATTCTGGCAGCAAGAGCGCGGGGTTTAATGTAGGGCTTTCAGCTAGAGTAAACCTTCCTTCAACTCCCTTGTTCATAATGCCTGAAATTTATTACACTTCTTTTAATAATTCATTCACTGAAAGAAGAACTAAAACAACTTTGAAAGCAAAAACCAACAGAATAGATGTTCCTGTATTAGTCGGAGTAAACCTTATTTCGGATAATTTAGGGGTTTTCGTAGGGCCTGTGGCTTCCTACAACCTTGCAAAAGAAAATACATGGAATAATTTCAAAGAAAAAGCAGGGAATAAATTCACTGTTGGCTATCAGGTTGGTGCAGAGGCTAGATTGTCTAACTTCATCATCAATGCGAGATATGAAGGAAGTTTCTCCAAAGACCAAAGAGATTTTATCAACAACAACATTTCCGAAACTGTGAGATATGACAACCGTCCTAGCTTCGTAGTTCTGGGGGTTGGGTATGAGTTTTAGATTTAAATTTTTATCATTAAACAAAAAAGCTCGGGAAAATTTTCCCGAGCTTTTTTGTCTCTTTAAACATTAGAAGAACCATTATTATTGATGTTCTCCACTTTCTTTTCTAATTCTTTGTTTTGTTTCTGTAATTGGGCAAACTGCTTTCTTTTTTCCTCCTCTCTTATGGCCGAACCTTTACTGATATAGCCCACTATTCCACCGATGATAAGACCGATTCCTATTCCGCCCATCACTCCCATCATGTGGGACATCGTGATTTTTTCTAACAAAAAATCTGTGGAATAATAAAACATCGCTCCCGAGATAAGCAGCAAAATCCCTCCTACTATTGATAAACTTTTCATATCTTTTTTAATTTAATTTTTATTTTCCTCCTGATGCTCTATAATATTCTAATGCTTTAGGCATGTATTTATCCATATCTTTTCTTCTGTTCTCTGGATTCGGGTGAGTAGAGAGAAACTCTGGCTGTCTTGCTCCACCAGATGCCGCCTCCATTCTATGCCAGAATGGCTGAGCTTCCCTAGGGTCATACCCTGCTATCGCCATTAGATAAAGTCCCATTTGATCTGCTTCCAGCTCCTGTTTTCTTCCATATGCTAGAAGTCCCACTTGCGCTCCTATTGGATACAACTGGTTAAAAACTGATGCTATTGTATTATTCTTAATCGCTCCACTGATTAATGTTCCTCCCACTTGGGCTAACATTGCTGAAGAAACTCTCTCATTTCCATGTCCTGCTAGTGCATGGGCTACTTCGTGTCCCATAACCACAGCCACACCTGTTTCTGTCTTACATATAGGCATAATTCCTGTGTAGAATGCTACTTTCCCACCTGGCATACACCATGCATTGACTTGTTTGTCTTCAATCAAGTTAAATTCCCAATTATAGCTTGACAAAGCCTTTTCCCTCCCAATCGCTTTATAATAGCTTTCCGCTGCATTTTTTATTCTCTGTCCTACATTTTTTACTTGTTTTGCTTCATTGGTATTGCTTATTACTTTTGATTTAGACAAAGTATTTCTATACTGGGTGAGTGCCATCTGCGCTAGTTCGCTGTCATTCTGAAACTGCAGACTGCTTCGCCCTGTCATAGGGTTCGTAACACAAGCTACAAACACTGCTGAACATAGTAACCCTGAGGCTAAAACTTTTACTTTCATATTCTAAATTTTATCCAAATGTATAAATTTTAGTTCAAATATAAATAAAAGTTCAATTTATTGTTATTAAGTCTTTTTTATTTTTCAAGATTTGCTTTAAATTTGCAAAGGATAAAAACTATATATAATCGATGCTTGATTGGATTTCACAACTTTTATTACCAAACGAAAACCCTACAGCCATACAATCTCTAATTGTGATGATTTTAACAATTGGCTTGGGGGTATTTTTAGGAAATTTAAAGATTAAAAACACTTCTTTAGGAGTTTCGGCAGTGATGTTTGCTGGGCTTTTTTTAGGGCATTATGGCTATAGGATGGATGCTTCCATTTCTAATTTTATCAAAGATTTGGGGCTGATTTTCTTTGTCTATGCTATTGGTTTACAGCTCGGTCCATCGTTTTTTTCAGCCTTTAAAGCTCAGGGACTGAAATACAATATTCTGGCGGCAAGTGGTATTCTTCTCAGTACTTCATTAGCTTTCATCATATTTCTAAATACAGATTTAGGAATAGAAAACACGGTGGGGATTTTGTCTGGTTCGGTAACCAGCACGCCTGCCCTAGGAGCCGCAAAAAACATGATTGACGAACTGCGCCCACAGTTCCCTGACAGACACCTGAACAGCCCTGCCATAGGCTACGCTATCACCTATCCTATGGGAGTTTTGGGAGTAATTTTTTCTATTATTATTGCAAGAGTTTTACTAAAAATAGATCCACAGAAAGAATTAGTCAAATTCAGAGAGCGAATCATTCATCGTTCCCAGCCCATTATTCCAAAGAAATGTAGAATTACAAATCCTCATTTCGTGGGTAAAACTATTCGTGAAGCGATTAAAAAAATTGACAAAAATATTATCGTCACGCACCTAAAAAGAAGCGGTACCAAAGAGGTTATCACTCCTGAATCTGGTGTAATTCTAAACGATAGAGATGTCCTAATGATTGTAGGAACTGAGCCTGATGTAGATTTTTTCATCAGTCAAATAGGGCGAATTTCATCAAATTCCTTCATCGAGGGAGGAGAAATCATGGTCAAAAACCTCTTCGTTACCAAAAAAACTGCGGTGCATAAAAAATTATCCGACCTTGATTTATTCGGGAAATATGACCTAAAAATCACCCGTATTTTCCGTGCTGGGGAAGAAATTTTGGCAAGACCTTCGCTTGTTCTTTTCTATGGGGATAAAATCCGTGTTGTAGGAAAAGAAGAATCCATCCAAAAAGCAAAAGAACTGATAGGCGACTCAGAAAAAGTCCTGCTGAAACCAGATTTCTTGTCCTTATTTGGGGGAATTCTTTTAGGGATTTTAATTGGTTCTATACCTATTTTTGTCCCATCTATGCCGCTGCCGATAAAGCTAGGTTTTGCTGCAGGGCCTCTATTGGCAGCCCTTATCATCAGCCGTTATGGAAGAATTAGTTTTATTTATTCTTATTTTAATAATGGGGGAATTCATTTTATGCGAGAGCTGGGAATTTGTTTATTCTTCGCTTCATTAGGAATAACTGCCGGAGCCAAATTTTATGATAATTTCATTCATTATAATGGTTGGCTATGGCTGTTTTACGGCTCTATCATTACCCTTGTTCCTTGTATTTTCATTATTTTAGTGGGAAGATTTTACTACAAACTGGATTTTCTCAGTTTATCAGGGCTAATCAGTGGGGCTTACACAGACACCGCTGCACTGTCTTTCAGTACTTCTTATTTGGATTCAGATATACCTGTTCAGGCGTATGCGCAAGTCTATCCAATGGTAACCATTCTGAGGATTTTCATAGCCCAGATGCTGATTTTATTATTTATATAAATTGACCATAAAAAAGCAATAACACAGTTATTATGTGTTATTGCTTTTTATTTAACTAATAAATCAATATTACTTAGAAGTTCCTATTATTTTTTCAGCTTGCGATGCTTCCATAAATACAGAACCTATTTGTTTATATATTTTTCTCTCTCCACAAGCTTCTAAAGCATAAGTAGCGTGTCCAGCAACTTTAACCTTATCAACTATTTTAACACTATCTTTAGGGCAGTTTTGTTCTATAGCAACTGTTTGAATTAACCTTTTTTCAGTAGCTCCATAGACTGTTCTAGCAGTTACCCCTATCATACAACTTGACAAAATAATGCATGATGTACCCAATAATACTAATTTTCTCATAAAAACAAATTTTAAATATTGTTTTTACCTAGACCTAAAGTAAAATAAATAATTAAGACACAAAGAAAGGCGTAGGTCTATAATCACTTATCTATCAATAGAGGCTCTGGTAAGCCGAGAGACATAGACAAGTGAAAACCCACGCCCAATTATAGGCGTGAGCGTTCAACTTAACTTCCCTGTCTCTACTTGAATTTACCAGATTCCTATTGAAGGGATAATAAGATTAACGCTTTCTATTTCTAAAAATCCTTACAAATATAGTGCTTATTTTCATAATATCAAAATTTAAATTTTAACATTATGCAAAACAAAAAAACACCTAATAAATTAGGTGTTTTTATATATTTCTATCTTCTAAATTTATTATTCAGCAGATTCTTCTTTTGCTGCTTTTTCAGAAGATTTCTTTTGAGACAAACCTTCTTTTACAGAAGCAGAAACGATAGAAAGAATCATATCGATAGATTTAGAAGCGTCATCGTTTCCTGGAATTACGAAATCTACTTTTCTAGGGTCTGAGTTAGTATCCACGATACCAAATACAGGAATACCTAATTTTTTAGCTTCTGTAACAGCGATGTGCTCTCTCATGATATCTACCACAAAGATAGCAGAAGGAAGACGAACCATGTCAGCGATAGAACCTAAGTTCTTCTCTAGATTAGCTCTTTGTCTGTCTACTTGCAATCTTTCTTTTTTAGATAAAGTTTCGAATGTACCATCTTTCTTCATTTTATCAATAGCATTCATTTTCTTAACCGCTTTCCTGATAGTAACGAAGTTAGTAAGCATTCCACCTGGCCATCTTTCTGTGATGTAAGGCATATTAAGTTCTTGAGCGTGTTTTGCTACTACTTCTTTAGCTTGTTTTTTAGTAGCTACGAAAAGAACTTTTTTACCAGCTGAAGTGATTTTTTCAAGAGCAGAACAAGCCTCCTCTAATTTCACAGCTGTTTTATGTAAATCAATGATGTGAATACCATTTTTCTCCATAAAAATGTATGGAGCCATATTAGGATTCCACTTTCTAGTCATGTGACCGAAATGTACTCCTGCTTCTAATAAGTCTTTAACTTGAACTTTTGCCATTTTTTTGTTTTTTGTTAGTTTACTTTCCGCTGTTACGCAATCAACATGTTCTTTGATGGGAGAACTGTTTAGATGCTAAACTAAACGGGCAATTTTTACTTTCTGCTAAGCTAGACGCCTCGCATACTTGTATATAAAATAGTTTTTGCGGAACAACATACAGATAAAACTGTATATTGAACACAAAATATTAACGCTTAGAGAACTGGAATCTCTTTCTCGCTTTTTTCTGACCTGGTTTCTTTCTTTCTACCATTCTTGCATCTCTTGTAAGAAGTCCTGCAGGTTTTAGAACAGCTCTAAACTCCTCGTTAATCTCACACAATGCTCTAGATACTCCAAGTCTGATAGCTTCAGCCTGACCTGTTGTTCCTCCTCCTACTACATTGATAGTAACATCGTACTGACCAACAGTTTCAGTCAATAAAAACGGCTGATTTACTTTGTAAACCAATACATCTGTGCAGAAATAAGTTTTTGCATCTTTCCCATTAACAGTAACATTTCCTGTCCCTGGTTTCACATAAACTCTTGCTACAGAAGTTTTTCTTCTTCCTATCTTGTGAACTATAGACATAATTATTTAATTTCGTTAAGGTTAATTACTTTTGGCTGTTGAGCTTCGTGTTTGTGCTCACTTCCTTCATAAACATGAAGATTTTTAAGAATCGTTCTTCCCAATCTGTTTTTTGGAAGCATACCTCTTACTGCATGCTCTATCAATCTCAGACTGTCTTTCTTTTGCAATTCTTCAGCTGTTAATGATTTCTGTCCACCTGGGTATCCTGTATGCCAGATATACTCCTTGTCTGCCCACTTATTGCCTGATAAAGCAACTTGTCCTGCATTCAAAACGATTACATTATCTCCACAATCTACATGAGGAGTGAAATTCGTCTTGTGCTTACCTCTCAAAATCTTTGCAACTTTGGAAGCCATTCGCCCCAAAGGCTGCCCAGCAGCATCTACCACAACCCATTCTTTATTAGCGGTAGCCTTGTTTGCTGATACTGTTTTGTAACTTAATGTATTCACAATTTATCATTTATGATTAAACATACTTTTCCCATAAAGGGTTTGCAAAGGTATGAATAATTTTTGAAATAGAGAAAAATATTTTCTTTTTTATTTCTAATAACCATTCTCCCCCGCCCTAAAAACATGTTAATTTTATTAAATTTAGGATATGAATAACTTCCTATTTATAAATCAAATTTTCATAATGGATATTACATTAACGCTTAAATACTTAAATACTTCCATACAACAAAATATAATCAAACATAAAAACGAGGGCGCATCAGAATTCTGATGCGCCCTCGTTTATGTAATATTAGTTTTAGGTCTTATTCTCTGTTTTATTGAAGATGCTCACTAAAAAACGCCTCTAACTTATCAAACGGAATTACTC
>CAUQQF010000007.1:0-75552 GCA_963520375.1 uncultured Flavobacteriaceae bacterium | reverse complement strand
AAAAGAGTGGGATTTATTGTCAATTTTTATGCTTACAAATCTTAAGCCTGAGCGTTGTTTCCTCCTAATACGAAAGGTTCAACTTCTTTGATTTCTCCAAACTGTTGTTCGTAGCTTTGGATATTTTGCTGAAGAGCTGCAAGAACTCTCTTTGCGTGAAGTGGAGCTAAGATAACTCTACTTCTTACCTGAGCCTGCTGAACTCCTGGCATGATTTGAATAAAATCTAAAACGAATTCTGATGGAGAGTGGTTTACTAATGCCAAGTTAGCATATGCGCCAGCTGCTACCATTTCGTTTAATTGAATGTTAATGTTGTTTGGGTCTTGGTTTTGATTATTGTCCATTTTTTTTTATTTTATTGGTTAATACTATTATTAAAATTCGAGGTGTGAAGATATTAAATTTATTTCAAACCTCAAATTTTAATTTTGCTTATTTTTATTTAATATCTTCAAACTCTCTATTAGATCCTACGATGATGTTCTGGTAGTCTTTCAGACCTGTACCCGCAGGGATTCTGTGTCCTACAATTACATTTTCTTTCAGACCGTTCAGTTCATCTACTTTACCAGAAACTGCCGCTTCGTTTAGTACTTTCGTAGTTTCTTGGAATGATGCCGCAGACATGAATGATTTTGTCTGAAGAGCTGCTCTCGTAATACCCTGAAGCACTGGATTTGCAGTCGCTGTAAGAGCTTCTCTCACTTGTACCAGTTGTAAATCTTCTCTCTTCAGTTTAGAATTTTCATCTCTCAGCTCTCTTGCTGTAATCATTTGCCCTGGCTTCAATTCTTTAGAATCTCCTGCATCTACCACTACTTTCAGTCCGAACACTCTGTCGTTTTCTTCGATGAAATCTAGTTTGTGCTCAAGGCTTCCTTCCAAGAACTGAGTATCTCCTGCATCTACGATTTCCACTTTTGTCATCATCTGTCTTACGATAATTTCAAAGTGTTTGTCATCGATTTTCACCCCTTGAAGACGATATACCTCTTGGATTTCGTTCACGATGTATTCCTGAACCGCAGTAGGCCCTTTGATTGCTAGGATATCGTCTGGTGTGATTGCTCCATCAGAAAGCGGATCTCCTGCTCTCACGAAGTCATTTTCCTGAACGATAATCTGGCTAGAAAGTTTCACTAGATATTTTCTAATTTCTCCTGTTCTAGACTCTACGATAAGCTCTCTGTTACCACGCTTGATTTTTCCATAAGATACCACACCATCTATCTCTGTTACTACAGCTGGGTTAGAAGGGTTTCTCGCTTCGAACAATTCGGTAACTCTCGGCAGACCTCCCGTGATATCCCCTGCTTTTGCAGATTTTCTAGGGATTTTTATCAAGATTTTACCAGCTTTGATTTTTTCTCCATCATTTACCATCAAGTGGGCTCCCACTGGCAAGTTGTAAGCTTTTTGCTCTACACCTTTAGAATCTACCACTCTCAATGTAGGAACGGCTTTTTTGTCTCTTGATTCTGAAATTACTTTCTCCTCGAAACCTGTCTGCTCGTCTATTTCCAATTGGAAAGTTCTACCTTGGATGATATCTTCGTATTCTATCTTACCTGTAGTTTCTGCGATGATAACGGCGTTATATGGATCCCATTTACAGATGAGATCTCCTTTTTTCACTTTATCCCCTGGCTTCACAGAAAGAACAGCACCATAAGGGATGTTTGCTACCATGATAGGCGTTCTTGCTTCATTATCAGCCACTAAACGGAATTCCGTAGAACGAGATACAACCACTTCGGTTTTGTTTCCGTTTTCATCTTCTGATGTGATGGTTCTTACCTCATCCATTTCTACGATACCATCTCTTCTCGCTGTGATGGAAGGATTTACAGAGACATTCCCCGCAGTACCCCCTTGGTGGAAGGTTCTCAGTGTCAGCTGCGTACCTGGTTCCCCGATAGACTGTGCTGCGATAACTCCCACAGCCTCACCCATGTGAATCATCTTACCAGTTGCCAAGTTTCTACCATAACATCTCGCACAGATACCTTTTTTAGCTTCACAGCTTAGTGGAGAACGAACTTCCACAGTCTCAATTCCAGCTTCTTCTATTTTCTTCGCTAAAGCTTCGCTGATAATCTGGTCTGCAGCTACGATAAGTTCATCCGTTTCTGGATCATATACATCATGAAGAGAAACTCTACCCAAGATTCTTTCGGAAAGTCTTTCTACGATTTCGTCATTTTTCTTCAATGGAGAAACTTCTACTCCTCTCAGTGTACCACAGTCATCTTCTGTAATAATCACATCCTGAGCTACATCCACAAGTCTTCTTGTCAAATATCCTGCATCGGCAGTCTTAAGCGCCGTATCCGCAAGACCTTTTCTCGCCCCGTGGGTAGAGATGAAGTATTCTAGGATAGAAAGACCTTCTTTAAAGTTGGCTACAATCGGGTTTTCGATGATTTCCGCTCCTGTAGAACCAGCTTTTTGAGGTTTTGCCATCAAACCACGCATACCAGAGAGCTGACGAATCTGTTCTTTAGATCCCCTCGCTCCAGAGTCTAGCATCATATAAACAGAGTTAAATCCACCTTGGTCGGTTTTCATTCTGCTCATAATCATCTCTGTAAGACCCGCGTTGGTATTTGTCCATACATCGATAACTTGGTTATATCTCTCTGTATCGGTGATAAGCCCCATGTTATAGTTGTCCTTGATGCCGTCCACAGTTTCCACCGCCTGAGCGATCATTTGTTTTTTCTCCTCTGGAACTACAATATCCGCCAAGCTAAATGAAAGACCTCCTTTGAAGGCGTTCATATAACCAAGGTTTTTCATATCGTCCAAGAATTTCACTGTAGTAGGGAAATCTGTCTCCGCAAGGATAGTACCGATGACATCTCTCAGCGATTTTTTAGTCAATAATGTATCTATATACCCTACTTCTTTTGGTACAATTTGGTTAAACAAAATTCTACCTACTGTAGTTGGGATAAGTTTCGTTACAAATTCTCCGTTTTCTTTCAAAGTCAAACGGCATTTTACTTTCGCATTCAACGATGCTTTTCCTTCTGCATAGGCTATTTCTGCCTCTTCTGGAGAGTAGAATACCAGGCCTTCACCTTTCACTTTATAATCATCAGTAGAGTGAGCTTCTTTCGTCATGAAATAAAGCCCCAATACCATGTCCTGAGAAGGGACAGTGATAGGCGAACCATTCGCAGGGTTCAAGATATTCTGAGAACCAAGCATCAATAATTGTGCTTCCAAGATAGCCTCTGGACCTAGTGGTAAGTGAACCGCCATCTGGTCACCGTCGAAATCGGCGTTGAAGGCTGTCGTTACCAATGGGTGAAGCTGGATAGCTTTCCCCTCAATCATCTTAGGCTGGAATGCCTGAATACCAAGTCTGTGAAGCGTAGGCGCACGGTTCAGAAGAACTGGGTGTCCTTTCATCACATTCTCTAAAATATCATATACAACAGGTTCTTTTCTGTCGATAATTCTCTTCGCAGATTTTACCGTTTTTACGATTCCTCTTTCTATCAATTTTCTGATAATGAATGGCTTATAAAGCTCTGCTGCCATATCCTTAGGGATACCGCACTCATGAAGCTGAAGCTCTGGTCCTACGACGATAACTGAACGCGCAGAGTAGTCCACCCTCTTACCTAACAAGTTTTGACGGAAACGCCCTTGTTTTCCTTTCAATGAATCAGAAAGTGATTTCAGTGGTCTGTTTGATTCAGATTTTACAGCTGAAGATTTTCTTGTATTATCAAACAATGAATCTACCGCCTCCTGAAGCATACGCTTCTCGTTTCTCAAGATAACCTCTGGAGCTTTGATTTCCATCAATCTCTTCAAACGGTTATTTCTGATGATTACTCTTCGGTAAAGGTCGTTCAGATCCGAAGTAGCGAAACGACCACCATCAAGCGGAACTAGAGGTCTAAGCTCTGGTGGTGTAACAGGAAGCACACGCATCACCATCCACTCTGGGCGGTTAATCATTCTCGTGTTTGCTCCTCTCAATGCTTCCACCACAGAAAGTCTTTTCAGCGCCTCTGTTCTTCTTTGTTTAGAAGTTTCGTTATGAGCCTTGTGTCTCAAATCATAAGAAAGCTCATCAAGGTCTATTCTCTTCAATAAATCTTCGATAGCCTCAGCCCCCATTTTTGCGATGAATTTATTTGGGTCTGAATCATCAAGATACTGATTTTCAGCTGGAATAGAATCTAATACATCTAGGTATTCTTCCTCTGTAAGGAATTCCATTTCATCAAAATCAGAACCATCTGCTTTTCTTGCAATCCCCTGCTGGATAACTACATATCTTTCGTAGTAAATAATCATATCCAGCTTCTTAGAAGGCAATCCAAGAAGATATCCTATTTTGTTCGGAAGGGAACGGAAATACCAGATGTGCGCGATAGGAACTACCAAGTTGATATGTCCTATACGCTCTCTTCGTACTTTTTTCTCGGTAACTTCTACCCCGCATCGGTCGCAGACGATACCTTTATATCTTATTCTTTTATACTTACCACAAGCACATTCATAGTCCTTTACAGGTCCAAAGATTTTCTCACAAAACAGACCATCTCTCTCTGGTTTGTGCGTTCTATAGTTGATAGTTTCAGGCTTTAGAACCTCTCCTTTGGATTCTTGAAGAATAGATTCTGGTGATGCTAAACCTATCGTGATTTTGTTAAATCTACTTGTTTTATTTTTATTTGACATAGTTTTTCTATTAAGATTAAAGAGCTGGGAACTGAGATATCTATCTCGCACTCAATTCCCTGTCTCGTGTCTATTTTTATTCTTCTAATCTGACATCAAGTCCAAGTCCTTGTAACTCGTGCAGCAATACATTAAATGATTCTGGGATACCTGGTTCTGGCATCGATTCACCTTTTGCGATTGCTTCATAAGTTTTCGCTCTACCCATGACATCATCAGACTTCACAGTCAAGATTTCTCTTAGGATATTAGATGCTCCAAATGCTTCAAGAGCCCAAACCTCCATCTCTCCGAAACGCTGACCACCGAACTGTGCTTTACCACCAAGTGGCTGCTGTGTGATAAGAGAGTAAGGACCGATAGAACGAGCGTGCATCTTATCATCTACCATGTGTCCTAGTTTTAGCATGTAGATAACTCCCACAGTAGCTGGCTGAGTAAATCTCTCCCCTGTTCCTCCATCATACAGATATGTATTTCCGTATTTAGGAAGACCTGCTTGGTCTGTGTATTCTGTAATCTGATCTAGACTTGCCCCATCAAAGATAGGTGTTGCAAATTTCAATCCTAATTTCTTACCTGCCCATCCAAGAACTGTCTCGTAAATCTGACCAATGTTCATACGCGAAGGTACCCCTAGTGGGTTTAGTACAATGTCCACTGGTGTTCCATCTTCCAAGAAAGGCATATCTTCCTGACGAACGATTCTAGAAACGATACCCTTATTACCGTGTCGTCCTGCCATTTTATCCCCTACATTCAGCTTTCTTTTCTTAGCGATATAAACTTTAGCTAATTTAATGATTCCTGTAGGAAGCTCATCCCCGATAGAAATAGTGAATTTCTCTCTGTTTTTAACTCCTTGTAAATCATTAAACTTGATTTTATAATTGTTAATCAAGGTATTTACCAATGCATTTTTCTCCTCATCTGCAGTCCAGTCAGCACCGCTCACGGTGTTGTAATCTTCAATGCTAGACAAGAGTTTCATCGTAAATTTACCTTTCCCGATAATCTCCTCTCCAAGGTCGTTTTTAACTCCTTGTGAAGTCTCTCCACCTACGATAGCATTTAGTTTTTCCAGCAAAGTATTTCTAAGGTTGTCAAACTCTTTTTGGAATTTGTTTTCTACCTCTTCTAATTTCAGTTTTTCTTCGCTTCTTTTCTTTCTATCTTTGATGTTTCTAGAGAATAGTTTTTTATCAACTACTACTCCTCTCAGTGAAGAGTCAGCCTTCAATGAAGCATCTTTCACATCACCAGCCTTATCACCGAAGATAGCTCTCAATAGTTTTTCTTCTGGTGTAGGGTCAGACTCTCCTTTTGGAGTGATTTTCCCGATAAGAATGTCGCCAGGTTTTACCTCCGCTCCGATTCTAATCATACCATTTTCATCAAGGTCTTTGGTAGCTTCTTCCGATACATTCGGGATATCTGCTGTAAGCTCTTCCATACCAAGTTTAGTATCACGAACTTCCAAAGAATATTCATCTATGTGGATAGAAGTAAACCAGTCCTCACGAACTACTTTTTCATTGATTACGATAGCATCCTCGAAGTTATACCCTTTCCACGGCATGAACGCTACCACTAGGTTTCTACCCAATGCCAATTCGCCGTTTTCAGTAGCATATCCTTCACAAAGAACCTGCCCTTTTTCCACCTTATCTCCTTCTCTCACGATAGGTTTCAAAGTGATAGTCGTAGATTGGTTGGTTTTTCTAAATTTAGTTAAATAATATGTTTTAGTTCCAGATTCAAAAGAAACCAAATCTTCATTCTCTGTTCTTTCGTATTTGATAACAATTTTATCTGCATCTACATATTCTACTTCTCCTTTTCCTTCAGCATTTATCAATACTCTAGAGTCTTTTGCTACTTGTCTCTCTAGTCCAGTTCCTACAATAGGAGCTTCTGGTCTTAGTAGCGGTACCGCCTGACGCATCATGTTTGAACCCATCAATGCACGGTTCGCATCATCATGCTCCAAGAACGGAATTAGAGATGCCGAAATACCAGAAATCTGGTTCGGTGCGATGTCTATCAAATTAACCTGCTCTGGCTCTACCACTGGATAATCTCCATCCAAACGAGCAATAACTCTCTCTGTTAGGATAGTTCCATCTTCTTTGATATCAATGTTAGCCTGTGCGATGATTTTTGCTTCCTCATCTTCTGCATTCAGATATATAGGAGCAGAATTGTAGTCTACTTTTCCGTTTTCTACTTTTCTATAAGGTGTTTCTATGAAACCTAAATTATTGATTTTAGCATAACATCCCAAAGAAGAAATCAAACCAATGTTTGGCCCTTCTGGCGTTTCGATCGGACAAATTCTTCCGTAGTGAGTATGGTGGACATCTCGCACCTCGAAACCTGCTCTTTCTCTAGAAAGACCACCAGGTCCTAACGCAGAAAGTCTTCGCTTGTGAGTAACCTCAGAAAGTGGGTTTGTTTGGTCCATGAACTGAGACAACTGGTTGGTTCCGAAGAATGAATTAACCACAGAGGTCAATGTCTTAGCATTAACCAAATCTAATGGCGTAAATATCTCATTATCACGAACATTCATTCTTTCTTTAATCGTTCTAGCAATTCTAGAAAGTCCCACTCCGAACTGACCAGCCAGCTGCTCTCCAACAGTTTTAATTCTTCTGTTAGATAGGTGGTCTATATCATCCACTTCTGCTTTAGAGTTAGCCAGTTCTATCAAGTGACGAACAATAGCGATAATATCCTCTTTTGTAAGAACTTCTGTCTCAACAGGGATATTTAAGCCTAATTTTTTATTTAATCTATATCTACCTACCTCTCCCAAAGAGTATCTCTGCTCTGAGAAGAACAAGTTTTCAATGATTTTTCTAGCTGTTTCCTCATCTGGCGGATCGGCATTTCTCAACTGACGATAGATGTACTCCACAGCCTCTTTTTCAGAGTTAGTAGGGTCTTTTTGTAATGTATTTTGGATGATAGAGAACTCGCTGCTGTTTTCATTGTGCAACAAGATAGTTTTTACTCCTGAATCAAGAATTAAATCCAAATGTTCTTTTTCTAGAATCGTTTCTCTATCAAGGATGATTTCGTTTCTTTCGATAGAAACCACCTCACCTGTATCTTCATCCACAAAGTCTTCGAACCAAGTATTTAGAACTCTGGCTGCCAAAGTTCTTCCTTCTACTTTTTTCAAATTAGCTTTGTTTACTTTTACTTCTTCCGCCAAGTCAAAAATCTGAAGAATATCCTTATCAGATTCATAACCAATAGCTCTTAATAAAGTAGTGAAAGGCAATTTTTTCTTACGGTCAATATATGCATACATCACATTATTAATATCCGTAGTAAATTCCATCCAAGAGCCTTTAAATGGGATAATTCTTGAATAGTAAAGTTTAGTTCCGTTAGCATGGTAAGTCTGCCCAAAGAATACCCCTGGCGAACGATGAAGCTGTGTAACAACTACTCTTTCTGCTCCGTTGATAATGAACGACCCAGAAGGCGTCATGTATGGAACTGGTCCTAGATACACATCCTGGATAACAGTTTCAAAATCCTCGTGCTCTGGATCTGTACAATATAGTTTAAGCCTTGCTTTTAGTGGAACGCTATATGTAAGCCCTCTCTCGATACATTCATCAATAGAATAACGAGGAGAATCTATCATATAATCTAAAAATTCCAAAACAAATTGGTTTCTGGAATCTGTAATTGGGAAATTTTCCTGAAAAGTCTTATATAGACCTTCCTTTTTTCTGTCCTCAGGCAATGTATCCAGCTGGAAAAACTCTTTGAATGATTCCACCTGAATATCCAAGAAATCAGGAACTTCTACTCCTCTTGCAGAAGCAAAATTAATCCTTTGATTTCCCTGAGTGTCTTTCATCATTTTTGATTTGCTCATAAAAAACTCTAAGAATGTTAGTAAAATATTTTGTTCACAGAAAAATATCAGAAAAGAACCAAATCAAGAAATGATAATAATGAAAGATTTTGTATCCACGCTATCAGAAACCTCCTTCCCATCACCATCCTAAAAATCAGCCTTTTCTAACTGCAACACTGGTATATCTTTTCACAGCGTAGTGCAAAATATTTTTCCCATCCCGCCATTTATCAGTTATACACATACACAAAATACGAAATCCCCTATACAACAATGTATAAGAGTTGTTCAATTTTCATGCATGTCTATAAATTTTCCAATAGCGTAAAATGGTCTGCAAATATAATTTATTTTCGGAAAATATTTGGCAAAAAATTAAAGTTAATTTTAGTTAAATTTATAACTAATTGATATTCAGTGTTTATTAGACTTGAAATAAAATCATAGATTTATGAGAAATTTCACATGGAAAAAAGATATTTTTTAAACAAAAAAATTGTACTTTTGCACTTTAAAAATTTTCAGGAAAATGAATGTTACGAGAACTAACCACGATGATGTAAGTGCTTTACTTACAATTACACTGAATAAATCAGATTACAAGGAAAAAGTAGATGATGCACTGAACTCTTATGCTAAAAGAGCAACTATACCTGGCTTCAGAAAAGGGAAAGCGCCTATGAGCCTTATCAAAAAACAATATGAAGAAGCTGTGACACTAGAAGAAATCAACAGAAAGATTTCTGAGTCTTTGGACAAATATGTTGCTGATAACAACATAAGACTTCTAGGACAGCCTATTCCACAGGATACACAGGCATTAGATTTCAATGCTGAGGAGGTTTCTGTAAGTTTTGAAATTGGTTTCGAGCCAGAATTTGAAATTGATTTATCTAAATACGCTGCTGAATACTACGAAGTAGAAGCTACTGACAAAGAAGTAATGAAGAGTGTAGGAAATATGCAAAAAAGATTTGCAGAAAAAGTTGTGAAAGACAAAGCAACGAAAAACTCTCACATTAACTTTGAAGTTACTGAAACCGTGGAAGGTGATGCGAAACCTGTACACAAGCCTAAATATCTTTCTGCAACAGAAGAAAACACTGCTATTTTCCCTATCCTAAAAGGACTAAAAGTAGGTGAAACTAAAGAAATCTCCGCAGAAGAATTAAAAGCAAATGAAAACGAACTTGCAAGAGAGCTAGGTTTCCATGATATAGAAATCACACATTTAGGAAATGAAAAATTCCAAATAAAAGTTCAGGAAATCTTTGAATTAAAAGATGCTGAGCTTAACCAAGAATTATTCGATAAAGTTTACGGAAAAGACGAAATCAAATCTGAAGAAGAACTAAAAGCAAGAGTAAAATCTGAATTGGATGATTTCTTCAAACAAAATTCTGAAGCTGTATTCGTAAGCAAAGTTTTAGAACAAATCTACAAAGAAGATTTCCTAAAAATCCCAGAAGCATTCCTAGTAAAATGGGTAATGTATTCTAATCCAGAAATCACTGAAGAAGACAGAGCTAAACAAATCATAGCAAACGAAAAATCTGCTCTAATCGCTCAGATGGTAGAAAACAAACTAAGAGTTTCTAACAATATCCAGTATGATTTCGAAGAAGTATTGGAACATGCTAAACTTTCTTTCAGAAATCAGCTAATGTCTCACGGAGTGCACCACATCGGTGACCAAGAGCTACACAGATATGTGCTAGAAATGCTGAGAGACAGAGAGCAAATGAGAAGATATTCTTCTGAGGTTCTTTTAATAAAAATCAGAAGTGTAGTTTTAGAAAAAGCTAAAAAGACTGTGAAGAAAATCTCTTATGACGAGTTCATGAAAGAAATTCAAACTAAATCTAAAAAAGAAGATTAATAAATCTAACTAAAAAATGCGGTTCTTTTTGAGACCGCATTTTTTATAATTTTAAAATAAACCCACATGCCGAGACCTACTTCTAAAACTGAACTTCTCCAGCTGAGCCAAGAAAATTTCAAAAACTTGATAGACTTTGTTTCTGTTCAGGAAAATCCCAACAAAGAATTCAGTGGAAATACCATGAATAGAAATATTCGTGATATTTTAGGACATCTCCACCACTGGCAGGAAATGTTCCTAGATTGGTACAAAACAGGCATGCAAGGCAAAAAACCTGCCATTCCCAAAGAGGGCTACACCTTTGCCGATACGCCGAGACTCAACCATGAAATTTGGGAAAGCTGTCAGAATATTTCATTTGATGAAGCCCTTATTTTATTACAAAAATCATTTGAAAAAGTGTTTTCCATCATAGAAAAACATACCGATGAAGAGCTTTTTACCAAGAAAAAATACAAATGGACAGGTTCTACTTCGCTAGGGTCTTACCTTATTTCGGCAACTTCCAGCCATTATGACTGGGCTTTAAAGCTAATGAAAAAAGGATTAAAATAGTTTATCCTTTAATGCAACAAAAAAAGCCTATCCAATAATAGGCTTTTTATTTTTATTTGTAAGGATTCTTCCAGAAAGGTATGTCTCCATTTCGCAATAAGTCTCCATATAGTCTTATTACTATATCTACATAACCTTTGTTGTCTGGTCCTCCTCTATAGGTCATATTACTATCATGACTAAAATCTAGCACATGGCCAAATTCATGAGACCAACATTCAAGAGCCCAATGGCTAAGCTGACTATAATAATCATCATATTGTAAGAAACGCTGGTGTATACCAAAAACATTTCCTCCACCTAAGCCTTCTACCCCAGTAGTTACTCCAAAAACTTGGTGTGGAACAGAAAACATCTTATTATAAACAGCCTCTCTATTTATAGGTTTTTTACCATTATCATAGAGTACATGTGGAAAATTCATAAATCTAGTTTTAAATTTATCACTACTATATAGATAAGCCATATTAGCAATTATAGGTAAATATTGACGAATATGTTCAGCTGTCGTTGTCCCCCAGTTCCCTGTACCAAATTTACCAAAACTAATAAATGTTCTATGTTTTATAGTTTTCATTCTTTGGAACAAGAAATTATCAGGAACATCTACACTTAGTGTGTAATCATCTGTTTTAAGGTCTGATACTGCATAAGACTCTGCATTTCCATCCGCATCCTCAAAGCGAAGGCTTCCACCATCGAAAGGAAGGTCTATTTCCACTTCTGACAAAGCAGCTAGTTCTTCCAATACAAGAATTTTTATTGGCGCAGTAGTTTTATCATTCTTAAAATATATCTCTACATCATTAAATTTACGAGGCAAGAAATTACGAATTCTGAATTTATTTTTATCAATCTTGCTTACCTGAACCATCGCATTTAGATGAAACCCCCTTTGGTTACCATCAAAAAGAACACTCTCTGGCTCATCATCCTGAAACATGATTTTTTGTTTCTGCGCTATATCTGCTGCGCTGATTGTTTTGGTAGACAATGGCTCTTCCTCCACTACTCCTATACTGTACCAGCCCTCTTTTCCATTCACAACAGTATAAATCTCCAAACGATTTTTAGTCGTATTGTAGATCATCGTTCCGAGCTTTACCTCAGTAAATGTTTTTCTTTCTTTCGTTGTAAAATTAGGAAAAGACACCCCTTGTGAATATCCTTCTGGCATCTCATCTAGAGGTTTTTCTCTGATATCAAGTGTTGCTTCTGGAGAGCCTGTATTTATTCCTACTCTACCCTGTTGTCCGTAGGAAATGATTGATAAAAAAAGTAATAAAGAATAGATTTTTTGCATACATTTTATTTTTTCGAAACTGGCGGCAAATTTACGAAATAATAATATTCCATCAATAAAAAATAATCAATCATGATGATTGATTATTTTTATAAATATTTTCCAAAAAGTTTGTTCACTACTTCTTTTTGATAACCATCCTCTCCTATCCAGTTTTCTACAAAACCAAAATCTCCTTTTCTTACATTTCTGATTTCTGCAGGTTTTAAAATGCCTATTTGCTCCAAAATTTCCATAAGGACATCTATTTCATTTTTGCTTGAAAGTTTCTTCCATTGTTCAAAACTTCTTATTCTCTTTTCCAATTTTCTTGGAGTATCTTTGGGTAAGCTTTCATCTATTGCCTGTAAAATCAATTTAAAAAGATAAATATCTTCTTCCGTAGGCTCTCCTATTTCAGACATAATTTTCAAAAACTCACGCATATCAAATGTACAATACAGCAATTCACCATGTCTAACACCTCCCCATTTAATGCGTTCAAAATTGAGAACATTCAAATCTTCATTATGATATTCTTCATCAGCAATATGTATATTTCCATAGCCCCCATCATCTATACATTTTTTACAATATTCATAAAAAATCTCTCTTGGTTCTCCATTTCCACAGAATATTCCTCCTGAAATTTTTATTGCTTCAAATGAATGAACTGGTATATCTTTCAGATAAAAATAACTAGCAAAAGCAGACCTCAGATAAAGCCTTCTTGTAGAAAGACTACATAAAAAAGCTTTTGCCAAAATATCTATATTTACCTTTTCAAAGAACTCTGCTATGATGTCCATACACTCATCATGAGTAATACTAAATGCATCAAACATCAATCCTTTTTCCTTGGCATAATCAAATTCTTCCTGTGTTAGATAGCCTAGTTTTATTTTTTCTTCGATACTATCTCCCTCTGTCCATCCATTTTTCCAAAAGGTTTTGTTTAAAATTCTAAGCGCCTTCTTGTCCATGTATCTTGTATTATTTTTATTCTAAACCACAGCATACTGCTTCCCAGAAAGGGCTTTGATGTAGCCTAATAATTCTAAATCCAATAAAATAGGCAGCAGTTTGAAAGGCGGCATTTCTAGTTTTAGACTGAGGTCATCTAGCGAAATAGGAGAATTTTCTGCAATGAGCTGATAGGCAGGTTTTAGCCTTTCTTCCACCTCTATTTCTTTTGGTTCAAATAGCTGTGGCTGTTTCACAGATGGATAATTATCGCCCAGCTCATCCAAAACATCTTGGAACGAAGCCAAAATTTTTGCCTTATTTTGGGCAATTATCATATTACATCCCTGACTGTATTTATCTCCAAAACGCCCTGGTAGTGCCAAAACCTCTCTGTTATACTGATTGGCGTAGCTCACCGTACTCATAGAACCGCCCCCAAAAGCAGTTTCTACGACGATGGTAAATTGGGAAATCCCTGCTACTATCCTATTTCTCTGCAAAAAATGTTCTCGGTCTGGCTTTTCGCTGGAATTAAATTCTGACAACAGCGCTCCTCCGTTTTCCAAAATATCTTTTGACATTTTCTCATGAACCGCTGGGTAAATCATATGCAGACCATGAGCCAAAACTCCCACCGTAGGAATATTATGATTAAGAGCCTGCTGGTGGGCATATCCATCTGTCCCCAAAGCTAAACCACTCACTATCAGCACATTTTTATCTCTTAAAACCTCGGAAAGCTCTTCTATAAATTTCTTTCCGTAAGCGGTCATTTTACGAGTTCCGACTATACTTATCAGTTTTAAATTTTCATTAAAATCTCCCTTTTGATAAAGCACAGCAGGAGCATCTGGACACTCTGACAACAGCATCGGAAGCTGGTTCTGATGCCTCAGTCTGACTTTAATGTTATTTTTTTCGCAAAAAAGCAGTTCTTTTTCCGCAAATTTCAGAAAAGTATCATCGCCGATTCCCTTTGAAATCTGTATTCCGA
This sequence comes from uncultured Flavobacteriaceae bacterium, assembly GCA_963520375.1. Lineage (GTDB taxonomy): Bacteria > Bacteroidota > Bacteroidia > Flavobacteriales > Weeksellaceae > JABCPE02. The sequence goes on along the minus strand of CAUQQF010000007.1, from coordinate 61,286 downwards.
TACCAGAGATTTCCTGCAAAACAGACTTGGAAAGCCTCCATGTTTCTTTGGCTGAGCCCGTTACGGAGACCAGTTTCATGAAATTGACATCGCCCACCAAAGGACACACCCTTAGCGCAATAGAATACAATATTTCTTCTGAATCTGCCACTATTTTCATTTATGAAATTACGCCGCTTCCCAGCAGCTCTTCGCCCTGATACCAAGCCGCGAACTGCCCTTCTGCAATGGCAGACTGCGGATTTTCAAACTCTATGAAAAATCCGTCTTTGTACTGATAAAGAACCGCATCTTCCAAAAGCTGGCGGTATCTTATCCTTGCTTTTACATTCATGGATTCTCCGTTTTTCAGCCTCAAATCTTCACGAACCCAATGCACCTCATCATTATTGATTTTCAATGCTTTTCGGTAAAGCCCAGGGAAATTTTTGCCCTCGCCCACGAAAAGAATATTATTCTCCATATCGCGGTCGATGATGAAGCAGGATTCCTTATGTCCGCCTATTCCTAGGCCTTTGCTCTGTCCTATGGTAAAAAACTGCGCGCCTTGATGTTTTCCAATGACTTTTCCGTCTTCTTTTTGGTATTTTATTTTCTTTGAAAGATATTCTAATTCATCAAGTTTAGTTTCAAAAAGAAGCATTCCTTTATGAAACTCTTTGTAATCGCTGAAAATCTCCACGATTTCACCTTCTTTCGGAATTAGCTGCTGCTGCAGAAATGTCGGCAGGCTCACCTTTCCGATGAAACAAAGCCCCTGAGAGTCCTTTTTATCAGCAGTTACCAGCCCTATTTCTCTTGCTATTTCTCTCACTTCGGGTTTGGTCAGTTCTCCTATTGGGAATAGGGCTTTTGATAATTGATTTTGATTTAATTGACACAAAAAATAGCTTTGGTCTTTATTATTATCCTTTCCTGCGAGAAGCTGATAGATTTCCTCCCCTCTCTCATCCACGAAAGAGGAAACTCTGGCGTAATGCCCCGTGGCCACCTTGTCAGCCCCCAAAGACAAAGCAGTCTGAAGAAAAACATCGAATTTCACTTCTCTATTACAGAGAATATCTGGATTGGGCGTTCTTCCTTTTTCATATTCGGAGAACATGTAATCTACGATTCTTTCTTTGTAAAGTTCGCTCATGTCTATCACCTGAAAAGGAATACCCAGCTTTTGCGCCACCAGAAGGGCATCATTACTATCCTCTACCCATGGGCATTCGTCCTCCAAAGTCACCGAAGCATCATTCCAGTTTCTCATGAAAAGCCCGATGACCTCGTGCCCTTGTTGTTTCAACAGGTAGGCGGCAACACTGCTGTCCACGCCTCCTGAAAGTCCTACAACTATTCTCATATGCTAAAATCCCTAAACCTCTGAAAAACGAGGAAATACGATAGGGTATCGTTTTTGTTAAACCATCTAAAACACAACAAATACCAAGAAAAAACATCTGTATTTGTCATTTTTGGAGGCAAATTTAAATGATTTTATCTGATAAAAAAAATCCTCAAATTTCACTTTGAGGATTTAGTATTTTTGTATTTATTCTGGGTTTTGGAGGATTGATTAGATTTACTGGTTATATTTAGAATATTTTTTCATTGAGATTTTAAGATTTTCATAATCATCAAAATACACTTTACAATTATTCCCAACAGTAAAATACATAGCGCAATAATAATGATTGCTACAATAATATATTGACTATCTACATTATCTCCTATGCGCCTTCCTAAAAAAGTAAATATAGAAAATACACTGATAAAATATAAGAACCAAACACAGAGAATAACTACTATTATATTTAGTAATATTTTTAATAATTTACTGTTCATTTTCCTGTTATTCTTTGTTCAATTTATTCAAATATTCTCCCAAGAAATAAAGCTCTTTCAGCATGTGGAGATAGTCGCCTATTTTAGGCTTTCTTTGACATAAATCGTGTTTTCTACAAAATTCCCATCTCCATCTTGGTATAATTCAAAAAACGCACCTATAATATTTATTTTACTGCATTTTTCAATATTTTTAATATCGGTATAGTAATATCCTTTTTCCATATCGCATTTTACATTTATTATTCCCTTCTTTTCATTATCACAATTTAAGTAATAGCCGAAATCTCCTTGTTGATTTATTTTCGTAAAACCGATAGGTGTGTAAAAAATCATTCTATAAGTATCACTTCCTATTTTCTTCTTTTCATAAAACTTACTTTTTGTTTTATCTATTTCTTTTGAATTGTAATAAATATACTGACTTATTTCCTCATTATTTCCAATGATTTCATAAAGTAATTTTACGCTTTTATCATTGTTTTTGTCTGTAATATTCCACCAATCTTTTTTCTTCCCCTTACTATCTAAAAATCCTGTGATATAGTAATTATTAAAATCTCCTGAAACGAATTTCGTAGAATCATCAACCCTTTTTTCTTTATAATTCTTCCATGAAGAAACATTGGTCGCAACAGCAAAATGTTCTTTTACTGTTAATTTCGAATTTTCATCTTCCCTCTTTTCCACTCTGTCTTTCGGCTTTTTACAACTTAGTAATAGACCGAAAGACAAAATGATAATTGATAAATATTTCACTATTTCATACTTTTTAGAAACCAGCTACCCCTCCTTCCCCAAGAAATAAAGCCCTTTCAGCGTGTGGAGATGGTCGCCGACATCTATTTTGTCTGTCAGTGGTTTATAGATGTGGGAAACTCCGCCTGTCGCGATTACGAAACATTTATCCTTCACTTCATTATTCACCCTTTCTATGAAACCTTCCACCATTCCAAGATAGCCGTAGACCATACCGCTGACCATACAGGAAACCGTATCCTGCCCCAAGACAGTTTTCGGAGGAGCCAGCTCTATCTCCGGGAGCTGGGCAGTCTGCTGAACTAGACTATTCAGCGAAGTGATAATCCCAGGCGCAATGATAACACCCTGAGTTTCACCATTTTCATCCACGCAGCTCACCGTAAGGGCTGTTCCAAAATCTATGATAATTTTCTTTTTGTCTTTGGGATAAAGATAATGCGCCGCCACCAAATTGGCATAAATATCAGTTCCCATTTGGCTGGATTTATGGCTGACTCCAGAGGGCGTACTTCTATTTACCAAAACAGGTTCCAGACCATGTATTTTCTTCAAAGCTCTGCTAATCACCGTTGTAAGCTGCGGCACCACAGAACCAATGATGATTTTCTGAAACTCATCTACTTTGACCTGATAAGTCTGATAAAACAAAAGAAACTGCGAATAAAATTCATCTTTCGTGCGGTAAGGCTTGGTATTGATAACCCATGATGTCTGGCATTCATCACCGCTAAATATCCCAAAACGGATATTCGTGTTTCCTATATTGACTACTAAAGTTTTGCTCATTTTCGTGTATTTTTGAAAGATTATTTATTTCACTTCCAAGAAGTTGTCCTCTGGATGCACATCGGCTAATCTTTGGGTAAAATCTATTCCCATAGCCTGAAGTTTTTCCTTCCCAAAAGGTATCGTAAAGGTGTAATGATTCGCCGTCCAGTTCCAATAACCAAGAGTAGTAAAATTCCCAAAGAAATCAGATTTTTTCGGCTCTCTCATCATATTGAGCGGAATGTGATAGTTCACTATTTTGTTGTCTTTTGTCAATACAGAGAAGTCTATTGGCATTGGGATTGTCCCTTTATTAACAAGGGTAACGGTCGTAAATCCATCGCCATATTTTACATCTTTTATCGCGTAGTCTATGGTTTTAGTAGTATTTATCCAGTAATGATAAAACCATTTCAGATCCATTCCCGAAACTTTCTGTGCTATATACATAAAATCACGCCCAGTAGGGTGTTTCATAGACCATTCATCATAGTATTTTCTCATGATTTTAGACAAATTCTCTTCCCCTACGATATAGCCCAGCTCTACTAAAAACAACTGACCTTTGGTATAAGATGCCACGCTATAAGCCGAACCGTGGTCATGGTGGTCAGCAAGCCAAACCGCTGGTTCTTCTATTTTTCTTTTTGTGAATGCCACATAGCTCTGGATAGCATCCGTGAAAGGATTAGGCTGCGGCTGAACTGGCGGGAACAATCGGTAAAGAACAAAATCCTGTGCATAAGTTGTAAAACCTTCATCCAGCCAAGGAGCCACGCTCTCATTAGTCGCCAGCATCTGCTGATACCAAGAATGCGCCCCCTCATGCACCATCAGACTCACAAGACCTTCCAAGTCTTTCGCCTCGCCCAGCATCAGTGTACACATTCCGTATTCCATACCGCCGTCTCCCCCTTGGATAAAGCTGTAGCTTGGATAAGCATACCTTCCAAAAGTAGCATTCATGATTTGGAAAAATTTAACTGCCAAAGGTTTTGCTTCTCCCCAATATTTTGTTTTTTCTGATTTTTGATAAACGAAATATAGTTTAGGTCCATCGATTACGGTCATCTCTTCCACCGAAAAATCTGGGTCTGCCGCCCAAGCGAAATCCAAAATATTTTTGGCTTTCCATCTCCAAGTTGCCTTTCCGTTTCTATCTTCTTTGATCGTAGGATTTTGGACATATCCTTTCACTTCATTAGGGTTTTGGAGTGTTCCTCCTGCTCCGATGACATAGTCTTTGTCAATATTGATTGTCACATCAAAATCTCCAAACGGCGCATGAAACTCCCTTCCTACATAGTCAAAAGTCGCCCAGCCGTCATAGTCGTATTCTGCGATTTTAGGATACCACTGGGACATGGACATTTCCACGCCTTCTCGGTTGTTTCGCCCTGCTCTTCGGATTTGGTGTGGAATCACTGCATCCCAGTCCATTGTGAAAGTCGTAGTGGAATTTGGTTTCAGCGGCTCATTCAGATAAACTTTCATTATCGTTTCCTGAACTTCGAATTTTAGTTCTTTATCTTTTTGTTTTATCCAGTTTATTTTCTGGCTTCCCTCTTCATTAGCAGGAATAGAAGCCAAACGAGAGACTGGTTTCCCATTTACTTTGGTCATCAGACGCCCGTCTGCATTCAGCCCTTGGTTGGTCACTCTTTGGTCCATCATAGAATTAGGTTTAAAGGCATTCCAGTACAAGTGAAAATACACTACTTTCAACTCATCAGGCGAGTTGTTCGTGTATTCTATGCTCTGTTTTCCGTGGTAAGAATAGTTAGACGCATCTACATCGATGTTCATTTTGTACTTCACATATTGCTGATAATAAGCTCCTTTCTGAGCAGACAGCATGAATGAAAAGCAAAAGCCGATTAGTAAAATTATTTTTTTCATATTTATAAATTATTGTTTATTTCTTCTGTAAAAATATTTTTGCATTAAAACACTGAATTTTGTTTAAAAAATCACTTTAATACTTTTATTTATGCAAAAATAAAGTTTTAGTTTTATTTTTGCACTATGAAAAATTTTCAAGGCTCTTTTGAGAGAATGAACTTCCTCTCTGCGAATAAAATTCCTTTCTTTTTTATGATTGATTTTTTGGCTCAGAATATCATCATTCTCGAAGAAAAAGATTTGGAAAAAGCAGATATTTTCATCAAATTTCCTGACTTCAAATTTGAAAAACCAATTCAAAATTCAGAAAAAAATATTTTCTGGGAAAATTTCCCACAGAGCAGGGAAGATTACCAAAAAGGCTTTGAAATTGTTCAAAAAAACCTGAAAGGTGGAAATTCCTACCTTGCCAACTACACTTGCCAGACGGAGATAAAAACCAATCTTTCTTTAAAGGAAATTTACAAAATTTCTGATGCGAAATACAAAGTCTATTACGATGACCAATTTGTATTTTTTTCGCCAGAGACTTTCGTAGAAATCAAAGAAAATAAAATCTTCACCTACCCAATGAAAGGCACCATTGATGCCTCGGTGGAGAACGCTGTCAATGTCCTAAAAGAAGACAAAAAAGAACTTGCCGAGCATTATACCGTAGTGGATTTATTACGAAACGACCTGAGCATGGTAGCGGATAATGTCCAACTGGAAGAGTTCCAAAGGATAGATTTCATCAAAACCCGCCAAAGGGATTTATACGCCATGAGTTCCAAAATTTCAGGAGAGCTAAAACCTGAATTTCAGCAAAATATAGGCGACATTCTCCAAAAACTACTTCCCGCAGGGTCTATTCTGGGCGCTCCGAAAATGAAGACTTTGGAGATTGTTTTAGAGGCAGAAAACTACCAAAGAGGCTTTTATACGGGCGTTTGTGGTTGGTTCGATGGCAGAAATCTAGACAGCTGTGTGATGATTCGTTTTATAGAAAAAGAAAACGAAAAATTCTACTTCAAAAGCGGCGGCGGAATCACCCATATGAGCCAGCTGGAGGATGAATATCAAGAAATGAAAAATAAAATATATGTCCCAATTTATTGAAAGCATAAAAGTAGAAGACCAAAAAGCATTCTTATTAGACCTTCATCAGCAGAGGGTTCACGAGACTTTTGCACATTTCGGAAAAGAATGCAGTATAGATTTAGAAAAGATTTTCAAGGACTTAGAGCATGATGAAGATGGACTCTACAAACTGCGTATCGTGTATGATTTGGAAGGAAATTTCAAAGCGCAGATGCTCCCTTATGCATTTCCAGAAATAGAAACTTTTGAGCTGGTAGAGAATAATGATTTTTCATATGATTTCAAATTTGCAGACCGCACAGAATTTGAAAAAATGAAGAAAAAAGCCAGAGCACAGGAAATCATCATCGTGAAAAATGGACAGATTACAGACACTTCTTTTTCTAATCTTCTATTCCTAAAAAACCAAACTTGGTATACGCCTAAAAGTTTCTTGCTCAATGGCGTTCAGCGGCAAAACCTCCTAAAACAAGGAAAAATAAAAGAAACGGAAATCACACTGCAAAATCTAAACGAATTCTCTCATTTTCAGCTCATTAATTCTATGAATGAATTCAACCAAGATTTTGTGTATTCCATAGAAGAACTAAAATAAAAAGCGGATACCTATTGATACCCGCTTAGTTATTTTTTTATTGTTTTGTGTAAGTATTTCTTTTTGAACCATCACTACTTGTATAAACCATGGTATTACCATTAATTTCAAGCTTATATCTTGAACTTGAAGCAAGTACAAGAATATCATTCTCTATTTTATAAGTTCCTCCACCAACAAGATTTGTTAAAGCTCTATCATTATAACGCTTATAAACTCCATTTGCTTCATAAACTTCGTATGATTCTGTTACTGGACTTTCTACAAATTGTCCTCCTACTTTTCCTTCTCTTTTCACCAATTTCCATGTTCCTATGATAGCCTGCTCTATAGGAACTGCCGTTATGATCGGATCATTATTATCACTACTTCTACTGCATGATGTAAGTGATGTTCCTACCATCCCCACAATTGCAAGAGCAGCAATAGAAAACACTCTTCTAGATAATTTTTTAAATTTCATAAATTCTAAATTTTATGCTCCTAATAATATAATAAATTTAGGAACTGGTTGAACAATTATTTTTTAACCTGATTCATACAACAAATGTATAAAACACCTTTGCAAATTTAACAAATTTTTAACACAAAACCAAGACAACCTATTTTTATTTGTATTTAAAAATCAAAATCATCGTTTTCCCTTGAAAAACTCACTGACCAAAAGGGAGCATTCTTCCTCTAAAACGCCCGTGATGATTTCGGTTTTAGGGTGGAGTTCTATTCCTTTGTTTAGAAAACCGCGCTTTTCATCTCTTGCTCCGATAACCAAGCGGGAAATCTGCGACCAAAACAACGCTCCAGCACACATCACGCACGGCTCCAGAGTCACATACATCGTGCAGTCTTTCAGGTATTTACCACCAAGAAAATTAGCCGCCGAGGTTATACTCTGCATTTCGGCGTGGGCTGTGATGTCGTTCAGCCGTTCGGTGAGATTATGTCCTCTGGCGATAATCTTGTTATTACAAACTATCACACAGCCTATCGGAACCTCCTCTTCTTCAAGGGCATAGCGAGCCTCTTGGAGAGCTGCTTTCATAAAATATTCGTCGGAAAACATATTTCTAAATGTTTCAGCAAAAATAGAAAATAAAAATCTGCTTTCATGGGAAATGTTCTTTTCTGTTATATTTTTCTAATTTTGCAGCAATGACAAAACTAAAATCAAAAATCCACAGCGCCCTATCCCTTCTCTTCCCAAATAACAAAGCAGAATATCTTTTATTCGGCTTATTTGTTCTTTTTTATGGGAGTTTAGGAAGCATCATCGCACTGAAATACCGCATCATTTTCGATGACCGTATTCCATGGGATGCTTATTTTAGTTTTGATAACCGAGCAATTATCATGACTGGCGGAGGTTTTGAACGGCATCCGCTGTCTATCTATTTTTTTGATTTTTTACGAAATTTTGCACTTTTCGTTTCTGACGGCGAAAAAAATGAGATTTTCAGACTGGTTTGGGCGTGGCTCAGCACCATTACTATTAGTCTTACTTTGGTTCAGATTTATAAATATTTGACCAATATCACTTTGATTTCTAAAAAATCAGCGTGGCTTTTGACCGTTTTCTTTGCTTTTTTCTCCACAAATATTCTTTTGTCTTTTACGCCCGAAACTTACACTTATTCGCTTTTTCTTCTGACCTTTTTTAATTATTACGCTGCAAGAAAAATCCAGCAGAAACAGAGCATTCTTTTTTTCCCATTGATGCTCTCTGGCGTGGCGATTGGAGGGCTTACCATCACGAATATTGTCAAAACTTACATTCCTATTTTATTTGAAAAAAGACTTTTCCTGTCTTGGAAAAAATTCTGGCAAGCGACTCCGAAAGTAGCCCTTTCCGCTGGAGTTTTTGTTCTGTTGTTCCTGATGCGGATGGATTTTAATTTAAGGCAAATTCTATCTAAAACCGATGAGCAATACGAAAAGTTTTCCAGCGCCAAATCCGTACCTTTTTGGGATATGGTAACCTCTTGGTTTTTAGGCGGTAACATACTATTCCCTGGGTTCATTATTAAAAACTATAACAACAAGAAAGGATTTGAATACAAAGCCCTTTTTATGGATGTTTACAAGTCCGATTGGCCTTATCTCTTTGTTGGGATTTTGCTCATATTGGTGATTTGGAGTATTATAAAAAACTTTAAAAATACTTATTTACAGATACTTACACTTTCATTTTTGGTAGACATTATCATACATTGTGTCCTAAAATTCGGGCTCAATGTTTCCTACATCTACGGAGGGCATTTCGTTTTTGTCTATCCGCTATTCCTTGGCTGGCTGTTCCATTCTTACCAAAAACAGCCCAAAATCCTGAATTTCTTGTTTTCCGTCGTTCTTGTTCTGTGTGTTTATTTGGCTGCAAATAACATCTATAGAATGAATGATTTTTTCATCTTTTTGGAAACTTATTATAAGTAATTTTTCTATCGCTAATGATTTTTCTTTAAAAAACTAAATTTTTTATCACTGAAAATCAACACTTTACAATAAACAAATAAACTCGGAAACTTTTTTTTCATTTTTTTGTTTCCTGGTTTTTATATATTTGCAAAACAAAATCAGACAAAATATGAAAGACACTATATTAGAAAAATCAAAGGAATTATTTCTGAGGAATGGCTTTAAGACCGTCGGGATGGATGATATTGCACAATCTCTTCATATTTCAAAAAAGACCATTTATCAGTATTTTCCATCAAAAGAAGATTTAGTAAAGGCTACTCTGGATTATGTGTATAATCTGGCTTTCAGCAAAGTTGCAGAAATATCAGGAAAATGCGAAACTGCTATCCATGAGCATTTCAAAATCAAAGAATCAATAGATGGTATTTTAGGGAAGGATTTTGAAACTTCTCCTTGTTTCTTTCAGCTGAAAAAATATTACCCAGAGCTTTGTTATGATTTTGAAAAAAGACGCTGTAAGGATGTGAAAACCCACATCGAAAAAAACATAAGTGAGGGAATAAAACAAGGTGTCTACCGAGAAAATTTGGATAAAACTTTTCTGGCCGTCCAGTTTATCGCAGGAAGTGATGCCATTGATTTGTATGAAGCATTCCCAGAAGAAATAGGAAAAAGTATATCAATAAAAGAACATGATAACAAATTTTTAGAATTTTATCTAAGGTCAATCGTAACTCCAAAAGGTTTAGAAATAGTAGAAAATTTAATAAAAAATGAAAATGAAGTATAGTTTATCAATAGCTTTGGCTCTACTGAGCTTCTTCCCAAAAGCGCAGGAAGAACTGACACTCAGCAAAGCGGTTAATTATGCCCTAGAGCATAAAGCAGAGGCTGTAAAAGCCAAATTAGAATACGAAAACGCAGAGTATCAGATAGAGCAAGTGCGCGCGGCTACACTTCCACAAGTGAATGTCACAGGAAGTCTCACATACAACCCTATTCTGCAACAGTTGAGCTTCATGGGAAATCAAGTGAAAATAGGTAACCCATGGCAGACTTCGGCGGGAATTTCCGTTACTCAGCAGTTATTCAACCAAAGTGTCTTCATCGGTCTAAAAGCAGCCAAAACCACTCGTGAGTTTTATGCTATCAATCAACAACTTACCAATGAAAATCTGATAGAAAAAGTAGCTACGGCTTACTATCAAGTTTATCAAACACAGCAGAAACTAAAAACTGTGGAAACCAACCTAAACAGCACCACTAAAACCAGAGACATCATAGAAGGACTGTTCAAAAGTGGTCTTGCGAAAAAAATAGATTTAGATAGAACCAATGTAGCAGTGAACAACCTAAAAGCCTCTAAACAGCAGATTTTGGATGCGTTACAACTGCAAGAACATTCCCTGAAATTCATGATAGGAATGGACATCAATAAATCCATGGTGATGCCGGAGGACACCTTTGATGCTACGCCAGCACTTCTAGGAAATGAAGCAAGCGTGGAGAACAGAACAGAAATCAAAGTTATCAATAAACAACTGGAACTCTTGGAGCTGGACAGAAAAGCCAAAAAAGCGGAATACTATCCTACTTTGGCGCTTTCAGGAAATTTTGGCTACACTGGTGTAGGGCAAAAATTCCCTTGGTTTAGTAAAGATGAACGCACATTCTACTACAGTGCAGCGAGCATTGGGCTAAGCCTAAACATTCCTGTTTTCAATGGGTTTTCTACAAGAGCCAAACTTCGCCAAGCCGATGTGAACATCAGAAAAGCTGAAGTGGAAAAAAGGGAAGCAGAACTGGCAATCAGCCTAGATATAGAAAATGCTAAAACTCAGATTAACAATAGTTTAATCACTATCAATACTCAAAAAGAAAATGTAGATTTAGCGAAAAGTGTTCTAGAAAACACACAAAACAACTATAAATACGGGCTTTCTACGCTTACCGATTTATTGGATGCAGAAAAAGCCTACGCAGATGCGCAAAACAACTATACCAACGCTCTGCTGGAATACAAAATAGCTGAAATAAAACTGATAAAATCAAGAGGAGAACTAAATACATTAACAAAATAAATTTAAATAAAAATGAAAAAAACAATCATAACAATTGCTTTAATCGGAGCTTCAATCGCTGGAATTGTCTTCGTTTTAAATAAAAATAAAGAAAAAAGTGAGCAGGCAACAGCCATCGTAGCAGAGAAAAACGCCAATGTAGCCGTAAGAGCGGACATCGTAGATTTCAGAAGCGTGAATACTCAATACGAAGCCAACGGAACTTTCCAAGCAAAGCAGGAAGTCGCTCTTTCTGCTGAAACTCAAGGGCGTGTGATTCGTGTTTTAGTAAATGAGGGAAGCCGTGTAGGCGCTGGGCAGGTTCTTGCCATCATCAAAGGCGAACAGCAGAATGTAAATGTACAAAACGCACAGGCAGTCTATAACAACGCCCTAGCCGAAGTAAAGCGTTTCGAGAGTGCTTACGCTTCAGGAGGTGTGACCAAGCAGCAGCTTGACCAAGTTCGTCTCCAAGCGCAAACTGCTAAAAACAGCCTTCAAAGCGCGCAGCTTAGCGCTTCTGATGTGAATGTAAGAGCTTCGTTTTCAGGAATTATTAACAAGAAAAATATAGAACCTGGTTCTTTCGTGGCGCCAGGGCAGGCTTTATTTGAAATCGTAAACATCGGTTCACTTAAATTAGAAGTAAAAGTAGATGAAAAACACATCGGTTCTGTGAGAGTAGGACAGACCGTAGAGGTTTCTTCTTCGGTTTATCCAGACGAAAAATATTCTGGTGTGGTGACCTTCGTCGCTCCAAAAGCCGATGCCAGCCTAAATTTCCCAGTAGAAGTGGAAATTAAAAATAATACCAACAACACCCTAAAAGCCGGAATGTACGGAACGGCATATTTTGGTGAGAAAGGAAACAGCCAAGTTTTAACCGTGCCGAGAACAGCTTTCGTGGGAAGTGTAAGCTCTAACCAAGTTTATGTCATCAAAAACGGAAAAGCAGAGCTGAAAACCATCACCTCAGGAAGAAACTTCGGAGATTATATAGAAGTGCTTTCTGGATTATCCAAAGGCGACCAAGTAGTAACCACTGGACAAGTGAATCTTTCTGACCTGACTCCAGTAGAAATCATCAAATAAATTAGAAAATTATGAATTTACCTGAAATATCCATAAAGCGTCCGAGTATCATCCTCGTTCTCTTTATTATCCTTACCTTGGGAGGGATTTTCTCTTACAGCCTTCTCGGCTATGAGCTTATCCCAAAAATGGAGACCAACACCATCACTGTGCAGACAGTTTACCCTGGTGCCTCGCCTTCTGAGGTGGAAAATACCGTGACCAAAAAAATAGAGAATGCGGTATCTTCTATGGAAAATGTAAAAAAAATAGAAGCTAAATCCTTTGAAAGTTTGTCTCTAGTGGTCATTACCCTAAATACAGGAGCAGATGTAAACTACCTAATGACCGATGCACAAAGGAAAATAAACGCCATCGTCAGCCAGTTGCCAGATGATGCCAAAACACCATCTTTGAATAAATTCTCACTGGATGATGTGCCGATTATGAAACTTTCGGTAACTTCCAAAATGTCTGAAAAAGAACTTTATGACCTTTTGGACAAAAAAATCCAGCCTATTTTTTCTCGTGTAAAAGGAGTTGCACAGGTAACTATGGTGGGTGGTCAGGAGAAAGAAATCCAAGTGAACATTCACCCTGAAAAATTAGAAGGCTACGGGCTGTCTATCGCTCAGGTTCAGCAGGTTATCGCAGCATCCAACTTAGATTTCCCAACAGGAAACGCGAAAACAAGAGAAAAACAGACCATCATCCGTCTAATGGGTAAAATAGGTTCTGTAGAAGAAATGAGAAGACTGCCTATCACTACGCCTTCTGGAATGATGATTCGCCTTGGAGATATCGCAGATATACAGGATGGCGAGAAAGATGTAGAAAAAATCGCGAGAATCAACCAAAAAAACACCATCCTCTTACAGGTTACCAAGCAGTCTGATGCCAATGCTGTGGAGGTGAGTGAAGCCATCAAAAATACTATAAAAACAGTAGAAAAAGACTACGAAAAACAAGGAATAAAATTAGAAATAGCGAATGACACTACAGATTACACGCTGAATGCTGCGAATAATGTGATTTTTGACTTGTTCTTAGCTATCGCTTTGGTAGGGTTCATCATGCTGTTCTTCTTACATAGTTTGAGAAATGCGGTAATTACGATGGTAGCGATTCCTCTTTCGTTGATTGCGACTTTCATCGGATTGTATTTCATGGGATACACGCTGAACCTGATGTCCTTGCTTGGGCTTTCATTGGTGGTAGGTATCTTGGTGGATGACGCCATTGTGGTTATTGAAAACATTCACCGCCATATGGAGATGGGTAAAAACAAAGTCCGTGCGGCTTATGATGGAGCTTCTGAGATTGGATTTACCGTTACGGCGATTACTTTGGTTATCGTGGTGGTATTCCTTCCGATTGCTATGGCTACGGGACTTGTAGCGGATATCTTGGTGCAGTTCTGCGTTACGGTAATGATTTCTACAATGCTCTCCCTATTGGTATCCTTTACTATCGTGCCTTGGCTGTTCTCTAGAGTAGGAAAACTAGAACATATCAACGAAAATTCTTTCTTCGGAAAAATGATTTTCGGTTTTGAAAATATGCTGAACAACTTTACCCAAAGCATTGGTAATTTGCTAAAATGGGCATTGCAATCAGTAAAAACAAAGTTAATAACACTGGGAGTTACTTTAGTTCTGTTTTTGGTTTCTACTATCGGGCTGTTCTCTATGGGCTACATCGGAGTGGATTTCTTCCCGAAAAGTGACAAAGGCGAGTTTTTGGTTCAGTTTGAATTAGAAAAAGATGCCTCTATCGAGAAAACCAATAAGCTCACTCAGCAGGCGGAGCAGTACATCAGCGCGATTCCTGATGTAGAAAAAATCATCACTACAGTGGGAAAAGCAGATGATGGAATGGCTTCTACTTCTGGAACGAAATATAAATCCCAAATCCAAGTTTTCTTGAAAAAAGATGGCAGTGTCAAAGAAAGTTCAGACATTTATTCAGCTAAACTAAAAAGAGAATTGGAGAAAAAAATCATCGGAGCGAAAATAAAAATCGTTCAGATGGGACTCATCGGAGCAGAGCAGTCGCCTATTAACCTAACTGTAACAGCAACTGACCTGAAAGATGCCTTGGAATTTGCAAAACAAGCAGCGAAACAACTGGAAAAAATCCCAGGAGCTTCGGAAGTAAAACTTTCTTCTGAAGATGGTAACCCAGAAATCAATGTAAAAGTAGATAGAGAAAAAATGACTTCTCTCGGGCTGAACATTGCTTCTGTGGGACAAACGATGCAGATCGCTTTCTCTGGAAACACAGATTCTAAATATCGTGCTGGAGAGTATGAATATGATATCAACATCAGATATGATGAAATCGGAAGAGCTTCCATCGATGATGTTAAAAACTTGAAATTCGTAAATGCTGCTGGACAAGTAGTTCGTTTGGAGCAGTTTGCAGACATCAGCTACGGCTCTGGACCTTCACTATTAGAAAGAAGAGACAAAACGCCTTCTGTATCTGTCCAAGCAAAAGCTATCGGAAGACCTGCGGGAACTATCGCAGCTGAATGGGAACAACAGTTCTCTAAAATTCAGAAAAAAGCTGGTGTAGAATATAGATGGGGAGGAAACATGGAAAACCAATCAGAAGGTTTCGGTACATTAGGATTTGCTTTATTGGCGGCTATTGTCCTCATGTATTTGGTAATGGTGGCTCTGTATGACAGCTTTGCTACGCCGTTCATCGTGATTTTCTCTGTTCCGCTTTCGTTCATTGGAGCTTTACTCCTAATGGCACTCACGAACCAGACGCTGAATGTCTTCACTATCTTGGGGATTATCATGCTCATCGGTCTCGTTGCGAAAAACGCCATCATGCTTGTGGATTTCGCAAACAACAGGAAAGCAGTAGGAGACAGCACCTTTGATGCTCTGGTAGCAGCCAACCAAGCCCGTCTTCGTCCTATCCTGATGACCACCATCGCCATGGTAGCAGGGATGATACCTATTGCGATAGCATCTGGAGATGGAGCGGATATGAACCGAGGTGTAGCGATAGTAATCATCGGAGGTCTGATGTCCTCACTATTCCTTACACTGATAGTGATTCCTGTGGTATATTCTATCTTTGACAGCCTCGAAAGAAGGTTTAGCAAAGGAGAAAAAACAGATTACGCCAAAGAAATGGTCGCAGACTATGAGGCAAATGCCGATTTCAAAGATGAATTTGCTTCGAAACAATAATTAATATTTTTTTCATTTTCCCTTCAAAGTTTAGCTTTGGAGGGATTTTTATTTATATTTTTGAGAAAGATGATTTATTTTTTCTTTTTAACAAAGCAAAAAAACTAAATTTGCGAATATTTTGTAATATGAAAATCATAGACCGCTATATTATTAAAAAATATTTGGGAACGCTGGGCTTTATGCTGGCGCTGTTATCCATCATTGTGGTAATTATAGATGTACAGTCCAAAGCTCCCAGAATAGAAGGAAACGGCTTCACTGTGGGATATTTCCTAATTCATTTTTATCCGTTTTGGGTAGTCTATTTGGTGATTACCTTTATGTCTATTTTGGTTTTCGTTTCCATTATTTTCTTCACTTCACAGATGGCTAACAATACCGAAATCGTAGCTGTTCTCAGTAGTGGCGCTAGTTTTCATAGATTTTCGCGCCCATATTTTTATGTAGGAATTTTTCTGATGCTCCTCACCCTTGCTACCAATCATTTTATTCTTCCTTGGGCGAATGGAAAGAAAAACGAACTCATCATTTACACCTATAATAGCAGTAACAGAAACAAATACATAGACATCACGACCATCTCTGCACAGCTTTCGCAGACAGAATATGTTTTTATCAACAGCTACCACCAGCTCAACCAAAGAGGCTCTGGCTACAAGTATCAAAAATTTGACAAAAAAGGAAAAATGGTCTATCAGCTCATTGCTACAGATGTAGCTTGGGACAAGAAAGACAAACTCTTTCGCCTAAGTAATTACCTTGAAAAAACCATCAATCCTGATGACACGGAAACGCTAAACAGCGGTAACGAAAAGACCCAAAGTTTCGGGCTCTCGCCAGAGGAATTATTCCCAAATGACCTAGAAGCCGAGAACAAAAACACGCCTGACCTTATAAAATTCATCGAGAGAGAAAAAATAAAAGGCAACAGCAACCTGAACACCTATCTAAACGAACTCCACCAGCGCACCTCCATGCCTGTGTCTATTTTCATCTTGTCTATTTTGGCATTGTCTCTTTCTTCACAGAAACGAAGAGGAGGAATTGGGCAGAATCTGGCTGTGGGTATCTCATTGGCTTTCACATTCATTTTCTCTTTTGAGGTGCTGAAAGTTCTCTCTTCTAACCAAAGCCTTCCGCCGCTCCTTGCTATGTGGATTCCTAACATCATCTTCGGAGCCGTGGCTATACATTTGTATAGAAAAAGAGCAAATGAGTAATCAGTAGAGCAGTTTTATTTCTTTATGATAAAACCTTTTCAGGCCTTCATTTTCGAGGTCTATCCATAGATAACCTTGTTCATCTACTTTTTTGATTATGCCATTTTGTCTTATTTTGTCAATTTCAAAAACAGAAACTTCATCTTTTTTAAATAAAAAATGATGATATTGGTCTAATATTTTTTCTGAAGAAACAGGCTCAAAAACTTTTTCTAAAAAAAATGCGTGCATTTCTTTTGTCCAGTTTTCTAGGTCAAATTCCTTTTTGGTTTGGGTAATAATAGAGCCTGCCTTAGGGAGATTTTGGAAGTTTCGCTGCAAAAGATTCAGCCCTATACCGACTATAAAATAGACATTTTTCCCTATCTTCTTTTTCTCAATAAGCATTCCTGACACCTTTTTGTGATGGATGATGATATCATTAGGCCACTTTACTTCTACTTTTGTTTCTGTCTTTTTAGCAATAAAATCGCGTAAAATGTTTGCGGTATGGAAATTGAATAAGGTATCCGACTGCGAAACTTCATTTTGCAGTAAAGCCATAGAAAAAGCCAGATTTTGGTTCGGAGCGGTATCCCAAGTGTTGCCATACTGCCCTCTTCCTTTAGTTTGGTCAAAGGTGTAGAGTGTCAGTTCCTTGATGCCATCATGGCTTTTTAGCAAGTTGATAATCTCATCATTAGTAGATGAGCACTGCTGAATATAAAATAATGTATCCACTTCATAAATTTATGACGGATAAATATAAAAATATTTCTTTGATTTAAAGTAAAAAAGAATAAATTTGCAACTAATACAATATATATCTAAATGAGTATAAAATCAGAAAAGCAACTTTTAATAAACACCATCATAGACTGTATCCAAGACACCAAAGGTGAGGATATTAGAATTTTGGATCTTACCAACATAGAAAATGCCGCTGCAGACTATTTCATTATCTGTAGCGCAAATTCAAACACGCAGGTAAATGCTATCGCAGGAAATATAGAGAGAAGAGTAAGAAACGAACTCAAAGAACGCCCATGGCATACCGAGGGCGAAGAAAATGCGCTTTGGGTTTTAGTGGATTACATCTCTGTGGTGGTGCATGTTTTCCAGAAACATATCCGCGAATACTATGACATAGAAGACCTTTGGAGTGATGCCAAAGTCACTGTGATAGAAAATCAAGACAATTTATTTAACTAAGAAAAATATATGTATGAACAAAGGATTTAATTGGTTCTATGTAGTCATTCTCATTGCATTGGGAATGCTCTTTTATCCGATGCTTAACTCATCTTCTACGGTAAAACCAGTAGATGAGGATACATTTTTCGGCTTAATGCAACAAGGAAAGATAAAAGAGATAAAAGTATACCGAGACACACACAAAGCTGATATATTCTTAACTTCTGAAGCAAGAAAAAAAACTGAAGACCAAAAAGATATAATGCTTCCTTTTTCACAAGGAGCAAATCCAGATTTGGAATTATCCTATGGAGATTTAAAATACCTTCAGGAAAGATTTCATGAAATAAAAAAGGCCAACCCTGAGATAAAATCTGTAATCAATTTTGGAGATTCTGGTTCTGCTATGAAGAGTACATTTATCTCCATGGCTATGTGGATTGGTTTTTCTGCCCTGCTCTACTACTTTCTTTTCAGAAGAATGGGCGGCGGCGGTGGAAGCAGCAGCGGTATGTTTAACATCGGGCGTTCTAAAGCCAAATTAGTTAGCGAAAAAGATGCTGTCATCACCTTTAAAGATGTAGCTGGTCTGGAAGGAGCAAAAGAAGAAGTGCAGGAAGTTGTAGATTTCCTAAAAAATGCTGAAAAATACACTAAATTAGGTGGTAAAATTCCTAAAGGAGTACTGCTTGTAGGCCCTCCAGGGACAGGAAAGACCCTTCTAGCAAAAGCCGTGGCAGGAGAAGCAAAAGTACCTTTCTTCTCACTTTCAGGGTCTGATTTTGTGGAAATGTTCGTAGGCGTGGGAGCTTCGCGTGTGCGTGACTTATTCGCCCAAGCAAAAGCAAAATCTCCAGCGATTATATTTATCGATGAGATAGATGCCATTGGTAGAGCCAGAAGTAAAAGTAATTTCAGTGGAGCTAACGATGAGAGAGAAAACACTCTTAACCAGCTCCTTACAGAAATGGATGGTTTCGGAACGGATACCAATGTCATCGTGATGGCGGCTACCAACCGTGCAGACATCTTGGACAAGGCTCTTCTTAGAGCAGGGAGATTTGACAGGGAAATTTATGTAGACCTTCCTGAAGTCCATGAACGAAAAGAAATTTTTGAAGTTCATCTAAAGAAAATCAAACTTGATGATTCGGTAGATATAGAATTTTTAGCAAAACAAACTCCTGGGTTCAGTGGTGCAGATATCGCAAATTTATGTAATGAGGCTGCCCTTATCGCTGCAAGAAACAGGCATGAAAGCGTTACTAAACAAGATTTCCTAGATGCTGTGGATAGAATCATCGGTGGTTTAGAAAAGAAAAATACAGCAATAAAACCTTCTGAAAAAAGAAGAGTTGCCATCCACGAAGCAGGACACGCAACGATATCTTGGCTTACAGAACATGCTAACCCACTACTAAAAGTGACCATTGTTCCTAGAGGGCGTTCACTGGGTGCAGCTTGGTATCTTCCTGAAGAAAGGCAGCTGACCACTACAGAACAACTGCTGGATGAAATGTGTGCTACACTAGGAGGGCGTGCCGCTGAGCAAGTTGTATATAATAATATATCTACTGGAGCGCTTTCTGACTTGGAAAAAGTAACTAAAAGAGCTCAAGCTATGGTTACCATATATGGTCTGAATGACAAGATAGGAAACATTTCTTACTATGACAGCTCTGGACAGTCTGAATATAACTTTGGGAAACCATATTCAGAGCATACAGCGAAGACCATAGATGAAGAAATATCCAAACTCATTGAAAATCAATACCAAAGAGCCATCAGAATTTTAACTGAAAACAAAGATAAATTAGAGGCTCTAGCAGATAAACTTATTGAAAAAGAAGTGATTTTCAAGGAAGATTTAGAAGAAATCTTTGGAAAAAGAGCATGGGAACCAGAAGTTGCCGAAACTTCTAAAAAAGAGGAACAAAATCCTACTCCAGAAGAAAACCCAGCTCCCGTGACTGACACTCCAGAGGAAGAAAAACCTTTCGAAAATGATGAAATAAAAGATTCTGAATCATAATTTAAAATAAACCTCTCTATAAAATTAGAGAGGTTTTTTGTTTGTAAAAACTAAGATTTATACTTTTTTACAAAATTCTTCGTTATTTGATTCAAATAATATCAATTTTGTTTATCAATTCTTACATGAAACCTGTTTGTTTTTTGATTTATTCAAAATTATTATTAACTTCGTGACCTATTTAAATATAATTTTTGCATTATAATTGAGCTTTTTTAAAAATTTAATCGGTAAAATCTTCGGTGGCGAAGAAAAAAATAAATCTCCTCAAGGTCTTCTTGATTATGGAGACACACTTAAGCATGCTGATGTTGATTATAAATTCGCTCAGCTATTTACTCTCTCTGGAGGTGTTTTTAATTATTGTGGAAATGAAGCTGAAGCTCTTCCTATCCTCCATAAAATCATAGATTCTGAAAATATAACTTCTGTTTTCTGCTGTGATGAGGATTTACAGAAATTCTTAGACGCTACAAAAACTTCTTATACAAAATGTCTGGATAAACGAAATGATGCTGCATTTATCACTTGTGAATATTTGATTGCTTTTGATGCAAAAATCGTACTTTCATGTGATAATATACTGCATTTTAGTAATCAGATGCTTCCCGAAAAAATCATCATCATGGCCAATGTTTCACAGATAGTGGAAGACCTCAGCGAAGCCATGTCAAGAATAAAACGGAAAAGTCATATTAAAAAAATAACATCAATAAGCGGTGGAAAATCAAATTTAGACAATCCAAACAAGAAATATCCAAAACTTTTCTTACTTTTGCTCGAAGATTAATTTTTTTAAATTTCTAATTTTGGATAAGAATTTAATTCAGCGTACTATTTCTGGAGCAGTCTACGGTTTGGTCATCTTTCTATGCACTACCCATTTCGGTTCTGTTTACTTAAAAGATTTCCTAAATATTGATGTAAAACAAGAGTACTTATACCTCTCTTTGATTTTATTTTTTGTGGTGATAGGTGCTTGGGAAGCGATTAAAATAATGAAATTCGGTGAAGGCTGGTGGAAATGGATAGTTTTCCCAGTGGGATTCATCGTTTTTTATAGATTTGGGATAAGATTCCTAAATCATGATTTCTATTTTATTTTTAATATCCAAGAACTTTTGGGTATTGCCCTAGTTTTCATCGCTTCATTTACTTTATTCAAATACCCGAATGAACTTTATTATGATAATGGGAAGCTGATATTCATCGTAATTTATGTGTTTCTCTCATTTTCATTTGCATTAGGGCTTCCTATGTTTAATTATTCCGAAAAACATTTTGGCTGGGAGACTTTTGTCTTGTTTACACTAATATGGAGCAGTGATGGTTTTGCGTATTTTGCTGGAAGAATGTTTGGAAAGCATAAAATGGCTCCGAAAATCAGCCCGAAAAAAACTTGGGAAGGTTTTGCTGGTGGAGTAATCTGCACTTTGATTTTAGGATTCTTCATTGAACAAAACATGCCTGAACTGAGAGGAAACTGGATTATCATTGGGCTTCTTGTTTCTGTTTTTGCTCCTCTTGGAGACTTGGTAGAAAGTCAACTAAAAAGAACTTTCGGCGTGAAGGACAGCGGAAACATCATCCCTGGACATGGCGGTGTGCTGGACAGACTGGACAGCTTCATCCTATGTGCGCCTGTGGTATATTTATATTTTATTATAGAAAATTTAATTTAAATACATAAAATTATGACACTTCATAGAGAAGGAAAAGGGACTATTATCGTTTCTTTATTGGTTTTAACCTTGTTATCTGCCATTTCACATTTTTTTCTTGGTAGATATTCGGTATTGGTAACCCTGCCTTTACTTATTTTATTTTGCTTGGTTGTTTGGTTTTTCCGTGTTCCAAACAGAAATATTTCAGAACATACAGACACCGTAGTTGCGCCTGTTGATGGGAAGGTAGTAATGATAAAAGAAGTAGAAGAAGACGAGGTTTTGAAAACAAAATGCCTTCAGATTTCTATTTTCATGTCGCCTCTCAATGTGCATATATGCAGATATCCTGTGACAGGAAAAGTTTCCTACCGAAAATACCACGCTGGGAAATACCTGATGGCTTGGAATGAAAAATCTTCCACAGAAAACGAAAGAACAACGATAGCTGTGGATACTCTAACTAACCAAAAAGTAGTATTCAGACAGATAGCAGGATATGTAGCGAGAAGAATCGTAATGTATTCAGAAGTGGGCGATGAAGCCAAAGCTGGACATGAACTGGGCTTCATTAAATTCGGTTCTAGGATGGATGTTTTCTTGCCAATCGGCACAGAAGTTCTCTGCAAAATAGGAGACATTACCACAGGAGGTATCGATATAATCGCAAAACTAAAAAACGCATAAAATTAAAGCTGCCAAATATGGCAGCTTTTTTATATTCCTTCTTTTTCTACAATTTTCTTAAAATCTGATACTGTTTCTTCCAGAGATTTTAGATATTTCCCTCCAGCGGCGTTGATATGTCCGCCACCATTGAAATATTTTCTAGCGAACTGATTGACATCTACATCTTCTTTGGAACGGAAAGATATTTTGATAAAATCTTCATAAAGGTCTTCCATAAAGAAAGCAGAAACCTTCACACCAGAGAGGCTCAGTCCATAATTTACAAAGCCATCGGTATCTCCCTTTTCAAAGCCAAATTCCTGCAATTCAGTTCTTTTAAGCCAAAGAACGGCTATTTCATTATCTTTAACCAATTCCACTCGCCCTAAAATCAAGGAAAGCAGTTTCAGACGGCTCACTGTATTGTTGTCCCAAGTGTTAGAACTAATCTCGGCAGGATTGGCGCCTTTCTCTATTAAATTCGCGATAATTCTGTGTGTAGTCGCACTTGTGGAACGATACCTAAAACCTCCCGTATCGGTCATTATCCCTGTATATAGGCATTTTGCAGTGTTTTCATCTACTAGATTTTCCTGTCCCAGCGCTTCTATAAAATGATAAACCATCTGCGAAGTAGCAGGAATATTGGTATCAGAATAGACAAAATCAAACTCACCAGGCTGCTGGTGGTGGTCTATCAAGATTTTAACAGCTTTGGAATTGCTTACCCAGTCGCCTACCATTCCTATCCTTGTATAAGTATTAAAATCTAAGCAAAATACCACATCCGCCGCCTCTATCAGCTCTATGGCTTTTCTTTTTTTATACTCTGCGATGGTTATTTTTTTGGCCTCTGGCATCCATTTTAGAAACTTTGGGAAGTCGTTGGGAACGATGATTTCCGCCTCTACGCCTCTATTCCTAAGGAAATGCTTTAGCCCAAGACTACTCCCAATGGCATCTCCATCAGGATTGTAATGGGTAACAATTACTATTTTTTCTTTTACTGAAATCAGATTTTCTATCTCTGATAAAGCCTCTTTACTAAACATAAACTGAACTATTCCGTAAATATATTTGTATGATTTTACTCTTCTTCTTTTTAATTATCATCAATAATTTCCTGAGGAAAAACAGCTCTTAATACTTTTTGTGCTTCCTCCGAATCTTTTAAAGTTATTAAAGAGTCATCAGAATATTTTCCTGATTTATATCTTAATAAATCCTCCATTTCTTTTAAGAGCCCTTTATTATTATAAACTTTTATAGCTTCTAAATAATCTTTTTCTTTTATAATTCTCTCTATTTCTTCCTTTCTTTTATTATAAAGTTTATCTATATCTATTTTGGCAATAAAATCATCAAAATTAGATTTTATTGCCGTTTGAGTCTTAGCGTTTTTTATATGTTCTTCAGAAAAAATATAATTAATATAAGAAGTAACATAATTAGATATTTGTAACTCTCTATCTTTTTTAAGTTTATCAATTACTTTTTCCTTCAAATTTTCAATATCAATTCTTTCTTTTTTATTTTTTGCAAATATTTGAATAAAGTCTTCTAATAAAAATAGATTTTCAACTTCAGCAACTGAATATACATATATGTTTTCAGAGCTAAATTTATGAATTTGGGCATCTGTTCTAAAATCTCTATCTACAATACCAATAGCTGTACTATTTTTATTAGATATCTTGTTAAAAGCTCTCGTGTAATTAATTACATTTGAACAGCCTTCTAAGGGTATTATAGTATAATTAGGAAATAAGATTTCATATATTTGAATGTCTAAACTACTTTTCTTTCCTTCACAAAAAAGAATTTTTTTTCTACTCCCTAAAATTTTCATTAATAGACTATCAGGTATATCATTTTCAAATATAGGTTCTATTTGCCATTCATTAGGAAATTGAAAATCTTTTATCCAATATTTATTTGCCTTTCGAGAAGAAGCAAACTCTAAATCGTGTGTTAAGTAAATAAATTTACAATCTTTTCTTTCATTCTCTAATTTATCCCATAGTTTATTAACAATTGCTTTATGAAGATACATTTCAGGTTCATCAATAATTATTATTGCATTATCAGAAGCTAACAATACTCTTCCAATTAAAAAGAATATATTTTTCTCTCCATCACTCATTTGATAAGCAGGATACTCCTCTGAACTCTCTTTAACTTTAATTTTGAGATTATTATTATCATCATAAAACATTTCTCTGTGCTCTATCAGAAAATTCCAAATATTAATAGCTTTATCTAATTTAATTGGAGAGTACTCTTTTTTGTTTACATACCCATTTTCCTTCAATTTACGATGTATAATACTCTCTGTATATGTCTTTTCTGCAAAAAAAACATTTAAAATATATTTATAATCAGCTACATATTTCCTTGTTTCTTCATATGGTATAGTGTCATTATAAGATAAATTATATGTTATTTTACTATCTATAATGTTTGTTTCAATTTTTTTATATTCAGATGTTGATTTTTCTAAATTGGGAACACTATCAAATGTTGGTATAATCAGTAATTTTTGAGCAGGTATTACAATTCCTATTTTTTCATTAAAATTATATTTTATATTAGATGCTAATGTAGATTTTCCTGAACCATTCGCTCCTACAACTACTGTATTCTCTGAAATAAAATTTAAACTCTTATAGAAATTATATCTCACTATATCTCCAGTTATTCTAAAAGAATAATTAGAAACCATATATTTTAAATCCTCCTCCCAATTATGGTGCTGATAGGATGTATTATTATGGAGATTATATATTATACAATTCTTAATACTTTCTAAACTTACAATATTTATAGAGTCTTTTATTTCTTGTTTTATTTTGTTAAAAAAGAATTTAGGAATAATGTTACTATTTATATCTTCTTTGATTAAATCTAAGAATAATCTTATATTATTAATTTCTTCATAGAATTTTTTATACTCTTCTTGATCACATTTTCTTTTAAAGAAATCCATTAGAAAATCAATAGTTTCTTTGTTTTTAATGATAGTAGTTAGTAAATTATCCTTACACATAAATTTAATATCTTCTTTTTTATACATTACTCATTCTAATCATTCAGCTTCAGCACCGCCATAAACGCAGACTGAGGAACTTCTACACGCCCAATTTGTTTCATTTTTTTCTTTCCTTCTTTTTGTTTTTCAAGGAGTTTTCTCTTACGAGAGATGTCACCACCATAACATTTTGCGGTTACATCTTTACGAAGGGCTTTTATGGTTTCTCGGGCGATTACTTTAGTTCCCAGAGCCGCCTGAACTGCGATATCAAACTGCTGTCTCGGTATCAGTTCGCGAAGTTTCTCGCACATTTTTTTACCGATGTTATAGGCGTTGGAATCGTGTATCAGGGAAGAAAGCGCATCCACCATATCCCCATTGATAAGGATATCCATTTTCACCAATTTAGATGGACGGAAGCCGATTGGGTGATAGTCAAACGATGCATATCCTTTGGAAATAGATTTTAATCGGTCATAAAAATCAAACACCACCTCTGATAACGGCATATTGAAAATCAATTCCACTCGGTCAGAAGTTAAATAAGACTGATTCACTATTTCACCTCGTTTTTCTATACAAAGCGTCATCACAGCTCCCACAAAATCAGACTTAGTGATGATAGAAGCCTTTATATACGGCTCTTCCACTCTGTCCATTGTGGTAGGGTCCATCATCTCGGATGGGTTATTGATGAGGATAGGAACATCTGGTTCTTTCTTGGTGTAGCCGTGGTAAGATACATTGGGAACGGTAGTGATTACATTCATCCCAAATTCCCTGTCAAGACGCTCCTGAACAATCTCCATGTGAAGCATTCCAAGGAAACCACATCGGAAACCAAAGCCCAGCGCCGCCGAACTTTCCGCCTCGAAAACAAGCGAAGCATCATTCAGCCTTAGTTTTTCTAATGAAGCTCTAAGCTCCTCAAAGTCCTCAGATTCTATCGGATAAATCCCCGCAAATACCATCGGTTTCACCTCCTCGAAACCTTCTATCGGTGCAGGAGCAGAGTTTTCAGCGGAAGTAATAGTGTCCCCTACTTTCACCTCTCGGGCATCCTTTATTCCAGAAATGATGTAGCCCACATCTCCACATTTTATCTCTTGTTTAGGCGCTTGTTTTAGTTTTAGA
Organism: uncultured Flavobacteriaceae bacterium; assembly: GCA_963520375.1. Classification (GTDB taxonomy): domain Bacteria; phylum Bacteroidota; class Bacteroidia; order Flavobacteriales; family Weeksellaceae; genus JABCPE02. The sequence continues at coordinate 34,668 of CAUQQF010000007.1, read as the reverse complement.
GTTCCCACCTCATCGGCATCATAGGTGCGGTCAGTAGCCATAAATTTCACTTTCTGCCCTTTCTTGATGCTTCCATTTACCACTTTGAAATAAGCCTCAATTCCTCTAAATGGATTAAACACAGAGTCAAAAATCAATGCCTGTAGCGGTGCATCTGGGTCGCCCTCTGGAGCTGGGATTCTCTCCACGATCTGCTCCAAAAGTTCTTTCACACCTGCTCCTGTTTTTCCAGAAACACGGAGAACATCCTCTGGCTTACAGCCCAAAAGATTGACAATTTCATCTGTAACCTCCTCAGGATTTGCCGAAGGAAGGTCTATTTTATTCAAAATTGGAATAATTTCTAAATCGTTTTCTAATGCCAAATAAAGATTGGAAATAGTCTGAGCTTGAATGCTTTGCGCTGCATCTACAATCAGCAAAGCTCCTTCGCACGCCGCGATAGAACGCGAAACTTCATACGAGAAATCCACATGCCCAGGAGTATCAATAAGGTTAAGGACATATTTTTCGCCCTTGTATTCATAGTCCATCTGGATAGCGTGGGATTTTATGGTAATTCCTCGCTCCTTTTCCAAATCCATATCATCAAGAGTCTGCGCCTGTAACTCCCTCTTTGTCACTGTATTAGTATACTCCAAAAGTCGGTCTGCCAAGGTAGATTTACCGTGGTCAATATGTGCAATGATGCAAAAATTTCTTATATTTTTCATTTCAAAAATCAGTATCCTGCAAAGATAACAAAAAAGAGACTGAAAAAATCAATCTCTTTTGGTATAAATTTATTTAGTCTTATGTTTGTCTTTATCGTGTTTATGCTTAAAGGAATTCTTGATATCTTTCTCTATTTTATAAATTTTCAAAACCTGCTGTGGAGAAAGGTGTTCCAGTAATTTTTTGGAATAAAATTTTCTGTTATCCAAAACCTTTTGAGCAACTTCAAAACCAAGGTTTATCTTTCTTAAAGCCTCTTCATCAGTTAGGTTTTTATGAGTATCCTCTGGCTTAAAGTTTTTTATAATATCGCCTTTAGCAGTGAAATATTCGCCGAGAACCTTCTCTACTGCTTCTTTTTTCTCGCCAGAAAGCTCTAATTCTTTGATGATTTTATTGATATTCAACTGCTGAATGAAAGCCATTTTCTCTTCATGTGTCATTTTTTCAAAATCATGAATATAGCTTTTCTTGTCCTCATGGTGTTTTCCATTGGATTTTGCATTGTTCTTTTGTGCAGAAACCAGCATTCCAAAAGATATGGCTAATAAAAAAAATATTTTTTTCATTTTTAAAATTTTAATTAATACAAATCTAAAAAGGCGTCTTGTTCATAATTAGTGGCTAACTCCTGAAGTTCCTCCTCACTCATGACATTGAGAACCTCTTCCATTTTGAGTTTTGTAGAAAGATTTTTTATTTTCTGCTCAGAAACAGCATCTAAACTCTGCCCTGCAAAAGATGTTTTTGACTCTGTATAGGGTTGATTCTCTACCGCTTCTTGATTTACAACATCTACTTGATATTCAGTGCTTTGCTCTTGATTTAGAGTGGAAACATTTTCAGTCTGAACCATCTGAGGGTTTTGTGTTACTTCCATATTTTTATTCTTGACATTCACAAAAAACGAAATCCCAAAAATTACCGCTATCGCAGCCGCAGAAGCCCACGCAGGGTTTATTTTAAACCTTTTTACAGGTCGTTTTTCTACCCTTACCGTTTTATCCAAAACTTTTTCCTGCATTTCCTCGAAAAAGTTTTCTGGCAGTTCAGGCGTTTTTCGTTCCCATTTTTCTATATCTATTTTTTTCATTTTTAAAATTCTTCGCTATGGTCTAAAATATATTGTTCTATTTTGCTTTTCGCATAGTGATAGTTGGTTTTCAGCGTACTTACTGACATATCCAAAATCTTACTAATCTCCTCATACGGCAGGTCATCATAATACCTCAGCGTAAAAACCATCCGTTGTTTCTCTGGTAGCTTTCGTATCGCATATTGTAGTAAAAGCTCTATTTCATCTGCATTTCTCCCGCTATTTTCTGCTTTTTGGTTTTGAAGATAAACATCTGCATCCTGCTCCGTTTTCTGCATTTTTTTCACCTTATTCAGATGTTGCAGAGCCTCGTTAGAAGCTATCCTGTAGAGCCATGTGTAGAGCTGACTGTCTTTCTTGAATTGTGAAAAATTCTGATAGACTTTGATAAAGGTTTCCTGCAAAACATCCTTTGCGGCATCTTCATCATCGACCAGCCTACGAATATGCCAATACAACCGACTCTGATACACATCCATCATCATACGAAGTCCTTTTTCTTGATTTTCAGGACTTTGCATAAGAAGTATAATATCTTCATCTTTTACCTTCATTGGGTTTCTATTTGTTTGATGATTTTTTTTGCGAAAGGTTAAATCTAGAATTAAAAAAATTTTAAATATAACTGACAGTTATAACAACGAAAAAATGTCCAAAAGATAGATTCTTTCAGACACTATTATTTTATTTTCAGAAGACAGATTATCTTTTAGCTCTTGCTTCGCTAACTGTCAATCTTTTTCTTCCTTTTGCTCTTCTTGCAGCTAAAACTCTTCTACCATTAGGTGTAGACATTCTTTCTCTAAACCCATGTTTGTTTCTTCTCTTTCTTTCTGATGGTTGGAATGTTCTTTTCATTTTATATACTTTTTCTTGTAAGAGGTAGCATTACTGCTCCATTACTTTTTAAACTTAAAATTTTTCTCCCTTTTGAGAGTGCAAAGATAATTATTTTTTTCTACTAAGCAAGAAGATTTTTATTTTATTTTATGAAAATTTTCCACGATAAAGAAAATTCAGTAATGTTCACTTTCATACACAACGATATACAAACAAAAAAATCACAAATCCTTCACATTCAGATACAGCATCATAGAGAAAAGGACTGCTGCCATCACATCTATTATTTGGATGTTTTTGGTTTTGTAGCCTCTGATTATTTTATGAATAGACACCACCAATCCGATGGAAAACAAAATTATTTTAATTATCGTGAAGTTCATTTTAGATTTTTTAGCGTTCCACAATATTACAAAAAATAAGATTTACCCTTTTGGATAAATCTTATTTTTCAGTTGATGATATTTTAGTTTTGCTTCCAGTCAGCGTTTCTTGATGTGTCAGCTTTTTTCACACCATTGCTGATATTGTAAGCAAATCCAAGTCCAAGGGTCTGTTTAAGCTGAGTTTTTCTGATTTGGTTGTGGTCATACACTAGATCCAGCGTGATGTTAGACGAAATATACTTGTTTATTTTCAAGTTAAGAATTCCACTATATCCCATTGCGATTCTTTCTGGGTGGTCTAGGTAGTTAGAGAACAACCAAGCTTTGTTTGTCAAATGGATATTTTCCATCAATTTCACTTTATAAGAAGCATCTGCATAGAACCCGAACTGGAACAGCATGCTGTCTCCATCGTTTTTAAGTCCGTAGTTTCCTTTGTACTGTAAATCTTTGTCTAAAACAAAAGTCATTCTTGCGTTAGCAGGTCTCAAAGTAGCTGTGAAATTTTCATTTGGTTTATATGTAAAACCAGCTCCTATATTCAAGTAACCTGGCGCCATAAAGCTAGATATTTTCGCAGCGCTTGGGTTATTCCCATCAGCATATCCACTATCAAACTGAGTAAGCAAACTCGCTCCAGCAGATGCATACCAGTTTTTAGAGATAGCTCTACCGTAGTTTGTGCTGATGTTGATATTATCCTGTGTTTTTCTGTTTCCTAATCCTTGGGTATTATTTCTTCCATATCCTAAGATAATATTGTTTTCCCAAAGGTCTTTGTCTTTTTGGTAAGTGAAATTATAGTTCACCCCTACTAACCAGCCCACATTATTAGCTCCACCGCCTACCCAGTTAGAGAACGCCGCTTGGTTTAGCATTAGGGTATTTTGCCCTTCTATAGACCAGTTTTTTTTCGGTGGTTCTGGCTCTGCCACTACCTCTTCTACAACTACAACCGCAGAATCTTTTACTGTTTCATTTTCTTGCGCAAATGCATTTCCGAATGCAAGTGCTAAAATAACTAATGTTAATTTCTTCATCTCTAATAAAAATTAATTGGGAGCAAAAGTATAAAAATAAATTTTAATCCCAATTTTTTTCTTCTCTATCTATTTCATAGACAAAAAAACTCCCTCCGTATTTTCTACAGAGGGAGTTTTCGTTATTCAATCGTTATCTTGACAGGCACATAATACTTACTTCTAACTTTTTCCCCTTTACTTCAGCAGGAATCCATTTGGTTTGTATGGATTTTACTGCTCTTTCTATCTCTTCATTAAAAGATTGATTTTCTCCTTTTGCTGAAATATCGGAAATTGTACCATCTGGCTCAACAGTAAATGTCAAGACAGATGATATTGTTGCTTTGGAAATCGGTTTCTTTCGAAAAATTCGAAAAATCCATTTTCCACTTCTTCCAGCCCCTTCATACTCATCTATTTTATCTGCATCTACCTTTAAAGCTAACAAATTACGAAAACCATCTATTCCTCCCTCTGGAAAAACAGCTTCTTTATCAACTTTGTCTACATCTTTATCAACCTCATCAGTATCTTTATATACAACCTCTTCTTCTGTTGTTTTAGGTTCTGATGATTTTTGTCCACAAGCCACACCTAAAAACAAAACAACTGCTAAAACAGATAATTTTAAAAATCTCATAATCTAATATTTTTTCAAAAATAAAATTTCTATCCTTTTCGTTATTCAATCCTCATTTTGATAGACATATTATAAAGAAACCTTACTTTTTTGCCTTTTATTTCGGCAGGAATCCATTTGGCATTTATAGACAGGGCGGCTCTTTCCATTTCTTTATTAAAAGATTGGTTTTCTCCCTTTGTCAAAACATTAGACAATGTCCCATTGGGTTCAACTACGAATGTCAATCTCGTGGATAACAAAACCGGCGGAACGGGTTTCTTTTCAGAGATAAGCTCTTGAATTTCCTTCTTTTTTTCTTCAGAGAAACCTTCATACCTATCTATTTTATCCAAATCAGTATTTGATGCCAATAATTCACGAAAACCAGTCTCGCCTCCTTTTGAGAAAGCCGCTTCTTTATCGACAAAGTCAATATTTTTATATACAACCTCTTCCCTTACTGGTTTGGATACAGCCCTCTTTTGCCCATAAACTGTTCCAAAAAATAAAACAACTGCTAAAAAAGGCAATCTAAAATATCTCATAAACGAATCTTTTTCCCAAAGATAAAACTTTTATCCTTTCTTTTTTATCTATTAATGAATAAAAATTCCCTCCGTATTTTCTACGAAGGGAGTTTTTTAATCCTCTATTGTCATCTTAATAGGCATTCTCATGGGAGTCTTTTTCTTTTCTCCTTCCTCAAAAATCCACCTAGTTTTTATAGATTTTACAACCCTTTCAATCTCTTTATTAAAAGAACTATTTTCTCCTTTTGCTGAAATCCCAGACAATGTCCCATCTATCTCAACTATGAATTCTAAACTAGATTTCAATATTGTTTTAGGAACAGGTCTTCTCTCTAGAATTAGATGTCGTAGCTCTCTAGCTTGTTCCGCAGGCAAATGCTGAAATGGGTCTATTCTATTATACTTTATTTTTGATGCGACTAACTGGCGAAATCCATTAATTCCTCCATCTGGAAAATTTGGAACATTAGTGGATGTATAAATTGCTATTTCCTCTGGCTTAGGCTTTTCTTGTGCGCAAACCACACCAAAAAATAAAATAGCTCCTAAAACAGATAATCTAAAAAATCTCATAAACTAATATTTTTTTCAAAGATAAGACATTTGTCCCAAATATTTTTTCTGTTTAATTATTAAAACCATTGGAATTTTATTTGTCATTAAACCAAAATTAACTCATTATATAGGATTTTCTTATCTTTGCCCATTCAAAATTAAATAATGGCAAATAGTTTAATACCAAAGTTACAGGCAATCAAACAAAGATATAATGAAGTAGCGGATCTAATCATCCAGCCAGATGTAATCTCCGACCAAAAAAGATATTCTTCTCTTAACAAAGAATACAGCGATTTGGGAAAAGTGGTGGCTGTTTTTGACCAATACATGAATGCTAAAAACTCCATAGAAGAAGCCGATGAAATCATCGCCACAGAATCTGATAAGGATATGATAGATTTGGCTAAAATGGAAAAACAAGAGAGCTTGGCGCTTATCCCAAAATTAGAAGAAGACCTGAAAATCCTCCTCATCCCGAAAGACCCAGCCGATGACAAGAATGTCATGGTGGAGCTCCGTGCAGGAACAGGCGGTGACGAGGCAGCTATTTTCGTGGAAGATGTGTATAGAATGTACACTATGTATTTCAAGTCAAAAGGCTGGAGACACGAAGTTACCGACTACAACGAGGCCGCAAAAGGCTACAAAGAACTCATCATGAGAGTAGAGGGCGAGGGCGTGTATGGAATCATGAAATTTGAGTCTGGTGTTCACCGTGTTCAGCGTGTTCCAGAGACCGAGTCCCAAGGGCGTGTGCATACCTCAGCGATTACCGTAGCCGTACTACCAGAAGCAGAGGAAGTAGATGTGGAAATCAACCCAGCTGATATAGAAATGCAGACTTCGCGTTCAGGAGGAGCAGGAGGACAGAATGTAAACAAGGTAGAAACCAAAGTACAGTTGACTCACAAGCCTACAGGAATAGTGGTGGTTTGTCAGCAGGCTCGTTCTCAGTTGGCCAACAGAGAGTTAGCAATGGAAATGCTTCGTACAAAACTCTACGATATAGAGTTACAAAAAGTACAAGGAGACATCGCAGCTCAGAGAAAAACCATGGTTTCTACGGGAGACCGTTCCGCGAAAATTAGAACTTATAACTACCCTCAAGGGCGTGTGACCGACCATAGAATCAATAAGTCTATTTATAACTTAGACGCCTTTATGAACGGAGATATAGAAGAAATGCTAGAAGCTCTAATCATGGCAGAAAACGCCGAAAAAATGAAAGGAGAAGATTAAATATAAAAGCAGTCATTCACAGACTGCTTTTTTTGTTTTAATTTTTAAAGACGATTACTCATCATCATCAGAAGTGGAAAGACTACTATAGGTGTTTTCCTCTATTTTCATCTTTTTGTTCCCTTCGAATCTCGCTCCTTCATGGATAACAAAAGAAGCCGAGATGATGTTAGCATATACTCGTCCATTTTCGCCAATCTCTACTCTATCCGCAGATATATCTCCTTTGATTTCTCCATCGATGAAGATAGAATCTGCTACGATATTTCCATTAACTTTCCCTGTTTTACCTATGTGCAGGGTGTTTTCACATTTCACATCTCCTTCGAAGAAGCCTTCTATCTGCGTCATAGCGCTAGTTTCTATCACTCCTTTGAAGTGGGTTTCTGGAGCAATTACATTTACTCCTTTTGATGATACATTCACACTCATTTCGTTTGATTTTTTCCCATTATTGTTAGAAAAGATTCCCATTGTACATTTTTTTCATTGTTAAACACTATATTAAAATTACTCTTGTCCCAATTTATAAAATTTTCTGGTTCCACCGGCGCATTATCATATAAAACTTCATAATGAAGATGCGGCCCTGTGGAATTACCCGAGTTCCCACCCGCGGCTATTACCTTTCCTTTTCCTACGATTTCACCCACCGTTACATAAATTCTATCCAAATGAGCATAAAGGGTCTTAAAACCAAATGCATGCTCTATAATAACTGTATTTCCATAACCTCCTTTTTCTCCTGCAAAAGCAATTTTCCCCATGGCTGGTGCGATGACATCATCTCCTGTATTCAGTCTCAAATCCACTCCATTATGATGTTTTACCCCTCCACTTATAGGATGTGTTCTATTCCCAAAATTACTTGTCACTTCCAGTTCCCTCAGTAGAGGATTTCCACTTGGGATGATGTTCAGCATTAGGTTTTTTCTTTCTTCAGGAAGATTATCAATATTATCTAAAGTTAAATTTTGCAGTTCTTTCAGTTCATCTGCTTTTTGTTTCTGCTCTGCAAGATATTTTTTACTAAGCGTTACTAGTTCCTCATTTTTGGAAAGATAATACTGAAATTCCAGATACTGCTGGGATAAAAACCCTATCGCTCCTGCCATCACCAAAAATACAAAACCTAAAAGATATGGGCGTAGTTTTTTTAGTTTTTCTTTCCGAAGATTGGTTTGTTTTATATAGTATTTAGATTTATCATCATCTATTTCTATAACTATTTTATGCTCTATGTTTTCTTTAACCTTCAAAGGAACTTTTTTCTGTCTTTTCATACATTCCAGAATTTCATTCCTTTTTCTTTCTTTTGCAATGTTGAATATGTCTAATTTGTTTCCTACTTTTTCTTTCATTAGTTATTAAAATTTTTATTTCAGCATAAAACAAACCTCCTTCAAAAAATTATCTCATTTTTAATCTCAATATAACTTTTTACCATCCTCCGCTGGCTCCACCGCCGCCGAATGTGCCACCGCCGCCAAAACCGCCGAAGCCACCGCCAGAACTTCCCCCTCCAGAAGACGGGAAGCCCCAGAATGTACCAGGGAAACTGCTTGGTCCCCTGCGGGAAATAATAACATCATCAAAGGTATTATATCCGCCACCTCGTCCACCGCCGCCTTTGTTGCCATATTTGATTAAAATTATCATTATCACAATGAAAACAACGATAATCAAAACAGCCACCATTGCGAAGTCTTCTTCTTTTTCCTTTTTTTGTGGTTTAAATTTCCCCTGCGTAGCTTCCATCAGAGCGTTTACCCCTTCATCTATTCCTTCATACCATTTCCCTTGTTTGAACTTGGGAATGATAAGGTAATCTATAATTTGCCCAGCAACAGAGGCTGTCAGGTATTTTTCCACAGCCCTTCCCTGCTGTATGGAAATTTGTCGGTCTTTGGTAGCAATCAGAAAAACGACCCCATTATCCACTCCTTTCTTCCCAATTCCCCAAGTCTGCCCAAATCTGGTAGCGAGAAAATTAATATCCTCCCCCTTCGTAGAAGGAATGATAACCACCTCTATTTCCGTAGATGTGCTATCCTCAAATTTTATGAGCTTCTGATTCAGCTGTTCCTTTTCCTCCGAAGAAAGAAACCCCGCCTCATCATACACAGGATAGAGTACTTTCGGTTTTTCAGGAATAGTATACTGAGCCGAAAGCCTGCCTCCTATACTAATAAATAAAACCCATATGAAATTTCTAAGAAAATGTAATCTCATCTGGTAATTCATTTGGGTTTTCCTCACCGACAGGAAAATACTTTTTCAGTTCCACTCCTGTCGCTAAAATGCCATTTTTCAATCCTTGCAAATAGTCACCTTTCGCAAAATCCACCACCATCTCGGCATGTATTTTATCCCAAAAACTCTGGCACACTTTCTCATGGATACCTTTGTCTCCGATGATGCTCAGATATTTTTGATCAAAATTAACATGAAAAAGCACAGCATTTCTATCCTTGGTTTCATGCATTTGCAATTTCTCAAAAACCTCCCATGCCACACGCTCACTCTCCTGCTCTGTGGAAGAATCTATATGCACACGAATCTCTCCTGTGGAGTGATTTTCCGCAGTTTTTATAGCTTCCACCAAAGCCGAAACATCAGCGTCTGAGAGATGGTTCATCTTTTTTAGTCTTTAAATACCTCTGGTGCTTTAGAAGCTCCTTCGTCAGCTTTGAAATAAGGTTTTGCTTTAAATTTAGAAAACATTGCAACTATCAGACTTGTAGGGAAAGTTTCTACTTTATTATTAAATGCTGTCACAGCATCATTATAATAAACTGTTTCCGTTCTGATACTATTCTCTATGGCAATATATTCTCTTTGGAAGTTGATATACTGCTGGTCAGCTTTTAGCTCTGGATATTGTTCTGCTACCATCATCAATCTACCCAGTGAACTGCTCAGTTCCCCTTGTGCTTTCTGGAACTTCGCCATATCTTCTTCTGTCATATTGGTAGGGTCTATAGTAATTTGAGTAGCTTTAGACCTTGCTTCTACTACTTTAGTTAAGGTTTCCTGCTCGAATTTAGCATAAGATTTTACTGTATTTTGTAGATTTGGAATTAGGTTTGCTCTTTTTTGATAAACTGTCTCTACATTAGACCATTTATTGAGAACATTATTATTCTCTTGCACTAGACCATTGTATTTCCCTACTCCCCAAAATCCTACCACTGCAACAAGCACAATGATGATGATAAGCCCCACTAATCCTATTCCAAAACACCCTTTGTTATTCATTGTTTTTCTTACTTTATTTGGTTAAACAGATATCAAAGTTACAAAAAAAATTATAATATCATATATATGACCTGATTTTCTGTAAAATAATTTCAGTCGCATTAGGCTGAGAATTTACAAAATCTTTCGCTTTTTCAGCCATTTCATGTAGAAGCGCTTTATCTTTTAATAATTTTACAATAAAATCTGAAGCTTCTTTTTCGTTTTCAAAAGATTTCCCTCCATTGGCGCTGATGAGGTTATTCGCTTCTGGATTTTTTTTGTAATGATTTCCGAATATCACGGGCACACCGAAAGTAGCCGCTTCTAAAATATTATGCAGTCCCTTGTCATGAAAACCGCCTCCCACAACCGCCAAATCAGCATAAGAATAAATTTTAGAAAGAAGCCCTATGCTGTCTATTATGAGGATTTTAGCTGATTTTTCTTGTGCGTTTTTGGTTTTCCATTCAGAATATTTCAAAATTTGTTTTTCGTTCTGAAATTCTATATTTCGTTTGATATCATGCGGTACAATGATGATTTTAGCCTCTATTTTATCGGCGATTTCATCAGCTATTTTTTCTTCCGATTTCCAAGAACTTCCAAAAACCACAAGTGGCTTATCTCCTTTGAATTCTTGGATAAATTCCACAAAATTATCCCGATGCTGTATTTGTTTTACTCGGTCAAAACGGGTATCTCCAGAAATAGAAGACTGCATCAATCCTATATTTTTGGCAAGCTGCTCCGAGTGTGCCGTCTGATGAAAGAACCAATCTACATTTTTTTTTAGCTCGTTTACGAACCACTTTCTATAAGGTTTGAAAAAAATCTGCTTTTCATAAAACAATGCCGAAACCACAAAAATCTTCGTTCCCTTTCTGTGCAGTTCACGAAGAAGATGATACCAAAAATCGTATTTTACGGTAAAGAAAATTCTGGTGTCAAACTGGGAAATAAACTCCTGTATTGTAGATTTTTTATCAAACGGAAGATAGCACACTGCATCAGCGATATGCTGTTTTTTGACTACATTTTCGTAGCCAGACGGAGAAAAAAAGGTTACTAAAATTTTATAGTCTGGGTATTCGTTTTTTAATTTTTCTAAGACAGGAAGCCCCTGCTCATACTCCCCAAGGCTTGCCGAGTGCATCCATATCACTTTCTGATTTTTTAGCTTCTCCTGAACTATTTTCAGGCTTTCTTTTCGTCCATCCACTCCTTTTTTGGCTTTTTCATTAAACCACGAAAAAACTTTTAATCCAAAAGAAAGCAGACAGATAAAAAGGTTGTAAAAAATCATTTCTTATGGGTTTGGGCAAATTCTTTTCACAAATCTCAGTTTGTGCGTGTGTTTGTTTTGGTCTTTGTTAAAAATCCCTATACAGTCCAAATCATCTATTCGCACTTTTCCGTGGGCGTGGATGATCTTCTGATTTTCCAGCATGATTCCCACATGGATGATTCTGCCTTCTTCATTCTCAAAAAACGCCAAATCACCGATTTCAGCCTCTTCGATAAAATCTAAAACCTCTCCCATCTCAGCCTGCTGATACGCATCACGCGGAAGCTGGACACCATTCACCTTATAAACAATCTGGGTAAAACCACTGCAGTCTATCCCAAAAAAACTTCTTCCGCCCCACAAATAAGGAACATTTAGAAATTCTAAGGCTGTTTTTTTTAGGTTTTCTTTATCAAAGTTGTTTTCTGTATCTTCTTGATTATCAGACTCAATTTCAGAACCAATGGAAAGAAGCGTTTTTTCTCCATTATGCTGATAATTTATAAAATTCTCCGTGACAGTTTTTGTTTTTCTTTTGATAAAATCAGCATCAAAAATCGGCGAAACCTGCTTGGTATCCACCCAGCCTTCGTATCCATCAAAATGAATTTTTATCTTCGTCCAGTTTTTATCCACTTCTAAAATATCACAGCTCTCCCCGAACAAAAGCTGAGTTACGATTTCGGCTCTGTCCGAGTTTTCCGCCCTCACAGGAACTACCGACACACTGGCAATGGCTTTCATTATCATAATCTTTTATTTATCACTAAATCCACCTTTTCTGAAATATTATTTCTTTCTGATGAGATTTATTCCATCTCGCAAAGGTAGTATAAGATTTTCAAAATCATCATCTTTGGAGACTATTTCGTTTAGTTCTTTTATTTTTTTTGTCATTTTGCTCTTTGGATTTTCCTCTAAAACTTTGCCATACCAAAGAACATTATCAAACAGCACCACACCGCCACTTCTGAGTCTGGGTTTTATCAAATTGAGATAATCCACATACGCTGCCTTGTTCCCATCTATGAAGACCAAATCATACATTTCATCCGTGTTTTGTAGAAACTCTCTTCCATCTTGAAGACAAAAATTTATTTTCTCTGCAAAATCACTTTCCGCAAAATATTTCTTGGGCAAATAGGACAATTCCTCATTGATATCCAGCGTCGTAATTTTTCCATTCTCAGCCAGTCCCTCAGCCAGACAAAGCGTGGCATAGCCTGTGAAAGTCCCTATTTCTAAAACATTTTTAGGCGACAAAAGTTTAGAAATAATCGCCAGAAAACGCCCCTGCTGTTTCCCTGAAATCATATGCGGCTGCTCTGTCACACGATAGGTTTCCTCTCTCAATCTTGCCAAAATTTCTGGTTCCTGAGAGCAGTATTTCTCCAAATAATCATCCATTTCTGGACTCAATTCACTAAAAAAACTCATTCCTCTGATGATTTATGCGTCAAAAATAAAAAAACCTTAGAGATCTCTAAGGTTTTTCTGAATTTTAATTTCACTATTTTTTCACAGGAGCTACATCCATAAGCTGCATGAATTCCTCCAGCTTCGGCATGATGATAATCTCCGTTCTCCTGTTTTCTGCTCTACCAGAAACACTCATATTAGTAGATTTAGGGTTGTATTCACTTCTACCACCAGCTGTTATTCTAGATGGATTTACCCCAAATTTAGTTTGTAGAATTTTCGCTATCGCAGTCGCTCTAAGCGCTGATAAATCCCAATTGTCTCTTGGTAAGTTAGATGAATTTAACGGCACATTATCCGTATTTCCTTCTATCAAAACAGAGTATTTATCGTAGTCATTGATTACTTTCGCTACTTTTCCTAGCACTTCTTGTGCAGCAGGAAGAACATTGTAATCTCCTGTTTTGTAAAGCATTTTATCAGAAAGTGAAATCATCACTACTCCTTTCAATACTTTTACTTCTACATCTTTATCAGCTACATTGTCTAGTGAACGCTTCATTTTATTAGACAAAGCCAAATTCAAGCTGTCATTTCTAAATTTAGCATTCGTAAGCTGTTTGATATAAGCGTTAGAAGCATTGATTTCTCCTACCAGTTTATCAATATTAGAAGAAGATTTACCTGTATTAGACAAACATGCATCTAGAGAAGATTTTAGAGATGCACTCTGTTCTTTTAGCAGGTTATTTTCACTAAGCAAACTAGCGTTTTTAGCCTTTAAATCTTGGATTTCTCTCTGTCTTTCAGCTACATTCTCTATTGCTTGTTTATAGTTACTATTAAGTATATCATACTGTTTTTTACTAACACAAGATGTCGCTGTAAGTGCCACCGTACCGATGACAAACATTTTCATTAATTTCATATCATCAAAATATTTAAATTATGTTGCCCAAAGGTAACAATTTTATTTGATATAACGGACTTTATCTCTATTTATTGTTATTTTTATTACTTTTGTCTTATGCTTAGTCTTGATTCTTTTAATGAAGAAATAAACAAAATCACTAGAGATTTTACACAAAAGAAAATCCTCCTCGCGGTGAGTGGAGGTGCTGATTCTATGGTGATGTTTGACCTTTTCCGAAAGAGAAGCGTTGAGCAGGGTGATTTTATAATTTCGGCGACACATATCAACTACAAGCTGCGCGGTGAAGACTCTGATTTAGACCAAAAAATAGTAGAAGACTACTGCGAAAAACATGAAATTCCGCTGTTTATCTATTCCGTTTCAGAAAAAGACAACAAGCCCGAAAACAGCTCTATACAGCTATGGGCGAGAGAGCTGAGATACCATTTTTTTCATCAAATCTGTGAAGAAAACAACATTGAGTTTATAGCGACTGCCCACCATCTGAATGACCAGCTGGAAACATTTTTCATCAACCTAATGCGTGGAAGCGGACTGAAAGGACTGAGTGGCATCCCAGCAAACGAAAACAAAATTCTGCGTCCGCTTTTGGCTTTTACAAAAGAGGAAATATATGATTTTGCGGAGAAAAATTCGGTGCCTTTCCGTGAGGATATTTCTAACAAAAAAAATGATTATCTCAGAAACAAAATCAGAAACCTTATCGTTCCAGAACTGGTAAAGGCGGATTCTAATTTTATTCAAAATTTTAACAAAAGCCTCAATATAATCCAGCAAAGCAGTGATTTCATCAAACAAAAAGCCGAAGAATTCATCACTGAAAACGGAACTAAAACGGACAATTACCTGATTTTCAACAGAGAAAAACTGGCTAACACACAGAATATAATGAAATTTGAGATTCTGAATAAATTCGGATTCGGCAGCGAGACAGAAATTCAGAAAATATTTTCAGCCGAGACAGGAAAGGTGTTTTTCAGCAAAGATTTTTCTCTAAAAATAGATTACACAGACCTCATCATCATTCCTAAAAACAAAGAAAAAGAAAACAAATTTCCCACCGAAATCAGTTTCTCCGAAACAGAAAAATTCTACAAAATAGAGGATTTCAGAATCCAAAATTCTAAACCTTGGCTTTTCAACAAGGAGAAAGTTTTTCCTCCCTTTGAGCTGAGAAAACCCAAAGAAGGAGATATTTTTCAACCGAAAGGAATGTTTGGGAAAAAGAAAATATCCAAATTCCTAAAAGATGAAAAAATATCCAGCCTTGACCGCGAAAAAATCGGTATTCTCTGCGACACCAAAGGGCAGATTTTGGGCGTATTTCCTCTGCGGCAGGACGGGAGATTTATATGATAAATTCTATTTGGCCTCTTTCTGCAAAATAGTGAATACTGGGAAATGGTCGCTGTAGCCTCCTGTAAATTTGTCTCCATCCCAAGAACGGAAAGGATAACCTTTGTAATTTCCCTGCTTATTAATAAGGTAAGCAGGCGCATAGACTTCGGTTCTATAAACAGTGTATTCCTCGGCAGAAGAACCAGAAACTAGATTTTTAGAATAAATAATCTGGTCAAAGAGGTTCGGTGCATCTCGGTAGGCTAAACTCGCTACGCCTTTTTTGTACATTTTGTACATCGGATTGAAATACGGATATTCCTCGCTCAGCTCTTTTTCATCGCCTACGGCTTTCAGATGATTTTTAAAACTTGGGCTGATAGGGTCATCATTAAAGTCTCCCATCGCGATGAGTTTGATATTTGGGTTTTTCTCTCGCAGGGCGTCCATTTCTTGTTTCAGCAGGGCAGCAGCGGCATTACGCTTCGGCATAGATACGGCTTCTCCACCTCTTCTTGACGGCCAGTGATTCACGAAGAAAGCCACTTTTTCTCCATCCAAAATCCCAGAAACCACCAGCAAATCCCTTGTGTATTCTCTTTTTCCATCTTCACGGAAAAGCACAAGTTCTTTTTTATAAGAATTGGTCACGGTAAATCTTTTCTTCTGATAAATCAGCGCCACATCTATCCCACGCGCATCAAAGGAATTATAATGCACCACACCATAGTCATACTTTTTCAGGGCATCCTGCTGAGTCAACGCCTCCACCACTTGGCGGTTTTCCACCTCTACAAGTCCCACCACTGCGGGTGCAGTTTTAGTGTATTTAAAGCCAATTTCAGAGATTACCTGCGCGATGTTTTTCAGCTTCTGCTGGTAAATATTATAAGTGTAATTTTTATTGCTTTTAGGCGTAAAATCATCCGAAAGCACTTGTTTTCTCACTACTTTTTGTCCTTTTATCCGCTCATAGTCCCACGGTCCTTTGTAATCTTTGGTAATTTCCAAATATTTCAAAGAATCCAAAGGCACGCTTCTATGGAAATTGACATGATGAGCAGGAAGCGTCGCATCTATATAATCCACAGATTTCACGGTATCCCAGAGGTTTTCTACATTATAGAATCCCACTGCAGCGGTTCTTTTCATTTGGGCATTATAAAACAAACCAAAAACACAAAAAATAACGATAAATACTTGTCTCATGATAACTTTCTTTGTTAAAAGCCGATAAATTTAGATTTTTCTTTTCATTTAGGAAAAGAAATTGATATGATTTATTTCATATCGTTATATTCGTTTTAATTAAACTTTAAGTCTATTTTTGTTAAAACTTGTTAAATTAGATTAGAAAATGTTTAAAAAATCTGTCTTGATTTGCGGTTTTACAGTTGCTGCAATGCACTTCTGTAACGCACAAACCACGGTTTACGCTTATATAAAAGATGAGAAAGGCAAGCCTGTGGAACGAGCTGAAGTAGACATGAAAGGCTCGGAGGAGAATATGATTGCAGACAAAATCGGGTATTTCCAGTTTGTAGATTTGAAACCTGGTAATTATCAGATTGTTGTCTTTAAAAATAATTACGAAACCAAGACCATTGATTTCAGTGTGCAGGAGGGAGAAAAAAGAAAGGATTTGGGCGTTATTGTCTTAAATTCAGTTCTTTATAACTCTACTGAACAAGGCTTCACTCTACTGGACAGCGATAGTGACAATGATGATGACAACAGTTCACTTCAGACCACTGTGGGACTGCTGCAGTCTTCGCAGGATATTTTCAACAGAATCGCGGGGTATGATTTGGGAATTTACTGGTTCCGCCCGAGAGGCTTAGACAGCAGGTCTGGGGAAATGATGTTCAACGGCGTGTCCATGTCAAAACAAAACAATGGAAATATAGATTTCAGCAGCTGGGGAGGACTGAACGAGATTACTCGTTATCCAGAGGTTGCCACCAACCACTCGCCATCTGAATACGCTTTCGGAAGTGTCAGCTCTGTAATTTATAAAAACACAAAGGCGAGCGAATACAGAAAAGGAAGCCAGCTGACTTACTCGCTTACGAATAGAAACTACCGCCACAGGCTCTCTTACCGATACACTTCGGGAATGAACAAAAATGGCTGGGCTTTCACAGGGATGGTCAGCAGAAGATGGGCAAAAGAAGGCATACAAGAAGGAACATTCTATGATTCCTATGCGGCATATTTAGGGGTGGAAAAGAAAATTAATGACAAACACACCCTCACGCTCAATATGGTAGGAAACCCATATAGAAGAGCTACATCCAGCCCTAACACGCAGGAAGTCTATGACTACAAAGGAATCTACTACAACTCCTACTGGGGATGGCAGGATGGCGAAAAAAGAAGCGAGAGAGTAAAACGAGGTTTTCAGCCTATTTTCCAGCTAACAGATTATTGGAAAATCAATAAGAAAACGGAACTTTGGACGACGCTTTCCTATCAGTTTGGGAAAGTAAAATCTTCGCGATTAGATTGGCACAAAGCCCAAAACCCTTCGCCTACTTATTTTAAAAACCTGCCAAGCTACTATATTGGAAAGGCAGAGTATGACAATGTTCTTCAAAACTGGATAAATGACAATCCTTCTGTATCTCAGATAGATTGGAATAGATTTTATCACGCTAACCTTAGCTACGAAGGGCGGTCAATATTCTATTTGGTAGATGATGTGAATGATGACAAAATTTGGAATCTTTCCACACATTTCACGCACAACTTTAATGATAAGACAAGATTTATCCTAAATGTTTCTTATCAAAACTACAAATCTGACCAATACAGAGAAATAAAAGACCTACTAGGAGGTCAGTATGCTCTGAACAAAGACCCTTACAAGAGAAATGGAAGCGGAAAATACAACGAATACGAAACAGATACCCACAAGGGCGTAGGTGATAAAATAAGCTATGACTACACTTTCGGAAGACAAGAAGTAAAAGTAAATCCATCACTGAAATTCTCCATAGGCAAGTTTGATGTTTTTGTGGGAGGACTTTTCAGCTATTCTACTTCGTACCGAGATGGTAAATTCCAGCATTATCTGTATCCAGATTCTTATGGAAGAAGTAAAGATTATGAATTTACTAATTTTGGACTAAAAGGGCAGGTTGTCTATAAAATCAATGGACGAAACTTCTTGGTTTATAACGGAACGGCCTATTCCCAAGCGCCTTTCATGGAAGATTTATTCTTTAACCCAAGGGTAAATTCATCTGTAGTAGCAGGCATGAGAAGTATGTTTATCAATGCTAATGACCTCAGCTATGTGCTTTCTACGCCTTTCGTAAAAGCAAGGCTGAGCGGATACATCATCAACTCTGAAAACGAAACCAATGTTCAGCGTTTCTTCGCTGATGGCTCAGTTTTACAAGGTGTAACTAATGGCGCATTCTTCACGCAGGTGATGAAGGATATGAAACGACAAAACCGAGGACTGGAACTAGGACTGGAAGTAAAAGTAACTTCTACGCTCTCACTACAAGGGCTGGCAAGCTACGGCGAATATGTTTATAATAACAATCCTAAATTATATTTCAGTTCCGATGCCGTGGGCGCTTCTGGAGGAACTACTTATACCTACATTGGGGATGCCTATATCAAAAACTACAGACAAGGAGGAACGCCTCAGACTGCATTCTCTCTAGGATTTAGATATAATAACCCTAAATACTGGTGGGTAGGAGCGAACTGGAACTATTTTGACAATTCTTATTTAGACCCAGCGGCACTTATCAGAACTCAATATTTCATTACCAATCCTTCTACAGGGGATCCATACCCAGGGCTTGATGAAGCGGAACTGAGAAGAGTTCTCCGCCAAAAACAACTGTCTTCTGCATTCTTTGTCAATGTAAATGCAGGGAAATCTTGGCTCTTTGGTAAATATTATCTGATGGTTTCTGCTTCGGTGAATAACTTGCTGAACAACAAGAACTACATCACAGGCGGATTCGAGCAGACAAGAAAAGCCTCTTACAGAGATTTTGCAGCGGATTTTGACAAACAATATCCTCCTTTCGCACCTAAATATTGGTATGCACAGGGAAGGTCTTATTTCATAAATGTTCAATTTAGATTTTAATTAGTAATTCTTAAAAAAATATATAAAAATGAAAAGAGTATATCTAAAACAGGTTGTAGGAGCTTTATTGTTATTCGGAATTACCACTTCCTGCGTAAGAAAAGATGACTGGAGTATTCCAGATATTACATGTACCAATAAGTTTGGGGATACTAACACTACTATGGCAGCCTTTGCGGCATTGGCTCCGAGTAATGGCAGTGCCCTGACTATCACTGATGACCAAATCTTCGATGGATATGTGATTTCTTCCGATGAAAAGGGCAATTTCTACAAAACTATCGTTTTCCAAGACAAACCAGAAAACCCTACTGTGGGACTTCAAATAGAAATTGAAAAAACACACAGCTACACAGATTTTCCTGTGGGAACTCATATTAGAATCAATGCTAAAGGTTTGATTTTAAGAGTGGATAAAGGTGTAACGAAATTAGGTGTCACAGATGCACAATATACCGTTGGAAAAATCCCTTCGTCTTCCCTTGGAAACTACCTTTCTATAGTGTGTAATAACGGAAGAGCGGACATTGCGAACCTTGTTCCTTTGGCTTTGGCTAATTTAGATGAAGCTAAACAAGCTCAGCATATCAACAAGCTGGTAACTGTTCCAAATGTGCAGTTTGCGGACAGCGAAATTTTAGTTCCTAATGGTCCTAAAACCTATGTAGATGTTTCTTCTAATACTGATACTAACAGAGAGTTAGTAGATGCAAGTGGAAAAACGGCTATTCTGAGAACATCTAAATTTGCTGACTTTGGAAAAGACAAACTTCCTACTGGGAAGGGAAGTATCACTTTCGTGGTAAGTAAATACAACACCACTTATCAAATGCTGATAAGAAGCACCAGCGATGTGAATTTCACACAGGAAAGAGTAGACACTGCTCCTGCAAAAGGTGGAACAGCCATCGTCTATGCTGGTGCGGGAACTACTGAAAACTTCGAATCTTATAATACAGGAGCTTCTTCTGAGGCGTTTCCTAAATACATTAACGATCCTGTATTAGGGAATAGATATTGGAGAGTATCCAGCCATTCTGGAAACAAATACCTTAGCCTTGGTTTCGGTGCTACAGGTGCTAAACCAGAATCTAAAACGATGTTCATCGTGCCTGTTAATTTCTCCAATATGACCAAATTCTCCTTTGATACTAAAGATGGGCACTATAACGGGAATGTTCTGAAAGTCTATTATTCTACAGACTATCAGCCTTCAGGAAATATCCTAAATGCCACACTGACAGACATCACCAGCGCATTTACTATTTCTTCTAATAATACTAATTATCCTGCAACCTTCACCAACAGTGGACATTGGATAAAACCTTCCACGCTTACAGGAAATGGATTTATCATCTTTGAATATCATGGAGGCGGAACCCTGCCAACTACGACTATTCAGATAGATAATATCAAAATAGAGTAAAATACCATTAAATAAAAAAACCGCTTTTTCAAGCGGTTTTTTTATTTTTATTTGAAAGTAAAATTATTTCACTTCACCGAAAACACTCTTCGTTACGCAGAACTCCTTCAAGGTTTTCAAAGAAAGTTCCAGCCCGTATCCAGAGTTTTTCGTTCCTCCAAATGGGAAACGAGGGTCAGAAGTCATCAACTTGTTCAAAGAAACTGTCCCTGATTCTAGATTTTCCGCAAAGAAATAAGCTCTCTCTTTACTTGAAGTCCAAACGGAATTTCCTAAACCGAAGTTAGTATTATTCGCTATTTTCAGAATTTCTTCGTCTTCTTTTGCTGAAATAATCATTCCCAGCGGCCCAAAAAGCTCTTCATCAATCATCGGATTGTCAAGATTCATTTTGATAAGCCCTGGTTTAAATGAAATATCATCCACTCTCTCCAGCGGAATTATAATCTCTGCTCCATGCTCCAAAGCCTTTTCATACTGCTGCTGAAGCTCATCCGCAAAGGATTTTGAAGCCAGTCCGCTTAATTCTGTTTTATCATCGAATGGGTCGCCCAATTCATATTTTTGGTATTCTGCTTTTAGTTTTTCCAAAAATTCGGCATAAATGCTTTCTTGGATAATAAATCTTTTCGCTGAGGTACATGCCTGTCCGCAGTTTCTCAGCCTTGCCGCAGCACCTTGCTTAGCGGTTTTATCTAAATCTGTATCATCTAAAACGATAAAAGCATCGTTCCCACCTAATTCCAACAATGATTTTTTAATATTCGCTCCTGCAAGAGATGCTATTTTTCTTCCCGTTGCCTCGCTTCCTGTAAGACTCACTCCTTTCACCAGCGGATTTGTTATAAGCTCCTCTATATCAGCATATGAATACTCTATATTCTGCAAAATCCCTTCTGGAAAACCTGATTTTTTGAATAATTCTTCTATAGCTCTTCCTGAACCTTTACAGATAGAAGCATGTTTCAGAAGGACAACATTTCCTGCCAAAATAGTCGGCACAGCAAAACGAAGTGCCTGCCAGAAAGGGAAATTCCATGGCATAATTCCTAGAATAACTCCCATTGGCTGGTAATAAACCTCACTTGCAGAAAGTTCCGTTTCTACAATCTCTGGTTTTAGAACATTCTCTGCAGCTACATAGTAGTCGGTCATCAGTGCACATTTCTTAACCTCTCCTCTTGATTGGGAAATAGGCTTGTGCATTTCTCGAGTAATCATTTGGCTGTATTCCTCATGATTTTCAAGAATATTTTTAGATAAATTTTTTAGTAATTCTTGTCTTTTCTCAAAACTTACCTCTCGCCATTCTTTTTGTGCTTGAACGGCAAGGTTTAGTTTTTGTTGAAGTTCTATATTCATCTCTTTGGTTTAATTTTAGTCAAGTTTTGTATGGCTTCCCACATAGTGTAGGAATTCTTTTCGTGTTGTAGGATTTTTTCTAAACAATCCGCTGAGTTCTGCTGTGATAGTGCTGCTGGCAGTATCTTTTATCCCTCTACAGTTTACACAAAGATGTTTAGCATCTATGATACACGCCACATCTTCCGTTCCGAGAGCCTCTTTCATCGCTTGGACAATCTGCATTGTCAATCGCTCCTGAACCTGCGGACGACTGGCGTAGTAATTTACAATCCTATTGATTTTAGACAATCCTATAACCTCTCCATTAGAAATATAAGCTACATGGGCTCTTCCGATGATAGGCAAAAAGTGATGTTCGCAGAAAGAATATACCGTGATATCTTTTTCTACAAGCATCTGGCGGTATCTGTATTGATTTTTAAAGGTAGAAATCCCTGGTTTGTTTTCAGGAAGAAGCCCACCGAAAATCTCATTCACATACATCTTTGCGACTCTTTTTGGAGAGTCTTTCAGGCTGTCATCTGTCATATCCAGCCCAAGGGTGTGCATAATCTCCCCAAAAAGTTTTTCTATCTTTTCTATCTTTTCATCAGGTGAAAGCAGAAAAGCATCTTTACGAAGAGGCGTATGTTCCTTGCCTGTAAAAAAATCATCTTCTATATCTGAGAAATCTGTCATTTCTATTTAATTTTTTATTGATTAAAATCTATATCATCCCCTTGGTTTATCCTACTATCAATATCCTCTTCCCTATTTTGGTTTGATTTTGATTTATCTTTTCCTCTATCAGGATTTTGTATTTCATCTATTGTCTGCAGTCCTCCTTCATCTCCATAGCCTCCAAGCCCCTGCAAATCAGAACAATCTCCTTTCCAGTCGGATGGTTTTTCAAACTTATCTTCTTGCGTGATTTTCAATGATTTATCAGCATAAATTCTCTTCATGAAATACCCCCATATAGGAAGCGCCATTTTCGCCCCCTGCCCTTCTCCTGTACTCCAGAAGTGGGTTGCTCTATCTTCCCAGCCTACCCAAACACCTGTGGCTAATTTAGGAGTTATCCCTATGAACCAACCATCTGAGTTTTTCTGCGTTGTTCCTGTTTTACCAGCGATTTCTGCATTGATACCCATACTTCTAAGCTGTCTAGATGCCGTTCCATAGCTGGCTACTCCTTTCATCATATCTATCATACTATAGGCATGTATAGGGTTCATTACTTCTCTGACCTCTGTTGTTACTTCCTTGATAACCCTTCCGTTGGCATCCTCGATACGCCAAATCATCTCTGGTTTTATATAATTTCCATAGTTAGCAAAAGTGCTATAAGCCCCAAGCATCTCATAAATCGTAATATCTGAAGACCCCAAAGCTGTCGCTAAATCAGGAGTCATCTCGCCTGTAACCCCCAAATCTCTAGCTAATTGGATTACATTTTTAGGACCTGCCGCTTCCATCAAACGGACTGCTATCGGGTTTTTGGAATGAGCAAGACCATCTTTCATTCTAAGCATACCGCCAGAACCTTTTACATGCCAAGAACCTCTGCTGTAAGATGCATTAGAAATAGGTGTACATGGTGTCATTCCTAAATTTATAATCGCTGTAGCATACACAAAAGGCTTAAAGGTAGAACCTACCTGTCTTTTCCCTTGTTTCACATGGTCATACTGGAAATGCTCCCAGTTAATCCCTCCGACCCAAGCCTTGATATCACCTGTCGTAGGTTCCATAGCCATAAGTCCTGCCTGTGCTATCTGCTTGTGATAACGGATAGAATCCCATGGAGACATCTCCACATCCTGTTCTCCTTCCCAAGTAAAGATAGATGTTTTCACAGGTTTCTTAAACTCCATAAGGATAGAATCCTCTGACACACCAGCCTCTGCAAGTTGTTTATATCTTCCTGTTCTCTTCACGGAAGCCATCATAATATCATTTACCTGCTTGTCAGAAATATGATAAAAAGGTCTCTTTCTATTATTTTTTTGTTCGTTATCAAAACTTTTCTGCAGATTGGTCAAGTGTTCTTTTATCGCTTCTTTGGCATATTTCTGCATTTTGGAATCAACGGTAACATATATTTTTAGTCCATCTCTATATATGTTCAGTTCTTTTCCTGTTTTCTTTTCATAATCTTTCAGGTATGTAGAAATTTCCTGACGAAGATAATGTTTGTAATATGCAGAATAACCTTGGTCTATTCCTTTAATGTTTTGATAATCAGTTTTTATCGGCTCTTGTACAGCCTTATCATAGGTCGCTTGGTCTATGTATTTAGTCTCAAGCATTTGTTTCAGAACCACATTTCTTCTCTCTGTCGCTCTTTCCAAATTTCTAAGCGGATTGTTTTTCACTGGGTTTTCCAGCATCGCTACAAATGTAGCCGCTTCGGAAAGAGTAAGGTCTTTGGTTTTTTTATTGAAATAAACCTTTGATGCCATCTCTATCCCATTGGCATTATAAAGGAAATCAAACTTATTGAAATACAAAGTAATAATCTCCTCTTTGGTATATCTTTTCTCCAAACTTACCGCCACAGACCATTCTTTCAGTTTTTGAAAGACTCTCTCTCTTTTACTTTGTGCTGCAGATTTTGTAAATAAAAGCTTGGCTAACTGCTGGGTAATGGTGGAACCTCCCCCTCTTTCACCTCGGAAATAGACTGCTCTCACTATGGATTTTAGGTCTATCCCAGAATGCTCTTTGAAACGCTCATCTTCCTTCGCATAAAGAGCATAAACCAAATACGGTGGAAGCTGATTATAAGTAACTGGCTGAGTTTTTTCTTTCTCAAATTTACCCAAAACCACTCCATCAGAAGAAATAATCTCTGATGCTACATAGATATCTGGATTTTCTATATCTTTCATATCGGGCATCTCCCCTAGGAAACCCTGTGAAATAGAAAAGAACAAAGCCACTATGCCAGCAACTGTTCCTATAAATCCTAACCAAATCAACTTAATCCATCTTCCTACATAAGATTTTTTCTTTTTTGTGGGAAGTTTTTTTTCGTTTTCCATGTTTGTTACGGAGTTGTTGTTTTTATATTTTCTATTTTAATGCCTATATCCTCTATCCCCTTCAGCTGGTCGGTTCTCATTCCGTGTTTTAGTTCCACTTTATATTTACCATTCGCAGGGAATTTGTATTCATTTTTATACTGAACGAGAATTTCCTTAACATCTCCTATACCACTTCCATACCATTCTCCATTTGGTTTTGCTAAAATATACTGAAGCGTATCTGTTTTCAAAACTTTATTCTTTTCTCCTTTAATAGTAGAAATCAGAAACAAGTTATTGTAAGGATATTCATTATTGTTTCTTACAACAAATATAAGATTTTTCGGAGACTGAGAATCTTTGATTTCAAACTCTATTTTCTTTGCATCATTCTTTCCCCAGAGATTATTCACCTCGGTCATATAGATTTCTCCCTCGCTAGAACAACCTATGGAAATAAACCACAATGCTGCGAATAGCCATATCTTTTTACCCATCATTATTATTTTTTTTCGGGTTATTTCTTTTTTTATTATTCTTTCTATTGTTTGGTTTTTGTTGCTCTGAATTATTCTGTTTCGGAGCATTATTATTATTTTTTTCTTCCTTTGGAGAAGTGTTTTTCTTTTCCTTGTTTTTAGGCTTTTTGTTTGATTTTTTCTTCTCGAAACGATCTATGTTATTCTCCTGAATTAGATCTATTTCCTTCGTAGGAGCAGACAATTCTTGGGTTTTATATTCCTCTAATGGCGGAATTTTGTTCCCTTTTTTGTTCATGGAAATCATCTCCTTCACTTCTTGGATATCTAGGTCATACCAGAGAATAGTATTATCCACATATGCGAACCACATTCTCTTTTTGAAAACATCTATTTTAATGCAGAAAGCCTTTCCTTTTTCTGTATCCAAAACTGTGCTGGAAGAAGGGAAATGACTGAGAGCATCCATATAGCTGTCCAGTTCAAAATTCAGACAACATTTTAGCTTACCGCACTGTCCCGCAAGTTTTAATGGGTTTATGCTCAGCTGCTGGTATCTGGCTGCATTAGTATTCACCGAACGAAAATCCGTAAGCCATGTGGAACAGCAGAGTTCCCTGCCACAAGAGCCTATTCCGCCCAGTTTAGCCGCTTCCTGTCGGTAGCCTATCTGTTTCATATCTACTTTAGCACGAAAAACAGCCGCATACTCCTTTATCAGCTGTCGGAAATCTACTCTTCCATCTGCTGTATAGTAAAAAGTAATTTTAGAGCCATCTCCTTGGTATTCTATATCCGAAATTTTCATTTCAAGATTTAGATTCAAGGCGATTTTTCTTGCTTCTTTTTTTACTTCTTCTTCTTTTTTTCTAGAATTTTGCCATATTTCTACATCTTTCTTTGTAGCTATACGGATTATTTTGGAGGCCTGTTCTTCTCCAAAATTTTTCTTTTTCATCTGTATCCTCACCAGTTCACCTGTGAGACTCACCACTCCGACATCATATCCTGAGCTGGACTCTACTGTTACTATACTTCCTATATGCAGTGGTAGTTTATCTATGTTATGATAAAAACTTTTTCTTTCATTTTTAAATCTAACCTCAACATACTCACACTCATTCAGTGGAGATTTTATATTGGCAAGCCAATCAAAAACACTTAATTTATAACTATATTCACAAGTATCTATTATATCACAACTAAACTCTCCTTTGCTGTTAGTAGAGCAACCGTGGGAAGAATCGCCAGAATTTTTACATCCTCCACAACTCATATTTATCTTTTGTTTATTCTTGCAAATGTAGTTATTTTTTAGCGAAAAACAATATTAAAATAGTTCTTCCCTAAATCACCATTGACAAGGCTATTCTCTTTCTTTCTGTGTCTATTTCTATTATTTTCACTTTTACCTGCTGGTGGAGTTTTACCACTTCGCTAGGGTCGCTCACAAATCCGTCTTTCAGCTGGGAAATATGCACCAGCCCATTTTCTTTTATCCCAATATCCACAAAACACCCGAAAGCCGTGATATTGCTCACTATACCAGGGAGTACCATTCCTGATTTCAAATCTTCAAAGGTTTTTATATTCGGGTCAAACTCAAAGACTTTGCTCGCTTTCCTTGGGTCAAGCCCTGGTTTTAGAAGTTCTTTCAAGATATCCTTTATCCCTAAAATCCCAATGTCCTCCGTAGTGTATTTTTCTGGAGCAATTTGTTTAATTTTCTCCTCATTAGCGATAAGGTCTATCGTTTTGATACCGAGGTCTTTCGCCATTTTTTCTACGATTTTGTAGGCTTCTGGATGCACGGAGGAGTTATCCAAAGGGTTTTTGCCGTCTTTTATTCGGATGAATGCCGCCGCCTGCTGGAATGCCTTTTCGCCCAGACGAGGAACTTTTTTTATCTGATTTCTATCCACAAAAGCGCCATTTTCGGTTCGGTAAGCTACAATATTTTCTGCAAGTTTTTCGCCAATACCAGAGACATAACTCAGCAGGGATTTACTTGCCGTATTGATGTTAATCCCTACCGAATTTACGCATTTTACGACCGTGGTGTCCAGCTCTTCTTTTAATAAAGTCTGGTCTACATCGTGCTGATACTGCCCTACGCCGATGCTCTTTGGGTCTATTTTTACCAACTCGGCAAGCGGGTCAGACAGCCTCCTTCCGATAGAGACGGCACCTCTCACGGTGATGTCATAATCAGGAAATTCATCTCGGGCAATTTTACTCGCGGAATAAACAGACGCCCCAGCTTCGGACACCACGAAAATCTGCAAAGGTCTGTCAAACGCGATTTTCTTAATGAAAAACTCGGTTTCACGAGAGGCCGTTCCGTTCCCGATAGAAATCGCCTCAATATGATAAGCCTCCACCATAGAGCGGATTTTTTTCATCGCAGTGGCTGTTTCCTTCTGTGGAGCGTGTGGATAAATGGTCTCATTATGAAGCAAATCGCCTTTTTCATCAAGACAAACCACCTTACAGCCCGTTCTATACCCTGGGTCTATGGCTAAAATCCGCTTTTCGCTGAGAGGCGGAGCCAAAAGCAGCTGTGTCAAATTTTCAGAAAAGATAGAAATCGCCTTTTCATCGGCTTTAATCTTGGCTTCCTGCAAGATTTCATTTGAAATAGAAGGCTCCAAAAGTCTTTTGTAAGCATCTTGAGCCGCAAGGATTATTTGCTCTGCACACGAAGGCGAAGCCATTTTCACCAAACTTCCCTCCATGAAAGTAAGGATTTCTTCTTTGTCAATATCAATACTCACTTTTATAAAACCCTCTTTTTCAGCACGAAGCATCGCCAGAAGTCTGTGAGAAGGGATTTTGTTCAGCGGTTCGCTCCAGTCAAAATATTGGGCATATTTCTGTGCTTCTTCCTCCTCTTTTTTGGTTTTGACCACTTTACTGGAAATCACGGCTTTTCGCTGAAAAACTCTTCTAAGATTTTTTCTAATGAAAATATTTTCGTTTATCCATTCTGCGATGATGTCCCTCGCGCCTTGAAGCGCCTCCTCCACGCTGGAAACTTCTTTATTCAGATAATTTTGCGCCGCTTGCTCTATGTCACCGCTGTTTTTCTGCGCCATGATGATTTTTGCCAAAGGTTCAAGCCCTTTTTCTTTTGCGGCATCGGCTTTGGTTTTTCTTCGTTTTTTAAAGGGAAGATACAGGTCTTCTATCTCCTGTAAATCAAAGCTTTGCTCTATTTTTGCACGAAGTTCGGGCGTGAGTTTTTCCTGCTCTTCTATGGATTTCAGGACGCTTTCTTTTCTCTTTTGGATTTCATCAAAATTTTTGCTAAGTTTCTGAATCTGTTCTATTTCCACCTCGCCGAGATTTCCTGTTTTATCTTTTCTATATCGCGCAATAAAGGGAATGGTGCAGTCCTCCGAAAGCAGCTGCAAAACGGCGTTTATCTGTTTTTCTTGAATTGAGATATTCTGCTGAATGAATTGTATTTTGTCCATTGTTCTTTTGATAAATAATCCGCAAAATAAACAAACTTTAATTTAAAATGTCTAATGTTTTTTAATTATCTTTGTCAGTCTTAATAAAACATAATATGAAAAATCAGTTAGATGTGTTATTTTTGTACAAAAAAGACCATTCAGTTATATAGTAGAGTGAATAATTATCAATTAATAAATATAAAACAAGCTTCTCAATGGGCAACAGAATATATGGGCAAGAATGTTACTTCGTCCAATATTTCCTATTTGGTACAGTATGGTAAGATAAAAAAATATGAAAATAACGGTATTACTCAAATAGATAAAGAAGAACTCAAAGCCTATTACGATACTTTAGGGGGAAATCGCGCCTCACAGTGGAAAGAAAAGTTAGGCGATGACCTCAACTGGAGTCTGTCGTTTGAGCAATATAAAGAAGCAGAAACCACTAAACATGTACACCGCTTGCACCCTTATAAAGGGAAGTTTATCCCGCAGTTAGTAGAGTACTTTTTAGATGGACATACTGATGCTTTCAAAAAAGAAGTCTTTTTTAAAGCTGGTGATATAGTCCTTGACCCTTTTTCGGGTAGTGGTACTACTATGGTGCAAGCCTCAGAATTAGGGATTCATGCTATAGGAGTAGATGTGTCGGCTTTCAATGCACTGATAAGCAATGCAAAAGTAGGTGATTATGATTTAGAAGATGTGTATAATGAAGTCTGCTACATTACACAATCCTTAAAAGATTTCTTAGCGGAAAAACAGATACTTGAGTTCGACACTGAACTTACCGAAGCGCTCAATAATTTCAATAAAGAGTACTTCCCCGTGCCCGACTATAAATATCGCCTACAACGCAAAGAGATAGACGGCAAAGTATATGGCGCTGAGAAAGAGCAACAGTTTTTACCTATTTATCAGAGTCTCATAGAAAAGTATCACATTAAGTTAAAACAAGTCAAAACCGATACTTTCTTAGACAAGTGGTATATACAACATGTTCGCGAGGAAATAGATTTTGTATTCAACAAAATAAAAGAAATACAAAACCCAGCAACTAAGCGTATTGTTACACTTATATTAAGCAGGACAATTCGCAGTTGTCGTGCTACTACTCACGCCGATTTAGCAACGCTGATAGAACCAGTAACTACCACTTACTATTGTGCCAAACACGGCAAGGTGTGTAAACCGCTATTTTCCATATTGAAATGGTGGAAAACCTATACCAAAGACACTATCAAGCGGTTGCAAACTTTTAGCAGATTGTGTACTAATACTTATCAAGTGTGTTTGCAAGATGACAGTCGTACTATTGACATATTTGAAGCGTTAGAGCATAAGAATCCTGAGTTTGCTGCTTTGGCAAGAAAGCAAAAGATAAAAGGTATTTTCTCATCGCCTCCTTATGTAGGTCTTATTGATTATCATGAGCAACATGCTTATGCTTACGACCTTTTTGGTTTTGAGCGCAATGACGATAAAGAGATAGGTCCCCTTTACAAAGGACAAGGGCAGGAAGCCAAACGTATGTATGTAGCCGGTATTGCTGAGGTGCTTACCAATAGTAAACGCTTTTTAGCCGATGATTACGATGTGTTTTTGGTAGCCAACGACAAGTACGGCTTATACCCCGAAATAGCTGAGCGAGCAGGAATGCGCATTGTAAATCAATACAAACGCCCTGTACTCAATCGCACCGAAAAAGACAAAAACGCGTATGCTGAGATTATATTTCATTTAAAAGAAAAATAGAAAAGTTATGGATAGTATTACGAGATCATATTTAGACACTTTTACTGAAAAATTAGGGATAAATGACTCTTCACTTAGTGAGTCTGATAGATTTGAACATTTCTCTGCTTTTTCACTTTTATCCCAAGAAGTAAATAGTAATATATTAAAATCCGATTTGGAATCAATTTCTACAGGAAAGGCAAAAGGGATTGATACAATAGCATTTTGTATAAATGAGAAATTAATTTTAAATAGTGATGAAATAGAAAATTTCAAAGATATGGGCTTGTTTGTAAATGCTTTTTTTATACAAACAAAAACAACTGAAGGCTTTAGTGATGCTGAGTTAGGGAACTTTTTAGATGTTGTAATTGATTTCTTTTCTGATAATCCAATTTACAACATTCCTGAATTAGAAAATTCAATAGATATTTATAAAGAGTTACGAAAAAAAATAGGTAATATAAGAGAGTTTAACTTATATTGCTTTTATGTTTCTCTTGGTGTAAAACAAGAAAATAATACCACTTTGGAAGCTACTAAGGATGTAAAGATTAAACTTCTTAAAGATTTCAGCCTATTTACTAATGTAAATATATCTCTAATAGATAAAACAACTCTTATAAATGCTCATCGAAAAGCTATAACTCCTCTCAGTGCTACAATTAAATTTGAAAATAAGACTCAATTAAATAATATTCAAAATGTTGAAGAAGCCTATATAGGTTTTCTTCCTTTTTCTGAGTTTAGAAACTTGATAATGGATGAAAATCAAGTAAAAATAAAGAGTCTGTTTAATGATAATTTAAGGGATTTTTTAGGTATTGAAAATCCTATAAATCAAGGAATAAAAAAGACTTTAGAAGATAGAAAATTCAACGAGTTTTCACTTTTAAATAATGGTGTTACAATAATAGCAGATTCTAATAGAGGTAGAGGGAATACTTTAGTACTTGATAATTATCAAGTGGTTAATGGTTGTCAAACATCTAATGTTTTATTTGAATGTAGAAATATTCCTGACATTGATAGAGTTTTAATTCCTTTAAAAGTTGTTATAACAAAAGATGAAACTCTAAGAGATGAAATTATTCTAACAACAAATAGTCAATCTATGTTCACAGAGGAACAATTATTTGCTATTACACAATTCCAAAAGACATTAGAGAATTTCTATTTTTCACATCGTGAAGTGGATAAGCTTTACTATGAGAGAAGAACTAACCAATTTTCAAATCTTAGTATTAGTCGTATTAATATAATAGAAATTAAAGAACAATTAAAAAGTTTTATGGCAATGTTCTTTGATCTCCCTCATATAGTTGCAGGGAATATAGGAAAAATAGTTACTAATTATAAGGATGATTTTTTTCAAAAGGAACATAATCCACTGCCTTACTATATAGCAGGGCTTATCTCTAAAAAATGGGAAGAGTTACTAATTTCAGAAGATAATGCTCTATATAAAGAATTTAATAAGTATAGGTATCATATATTTATGGGATTCCGATACTTGGTTGAAGACTTACCTTTTAATTCTGATTATCTCAAGAACATTAAAAAGTATTCTGTAAAATCAGAAAATGCTTCAACTAGAATAAATAGTTATGATAAACTATTAAATACTATTCGTGATAATGCCTTATTTAAAGAAAATATACAATTAGCAATTGATATTTTTAAAAAATGTGATTATAATAGAGCTAAGGCTGCATACTCAAACCCTATAACAAAAGATTACAAATCTTTTTTGCAAGAATATATAAACTTAGACACAGTAAGTAATGCTAACTCCACAACAAATAGCTAATGTAGAAAACACCCTTAGGCATAGTCTTAGAACAAAGTTTCAGCACTATAACCCTGAGCCTGCGGTGATGCCTTTTCATACGCGCTTATTAGGTAAAGACCGTATGGCACTGTTTTCGTTTATTCATTCTTTGAATACTAATTTTGGGACGAGCATTTTTGAGCCTGTGGCTAAATCACTAGCTGAATCTCGGTTTAAAGTTGCTAAACTACAAGCGGTAGCAGGAGATAAGATAAGTGAAAAAGCACAACGGGTTATTCAAGATATTATGGATAATCTCACTGTAAATGGCAACCCTAATAAAGAAGCAGAAATAGAAGCTATTAGGGCAGTATGTCATGAAGGAAAGATGAACACCGTAAAGCCTACTAAAGTAGATGTGTGGTTAGAAAGTCATTCAGATGAACTTTTCTTGTTTGACATTAAAACAGCTAAACCTAACAAAGGGGGCTTTAAAGAATTTAAACGCACTTTATTAGAATGGGTAGGCTGTGTGTTAGCTGAAAATCCTAACAGAAAAATACATACCCTTATTGCTATACCTTATAATCCGTATGAGCCTAAACCTTATTCGCGCTGGACAATGGCGGGAATGTTAGATTTAGATAACGAGCTAAAAGTAGCCCAAGAGTTTTGGGATTTTCTTGCAGGTGAGAATGCCTATCAGGATTTATTAGATTGCTTTGAACGCGTAGGTATAGAGTTACATAATGAAATTGATGAATACTTTAAAAGATTTAATAACTAAAACAATAAACAATAATATGAATCATCAACTAAAAATATTCAATTCCTTAAAAGGAGAAAAAGAAGTTTTTGTGCCTTTGCACGAGAATAATGTAGGAATGTATGTCTGCGGCCCTACGGTGTACAGCAATGTGCATTTGGGAAATGTGCGTACCTTTATGTCGTTTGATTTTGTGTATCGTACGCTGAAATTTTTGGGCTACAAAGTGCGCTATGTCCGTAACATTACCGATGCAGGACACCTTACCGATGACGGCGATGTGAATAACGACCGTTTCGTAAAACAATCCCGCCTAGAAAAGCTAGAACCTATGGAAATCGTACAAAAATACACGGTTGATTTCCATAAAGTTTTGGATATATTCAATCTTCTTCCGCCGACTATAGAACCTACTGCGACAGGGCATATATTGGAACAAATCCAGCTTACAGAAAAACTCTTGAATGATGGTTTTGCCTATGAGAGCAATGGTTCTGTGTATTTCGATGTGCTGGAATACAACAAACGCGGACTCAACTACGGCGAACTCTCCAACAGAAATATAGAAGAGCTTTTTGCGAACACCCGCGACCTCGATGGACAAGGCGAAAAACGCAATCCTCAGGACTTTGCACTATGGAAAAAAGCTTCACCAGCTCACATTATGCGCTGGGCATCTCCTTGGGGCGATGGTTTCCCAGGCTGGCATTTAGAATGTACAGTAATGAGCACCAAATACCTTGGTAATCAGTTTGATATCCACGGAGGAGGTATGGATCTGAAATTCCCTCATCACGAATGCGAAATTGCACAAGGGAAAGCAGGACACGGCGAAAGCCCAGTTCGCTACTGGATGCACGCTAATATGCTGACAATGAACGGACAACGAATGAGCAAATCGACAGGAAACTACATTTTGCCGATGCAGCTCATCAATGGTGATAATACTTTCTTTGAGAAAGCTTTTGCGCCTGCGGTGATTCGTTTCTGCTTTATGCAAGCGCACTACCGCAGTGTACTTGACATCTCTAATGAAGCGATGCTCGCTGCCGAAAAAGGCTTTAACAGGCTTATGGAAGCATTGAAAATTTTAAATGAAATCAATACCGAAATAGAACATCCTACCGCGCTCCCTATATCTGAATGGAGAGAAAAATGCTACAATGCACTATTGGATGATTTTAATTCGCCTATACTTATCGCTCATCTTTTCGAAGCGGTGAAATGGATTTTCCAAGTGAAAAACGGAGAAGAAAAAATATCCATCGATGAACTTCACGAATTGAAAACACTGATGAATGCCTTTGTTTTCGATGTT
>CAUQQF010000006.1:0-84543 GCA_963520375.1 uncultured Flavobacteriaceae bacterium | reverse complement strand
GCAAGGATAAAAACCAATATTACAATTGTGGAAACCCTCTTAGCGAAGAGGAAGCTTTAGAGGAAGTAAATAGTCCTCTATAAAATTTTAATCAAAAAACTATTTTAAATGCTAATTACCGATTATACCAAAAGTTCAAAGAACCCATTATTACCTGAGGCGTTTCAGTTCTCAAAAAGAAAAGACATCTTTGCTATCAACTATGAACATCAGCAAATAGGCGTATGCAATGAGTCAGAAGGATTTTCGCTCTACACTTTTGAAAAAGAACTGCTTTGGAAAATAAACAAACCTATTGTGGGGGCTTTATTAGCGATAGAACGCCAGCAAATTTGGCTTGCCGAGCGCCACGATGCTGAACATATCACCGTATGGGTATATGATTTGCAAGGGAAGGCATTGGCGTCTATGCCTATGGACGACGAAATCTACGATGCTAATATAGAGCTGAAAACATTGCCTAATAACAAAGTGGTTATCACTTTCTATGGCGGACAAGATGGTTGTATGAGTTATCTGTTATCTTTTGAAAACGAAAAACTGAAAGTAGCCAAACAATTGCCTAATGATGTAGATTTCTGCTGTATGCTCAGTGAAAAAGAAGCTGTATTCACCAATTTCTACGAGGCAGAGCTTTATGTAATGAGTTATCCATCGCTAAAAACGCTCAAAAAGCACCATTTCTCCGAGGATTGGGGAGCTGTAGCACAACCTTTCAAAGGTGACAAAATACTGATTACCGATATGTATTGCAATCGGCATTACATTTTTGATGTCAGTACCCTCACAGTGGAAGACGAAATCATTTTCAAAGGTTTTGAACCTTATCAAGATGAGGTAGAAGAGTTTTTAGTAAGCGATATCGACGAACTCCACTATCACAACGGTCAGCTGATAGGAGGATATACCGAAGTAGATAGCGAGCGCAACGCCATATACCATTGGCTTATCAGCAAAGAAATATGAAACAATGAATGAAATAAAATCCTAATTCTCATTTATATATTTATCCAAAATTTCCTGTCCGCTGCGGATGGAATTGACCGCCCAGCGAATTTTAGTTCTGAGCTGTTTTTTCATCTTTTAAGAAATAATCTATATCTGATTTCAGTAATTTTTGTTTGAAATCATACATACAAATTGCCGCCGCCACAGAAACATTGAAACTCTCCGTAAAACCATACATAGGAATAGCCAAAGTTTCATCTGCGAAATCCAAAAACTCATCAGAAACGCCCTCTTTCTCCGTTCCAAAAATAAGGGCTATGGGCGATTGGATTTGATAATCTGGAAGCATCACTGCATTTTTTTCGGGTGAAACTGCCAGAATCTTGTAACCTTGGTTTTTTATTTTCTGCAAAGATTCCAGTGTATTGGGCATTTTTTCCACTTCTACCCAAGTGTCCGCTCCTTTGGTCACCCTCAGGTTTGGCTCAAAAACATTTTCTTCCTCCAGAGCCACCACCTTGTGAAATCCGCACGCCTCCACCGAACGGACAATGGCAGCAGCATTCCGAAACTGATAAACATCGCCGATGACAGGCAGGACAAAATCCGAACTTCGCTCAGAGAAATGCTCTATTTTCCTTAGGCGCTCTTCGGTGAGAAATTGTTTAAGATATTCAAAAATCTGAGGTAATTTTTCTTTTGGCAGCATTTACAAAATTATATTTGGCAAAGATAATCTATAAAAAGGAAAGATCAAAAGAGGAAACTAGCCCTCAAAAAGGCTGGGGTTTTATATAAAATCTTATTCCTGCACCACTTCCCTAATCAGCTCATACTCATAGCCTTTTGATATGAGATAGCGCACGGTTTTCATGGCTTTTTGATAGTTTTTTAAACCTTTCTGCTCGGAGAAATAGGCGTTATACAGCTTTTCTATGGTCTTTTGGTAATCGGCTTCATCTATCTCGTCCATGCATTTATTGATGAGTTTTTCGGAAATTCCTTTGAATTTTAGGTGATTTTTTATCTTTATCCTGCCCCAGTTTTTCAGGTAAAATTTTCCTCTGATATAGCTTCTGGCAAATCGCTCTTCATTGAGATAATTTTCATTGATTAGATAAAGCATTATCTCATCTTTAGCCTCTGGAATCAGCAGAAAATCCTGCATTTTTTGTTCCACTTCCTGATGGCAGCGGTCTTGGTAAATGCAGTAATTCACCAGTTTTTGTTTAATCTCCTCAAAAGTGTACGATTTTCTTTTTTCTTCCATATCTACTTAAAAACTTTGCCAAAGTTATAAAACCTTGGCAAAATTATAATTTTAATGATGATTAAAAATGATTTTATGCATTAAACAATGCTCTTCCTTTCATCAGGTCATTTACTTTGACTTTTACTGCATCTAGGACTTTTTCATCATTGATATTCTTTACAACTTCATCTATCAAATCTGCGATAACTGGCATATCAGCCTCTTTCAGCCCACGAGTCGTCACTGCCGCAGTTCCTAATCTAATTCCTGAAGTGATAAACGGCGATTTGTCATCGTATGGAACCATATTTTTATTACAAGTGATATCTGCTTTTACTAAGGCTTTTTCGGTTTCTTTTCCATTTACTCCCTTGTTTCTTAAATCAATGAGCATCAGGTGGTTATCCGTTCCACCACTTACAATGTCAAAACCTCTGTCTATCATAGCTTTAGCCAATGCTTGGGAATTTGCAATAACTTGCTTCGCATACACCTCAAATTTTTGGTCAAGAGCCTCGCCATAAGCCACCGCTTTACCAGCGATTACATGCTCCAGCGGCCCTCCCTGAATTCCTGGGAATACAGCACCATCCAGAACGGCGCTCATCATTTTGGTCTCTCCTTTTGGCGTCTTGTGTCCGTATGGATTTTCATAATCTTTTCCCAGCATAATCATCCCTCCTCTCGGCCCTCTCAGGGTTTTGTGAGTCGTTGTAGTAACGATGTGGCAATGCTCAAAAGGCGAATTCAATAGCTTTTTAGCAATAAGCCCCGCTGGGTGAGCGATATCTGCCCAAAGCGTAGCTCCTACTTCATCTGCTACTTCGCGGAATTTAGCATATTCCAAATCTCTGGAATAAGCTGAAAATCCAGCGATTATCATTTTTGGTTTTTCTTTTAGGGCAACTTGTCTCATTTGCTCATAGTCTATTCTCTCCGACTCTCTCTCAACACCGTAAAATACAGGTCTAAAGTTGATTCCAGAGAAATTAACATGTGAACCATGCGTAAGGTGTCCTCCCATAGACAAGTCCATTCCCAGCACTGTGTCACCAGGTTTCAGTACAGCCAAATATACCGCTGCATTTGCCTGAGAACCAGAGTGCGGCTGAACATTCACATAATCCACCCCAAAAAGCTGTTTCGCTCTGTCGATGGCTAACTGCTCCATTTCATCCACCACTTCACAGCCGCCATAATATCTTCGCCCTGGGTAGCCTTCTGCGTATTTGTTCGTAAGAACGCTGCCCATAGCTTTCATAACATCATCAGAAACGAAATTCTCAGAAGCGATAAGCTCTATACCATTCGTTTGTCTTTGTCTTTCTTTTTCGATTAATTCAAATATAATATCTTGCATTGGAATAATTTTTTGTCAAATTTAATTAAAATTTATTTCAAATCATCATATTTTATGGCATTTAAGTCTAATCTTAAATATTTTCCCGTGTTGTCCACTGTTTTAGGGTTCTTTGTTCCCATAAGTTCTAAAACTTTAGAATAAACTGTGGTAATCGAAGTTGGTTCCTCTATTTTTTGTCCTTTTTTATCTGTTTTTATAGATGGAGAAAACCACACAAAATAAGGCACTTGTACCGCTTCTTTATAATCACCATGTTTATAAATCTCATTTTCTTTAATCTGTCCATGGTC
The DNA here is from genome assembly GCA_963520375.1 of uncultured Flavobacteriaceae bacterium. GTDB lineage: Bacteria > Bacteroidota > Bacteroidia > Flavobacteriales > Weeksellaceae > JABCPE02. The sequence continues at coordinate 80,690 of CAUQQF010000006.1, read as the reverse complement.
AGAAAAATAGACTAAAGCAGAATTTTTATTCTTAAGCAGCTCAAAAATTTGTCCAATAATTTTATCTGTATACCTTATAGAATTATCATAACATTCATCTATTCCTCCCTCCCATACAGCTTCTTTAGGAGGGTATTTGTCACATGCATAAGGGTGACTTCCATTGATATGGAGGACTATCAGTTTTTTAGGAGAAGAATCTTTTAAAGCTTCTTTTAAATATGGAATTACAGCTTCATCATATCCATTGAGGAATTTTTTATTTTTAGAATAGGTAGCAATGGCTGTAATTCCATGAGCTCCTCCTTGCGTGCTGTACCAGAAAGTATTATAACCCGAGTGGTTAGCAGCATTTACAATATTATCACCAAGTTTTTTTAATTCTTTCTGATAATTATTAATATCAATATTACTTAAAACTATAGGAACAGACATATTAGTAATAGCTGCTGGAGAATATGCATTCTGATAAAGCAACATATTGTCTCTCTCAGCAGCTTCATTAGGTGTAGTTTCTCTCTGATAGCCATATAGAGACATATTTTGCTTCCTTACAGATTCACCTACAAGAACTACAATATTTTCTATAGGCTGTTCACCTGTGTTTATTAAATTATAGTTAATTTTTGTATTTATTATTCCATCTATATCTTTTTTCAATACTTGTGCTGCGATAAAATCTGAATAATGATATATTGCATTTTTTACCATCAAGCCACCACCTTTATTACTTATGTATTTATGTTTTATGAAAAATAAGGCAGGAAGAATAATCCATATAAAAGAAAAAACAATCAAGATTTTATTTTTTGTGAAATTTTTGTCTATGATCTTACTTCCTCCAATAAAGATAAGTAACAAAATAATGTAGAAGATGATTGTCACAATAATTGGTAAAATCAATGTTTTGACCATACTGAGACTTTCAGAAACATTTGTTTCTAAAATACTGAGCGTCATCCCAACATTGAAGCCTTGTTTATAAATAAAAAAACAAGAAGCAGAAAGCATGAAATTAAGGCTCAATAAAAGTAATAATAAATAAGCTATGCTTCTTAAAAATTTGTTTTTTCTTAAAAATACAATACAAAAGCACAAAATAGATAAAAACATCAGAGAATACTCTATAATATTCCTTATTGTATCTATCATTGCTACTTTGCTCCTTTCAAAATCTAACAAATATGGGAAAGATGAAAGAAATCCTACCACATATAAGAACCAACCAATTATAATGTAAATAAGTACACTTTTCTTTGAAAACATATTTCTAAAAAATTTCTTTTCTTATAATATTCTGTGAACGCTCTGGTCCTACGGAAACCAAATAAACATTGATACCCAGATACTGCTCTATAAATTCTATGTATTTTTTTGCATTTTCTGGAAGTTCTTCATAATATCTCACTTTTGTGATGTCTTCCTCCCAGCCTTTTAGTTCTTCGTAAATAGGCTCATAATGATAGAGTTTGGTAGTAGAAGAAGTAAAATAATCTATGATTTTCCCGTCTTCTGTACGGTATTTTGTAGCTATTTTCAGAGTATCTATCCCTGTCAGAACATCTAGTTTAGTGATTACCAGATTGTTAATCCCGTTAATCATACAAGCATGTTTCAGCGAAACTAAATCCAGCCAGCCTGTTCTTCTCGGTCTGCCTGTTGTCGCCCCAAATTCATGCCCTATTTGTCTTATTTTTTCTCCTAAATCATCATTTAGTTCCGTAGGAAAAGGACCATTCCCTACCCTTGTAGTGTAGGCTTTGGCAACTCCGATGAGATTTTGCAGAGCCGTAGGAGGAACTCCCGCACCGCTACAAACTCCCCCTGTAGAAGGCGATGAAGAAGTCACATAAGGATATGTCCCAAAGTCAATATCCAGCATCAGCGCCTGCGCCCCTTCGAAAAGGATATTTTTGCCGTCTTTTATGGCTTCATTGATTTCTATTTCCGTGTCGATGATTCGGTCTTTTAGCTTTTGACCAATGGCTAAAAATTCATTGTAAATTTCATCAAAACTAAGCATAGGTTTTTCGAAATATTTCTCAAATAAAGCATTCTTTATTTTAAGATTTTTTTCTATTTTTTCCTTTAAAACTTCAGGATTCAGAAGATCTATCATTCTGATACCCACTCGTGCAATTTTGTCTTCGTAGCAAGGACCGATACCTTTTTTAGTTGTACCAATCTGCGTTCCGCCCTGCTCTTCCTCTCTATAAGTATCCAGAAGAATATGATAAGGCATGATAACATGCGCTCTTCGGCTGATGAATATATGGTCGGTTCTTCCGCCTTTTTCCTCTAATTTTTCTACCTCTGAGATAAAGGCTTTCGGGTCTACCACCACGCCATTTGCGATGATGCATTTCCCTTTGCATTGGAGAACGCCAGAGGGCAGCAGGTGAAGAACGAATTTCTCATCTCCCACATACACCGTATGTCCAGCATTATTCCCACCTTGGTAGCGGACTACATAATCAGATTTTGCAGAAAGAACATCCGTAATCTTTCCTTTTCCTTCATCTCCGTACTGAAGACCAACAACTACATAAGTTGACATAATTATTTGTTTTTATTGTAATGTGACAAATTTAATTTATAATTTTTTCTAAAACAAATATTCTTTTCATTTAATGCAGTAAAGTTGATTTATCAAAATTTAATCTTGTTTTTTAATCAAAACAAATAATAAAATTCTTACTTTTGCATTTTGGAAAAATATGAGCAGTATTACAATTCATGACAAACATTTCGTTCCTTATCTCACCAATGAGGAACTGCAGAAAGTGATAAAAGACCTCGCAGAAAAGGTTTACGAAGACTACAAGGATGAAGTTCCTGTGTTTATCGGAGTACTGAACGGCGTTTTTATGTTTTTTTCAGATTTTATGAAATATTACCCAGGAAGATGCGAAGTAGCCTTTTTACAAGTAAGTTCTTACAATGGCGGACTTCAGTCTACGGGAATAGTTTATAAAAAAATGGATTTAACCAAAGATGTAGAGGGCAGACACATCATCTTGATGGAAGACATCGTAGATACAGGAAATACGATAGAAAGTCTTATCGAATATTTCAAAAATACACACCGCCCAAAATCTCTAAAAGTAGCTTCTCTGCTGCTAAAACCAGAAGTTTTCAAGAAAAATTTCACGATTGATTATGTAGCAAAAGAAATTCCTAATAAATTCGTGCTCGGCTATGGATTAGACTATGATGAACTTGGAAGGAACCTTCCAGACCTCTATCAGCTCGAAGAAGGAAGAATCAACCACTAAAAAATAAAAACTCTTCATAAAAATGATAAATATCGTACTCTTTGGGCCTCCAGGAAGTGGTAAAGGCACTCAGGCTCAGAATTTAATCCAGAAATTCAACTTGAAACAAATCTCCACAGGAGACCTTTTCAGACATAATATCAAGAATGAAACTGAACTTGGTAAGTTAGCCAAATCCTACATGGACAAAGGAGAACTTGTTCCAGACCAAGTTACCATCGATATGCTTACAGATGAGCTTAAAAAACCAACTGATGCTAAAGGCTTTATCTTCGATGGATTTCCAAGAACTGCATTCCAGACCGAAGCCTTGGAAGGAATCGTAAAAGATGTACTGAACGACCAGATTGACATTTGTCTTTCCCTCGTTGTAGAAGATGAAATCTTGGTAAAGAGACTTTTGGAACGCGGTAAAACCAGTGGTAGAAGCGATGACGCCGATGAAAACATCATCCGAAACCGAATAAAAGAATACTACACTAAAACTGCCGAAGTAGCTGAACTTTACAAAAAACAAGGCAAATATGTAGAAGTGAACGGCGTAGGAGAAATTGCAGAAATTGCAGAAAAACTCTACGCAGAAGTAGAAAAAATCAAATAAACTAAAAAAAAAGGCTTTCAACAAAAATTGGAAGCCTTTATTATATCGCCTATTTTCAGAAGTTTATCAATTAAATTTTTATCTTTGCAATTGGTTTGAAAAATTTTCAAACCTAAAACATTTCAAAAAAATATCTATGTCAAATTTTGTAGATTATGTTAAAATCCACTGCCAATCAGGGCATGGTGGTGCAGGTTCGGCTCATCTTAGAAGAGAAAAATATATAGCAAAAGGCGGCCCTGATGGCGGCGATGGAGGGCGTGGCGGACATGTCATCATGAAAGGAAATGCACAGGAATGGACACTTCTTCCGCTTCGGTATACCCGCCACATAAAGGCAGAAAACGGACAGCCAGGGGGCAAAAACCAGCTCACTGGGCGTTTCGGCGAGGATGTCTATATCGAGGTGCCTGTGGGAACGGTTGCACGAAATGAAAACGGCGAAATACTAGGCGAAATATTAGAACACGGACAAGAAATCATCCTAATGAAAGGCGGAAAGGGAGGTCTTGGGAATGAGCATTTTAAATCTGCTACCAATCAGACTCCTCGCTATGCACAGCCTGGGCTTCCTGGTGAAGAGGGCTATATCATCTTTGAGCTGAAAGTCCTTGCAGATGTAGGTTTGGTGGGCTTTCCTAACGCTGGTAAATCCACGCTTTTATCAGTGGTTTCGGCAGCAAAACCAAAAATTGCAGATTATGCCTTCACTACACTCACTCCCAATTTGGGAATTGTAGAATACAGAAATTACAAATCCTTTGTAATGGCGGATATCCCAGGGATTATAGAAGGTGCAGCAGAAGGAAGAGGTCTGGGACACAGGTTTTTGAGACATATTGAGCGAAATTCTATTCTTTTATTCCTTATCCCAGCAGATTCCAAAAATCATTATGAAGAGTTTAAAATTTTGGAAAACGAATTAAAAGAATACAATCCAGAACTTTTAGATAAAGATTTCATTGTATCTGTTTCAAAATCAGACCTTTTGGATGATGAATTAAAGGCCGAAATTTCAGCAGAATTTCCAGAAAAATACAAACCTTTGTTCTTCTCTGGAGTTACGCAGGAAGGTCTCATGGAGCTTAAAGATATGATTTGGAAACACTTACATGGATAAAATTATGCAGGAAGAAATCCAAACTTACACCGCAAAAGATTTCGCATCAGACCAAGAGGTAAAATGGTGCCCTGGCTGCGGCGATTATTCTATTTTAAAGCAGGTTCAGAGCATTCTCCCAGAAATCGGTATCAAGAGGGAAAATATGGTTTTCGTGTCAGGAATCGGCTGTTCATCGCGGTTTCCTTACTATATGAACACCTACGGTATCCATAGTATCCATGGGCGTGCGCCTGCGGTGGCTACGGGCATCAAACTGGCTAATCCTGAGCTGAATGTATGGATAATCACAGGAGACGGCGATGGGCTGAGCATCGGTGGAAACCACTTTATACACCTGATGAGGAGGAATTTAGATGTGAATATCCTTCTTTTCAATAATGAAATCTATGGGCTGACCAAAGGACAATTTTCACCAACTTCCCAGCTTGGTCTAAAAACTAAATCTTCACCTTTCGGGGTGATAGACCAGCCTTTTAATCCGCTAAGTCTTGCCTTGGGGAGCGGAGCTACATTTGTTTCGCGAACACTGGACAGAGAGCCGAAAAGCCTTCGAGAAGTGCTTCTGGAAGCGCAGAAACACAAAGGAACTTCTTTTGTGGAAATTTACCAAAACTGCGTGATTTTCAACGATGGCGTTTTTGATGAATTTACCAATAAAGCCACCAAAGAAGACGCAAATCTCTATTTGGAAAACGGAAAACCTTTGAAATTCGGGAAAGATTTATCCAAAGGAATTATTTTAGAAAATTTTGAACCAAAAATCATTGATATTACTGAAGATACCGATGAATCAAAGCTTTGGATACATGACGAAACATCTATCCTAAAAGCCCAAATTTTGGCAAGGTTTAATTTCGATGAAGAATTTTCTGATTTTCCACGGCCTTTCGGTGTTTTTTATAAAAAAAATAGAGCTTCTTACGAAGAAACTTTTACCAATCAAGTGGAAAAAAACAAGCCAGATATGCAGCAAATTCTGAACGGAAATATCACATGGACAGTTTAATTTATATCAAAAAATGGAACGAGTAGCATTTATCATCAATCCTTTCTCCGCGAAAAAAGAATACAAACCTTTTGTAAATGATTTAGAAAAAAAGGTAGAAAAGCCATTTTATCTCATTTCTAAATCAATAGAGGACACTTTTTCTTTCATAGAAAATAATATGGACAAGGTGGATATTTTCGTGGCTGTGGGCGGCGATGGGACGATATCTACGGTAGCTCAGAAGCTCATAAACACGGATAAAATTCTCGGGATATTCCCAGCAGGCTCTGGAAATGGTTTTGCAAATGAGAACCATTTTTCTAAAAATATAGACACCCTACTTTCTAAAATTAAAAATAGAAAACATAGGGAAATAGATACTTTCACTATCAATAACAAGCTGTCTATCAATCTTTCTGGAGCGGGATTTGATGGCGAAGTCGCGAAGAATTTTGAGAAAACTAGCCGAGGTTTCGCGAATTACATCAAGACTTCTATCAGCACATTTTTTAAGTTTAAGCCTATCAATATCAGCTTTGAGGAGAAATATAAATCCTACAATGGTGAATATCTGATGATGAACCTTGCGAATACTAGGCAGTTCGGGAATAATGCCTATATCGCTCCACAGGCGCTGGTAACGGATGGTCTGGTAGATGTGGTTTTGGTGAAAAAATTCCCTGTTTGGTATGCTGCTCCATTTGCATTGAAAATGTTCGCAAAAACCTTGAAACAGGATAAATACTTGACTTATTTTACTTGTTCAGAATTGGAATTTTCACTGGATACAGACACTTGGCATATAGATGGCGAATACAAACAGATTTCCTCTCCTGTGAAAGTAAAAGTCCTTCCTAAAAGTCTGAAAATTTTAATTTAATTTTTAACTTTATCCTTTTTTCATAATCAAACCAAATATATTATTGCATTATGAATAAACTCTTTTACTTGGCATTATTTGCCCTGACAGTGATGTCCTGTGAGACACAAAAAACCGTTACAAATTCTCAAAACCAAACAACTTCGGCTTGGGATACTTCTTATGGAGGAGCTGATAAAAGCTATGATACCGAACTTTTAAGATTGAGAGAAATCATGGCTCCAAAATTCCAAACCTTACAATTTCATGATGAAATCACAGGGCGTACGATGACTTATAATCTCTTTGTTCCTAAAAACTATGATGCCAAAAAATCTTATCCTTTGGTTCTTTTCATGGCAGATGCCAGCACCACAGGAAAAGGAGCGATGTCTCCGTTAAAACAAGGTTATGGCGGATTTATCTGGACAATGGATGAAACTCAAAAAGACAATCCAAGTTTTGTTTTGGTTCCTGCTTTTGATGGACCTGAAAATGTGACTAATGACCAATGGCAAGTAAGCGAAGAGGCTGATGTGACTATGAGATTACTCCAAAAAATAACCAAAGAATATAGCATTGACAAAAATCGTCTCTATACGACAGGTCAGTCTATGGGAGGAATGATTTCTTTTCACTTCAATATAAAATATCCTGATGTTTTTGCAGCATCTTTATTCGTTGGTAGTCAATGGGATGCTAATATTTTAGCACCTTTAGCAAAAAAGAAATTCTTTTATATAATCTCTGCTGCTGACCCAAAAGCTTCTGTGGGAATGAATGCTCTCAGTGAAGTTTTAAATAAGGAAGGAGCAAAATTTGGAGAAGTAGAATTTTCTGCGAAACTTCCTATAAAAGAACAAAATGCTAAAGTAAATGCCCTTATAAAAGAAGGTTATGATATCAATTTTGTAAGATTTACTCCAAAAACTGTAGTTCCTAAATCTGCCCAATCATGGAGAGGAGGAGAACATATGTATTCCTTTGATTACGCCTATAAACTCAAAAGTGTAAGAGATTGGCTCTTCAAACAAAGAAAAAATTAGATACAAAAAAGCGTTCAATAAAATGAACGCTTTTTTATTTATAAATTTTATAACTAAATTTCTGTATGTAGGTCAAACTCTTCAAGGTAGTCATTCACTCGTTTTAAGAACAATCCTCCAAGTGAGCCATCCACTACTCTATGGTCGTAGGAATGAGACATGAACATTTTTTGTCGTATTGCTATCACATCTCCTTGTGGCGTTTCTAACACTGCTGGTTTTTTGACAATTGCGCCTATGGCCAATATCGCAACCTGCGGCTGTGGAATGATAGGTGTTCCCATAAGATTCCCGAAAGTCCCTATATTAGAAATAGTATAGGTAGCTCCCTGAATATCCTGCGGGCTAAGTTTCTTGTTTCTTGCTTTATCCACCAAAGCATTGATAGCCTTCGCTAAGCCACTTAGACTAAGCTGGTCAGCATTCTTAATAACAGGAACGATAAGGTTACCATCTGGCAATGCTGTGGCTATTCCTATATTTATATTCTTTCTTTTGATGATTTTGTCTCCATCTACAGAGATGTTTATCATTGGGAAATCCTGAATTGCCTTTACTACTGCTCTCACGAAGATAGGCATATAGGTAAGCTTCTCTCCTTCTCTCTTCTCAAATGAAGACTTGTTTTTGGTTCTCCATTTTACGATATTTGTAACATCTGTTTCTATAAACGAGCTTACATGTGGAGAAATCTGTTTGCTGAGCAACATATTTTCAGCGATGATTTTTCTCATTCTATCCATTTGGATAATTTCATCACCTTCATTAGCTGTCACAGCTGGTGCAGAAGCCTGAACTGGTTTCAGAACTGATGCTGCATTAGATTCTACTGCTTTTGGCTGCTGTGCAGTTTTTGCGTTTCCTCTATTGCTGACAAATTCTAAAATATCTTCTTTCGTGATTCTGCCTTCCAGCCCTCTTCCTTGGATACTTTTCAGCTCTTCTTCCGTTATATTTTCTTCTTGGATAATAGACCTTACTAGCGGAGAAAGATTCATTCCCTCTATACTCACTGGCATAGAAACAGGCACGATTTTAAACGGCTCCTCCAAAAGGTCTACCACTTTATCTTCTACTATTTCTTCTTTGTTTTCCTCTTCTTTTTTATCAGATTCTGGTTGAGCATTTGCTGTCTCCTCTCCTTGTATTTCTAATATTGCGATAGGTTCTCCCACTTTTGCAACTTGGTCTTTTTCTACCAAAATCTTAACAATTTTTCCAGAAACAGGTGTGGGAACATCAGAATCCACTTTATCCGTAGCGATTTCCACTACACTATCATCCTCAGCTACAAAATCTCCTTCTTTAAAAAGCCATTCTATAACGGTTGCCTCCATCACACCTTCTCCCATGGAAGGTAATAACAATTTATATTCTGCCATAACTCTTTATTACAAACCACAAAGATAACATTTCTTATTGAATTTTTCTAATATAGCTTCCTAAAATTTGATTTTAAATGAATAAATGAGATATTTCATATTCTAATTTTTAGTTAATCTAATGGGATTATCTAATTTTGTGAATCTTTAAAAAAGTAAATTTCATGAACAAGATATTACAATTTTTCAATCTTGACCAAAAAATCAATTGGAGAACAGAAATTTTAGCAGGGCTTACCGTGGCTATGACCATGATTCCAGAGTCTCTTTCTTTTGCTATTTTAGCAGGATTCCCGCCTCTTTCTGGGCTTTATGCGGCATTCATCGCTGGACTGGTAGCGGCGATGTTTGGCGGCAGACCTGGGCTTATTTCGGGCGGCGCTGGGGCTACTGTGGTCACGCTCATTGGACTTATAAAACTTCACAGTTTAGATTATGCTTTTGCTGCAGTGGCGATGGCTGGGGTTATTCAGCTGATTGTAGGAATTTTTAAATGGGCTAAATACATCCGCCTCGTTCCAAGTTCGGTGATGTATGGATTTGTAAATGGTCTGGCTGTGATTATTTTTTCGGCTCAGCTGGAACAATTCAAAACTGCTGCACCAGATGGACAAATGGAATGGCTCACAGGAACACCGATGATGATAATGGCTGGGCTGGTGGCTCTTACTATACTGATTACTTGGCTTTTCCCTAAAATCTCAAAGGCAGTTCCTTCATCATTGATGGCGATTATTGTAGTATTTACAATTGTTTTAGTTTTCGGAATTGAAACCAAAACCGTGGGCGATATCTCTCCTATCAGTGGTTCTCTTCCGCCATTTCATATTCCAAATGTTCCTCTGACTTGGGAAACTTTCATGATTATCCTTCCTGCTGGAGCTATAGTCGCTGCTGTGGGGCTTACAGAGGGGCTTTTGACTTTAAACCTCGTTGATGAAATTACTGAAACCAAAGGAAACGGCTCTCGAGAAAGCCTTGCACAAGGGGCTTCTAACATTCTGAACGGCTTTTTCTCAGGGATGGGAGGCTGTCCTATGATTGCGCAGACTCTGGTAAATCTCAATGCTGGTTCTAGAAGCAGAGTTTCTGGGGTTATCGCGGCTCTGGCTATTCTTATGATTATCCTCATTGCGGCTCCTATTATCGAGAGAATTCCTATGGCTGCACTTACTGGGGTAATGATGGTGGTTGCATTTTTGACCTTCAAATGGTCTAGTTTTAAAATTTTAAACAAAATGCCAAAGACTGATGTTTTCATCATCATTTTAGTAACTGCCATTACCATCATTACGCATAATTTAGCAGTGGCAGTTCTGATAGGAATCATCATCTCTGGGCTGAATTTCACTTGGCAAAAAGCCAATGAACTCAGCGTAAATACTGAAACCAATGGCACTGAGAAAATCTATCATCTAAACTCTGATTTGTTCTTTGGAGCGGTGGCTTCTTTTGAAGGTATTTTTGATATAAAAAACGACCCAAAAACAGTGATTGTTGACTTCAAAAACAGCAAAATAAAGGATATGAGCGCGCTAGAATCTTTAGCCAAAATGACCAATAAATACGATAGTCTGGATAAAGTTTTATACCTAAAAAATTTAAATGAAAATTCTAAAAAAAGAGTAGAAAAAGCCAAACCCGTTATTGAATTAAATTTATTGGACTAAAATTGGTTTCAAATTTTATCTTTTTGTTTACCTTTGTAAAAATTTGTGAAATGAAAAAGTTAGCTAAATATGCATTGTTCGCCCTTGCAGTAGTGTCTGCCACGGCTTGTTTCAATGAGAAAAAAGTATACAATAGAAGCACAGTTTCTGAAAAACATGGTAAAATGCTCCTTGGAAGACAGACCAGAGACCAGCTGAAACAAGAGCCTTTCAATGCGTGGTATGAGGAGGAATACAAGAACTATGAATACGACCCGCAGACCATCAAAGAACTTCAAAAGAAGAACTTGACAAGTCATAATATCATCGTGTTTTTTGGGACTTGGTGCGGAGACTCACATAGAGAAGTTCCTAGATTACTGAAAATTTTGGATGCGGTGAAATACCCTGAACAAAGGCTGACCCTAGTAGCCGTAAACAGAAAAAAAGAAACTCCTGATGGAGAGGATGTTCCATATAACATTAAGAGAGTGCCTACTATAATCGTCCAAGACAAATACGGTAAGGAAGTGGGAAGAATCATAGAATCTCCGAACAGCGGTTCTTTGGAAAATGATTTATTAGAAATCTTAAACAAAAGTAAATAAGCATTGAAAAATTCTTATAAAAATATTTTCGTTTTTCTATTTGGGACTTTATTCGCCTATTTATTGGTCTTTTTCTTCCAAAAAAACACAGAAAAAGAGGCAGAAGTTATCAATAAGGACTACTATATCCTTAGCAATCAGATAGAAAAAATGAACAAAATGATAGTCTTAGAGCAGAACTTTTCTAGTTTTCAAACTCATAAAAGTTCTGCCTTTGAACTTGGCGGTATGGAATTTCTTTCCAAAGAAATAGTGCTCTACACTACGGCAAAAGCGCAGGTGACCTATGATTTAAAGAAACTAAAAATGGAAGTAGATTCTACGAATAAAAAACTAATCATAAAGGAAATCCCTGAGGCCGAAATCAAAATTTATCCCGATGTGAAAATCCATTTTATGGATGATTATGCTGTGAATAGGTTTTCTAAAGCTGACCTAAACAACATCATGGAATCTGCAAAGAAAAATATGACTAACAGCATCAATCAGAATAAGCTAAAAGAGGAAGGAAGACAACAGCTGATTTCCAACCTGCAGGATATCTTTGTATTGGCTAAATCCCTAAATTACACCATAGAGGACGAAACCAAAACTTTACCCGAAATTTTATAGTTTTTATTTTTTCCTTTTAACTTGCTTTTTCTTGATGTATTTCTTTGTCTGAGCTGCTGCTATGGCTGCATTGCTCTCACAAAATACAGATAAAGCCTCCTTTTTTACTAAAGTGTATTTGAACTCGCCTTTTCTAAGTGCTTGTTTGAAATTTTGTACATCTTCGGCTTTTACGGGTTTTCCATCAAGTATAAATAATATTCTGCATTTTGGAGGAGTAAAACAAACTACAATGTCTTTTTCTCGGTGAGACAGCTTTACATTAACTTCTTGTTTAGGTGTTTTTTCTACAACTGGATAGCAGTGATGACCTTCCTCAAAGAAGACAACATCCCACTGCCCTACTACCAGTTTATAAAAACCGTTTTTATCTGTCAAAGTTTGAGACTGGCTGTCAGAAGACACCTTCACATTAGGAAAAGGCATGCCATTCTCATCCGTAACCCTGCCCGTGATGGTGATTTGCCCACACAAAGGAAAACAAATCATAAAACCAATAAATAAAAGTATTTTCTTCATCATAATATGGGTTTTGATGTTTTTATAGTTTAAATTTCAACAGATATTCTTTGGTTTCGGTGGAAATTCTCTTGCTTTCTCTTGCTTTTTGAATGGTTTTGTTCTGCACAAAAGGCGGCAAGGTCTGCGCTTCTATCAGTGGCATAGCCGCTTCATACTGCTTCGCAAGAGCCGTTGCGAAATACCAAGCGAGCATCATATTTACATAGTATTCCTCGGATTTCACTTCGGAAACCAGCTGGAGCATCTCTTTTTGGAAATGCTCATCCAGATAATTGGAAAGGAGCAGCCCTACGGCATATCTTATCGTGTAGGTTTTGTCGCTTTTTATCCATTTTAGGATGTATCCATAGACTTCTTTGGGATATTTTTGGAAGATTTTGGGAGAAAATGTGTCGCAGACCGCCCAGTTATCCACGAATGGGAGAAAAGCCTCCGTGTATTCCACAGCACTTTGGAAATCTTTTATTTGCTCAATAAGAAAGCCATGCAGAAGATTTTCTTCATAATAATGGTGCGGCAGGGCGCTGAAAAATTCCTCCACCGCGAGTTTATCTTTATAAAATTCTTTGGCAAATTTCCGCAAAACAGGAACGCGGACGCCGATGATTTTCTCTTTGTCTATGCTGGGGGTGAGTTTCGCTGTGAAATCCCTGTATTCCTTGTCCTGTAAGGCGAAAAGTTCCTTGTGTAAAGTGTTTCCGGCAGTCATGGCGGTGGTTTTTATAAGGTGTTAGATGCTCTGGGCATCTGCTTTTTCATGTAAAAAAGGCGGTGTATGCTACCGCCTCCTTTTAGTTTTTTATTTATAAACTAACTTTCCCAGTCAATAGCAACAATTTCCCCATCTAAACTAAACTTCACAGCAAGGATTTCATCGCTTTCCTCTGGGCGTATCATATAATCAACTACCACATCTACGCCTTCTTCTTCCTCATCAATGGAATACCAAAGTCCAATGGATTCTACCTTCATTTCTGTAACGAAATCATCTACATTTTCAGGAATATTTTCCAATTCTTCTGCATGAAAATTCAGGTATTCTGGTTCCTCCTCTAAATAGGCTTTCAGGGCTTTACGGGCTTTTTCATCCATTGCATCGAAGTTTTTTAGAAATTTTTCAAATGAATTCAGTCTTTCTGAAGACAAATCATCCTCTCCACAGAACCAAAATTCTACCTTAACAGATGTATTCTTATAAGGAATTTCTTCTTCCCACAACACATCATAATCATCTAGTTCTTCCGTATTTAATTCTCCAAAATACGCATGTTTTAAGTGTTTCATAAATTATTTGTTTAAAATTATTTTCTTTTTGCTTAGCAAATATAAATAAATTTCTATTATTTACTTTGTAAAACTTCTACTCTATAAATTAACTTTCCCAGTCAATGGCAAGGATTTCCCCATTTAAGTCATACTTCACAGCAAGGATTTCATCGCTTTCCTCTGGGCGTATCATATAGTCTATTATCACTTCACCTATTGAACCCTCATAAATAGAATACCAAAGTCCAATGGATTTTATCTGCATTTCTGTAACGAAATCATCTACATTTTCAGGAATGTTCTCCAGTTCCTCTACATGAAAATTCATGTATTCAGGCTCCTCCTCCAAATAAGTTTTTAGGGCTTTACGGGCTTTTTCATCCACTGCATCAAAGTTTTTTAGAAATTTTTCAAATGAATCCAGCCTTTCTACGGACAAATCATCCTTTCCACAGAACCAAAATTTTACCCTTACAGACTCATTTTTGTAAGGAATATTTTCTTTCCATAATATATCATAATCATTTAGCTCTTCTGTATTTAATTCTCCAAAATATGCGTGTTTTAAGTGTTTCATATTAAATTATTTATGTAAAATTATTTCTTCTATTTAACAAATATAAATAAATTCCTGTTCCCTGCTCATATCCCTCTTCTATCCTTTACCCTTCCCAATCAACAGCAAGGATTTTCCCTTCTAAACTGCACTTCACAGCAAGGACTTGATAGCTTTCCTCTGGGTATATCGTATAGTCTATTATCACTTCACCTGTGGAAGCCTCATCAATGGAATACCACAGCCCAACGGATTTTATCTGCATCTCTGCAACGAAATTAGGAATATTCTCCAATTTTTCTACATAAAAACTAAAATACTTAAAATTTTCCTCTATATAAACTTTCAGGGCTTTACGGGCTTTTTCTTCTATTGCATCAAATTCTTTTAGAAACTTTTCAAATAAATCCAGCCTTTCTATGGACAAATCATCCTTTCCACAGAACCAAAAACCTACACTTACAGTTCCATTTTTGTATGGAATATTTTCTTCCCACAATATATCATAATCATCCAGCCCTTCCGTATTTAATTTCCCAAAATATGGATGCTCTAAGTATTTCATACTAAACTAATAAATGTAAATAAATTCTTGCTACTTGCTTATTTTACATTCACTCCGCCAGAGCCGTTGATTTTCTGCTTTACTTTCTTCGGATTTCCTTTAACGGTAACATCGCCTGCACCTGCTATGGAAACATCCACATCTTCGGTCACATAGGTGGAAACATCGCCCGCACCACTTATACTGATGGCGGCTTTTTCGGCGGTTAGTTTTGAAGTATCTACATCACCGCTGCCACTGATATCGATGGATAAGTCCTTAGCCCTGCCGCTTACTCGGATATCGCCCGCACCAACTACCTCCAAAGCGAGAGAGGAAACATCCACCGCCAAACGCGCATCACCGCTGCCGTATATGCCAACATTTAAAGCCTTTGTTTCCAGATTTTTTTCGGAGTAAATATCCGCGGAACCTTTTATGTCCACTTGTTTCAAATGAGAATCCACAGGAACATAAATGATGATAGGCTCTTTTACTTTGTATCTGTTCTTTTCTGCGCCTATTTTCAGCAGTCCATCAGACACCTCTGTCTGTATGAGCGGAAGGATGTTGTCAGGAGCTTTTATTTTAATCTTTCCAACCTCTCCATCCGTAAAAATAACATCATAGCTACCCAAAACCTCTATTCTGTCATACGCAGAAAGTTGTTTTTCTTGGGAAATGATATTGCTGCTCCCCACAACTACTTGACCTTTACTGCAATTTATCAACAGTAAAGCCAAGAATACTAAAGCGATTACTCTTTTCATTATGTTATTATTTAAAATTATCGATTAAAACTAATAAACCAAGAGGTTTTCCATCTTTTCGAAGAGGTTCTGGTCTCGTTTATTTCTTAGACAAATGGTAGTAAGCAAGCATCTTGTAGTATAATTTCGCTGCCAAAAATGCTGTAGGTTTTGGATTAGCAGAATCCATAAGTTCCACGATATCAAACGCCACTACATTGCATTTCTCAAAAACTTTCTTTAATAATTTCAAAGTAGGATACCAAGCCAATCCTCCTGGTTCTGGCGTTCCCGTAGATGGCGCAATAGATGGATCAAAAGCATCCAAATCTATCGTAATATACACATTACCAGAAACTTTACTAAGGACATCTTCTATCCAGTTTGGATTTTCAGCAATCTCATGCGCCCAGAAACACTGTCCTTTTGGGACATACTGCATTTCTTCCACATCACACGAACGGATTCCTACCTGAACCAAATTATGCTTTTGATTGGCTTCAAAAACAGCGCAAGCGTGATTAGAAGTAGAACCATGAAACTCTGGTCTTAGGTCTGTATGGGCATCCAGCTGAAGCACCGTAAGGTTTTCGTACTTCTCTCCCACTGCACGGATAGAACCGATGGACACAGAATGTTCCCCACCAAAAAGCGTAAAAAGCTTGTCTTCATACTGGAGCATTTCTTTTGTTTTTTGATAAACCGCCTCTGTCATGGCTTCTGGCGAAGAGTCCTCTGTAACTTCCCCAGCCAAATAAACTCCCTCCAAATACGGCTCTGTAGCAGTCTCTATATCATAGAGTTCCATATTTTCTGATGCATCTAAGAAAAGTTCAGGGCCTTTATCCGCTCCCTTTCCCCAAGTAGAAGTTCCATCATAGGGAACTGTTACAAGCATTACTTTTGAATTTTCTAATGTTGCATTTTCTTCTGGTATTCCTGCGTATGTTTTCATTTTTTATGTATTTAATTTTGTTAATTTATCTTTATATTTTTTAAATATATCAGGGTTTTGTATTTCTAATTTTCTTTTTTCAGCAAAACTTCTTTTTTTTTAAAGTACTTGGTATTATTTTTTTATCTACAAAGTTGCTATAATCTAAAACTATTTCCTCCTTTCTGTACATTTGATTTACTTTTTCAATAGCTTCTTCCATATTTTTAGCTTGGATTTCAATAGTTTTTGATAATATTTCTTGAATTTCAATCTTAAATGTTTCCATATTTTACTTTTCTATAGTTACCACGCCCAATAAATTCAATAATTCCTTTATCTCTTAAAAGTTGTAGCTGTTGTCTTATTTTATCTTTGATGAAATTATTATTTGGATATTTTTGCTTTAATTTTTGTTCAAATTTATAGACCTCATCAAGAGTAAAATACTCTTTTTTTATGGTATCTACACAAGCCATAACATCTAAAAGCCAACCTTTTGATTCTTTATTTTTTAATCGCAAGAATAAGGTTTTTCTAAAAGCTTCTTTTACAATATCTCTGTCTATAATTTGTTCATCCTTAACTAAAAATACCTTTCCTATATCAACTATTTTTGAGATATCTATATTACATCCTATCCAACCTGCTCGTCGGGCAGTTTCTGCAAGTGGAGGTCTTTTTATGATAATCTCAGGTATAAAAAATTGCTTAGGTATAATCAGAAAATTATCAACAGTCCAGCTTTTTGTATAAGTCAAAAAGAAAAAATTAGGATTATTTTCAGAGTTTATTCTTTCTATCATTGTAGAATAAGCACCATCTGTAATAGTTTTTGATAACTTCCCTTTTTTGCTTTTCAATTCAAATTCTTCTTTACAACTATTACAATAAAAATCAGCAACTGGACGATTATTTTCAAATTCTTTTAATGGCAATGCTCCACAATTTGGACAATAACAATTATTTAAAACCCAATTTTCAGTTAATAATCTAGCTATTTGAGATTTACTTTTATAACCTTGAGATAAATTTAAATTAAATGCTAAATCCATCATAATATAACCCATTAAAACAAGTACGATTCAAAAAAATAAACAATGCTGATTGCTCTATTTTTCCTTGAACTCTTGAATTAAACAAATTTCTTTTTTCATAATAATATTGTTTTTTATCTTCTTGATTTCCTTCTAATTCATGATATTCATTTTGTAAAATTTCAAGAATAGAAATTAAATCATGTGGATTTTGCGCAATCACTTCATAGGTATCTATCAACTCTTTATTAATATCATTAATAACCGCCTTTTTCATATTTGGAAATTCACTCAATAGCCAAAATAACACAGCTCCACTCCCTACAAAAGGTTCTATGTAAGTAAAATTTTCCTTAAAAACAATCTCAGGTAAATTGTTTTTAATTTGTTCTATAAGTTGTGTTTTTCCACCTGCCCATTTTAGGAAAGGTTTCGCTTTTTTTGACAAATACTTCATAAATTAACTTATCTCAAATCACAAATCTCTTTTACAAGAGCTGGATATTTCTCAAATAATTTTTTACCCCCAGTGATTTCTCCCTCTATTTCTCCTGCATTATCATAATTAATATGTGGATATTTTTCAAAAACTATATCCCTTATTTCGCTCTCATCTTCGTTTTCATGGTTTTCAGAATAGGCATCATCACTCACATAGAGCAGTCCCTCTGCCCAAGTGTCCCCAATGTCAAAATGATATTTCCCGCTGATGAAAGCATTGATGTATTTGGTTATATCTTCAAAAAATTCTTTCCCTTTCAGCAAAAGCCAGCATCGGAAATAAATAAATCCATCGGTAGAAATGTATGGCTCTTCCTCAAAATAATAAACACCATCTTTTTTCTCAAAATCACAATTTAAAATGATGTAAAGCTCTGCTATCTGGGCGGTATAGAGTTCCATCAGTTTTTTTTGCATAGTCTTTTCAAAAGATACCAAACGCTCTTTTCCATGCTTCGCCAAATAACTTGTCAGCTTTTCCAGGTGCTCTTCTACATCGTAGGCATCCCACTTTTTCTTGTTGTATTTATAGCTTTTTTCGATGGCTTCCCAAAACAAAAATTCAGCTTTTTCCTCCTCGCTCATTTCTATTTTAGCAGGAATTTCCTCATTTGGAGAAACTTCTACATAGCCTTTTTTCATTTTTTGAGCAATGAGTTTTTCGCTTTCCTTTTGGCATTCCTCTTCACTCGCGAATTTCTTTGTCATCTCGCGCCCAGCAGTCCCTATTTTTCCATAATGAACGATTTGCTCCTCCCCTTCATATTCGATATTCCAAAACTTATCGGACAAATCATTTTGATTGATAAAAAACCTTTTCATCACTCGTTTTTTTGAAGATTAAATTAAATTTTTATTCGCTCTATATCCGCACCTATGGCTTTTAGTCGGCCTTCTATGTCTTCGTAGCCTCGATCTATCTGCTCTATATTGTGGATTATGCTTTTCCCTTCAGCCGAAAGAGCCGCTATCAGAAGGGCATTTCCTGCTCTGATGTCTGGCGAAATCAATGTAGTTCCTCTCAATGGCGTCTCGTGGTTAAGCCCAATTACTGTGGCTCTATGCGGGTCACAAAGGATGATTTGAGCTCCCATATCAATTAGTTTATCCACGAAAAACAAACGGCTTTCAAACATTTTCTGATGAACAAGAACACTTCCTTTCGCCTGAGTAGCCACAACTAAAATAATTGAAAGTAAATCTGGCGTAAAACCTGGCCAAGGAGCATCCGAAACGGTCAAAATAGACCCATCGATGAACTTTTGTATTTTGTAATTTTCCTGCGATGGGATGTAGATATCATCCCCTTTTCGCTCCAATTTTATCCCTAATTTTCGGAATGTATCAGGAATGATGCCGAGCTGTTCCCAGTTCACATTTTTAATGGTAATTTCTGACTTTGTCATCGCTGCCAGCCCAATCCAAGAACCGATTTCCACCATATCTGGAAGGAGAACATGCTCCGTTCCTCCAAGGCTTTCCACGCCTTCTATCGTCAGCAGGTTAGAGCCTATTCCTGTTATTTTCGCTCCCATTCTATTGAGCATCTTGCAGAGCTGCTGAAGATACGGCTCACAGGCTGCATTGTAAATTTGAGTAGTCCCCTTAGCCAAAACAGCCGCCATGATGATATTGGCAGTCCCCGTTACTGAAGCCTCCTCCAAAAGAATAAATTTCCCGTTTAATTCCTTAGCTGTAAGGGTGTAAAAACTTTCTTCTTCATTAAAATTAAATTCTGCCCCCAGCTCCACAAAACCCTGAAAATGAGTATCCAGCCTTCTTCTTCCTATTTTGTCTCCTCCTGGTGTAGGCATATACGCCTCACCGAAACGCGCAAGCATCGGCCCTAAAAGCATCACGGAGCCTCTAAGCTTTGCGCCATCTTTTCTAAATTCCTTTGATTTAATGTAGTCAAAATGGATATTATCCGCCTGAAAAGTAAAATCGCCTTTTCCGTTTTTAATTACTTTTACCCCGAAATCTTGCAGGATTTCTATCAAACGATTAACATCCTTGATGTCTGGTATATTACTGATTCTCACAGGCTCAGAAGTTAAAAGCACAGCGCAAAGAATTTGCAGTGCTTCGTTTTTAGCTCCTTGTGGCGTGATTTCTCCGCTTAGTTTTTTTCCTCCTCTTATCTGAAATGCTTCTGTCATCTTTTTCTATTTTTTTGTGAATGATGGTTTCTTTTTTTATGATTATTTCTCTTGTTTCTGTTCGGGTGATAGATTTTACTTTTATCCAAAGTTTCTATTCCTGTCAAGTCTAATTTATCCTGAGAAAGTTCCTTCAAATGCCTGAAAATCACTTCGTCCTGCACATGTTCTTTGTTATAGACATTATAGGATTTTTTCATATTGTTGGCAATTACCTGTATCAGAGCCTCTTTCTCCTCGCCTTCTTCCAGCTCTATGGCTCTATCTATGAGCTGTAAAATGCTCTTTCCATAGAATTTATATTCATTGTCAAAAGAAGGATAATTCATTCTGTTAGGCTTCTGGGCAAGTCCCTCCCGCGTTGGGAAAGGATACGGCGCATCTACATCCAAATCATAATCTGCTAAAATATACAAGTGATCCCAGAGTTTATGTTTATAATTTTCCTCATCACGGAGATGAGGATTTCTTTGTCCCATAAATTCTACTATGGTTTTCGCCACTTCGTTTCGTTCTTCCTTAGAAGGTAGTGATTTACAATACTCTACCATCTGCTGGATATTTCTGCCATATTCTGGCATGAGTAACTTTGTGCGGTTTGTGTTGTACTCCATTGTGTTTATTGATAATATTTAGAATAAGCCTAAACGACCTATTTCATTGAAAACTAATTAACTAAGTCTAATCCTCCGAAATTCCCTGAACTCATCATCAGGTAAGCGCCTTGGGTCTTGTCCAGTGTATTCCAGTATTCGTGGAGACTTTCTGCATTGGTAAAGACTTTCAGGTCTGGATTACCAAATTTTTCTTTAATCATTTCAGGCGAAATCGGCTCCATTCGTTTGATTTTCAAGGCTTCTTCCGAATAGAAAATCACTCCTGTATCCAGTCCGTCCATTGCTCCTTTGTATTGTTCTAAAAATATGGGATTCAGCGAACTATAAGTATGAAGTTCTAAAAATCCGTAAGTTTTTTCCTGCTTAAACTGCTCCTTGAAAGCCGCCACAGTTGCTTTTACCTTGGATGGCGCATGTGCAAAATCTTTATACAAAATCCCTCCATCTTTTCTCTCCACTTTTTCTAATCGCTTGGAAGCACCTTTGAAACTCATTATCGCCTCATAAAACTCCTCTTCCATAATGCCCAGCTGCTGGCAGATAAGTTTTGCGCCTTCCATATTGAGCAAATTATGTTTTCCAAAAACAGAGAGCGGAATTTCGCCCATACTTGTTTTTAGATAAACTTTTCCCTCGCGAATGCTGTATTCAGGAGTTTTGTAAGGCAGTTTTCGGAAATATTTCTGGCTGTTTTCTATGATTTTTACCACTTCTTCATCTTCCTCATTATACACCAAAACTCCGCCAGAAGTGATGCTTTCGGTAAATTTTCTGAACTGCTCTAAATAATCATCAAAAGTCTTAAAAACATTGATATGATCCCATGCAATACCGCTGATTAAGGCGATATTTGGGTGATAATGCAGGAATTTAGGCTGTCTGTCCTCAGCAGAAGAAAGATACTCATCGCCCTCCAAAATCATAAAGTCTGTATCCTCGGTGATTTTGACCATGCAGTCAAACCCTTCCAGCTGAGCACCCACCATGTAGTCTATTTCTTTGTTGTGAAAATTCAGCACATGCAGAATCATAGAAGTGATGGTCGTTTTCCCATGGGAACCAGCAATGACCACTCTGGTTTTTTCCTTGCTCTGCTGATAGAGAAACTCTGGATACGAATATATTTTTAATCCTAATTCCTTGGCTCTTGCCAATTCTGGATTGTCCGCATGGGCGTGCATTCCTAAAATTACAGCATCTATATCCACTGTGATTTTCTCTGGAAACCAGCCAAATTCCTTTGGAAGAATGCCCTTCTGCTCCAATCGTGTTTTTGAGGGTTCAAAAATGGCATCATCAGAGCCTGTAACCTCATAGCCTTTATTTTTCAGTGCGATAGCAAGATTGTGCATGGCACTCCCTCCTATAGCGATAAAATGAACTTTCATATTTTTCTTTTATGCTTGTGATTTTTCTTCTTGTTTTTCTGCATCCTCCTGTTTTTTTCGTTCCAGCTCTTGGTCATATTCATGGAGGACATTGTGTTTTGGTGTCTGCTCTATAGCATTCATGATTTTATCCAAAATCTGTTCAGCGCTTTCGTTATCATAATCTATGTCAAGCGGTTTTTTAAACTCCATTGTCGGCTGTACGCCCGTTACTTTCAGTCTTAATCCTTTTTTGTCAAAAGCCCTACGGAAACCATTGATTTTCACTGGAATTACTATCGCTTTTTGCTGAAGGACAAGTTTCGCTGTTCCCTTTCTCCCAGGAGCAAAAGCAGCCGTAGTTCCCTGCGGAAAAGACACCACCCAGCCGTTATCAAGGGCTTTTAGGATGTTTTCTACTTCGGACATATCTACTTTTCTATTGACATTCTGCCCGTTGGCACGCCAAGTTCTTTTCACGGTAACAGCTCCTACCAGCTTAAAGATTCTCGTAAGAAGCCCTTTATTCATGGTTTCTTCCGCCGCCACATAGTAGAAATCTACTTTGGGATTGAGAATGTAAATAGGATTAGCAATAGTATTGATAAAGCCGTTATTTACCGCACAAAAGACATGATACATCGCTGCCACATCCGCAAAATAAGTCTGGTGATTGGAAACGAAAAGCACATTGGTCTTCGGTAAATCCACCAAATGCTCCGTTCCTGTGATTTTCAGTTTATTGAAACCATTGAACCTTCGGTAAGAAACCAACCCAAAGATAAACACCACCAATCTTTTCAAAATATACCAGTTGCCAAAGGCATCCGTAAATATGTTTTTCTTTCCCATTTTTTGATTTTAAAAACGAAATATAAAGCCCCAAATTTAAGGATTTTTCCCTTGCCGAGACTAATTCAGCATGATTTTTTCAGCATATTTTTCTGCAAAAAGCTTTTTGTCCTCCTGCATTTTTTCCAAAGTTGCAGGCAGGCGGTAACCAAAAAGGAACTTTCCCTCCTCATCTAAAAAGAGAATTTCCTTTACCTCGCCATCTATCATCTGGGCAAAAATATCCCACATAGACTGGTCTTTTAGCTTTAATAATTCAAAAAACTCCTTGGCTTGGATATGTATAGTTTTCATAAATTTCAAAATATTTAGAACTTACAAAAATATAAAAAAGAGAGGATATTTGTAATGTTTAATATTTTTTATTACTTTCGTAATATCCTAAAATTTCCCGAAGATGAGCACCGATGAACAACAAGAACGAATAGAAATCCTCAAAAGATACGATGACCTAATCCACCACACCTACCGAAAGCTGAATGAGGAACAGCTGGAACTCATCAAAAAGGCTTTTGATGTGGCTTGGGATGCCCACAAAAACCAGCGCCGAAAGACTGGAGAACCCTACATCTTTCATCCCATAGCGGTGGCAAAAATTGTAGCTGAGGAAATAGGTTTAGGTGCTACCAGCATCGCCGCAGCGCTGCTTCATGATGTGATAGAAGACAGCAACTACACCTATGAAGACATAGAAAAACTCTTCGGAAAGAAAATCGCTGATGTAGTGAACGGACTCACCAAAATCTCCGTGATGAATAACCAGAACATCTCTGTGCAGTCCGAAAACTACCGAAAACTCCTGCTCACTCTATCGGATGATTTTAGGGTAATTCTCATCAAAATAGCTGACCGACTTCACAACATGAGAACACTGGACAGCATGCGCCCAGACAAACAGAAAAAAATAGCCTCGGAGACCGTATATATCTATGCTCCTATGGCTCACAGGCTTGGGCTTTACAACATAAAATCTGAATTAGAGGATTTGTCCCTAAAATACAACATGCCCGAAATCTACAACGAGATTTCTGAAAAACTCATCATAGCCAAAGAACATCGCGAGGGCTATATACAGGAGTTTATAGAGCATGTTTCTGAAAAACTGAAAGAAGAAAAACTCAATTTTAAGATTAAAGGAAGGGCAAAATCTATCAGCTCTATTTATAGAAAAATGCTGAAACAGAATATTCCTTTTGAGGAAGTTTATGATAACTACGCCATCCGTGTCATCTACAAATCAGATTTTAAAAATGAAAAGTTCCTCGCTTGGAAAATTTATTCCATCATTACCGACCTCTATCACAGCAATCCTGCACGAATGCGGGACTGGATTACCCAGCCGAGAAGCACAGGCTATGAAAGTCTCCATTTGACTATCCTAGGGCCTGATAACAAGTGGGTAGAAGTGCAAATCCGAAGCGAGCGAATGGATGAAATCGCAGAAAAAGGAGTCGCTGCCCATTACAAATACAAAGAAGGTTTCAGCCAAAACTCTGATGACAAAAACTTTGAACAATGGGTAGTTCAGATTCGGGAAGTTTTGGACAACCAGCAATCGCTCTCCACCACGGAGCTTCTGGATAGCATTAAACTCAATCTATACACCAAAGAAGTTTTTATTTTCACGCCAAAAGGAGATGTCAAAATCCTTCCAAAAGGTGCAACAGCACTGGATTTTGCTTTCATGGTGCATTCTGAACTGGGAATGAAATGCAGTGGCGCTAAAATCAACGGCAAACTGCAACCGATAAGTTATGTCCTAAAAAACGGCGACCAGATAGACATCATCTCCTCTCCCAACCAAAAACCGAAAAAAGATTGGCTGGATTTTGTCGTAACTTCCAAGGCTCGTTCTAAAATAAAGGCGGTTTTAAACTCGGAAAAAAACCAAAAAGTAGCCGAAGGAAAAGAAATTTTTCAAAGAAAACTGAGACACGCCAAAATCAACTTTACAGAAGAGGAACTCAATAATATTCAGAAATATTTTAACCTAAAAACCTCACAGGATTTATTCCTAAAATTCTATGAGGGAACGCTGGATACTTCCAATTTAAAGGAATATTTGGACAGCAAAAAAAGTTTCTTCGGAAGTCTTTTACAACGATTCCGAAAGGATAAAACGGAGTTTGTAGAAACCCCAAAATCAGATTTAGACCTTATTGTTTTTGGGCGAAATGAGGAAAAATTGTCCTATTCTTTTGCAAAATGCTGTACGGTAATTCCTGGTGATAAGATTTTTGGGTTTTTAACTATAAATGACGGGATTAAAGTCCATAACGAAAACTGTCCCAATGCGATAAACCTCCGTGCAAACTACGACTATCGTGTGATGCTGGCGAAATGGGTGAACTCTGAAAGGTTCATCAATAACATCAAAATAGAACTCCAAGGAATGGACAGAATGGGAATAATAAATGATGTAGCATCCATTATCTCTAATAATATGCACATCGACATGAAAGGAATCTCAATCAACTCCATTGATGGAATTTTCATCGGAACCATCTCTTTAGAAGTTAAAAACAAAAACCAGTTGGAGGATTTATTAAAACAACTGGCACAGATAGAAGGCATCAAAAAAGTAAAAAGATTATAAAAAACGCCCTAAAAAAGGGCGTTTATGTTTTTATTTCTTTGCTCCATAAGGCATTTTCTTACTTGCATTTCTCAGAAGGTTTTCTACGATATCACTATGGTTACTTCTCCACCCACCTGAATATTTATTGCTGTAATTCCAAAATATTTTATCAGTCTTTTTATCGTAAATATTCATATCTGCAGTGATTTCATTGGTTGTTCCTTCATAATCCAGCAAAACAGATGCTGCCACTGCCACTCCCTGCGGCATAGGTTTAGTCATTACATAATTAGAACTTACAACAGCATCTACCCCAAGAATAGCGCATATCTCACTCTTTGTCAATTCTTTTTCAGGATATCCTGCTCTTTTTAGTTTTGTGTTCGTAGTTTCTATATCTTGTATTTCTTGGCTCACATTATTCTGAGAAAATCTCTTCAAAAACCAAGCATACATTTCCTTCTGAAAATTAGCCGATTCCTGCTCCTTAGACTGGTCAAAACGCCCTGTATACTTACCTTCAAGCATAGAAATTTTAGGCGGCAAAATCGCTATTTTCTTCTGACTGGATGTTACTGTCAGCAGGTCATTAGAATTATAAACTTTTGCTCCACTACATGACATAAAAAGTAACAACAAAACTCCCAATATGGAAGTACCTTTAATAAATGTTCTCATAACTAAAATATTATTATTTCCTACAAATTTACCATTATTTAAGGATTTTTCAAAATGAATAATCATGATTTTTGTTATATTTGTAAATCTTAAAGTTCAATTTAAAAATAATTAAATATGCGTATAACAAAATTTTTTAAAGAATTTTTCTCAAACAGCCAGTCCTCAGGGGTTTTATTGGTTTTATGTGTTACCATTTCCCTGATGATAGCCAACTCTTCGGCAGCGAGTGGTTTTCAGGCTGTTTTAGATAAAATGGCAGGTCCATATTCTGTAAGTATGTGGATAAATGACGGTCTGATGGCGGTTTTCTTCCTCTTGGTAGGACTTGAAATAAAACGAGAACTTCTCAAAGGCGAACTTTCCAACTTCAAAAACGCCTCACTTCCTATCTTTGCAGCGATTGGCGGAATGATAGTTCCAGCGATTATTTTTACTATTTTCAATCATGGCACGGAATACAGCAACGGCTGGGCTATTCCTATGGCTACGGATATCGCCTTTTCATTGGCTATTGTTTCTATGCTGGGAAAAAGCGTCCCTTCTGCAATAAAAGTATTTTTGGCTGCTTTGGCGATTGTGGATGACTTAGGAGCGATTGTAGTAATTGCGATTTTCTACACAGACGAAATTCATTGGAATTATCTCGCTTACAGCGGTTTAGTCATCGTTTTACTTATGGCATTAAATTATTTTAAAGTTAAAAAGCATATTTTTTATCTAATTCCAGGGGCGTTTTTATGGTATTTCATGCACCATTCTGGTATTCATGCTACCATCGCAGGAGTTATTTTAGCATTTACTATTCCTGCTAATTCAGAAAACGAGTCAGAGCCTTCTCCGTTAGAGAAATTAGAACATTTTCTACATATTCCTGTGAGCTTTGCTATCATGCCGATTTTCGCGCTTGCAAATACCAATATCACTTTCAAAGCTGGGATGGTAGATGGGCTGTTTTCAAGTTTTGGATACGGAATAGTTTTTGGGCTTATTTTAGGAAAACTTATTGGTATCAATCTATTCTCTTTCATTGCTATAAAACTGAAAATCAGCAGTCTTCCTGACCGAAGCCGATGGATTCACATGGCAGGAGCCGGACTATTGGCAGCGATAGGTTTTACGATGTCTATTTTCATCGCACTGCTTTCTTATAAAGACAGCCAAGAACTGCAAGATTCGGCTAAATTTGCTATCCTTACGGCATCTATACTGGCAGGTAGTTTAGGATATTTACTCCTAAAAAACACAGCTAAAAATGATAATTCTATTTAATAATCTTTAAAGAAAATAAAAAAAGAGCAACTAAAAATTTTAGTTGCTCTTTTATTTATAATATTTAAACTATATCTGAAAATCTATTTTTTCGTCTTGAACACTGCTATTTTTCTGCTTGTTGGAATCGTGTATTCGTTTTATAGCCAAATTCAGTTCATTTCCGAACATTATCAGCACCACATTCACATCCACCCAAATCATCAATAAAATCATAGAACCTACCGAGCCATAGAGGACATTATATCTCGCTATCTCACTGACATAAAATGCAAAAAAATAGGTAACTACCATAAACAAAACTGTGGTAAGAATAGCCCCTGGGATAGATTGTTTAAACCTTGTAATTTCCAAAGAACCAACCCAATATAAAAGCGCCAATGCTAGACAATAAACCAAAGGAAATGAAAAATACCCAATA
This sequence comes from uncultured Flavobacteriaceae bacterium, assembly GCA_963520375.1. Taxonomy (GTDB): domain Bacteria; phylum Bacteroidota; class Bacteroidia; order Flavobacteriales; family Weeksellaceae; genus JABCPE02. Next base: position 52,494 of record CAUQQF010000006.1, on the reverse strand, counting down.
ATCACTGTTAAATTAGAAAAAAACCAATTACTAGGATATTCAGGCATCAGTAATTTAAAAACGACTTCGGCATAGTAAATCCCCAAAAGACACATCACAATAGCCACTGTAAAACTTGCCGTAACTAAAAAAGCAAGCAAATACTCCCTGATCAGCCCTCGCTGCGTATCCGTATCATGGTTAAAGCCATTGATAAGGGCATAAGTGCCATTCGTAGCGAAAATAAGCACCAAAGCGATGGTAAACAAGCTCATCTGCGCAATATTCGGCATGATATTTTGTTCAATATATCCTGTCACATCTTCCAGCATATGGTCTGGCAGGATACGAGGCATCAGTTCATTGAAAATATAATGATAAAGTTCCTCATAATGAGGTAAATACGGCAATACTGAAAGAATAAACAAAATGAGCGGAAAAAGACTTAAAAAAAAGCTCCAAGAAACACTCGCTGCTTGTCTAATGATTTGTTTCTGAAATATTCCCCCTACATAAATTTCTAAAAGCCCCCAGAGAGAAATATCTAGCATTGGTAAATGGATTCCATCTAAAAAACCATGGATTTTCTGAAATATTTTGAACTTTTTTATCTCCATTTTAGTTACATTTGCAGACCGCAAATATACAGAAACCATATGAAATTCAATCTCATTTGTATAGGAAAAACCGATGACCGCGAGATTACCAGCCTTATTTCCAATTACTTACCACGCATTCCGAAACACTGGAATTTCGAGATTATTGAAATTCCCGATGTGAAAAACGCAAAAAATCTATCTCCAGATTTACTGAAAAAAGAGGAAGCGAAATTGTTTCTAAACCAAATTGACAATGCGGATCTGGTCATTCTTTTGGATGAAAAAGGGAAAGAATTTACGAGCCGACAGTTTTCAGAAAAAATAGATTTTTGGCTGGGCTCATCAGTCAAAAAAGTGAATTTTCTTATCGGCGGTGCCTATGGTTTTTCCGATGAAATATACCAAAGAGCCAATGAGAAAATTTCTCTCTCAAAAATGACTTTCACACACCAGATGATTCGGTTGTTTTTCGTTGAGCAAATCTATCGTGCCTCTACTATTTTACAGGGAAAACCCTATCATAATGATTAACTTATTTTATAAATTCCAATAACTCCATTTCGTTTTCACAGCCATAGGATTTTCCCTGCTCAATTTACTATAAAATTCTTTGAAATTTTTATTCCAAATGGTGTAATTATTAGCAAATCGAAACATGACTTCCGCGCCTTCTATTCCTACACTAATTTGCCATATTCTTATTTTATTGATACTCATAGATGTCTTTTTAAGTTCGGCTATTTGAGTAAAAGGAACTTTTACTGCCTTTCTATTTTTAGTAATAATGTATAAATTATTATCATCAAAATAAAAACTTTCATCACTAATAAATCTACCCTCTAACCCAAAAAAGAAAGGTCTTGATCAGATTTTTTTCAGTTGAGTTATGTCTATATCCTCCTGCAAATTATGAAACAGCATTTCATTATTCTTCTTCCAATCTCCATTATAATAATTAAAAAGTTCCCAAATCATGTAAATAAAAAAACATATACTAAAAAACATTATATGGAAAACATTTTCCAGCCTAAATAGAATAAATACTCCTAAAATATACACTAAAGATACTATGACTACTCTTCTTATCATTTCCTTTATTTTGAAATAAAAAAAGAGAGGTTTGAAACCTCTCTTCTTACTTTATTTTGATGCTATATGTGATTCCTTACCTGAGTCATTAGTTAATTCAAATGTAACTCTTCTCACTAATCTTCTAGCTCCTGCAGACTTAGCTTTAGTTTGTTTATCTACTCCTTTACCTTTAGATGCTAGCCTTGATGTATCTACTCCCATATCAACTAATAACTGCTTAACTGCATCTGCTCTCTTCTTAGATAGTTTATCATTATATCCTGCATTACCTACTTGGTCTGTATAACCTATTATATTTAGTTTAGCATCTGGATTTTGTTTCAAATAGTTTGCCACGAAACCTACCGCCCACAATGAACCATCCTGAGGCTCAGAAGAATCAAATCCAAAGTAAGCATTAACATATCCTTTTTCTATAAGCTCTTTAGCTGGGTCTACACTTTCTACAATAACATTATTGTTATTTGTATTTTGGTTGTTATTAGATGCTATATTACTGTTACTTACATCTCCATTTTCATCATCATCAAAATCATTTTCATCATCAGATTTTACATTATTGTTAGCAAGCTTAGGATTTTTATCACCTTCTATACGCTGACCATTTGCCGTCACATCACTTCCTCCTCTTGTTATACGGTTGTCTACTGTTTTTTCATTTTGAGCAACCTTTTTATCTTTATCTTTATCTTCCTCTTCTCTCTTTACATTATACCAATCTGCATGAACTTGTTTTTTACCTAAAGCAATCTGAAGCCCTGCAGTAGCAGTAAAATTAAGTCCTTGGAAATTAACATTTCTCATTGGAGTTACATTAGGATCTTTTGTTAAACTCTCTCCATTAAATGTATAATGCTGTGTCAAATACCAATTGAATGTACCACTCAAAAGCAATGTTACTCTATCACTAAGACGAACTTGAGGTGTGATACCAAATGTAATAATTCCTAAGTTATCAACTCCTTTAAAGCTTTTTGATGTCATATACCCATATCCTACTCCAAAGTGACCTAATAAACCTATATTTTTAGTAAACTCTTCAAAAGCCAAAACACGCCCTAAATTAGCTACCCCTTGAACATTCACATTCCATATTCTAGTAGCAAATTTAGGAGAATTCCCTGCATGCTGAAGCTGATCAAATCCTCCACCTAAACGAAGACCAAATTTATTATTGAACATGTAACGAACTCCTCCATTTGCAGTCCAAATATTCGGAACTGAAGCAAAATACCCTTCAGAAAAACCTGAAGAAGATAATATACTTACCCCTCCACTTGCATCAATGGACCACTTATTATAGTCTTGAGCATTAACACCCAAAGAAAGCAAGATAGTCATAACAAAAGCTAAGAATTGTCTTTTCATAATCTATATTTTAGTTATAGTAAATCTAATTGTTTTATCAAAGAAAATAACCCACTGAGTATAATTCATTGAGCAAATATACAAAAAAAATACATATCTACCTAATAATCACCCAAAAAAATATTTTTTTCTGTATAAATTTACATATGTTTTATGTTTTTTTACATATGTAAATAACTAATGAAAACCTCCTATTTATAAACTTTTATGACTTTTCTTGATTAAAATGAAAAAAAATTATTTTTTTGAAAATATTTGTCCTAAAATAATACCTGTTGCCATAGAAACATTAAGACTTTCAGTATGTTGAAGTTTTCCAAATCTTGGAATTGTAATATTTCGAGAAAACTGTTTTTTTATCTCTGGGCGGATACCATTCCCTTCATTGCCCAAAATAAGATAAAAACGCTCTGGAAAATCTGTATTGTAAAGACTCTGTCCTACCATATCTGTTCCGAAAACAGGGCGATCAGAATTTTGTAGAAATGGTACTATATCCTTATATATAATATTAACCCTCGTGAAAGATCCCATAGTCGCTTGAATAACTTTTGGATTATAAAAATCCACACAATCCTCACTACAAACAATCTGTTCTATCCCAAACCAATCAGCTAAACGAATAATAGTTCCCAAGTTGCCTGGGTCCTGCACATTATCTAAAACCAACTGAATGGGAGTTTCTATGGAAGTGTTTTCCTTTAGCTCACAGACTGCAACAGAATTTTTAGGATTTTGTAATAGACTAATTTTTCTTAATTCTCGTTCTGTAATTAGATTGGTCTTAAATGACTGAAAATCAGGATTAGATATGTCTGTACTAAAAACCTCCTGAACTTTATAAGAAGAATTTTTTAGTTCTCGGATAATTTTATCTCCTTCAACCAAGAATAAATTGTATTTTTGTCTAAATTTTTTTTTATCTAGAGATTGTAAAATTTTAATAGTATGAGCAGTAAGCATAGTCGTAAATATTTTCAAAAATATCATATATTTTTATCTCTCACAATAATTATGGCATTATTTTATGCCTGTACCACCAATAAAGTACCTAAAGGTCAGTATCTTTTAACAAAAAATAATTTTAAATTTACTGATGGCTCCGTCTATTCTAGCGGAGTATCCGACTATGTATCCCAAAAACCCAATGGAAAAACGCTTTTTGTATTTCCTATGAGTTTGTGGTTTTATAATATGGCAAATCGTAAATACGATACCATATTAAATAAATATATGAACTACCCTTCTCACCTTAGAAATAGTAAACTTAGAGACACACTTTCTATCAGAGCTGGGCATCCAGAATATGTGGGCAGAAGTATGCTTTTGAGTAGAATGCTTCATAACATAGGGAAAGCTCCTGTCATTCTTGATGAAAACAAAACCAGACTAAGTGCTAATGGCATCAAAAAATACCTGATATACAGAGGATATTGGGATACAGAGGTGGAATACAGCATTAAGAAAGATTCCTCCGCTAAAAAAGCTCAAAATATCTTTACAATCACTCACAAAGACCCTACCTATATTAGTGAATACAACCATAATATTCCCTATCCTGATATAAGGGCTATTTATGAAAATAATTATGACAAAAGTCTTGTAAAAAAAGGAAATATCCTAAACCAAGCTCATCTAGAAAATGAAATAAAAAGAATCAACGAACTGATGAGAGCCGAAGGATATTATAACTTTAATAGTAACAATGAAGAAATATTCTTTACTGCCGATACCTTAAAGAGCAGAAAACAGGTTCCTTTGACATTAGAAATAAGAAAAGACACTATCGGTGGGCGATATAAAAGACACACAATAGGAAAAATAGAAATTTATATAAAAGACAAGCCTTCTGATTCTACAATTATAGAGAAAAAAATAGGCGATGTTACCATCAGAAGAATGGACCGCTACTTCAAGTCAAGACCTCTTTGGAGAGCTGTCACTGTAGATAGTGGTGAAGTCTATAACCAAAAAAGAATAGACCTTACAAGAAGAAACCTTATTGCTCTTGATAATTTTAGTATCGTAAATGCTAATCCTTTGACAAGAAGATCAAAAGAAGCTCCTAATGACAGCATCTTAGACCTTCGCTACACGCTTATTCCTTTGCAAAGGTATAACCTAAAACTGGCTACAGACCTGCATTATTCGCAAATTCTAAACTTCGGAATTTCGCCAAGTTTGGAATTTACAAGCAGAAATATATTCCGAGGAGGAGAAAACCTGAATCTAAGTCTTTCGGGAATTATCGGTACGACAGGAAATGAAAAAGGCAAGTTTTTCAACGCCTATGAGACTTCAGCAGAAGTTTCACTGAAATTACCTAGATTCATTTCGCCTTTTAATATGGACAAAATCATACCACGCCGATTTTCGCCATCTTCCTCTATCATTTTTGGGGCATCTGTGCAGAATAATATCGGTCTAGGGAGAATCAACTTCAATGGTGGGATAAATTATTTCTTGAATGTAAATGATGTGGTTTCGCACCGTTTTACCCTGCTGAACTCTCTACTGAGTATCACCAGAAACAAGGATAACTACTATGATTTGTTCCCTAATGATAAGATTGTTCGTGATTATATTTTTGGGCTTTATCAAAGTATAAATCCTACTTTGGTTTCGCAGTTTTATAATGGAAATGTAACTTCTGATGCTGTTTCTAAAGCAATCTTAGATGATCACAACTTTACAAACAGCCTAAATGCTACCGACCAATATCAGATGACTTTATTTGAACAATCACTTCTTAACAAGGAGAGACAAACTCAAGATGTTATCATTTTTGGGCTAAATTACAACTTCCTTTACAATGAATTGGGTAAAAAATATTTCAAACACCCATTCTATTTTAATGCTAAATTTGAACTATCAGGAAACACATTAAGTTTATTGGATAATATATTCAAATTTGAAAGAAGAGACGAAAGTATAATACATAACGACACTCAAAGAAGTGTTTTTGGAACGGTATATTCTCAGTTTGCAAAATTGGATTTAGACATCAGAAAATATTTCAACTTTAATGATGGTAGACAAACCCTTATTTTGAGACAATTTATAGGAATAGGGCTACCATATGGAAACTCCAGAAACATGCCTTTTGCCCGTGCTTATTATAATGGTGGTTCCAATGATATCAGAGCTTGGAAAGCCTACGGCGGACTGGGGCCTTCTGATTCTCAGCTAAATGAAAACATCAGAACCTACATGATGGGGAACATGAAACTAACCACCAACATAGAATATCGTTTTATGATGAATAATATGTTCCATGGAGCCGTGTTCACAGATTTAGGAAACACTTGGTCTATAGGCGAAGAAAAAAATGACAATGCATTCAAAATCAATAAATTCTACAAACAAATGGGAATTGGCAGCGGTTTTGGAATTAGAATGAATATCGCTTATGTCACTTTCAGGCTAGATTTTGCTTACAAAGTTTATGATCCGAACAAACCTGAAGGACAGAAATGGGTAGCTTCTAAAATCAAACTGCTAGACCCTACTGTAAACTTCGCGATAGGATATCCTTTCTAAACTTACTAAAAAAGGTTCAAGATATTTTGTCTTGAACCTTTTTTATTTATCTAACTTTTAAGAAATTAAAATAGCTATAACCTTCTTGCTGATTTTATCTTTTTTATACTTTTCTGATACAAGCTGTCATCTTTCATTTTTTCATCTAAAAACTTATTTATTTCATTTAAGTAATTAATAACTTTTCTATTTGTATTAGTTTCGGCATAACCCTCATAAATCGAGATTCTATGATTTTTACCAAACATTATGTATGCACTATTTTTACTCGAAAATATTTCAGCTTCTTCCATATATCCATTTATATTATCAATATCATATTTGATATATAAACTATTTAAATAATCTATTTCCTTTTTTGACAAATTTATTTTTATTGTCGCCATATGTGGAAATTCAGAATACTCTGGACACTCAGAATAATCATTAAATATATTAAAATGATTCACTATCAATTTCTTATTTTCAAAATCAATTAAATATCCTTCTCCATACATAATTGATAGTTTGTCATTAGGAGATAATACTATCTTTTTTTCTGAACAAGAAAAAATCATAAAAAACAAAGACAACATCAAAAGTTTTTTCATAATCCAATTTATATAACTTGTAACAAATATATGAAAATATTAAATCAGCCTAGTTTCATTTTATAGAATGCATATTGTCTAAATAATCGATAATATTTTTTATCTTTGCAGATGGTAAAACAAGGTATATTTGCCTTTTGAATAAAATATAAATTTATGAAATGTGGAATTGTGGGCCTGCCCAATGTAGGAAAATCTACCCTTTTTAATTGTTTGAGTAACGCTAAAGCACAGTCAGCAAACTATCCTTTCTGTACCATAGAACCCAATGTAGGAACAGTTTCTGTGCCAGATCCTAGACTGTTCGAATTAGAGAAAATAGTAAAACCAGAGCGTGTCCTTCCTACCGTAGTAGAGATTGTAGACATCGCAGGGCTGGTAAAAGGAGCGAGCAAGGGAGAAGGTCTTGGAAATCAGTTTCTTGCAAACATCCGTGAGTGTGATGCCATCATCCATATGCTTAGATGTTTTGAAAACGGAAACATCGTCCATGTGGAAGGTTCTGTAGACCCACTGAGAGACAAAGAAATCATAGATATAGAACTACAGCTCAAGGACTTAGAAGTTCTTGGAAAGGCTATAGAAAAAGCTAAAAAACAAATAAAATCTGGTAAAAAAGAAGATGTTCAGACTTATGAAACTCTCGTAAAACTAAACGAGTTCATAGAAAGTGGAAAAAATGCAAGAGAATTCCCTGCGGATGACTTTGCTAAATCAATCATTGATGAAATTCATCTTTTGACTAAAAAACCTGTTCTCTATGTGTGCAATGTAGATGAGGACTCTATCCGAAACGGAAATCCTTGGATTGCTAAAATAGAAGAGATGGCAGCCAAAGAAGGTTCTGATACTCTGGTAATTGCAGCACAGATAGAAGCTGATATCAACGAACTGGAAACTTATGAAGAACGCCAAATTTTCTTGGAAGAACTAGGGCTAAAAGAACCAGGTGTCAATCGTCTTATCCGCCAAGCTTATCATTTGCTAAAACTTCAGACCTACTTCACTGCTGGTGTCAAAGAAGTGAGAGCATGGACTATCGGTATCGGCTGGACTGCACCACAGGCAGCAGGAGTGATTCACTCTGATTTCGAAAAAGGATTTATCCGTGCAGAAGTGATGAAATACGAAGATTTCATACACTATGGTTCTGAACTAAAAGTAAAAGAAGCAGGAAAACTCTCCGTAGAAGGTAAAGAATACATCGTACAAGATGGTGACATTATGCATTTTAGATTTAATGTCTAATTATTGTTAATGAATTTTTCTCATATTATTTTTAATGTAAAGGTCAGCCACATTTTGTGACTGACCTTTTTATTAGCTATAAAATTCCTCTTGCTTTGATTTCCAGATATTTGTTTATCACCTCTATATTTAGATTTTCTGGAAGTGTGTAAATCGTGAATATTCCGTATTTTCTCAGCTCTTGGATAATCAATTTTTTCTCAAATTCCAGCTTTTCAGCGATAATCTCATCATAGACTTCCTGAATATTTTCTGGCTTTTTATTCATTAAATCATTTAGTTCAGAATTTTTAAAAAAGATAACTACCAAAAGGTGATTTCTCGCAATGCCACGCAAGTATTTCATTTGTCTATTAACGGCATCCAGTGTTTCAAAATTAGTAAAAAGCAGCACCAGACTTCTTTGGTTGATGGAGGTTTTCACATCTTGATAAAGTCGGCTGAAATCACTTTCATAAAAATTGGTTTTGATGTTATAAAGCGCCTCTGATATTTTTTTCAGCTGACCAGACTTTTGCTCCGCCTGAACCTTATTCTCTGTCTTTTGGGAAAAAGTCATCATCCCCGCTCGGTCGCTCTTCTTCAAAATGATATGCGAAAGCGCCATCACTGCATTTATGGAATAATCCAAGAGACTCAGCCCCTGGAAAGGCATCTGCATCGTCCTTCCTTTATCTATCAGCATATAGATTCTTTGGGATCTTTCATCTTGGTACTGATTGACCATCAGCTTGTTAGCCTTAGAAGTAGCCTTCCAGTTGATACTCCTTATATCGTCTCCTTGCACATAATCCCGTATCTGCTCAAACTCCATCGTATGCCCCAGTTTTCGGATTTTTTTAATCCCACCAAGCAAAAACTCGTTCTGAAGAGCCATCAGCTCATACTTACGAAGATGAACAAAAGAAGGATAACTCGGCAAAGAGGCTTCTTTCTGAAAAATAAATTTTCTAGAAACAAGACCAATAGGACTTTTAGCAAAAATATTCAGCCCTCCAAAGACATACTCTCCCCTTTCTTTCGGGATTAAAATATATTCAAAAAACGAACTTCCCTGTGGCAAAATGGTCTTTTTTATCAAAAAATCCCTTTTTTGGAACTGGAATGGAATTTCATCTATAATTTTCAAATCCACCCAAAATGGATAATTATTCTTAATGTCTATTTTCACGGAGTTTTCATCGCCATTAGACAATTTTTCAGGCAAAATTCTTTGGGAATAGATTGCATCTTTTTGGTTAAACAAAAGCATCGAATCCACGATAAAAAGCACCACTAAAAGACACAAAAAACCATGAGCAAACCATGTAAGTTTTGGAAAGAAAAACGCCAAAACATAGCATAATCCTACTCCTGTCAGAATATGAAAAAATCTATGATTGATATAAAAACGCTTCCACATATCTTTTCTTGCTGGTTAAACATTTTGCATTTTTGATGCCCATTTTTCAATTCCATAAATCAAAATAAACCCCGCAAAAGCCAGCCCCACTGCCAATAAAACCTGAGGTTCTCCAGCAAAATCCGAAGGCAGCACGCTCTTTTCCAGCAAAATAATTTCCTTCCCATGAGCATCTATTTCCTTATCCAAAACCTCTTTCCATGGCCATACTTTATTCAGAGAACCAATGATAAAGCCTGTAAGCCCTGCCATTGTGGTATTTTTTTTGTGTTCAAAAAGCCATTTCAAAGCCTTAGAAAAACTCAAAATCCCTGTCACTGCGCCCAGCCCTACAATAGACAAAACCTTTAAATCAAAAGTATCCAGCGCATTCAGCACCGTATGATAAGCCCCTAAAAGCACCAAAATAAATGCTCCTGAAATCCCTGGCAAAATCATCGCACAAATAGCCAAAGCCCCTGCAAAGAACAAGAAAATATACCCATTATTATTCACCAATGGAGGAATAACCGTGATATAATACGCTGTAAATGCAGCTATTACGATAGCAATAACTGCTGGAGCATCCCATTTCTTGATATCTTTCCACAGAAAAAGAACACTCGCCATCATCAGCCCAAAGAAGAAAGACCAAACCGCTATCGGATGAGTTCCCAAAAGGTATTTGATGCCTTTCGCTAGGGATAAAATACTGATTCCTATCCCCAAAAATAAAGCCACAAAGAAATTTCCATTGATATACTCCCATGCGGATTTTACCCCTTCTTTTCTTAAAATTTTTACTGCTGTAAAGTTGATTTTATTGATAGAATCTATAAGCTCTTGGTAAATCCCTGATATGAAAGCAATAGTCCCCCCAGAAACCCCAGGCACCACATCAGCAGCTCCCATAGCCACACCGCGAAGTGTAATGAATAGATAATCCTTCAAAGTCCTTTTCATAAAATTCTTATATGCTACAAAAATACATTATTTTGCTGTAAATCTGCGAAAGAATATGCTGTTTTTTACTCATCAAAACCTACAAAAACAAAAAAGCCTGACAAAATTTGTCAAGCTTTTTGGGTTTTTATTTATAAAGTTCTAGTGTTTCTGTCAGTAACTTTATTTGCTGGTTGATGCTCTCGCTTTTTGGATTTGCTCTTAGTAATTCTGTTTTCTTAGCAAGTCCATTCTCAAGCATCTGCACTATCATCATTTTCACATTTGGATTATCTGGAATTTCAGATTTTACTTGTTTCAAAATCTTTGCAACTCCAGCCGTAGCCTTTGTGTTATCAGATTCCATTATCCAGTTGAACCCTTTTTCAGCCGTAGCTCCTGCTTTTTCGTCTTGAAATTTTAGGAATGGATAAAATGCCACCACTCTCCCTATGTAAGGCATCTGCGACGCGATTTTGTTATCCACGATTGTAGGCAACAGCTGTGTAATGGTTTCTTCTGATGCTTTGGATAAATCCACTTTGTCCGCAAGGGCTTTTACTCTCTCTGGGTCTGTCATAGAAATAGCTGATAGAGAAGCTGCTTTCACTGCGTTTGACACAGAGCTGATTCCCTTTTCGTAGATTGGCAGGTATTTCTTGTTCTTAGTCGTAGCCAATGCTTTGATTGCCGCCGCCTGAACCAATGTTTTAGGGTCTTTCTGAGCTAATTTTTCTACTTCTGACAGAGCCAGTTTTGCCTGTTCTGGTTTAGATAAATCTAATCCTCCAAGCGCCTGAATTCTCAATCTGAAAAACGGATCTTTCAATGCAGATACCAATGTTTTCACAGAAGTGATGTTATTATTTTTCTTTGCATTTTCAGCTGCATTTTTTAATGCCAGATATTTGCTCTTAAACTCCTTAGTTTTAGCATATTGTAGAGCGTATTGTTCAGGAGTTTTGGTATCGCTAATTTCTGCTAATAGAAGCCCGTCTGCATCTACATTGATAAGCTCTGGACTTTTCGCTGTGTTGAATGTAAAATCATTCTTCGCTTTAGCATCTACCCACACTTTTTCTCTTCTTACTTTTCCGTTTTCGTGGATATCTATGGTAAGTGGGAACTCAAAATATTGGTCTTGAGTCTGGTTAATCGTCACCACAGTTTGTTTTTTCACTGGTTCATAAGAATATTTTACATCTAATTTAGGGTTTCCGCTGTTAAAATACCACTGATTAAAGAACCAGTTAAGGTCTTTTCCAGAAACTTTTTCTAAAGAAAGTCTCAGCTGGTGCGCCTCTCCTGTTCCGTATTCATTGGTTTTCAAATAATCAGAAAGCCCTTCAAAGAACGCTTCATCACCAAGATAATTTCTCAACATGTGAAGAATTCCGCCTCCTTTGTTATAAGATACGCTGTCAAACATATCCTCACGGCTCTTATAATCAAATCTCACCAAATGTTTGCTGTAATTCAGCGGATTATGAATATATGCCGAAATATCATTCATTAAATGATAATCTGCTGCATCTTTTCCGTATTTATATTCATTCCAAAGGTATTCAGAATAATTCGCAAAAGACTCATTTACAGTAAGATTAGACCAGCTTTCAGCAGTTACCAAATCTCCAAACCAGTGGTGGAACAGCTCGTGAGCAATCACAGGTTCCCAAGAATTCTCATCTACAAGGTCGCCTTCCTTTAAGTTCGCATATTCTCCGTGGATTACGGCAGTTGTATTTTCCATCGCACCGCTTACATAGTCTCTTCCTACCAGCTGTGCGTATTTTTGCCAAGGATATTCGTATTTTAGTTTTTTAGAGAAGAAATCCAGCATCTCTGGAGTCATCCCGAATATTTGTTTTGCATAAGGCTCATATTCCTTCTCTACATAATAATCTACTGCTATGTTTTTCCATTTATCCTTTACTATCGCATACTCTCCCACTCCCATAAAGAATAGGTATGGAGCGTGTTTTTTGTCCATTACCCAGTAGTCTGTTCTCAGTCCTCCATTTTCTTTAGTAGAAGATTTCAAAATACCATTAGAAAGGGTCACGAATTTATCTGGAACCGTCATATAGAGCTCCTGCGTAGTCTTTTGATTTGGTTTGTCTATCGTAGGGAACCACACGGAGTTAGACTCTGTTTCACCTTGTGTCCATATCTGAGTTGGCTTGTCTGGGTCTTTTCCTTGAGCATTGATGAAATAAAGCCCTTTCGCAGAGTTAATCGCTGCACTTCCCTTTCCTTTATGCTCATTTGGGCGTGCTGTATATTTGATATAAACCGTATAGTCCTGCCCTTTTTGATATTGTTTATCAAGATTTATTCTCAACAAATCATCTGAATAAGTATATTTCAAAGGTTTTTTAGAACCATTTTTATCCAAAGCTATTTCGTGGATAAGCATTGCTTTTGCATTAAGCACCAAAGAATCTGATGCATAGAAATGAGGCGATGCTGTAAGCCACTCTTCACCATGCATTTGCTCTTTTTCAAAGTCAAATTTCACCTTTAGTTTGGTGTGTTTCAGTTCTGTAGTCTTGTTGTGAGTAGCTCTATACGGAGCATTTCTACCAGAAGTTTCGGTCTGTGCAAGGGCAAAATTACTTCCTAAAACTGCTCCAAGCATCATCGCTGAAAATAAAATCTTTTTCATTGTTAATAAATTTTAATTCTTTTTTATTTAATTAATAATCATTAGATTAGTCGTAATATTCTATTACTCTTTTAGTTATGATAAATGGTTTATTTTGTTTTAGAGAGATTCTCTCTATCCAATTATTCTTTTCGTCATATTTGTATCGATATTGGAAAGATGTTTTGTAATATTTTTTCTTCACAATATCGTTGTATTTGTTGTACTTATATCGGATTTGGTCTATTTTTTTCCCTTCCTTATTATAGACTATATCCTTGATTCTGTTTCCTTTGCTATCGTACTTAAAGACAAATCTCCTGTACAAAGGCTCTTCTACAATATCATCAAGGATTTGCTCTATGATATTGCCCTTGTCATCGTATTTGTAATATGATTTAGCCACTATATCAGGATTTTGACTAAGGTAAATAGTCTCAACAATATTCCCTTTATCATCGTAATTATCAATAAATCCTCTTGGTTCTTCATACAAAATTCTCCCTCTAAGGATTTTATTTTGGGGTAATGGTCTCTTTTCTATTATCTTGTCGTTCTCATCATGATATATTATCATCTCGTTTTCACCTTCTAAAGTATAAGTTATTCTTTTCCTTTCGAGATTGGATATTTCTTGCTTTACACCTCCCATATCCTCAGTTGGAAGATAGTACATCGTCTCTTTGATAGATTTTACTTTTTTCTTTAGATTACTGCTATCCCAGCCTATTTCCATTTGTCCAAAAGCATATCCAGCAGTCAGTAGCAAGGCTGATATTAGTATTTTGTTCATTTGTTTATGTGTTCTATTTTTAGTTTAAATGTCCTATTTTAAATCGCCACAGGAGCTTTTATCCCTGGGTGTGGGTCATAGTTTTCTAGTGTAAAATCATTAAAATCAAAATCAAAAATATTTTTGATTTCTGGATTAAGTTTCATCGTCGGTAAAGATTTTGGCTCTCGGGAAAGCTGTTTTTCCACCTGCTCAAAATGATTATTATAAATATGCACATCACCAAAAGTATGCACATACTCACCAACTTCCAAATCACAAACTTGGGCTACCATCATCAGCAGAAGAGCATAACTAGCGATGTTAAACGGCACTCCCAGAAACACATCTGCGCTCCTCTGATAGAGCTGCAAAGACAGTTTCCCATCTGCTACATAAAACTGAAACATCGCATGACAAGGAGCCAGTGCCATTTTTGGCAGCTCTGCTACATTCCATGCAGATACGATGAGCCTGCGGCTGTCAGAATTTTTCTTGATTTGGTCTATCACTTCGCTGATTTGATCTATCACTTTCCCATCCGCTCCGTGCCAGCTTCTCCACTGAGCGCCATACACAGGCCCAAGATTTCCCTCAGCATCTGCCCATTCATCCCAAATCGTAACACCATTTTCCTGAAGATACTTCACATTCGTATCTCCTTTTAAAAACCAAAGAAGTTCGTAGATAATGGATTTGAGGTGAACTTTCTTAGTCGTTACCAGCGGAAATCCTTTACTCAAATCATATCTCAACTGATACCCAAATACACTTCGCGTTCCCGTCCCTGTCCTATCCGTTTTATCTGTTCCGTTTTCTTTTATATATCGTAATAAATCTAAATAATTTTGCATTTATTCTTTCAAAATGTCCACAAATATAACTAAATTTCATAGAAAGGCAAGGATTTTTTTTAAATTTGCAAAATGGCAAAACGAAAGAGAAAAAAATCTAAATCTAAGATTAAAAAAAATAAAAACCGCTCATACTTATTCATTTCCCTTGGGCTGTTTTTTTTATTGGCTGTTGGACTTGTTGCATTACTGAAAAAAAATCAGATAATGTACTATTACACAATGTATTTCGCTAAAAAACAAGCACCAAAACTGACCAACTCGCCTTTTGAAACGCAGAGAATCAATAAAATTATAAAAAACTATTCAGACAAAACATTTGGATTAGACATTTCACACTACCAAGAGCGGGAGCATATCGATTGGGAAAAACTCACCATTCTAAATGGCGCTATTCCCTTAGAATTCATCGTCTTACGAGCCACTATGGGCAGCAATGGAAAGGACAAACACTTTGCTCATTACTGGGAAAAAGCTAAAAACCACGGACTTACCCGCGGCGCCTATCATTTCTATCGGCCAGATGAAGACCCTGTCACTCAGGCAGATTCATATATCAGGAGCGTAAATCTCTCTTCTGGCGATATGAGACCTGTTTTAGATGTAGAAAAACTGCCAAAAACCAAATCCAAAGAACAATTCATAAAAGACCTTCATATTTGGATAGATATAATAGAAAAACACTATGGCAAAAAACCTATTCTCTACACATACTACCATTTTTATAAAGACTATCTAAAGGGACAATTTGATGAATGTCCTCTCTGGATGGCAAACTATAATGATGTTCCTCAGCCCTCCGATACTGACCCTTGGAAAATATGGCAATTTACAGAAAACGGAATCTCAGACGGCATAGAAACCAAAATAGACCTTAATGTCTATAACGGAAACAAATGGGAAATGAGAGAACTTTTAATAGATTAAACATTTTATTTAAATCAAATTTCTTTATAATTTAAAATTTATCTAAAAATAAAAAATCCTGCCCAAAAGCAGGATTCTTATCTTATTAGTGTTTTTTATGAGGCGGTTCATAAACAAGTCTGATGAAGCCACTATATCCCTCGTATTGTCTGTTAGTAGGAACTCCAACCAACAAACCTAGAATAGTGTTATCATTTAGAGCTACTCTAATCTGCGGTCTAAGCACCATATTAAATCTCTCTTTAGTAATGCTCTTATTCACCTCCAAACCAACAAAGTTTCTAGAATTTGGAATTAGATAATGAATACTCGAGTTAATCTGCCAGTCTGTATCTACATGATTGCTCCCAAAATGATGCGTGAAAACAGGCCCTGTATACACCATCGTACTGATGCTGTGAGTTTTACCCCATCCCTTTGCTACTACAAAGAACGGATTATAAACATTCCCTGTGAAAAATTTCCCATTTCCATAGTTTCTGAAAGAGTTCAACTCTATTTCATTGAGGTAACCTATCGCCATGGAAGTATAGGCTTTTTTGTTCACCAAGAAAGTATACTGGATAGAAGTTTTGATACCTGCAACACCTGTCCCTGGTGATTTATGTGGAAGTTTTTCAGCAGAAGTATAAACATTAAAAGGTACTTCTACTTCCAAACCAAGCCTATCAGCCACCGCCCACTCATATTCTACTAATGGAGAAAGCTCATAGTAACCATTGTTTTCTGTAACACCCATAGCTACATTCCACTCTCTTTCGCCTTTTCTCGCTCCGAGGTCTCTCATAAGGTCGATATACAAAGGCTCTGCATGGTGGAGTTTCAGCGGTTTTCCTTCTTCATCGTCATGAGCTGCCACAACTGCTTCTTCCACTTTTACACTATCTACAGCCTGCTCTTGAGCTGTAGCAAATCCTGAAAAAACGACCAAAGCAGCTAATCCAAAAATTCTCTTAATCATAATCCTATTCAATTTTTAATTAAATCTAACGCAATATTACAAATATTTTTTTAATTCGAAATTTTCAGTAATATTTCCTCGTATTTACCCAAAATTATTTCCTTTGAAAATCGGCTTTTGATGGAATTAATGATAAGGTTTTTCTCTCTTTTCTCGGTAGAAAGGATTTCTTTTATCTTCTCTGCAAACTGCTGATGCTCATTGATATCCGAAATCTCCCCATTGATTCCCTCTTCTACTATCTCCCTGATTCCCCCTGGGCAGTCATTCGCCAGAGCATACACACCACAGGCTCCCGCTTCCAAAAGGACATTTGGGAAACCTTCATAGCGCGAAGAAAGTATAAACAAATCCGAAAATTTCAGGTATTGATAAGGGTTTTTCTGCTGTCCGTGGAAAATCACATTTTCCAACTGCATATCCTGTTTCATTTGGTGAAGAAGTTCCCTATCCGCCCCATCGCCCAGAATATGGAGTTTTATTTTTTCATTTTTTAAGAAAGAAAAAACTTTCAATAGATTGTCAAAACCTTTTCGTGAGGAAAGATTTCCTATCGCCAGCACATTTTTAAACTCCGTATTAAAACCTTCTGGTTTTTCCGAAACCAACAGTTTTTCATTGATAAAATCAAAATCAACAGGATTATTGATTTTAAATATTTTCTCTTTTTTAATCTTGAAATTCTCAATCAAGTCATTCGTCATATCATCACTTTGGGTAATGATTTGATGAAAATTATTATAAAATCGGTAAAAAAATCGGATCTCCTTTCGTGTAACATGCTTTGAAACCACATTGGTCTCGCGCGAAATGAATTTGGTTTTCCTAAAAAACGGAATAAACGGAGAAACGAACGCCGAAATCTCGCCCCAGCCACAGAAAACAATGTCTGGCTTTCGCTGTCTTATCGTTTTCAAAATAGGCAACAAAGAAGAACGAATACTTTTGGTATTCGCTTCTATAATTTCTACATCTTCCTTCAAGAAATCCAGATACTCGCCGACCTTTTCAAATAGAAAAAGACTTGGATGGAATTTTTCTCTCGGAAGATGATTGCATATCGTGGTAATTATCCGCTCTGCCCCACCCATTTTTAGGTTGGGCAGAATGAACATTACCGAAATTTTTTGACTCATAATCTACAATGCCGAGAAATCTGGCGATTGGTTGTTAAGTACATGATTCATAATAACTTTCCCTGCTTCTTGCTTAAAGAAAAAGAACCAAGTTATTTTATCATCTATCATGTATCTTAGGTATTTTTTCTCTGCCACATGCACTTTTTCTGGCGTATCTACGGCCTTATCCAGATTATTTTCTATAAATTCATAGACTTCGCCTACCATTTCTTCGGCTCTGTCTATTCTATTGAGAATACCTTCTCTGAATAAAATATTCAACTGGCTGTCCAAACTATGAACAAACTTTCTGCTGTATACTATTTCTAATCTCTCCACCATCCTTGTATTTTTTTAATTGACTGCTTTTTAGCATCTTCCAAAGAAAATGCTTCATCGAATTCTGCTAAAAACCCCTCGCTTGCTCCCTCGAATTTTAAATAATCTTCACTCAGAACAATCTCTCCAAAACCTCTGCTTCCTGGCTTTACCACGGTAGAACATACCGTAGGTTCAGCAAAAGGAACTCCGAAAATCTCATTCTTGAAATTGATAAGATTCTTTATCACCTGCTCATCATTAAGGTTGATAACCCACCTTAGCAGCTCCATTTTTTCTTCTAATATTTTTGAATCCATTTATAAATTTTTAAAAATTTCTAATTTAATTTGCTACATCACTGATGAATTTTATTCTAAGCATTCGGATTTCCTCATCAGTCAAATCGTCTGCAAACTCGGCACAAAGCACCTTCATGCTGTCACTTTCAGACTCTTTCATGAAATCCATAAACTCCTCCACCAGATCTTCATCTATATTTTCCTCGATATAATAGTCTATATTCAATTTAGTTCCTTGATATACAATACTTTCCATTTCAGAAAGAAGCTCATCCATCGTCAAGTTTTTAGCCTGAGCGATATCCTCCAAATCCATCTTTTTATCGGTATTTTGGATGATGAAAACTTTGTGGTTAGACTTATTGACCAGCTGTTTCAGAACCATATCCTGCATACGCTCTATATTGTTCTCTTCCACATACTTAGCAATAAACTCCGCAAATTCCTTTCCGTATTTTTTAGCTTTCCCTTCGCCTACTCCATAGATTTTTGTAATTTCCTCTATAGTAATAGGATACTGCACCGTCATATCCTCCAAACTAGGGTCCATAAAGACTGTATAAGGCGGAATTCCGTGTTTTTTAGCAACAGATTTTCTTAGTTCTTTCAGCTGGTTATACAGATTTTCATCCAAACCTCCACCACTCTGCACCTGAACCTGCTCCGAAGCGGCTTGGCTAAGGTCATACTTTCTATCTTCGGCTATCATGAATGGATTTTTCTCTTTTCCAGCCAAGAAATCAAGCCCTTTTTGAGATAATTTCAAAACACCATAAGTCTCTATATCCTTATTGATGTAGTTCTGCACCAAAGCCTGTCTGATGATGGATTTCCAGAAATTATCCGTCTGCTCTTTTCCTTTACCAAAGAAAGAAGAGTTTTCTAATTTATAAGACTTCGTAACTGGAGTTTCTCGCCCTAAAAGCACTGAAATCAAATCATTTATCTTAAATTTCTCTTCCAGTTCTTTTATCAGTTCCAAAACTACTTTCAGTTCTTTAGAAACATCTTTCAGAGTCGGAGGATTTACAGAATTATCGCACATTTTGGCTCCAGCGCCATTTACAGGGTCAAACTGCTCCCCAAAATAATACAATAAATATTGTCTTCTATTCATGGAAGTTTCTGCATAGCCCACCACTTCATTCAAAAGCTGAAGACCAATTTCTCTCTCCGAAACAGGTTTTTGAGCCAAAAACTTCTCTAATTTGTCTATATCTTTCGGGTCATAAAAAGCCAAACAATAGCCCTCGCCGCCATCTCTTCCTGCTCTTCCCGTTTCCTGATAGTAGCTTTCCAAAGATTTCGGAATATCATAATGAATCACAAAACGAACATCCGGCTTGTCTATTCCCATCCCAAAGGCTATGGTAGCGACAATCACATCCACTTCTTCCATCAGGAACTTGTCCTGATTTGCCACTCGGGATTTCGCATCTAATCCTGCGTGATACGGCAAAGCATTGATTCCATTTACCTGCAAAAGCTGGGCAAATTCCTCTACTTTCTTTCTGCTGAGACAATATACAATCCCCGCTTTGCCTTTATTTTGGTTAATGAACTTCACTATTTCCTTATCTACATTCACTTTTGGGCGAACTTCGTAGAATAGATTGGGTCTGTTAAAACTTTCCTTAAAGACCACAGCATCAGTCATTCCCAATGTTTTTTGAATATCATCCTGAACTTTAGGCGTTGCAGTAGCCGTGAGGGCAATCACAGGAACATTTGCTATTTGGTCTATAATGGTTTTTAGATTACGATATTCAGGGCGGAAATCATGTCCCCATTCCGAGATACAGTGCGCCTCATCTATAGCCACAAAGGAAATTTTTACTTCCTTCAAAAAGTCTAAATATTCTTCTTTTATCAAACTTTCAGGCGCTACATAGAGCAGTTTGGTTTTCCCAGATTTTATATCATCCATTACGGTTTTGGTCTGGGTTTTATTGAGAGAAGAATTCAGTACATGAGCCACTCCTTCTTCGGAAAACAGCCCATTCACGGCATCTACCTGATTTTTCATCAAGGCTATAAGCGGAGAAACCACGATTGCCGTTCCCTCACTCATCAGAGCGGGAAGCTGGTAGCAAAGAGACTTACCACCACCTGTCGGCATCAAAACGAAAACATCTCTACCCTCTAAGAGCGTAGAAATAATTTCCTCCTGATGTCCTTTAAAATTAGAAAAACCAAAATATTTTTTTAGAGAATCTGATATTTTCCCATTTTTCATACTTACCTTATTTGTTTTTAGTTTTTATTCAAAAATCAATTTTGCGAGGTGTCTTTTATCAAAGATAAGAAATAAATTTGATTTGCAAAAAATGTTAAACAATTTTTATTCTTAGTTCTTGACCACTAAAAAGTTATCTTTATAGCCTAAATCTACTCTTTTCCTTCCTCTTCTTTTCTATAAATCAAGCAGTCATGAGGAAATTTTTCAATTATAAGAGTATTATCTGAAACATACTTTTTTAAATCTATTGTATATTCTCCTCTTTTGAAATAAACTCGTTTAACTCCCATAATAGGATGGTGTGGTATGGGTTCTATGTAAATTTTCATGGTATCTTTTTTATAAACTAAGATATTCATCCCTTGTGATAGTCCATGATTTTCTCTTTCCTTTTTATCAGAAAAGTATTTTATACCATTTTCAATTTTTTGTAGATAGATTTCTTTATTTTCCCTATAGAATTTATCCACACTTAAACCTTCCCAAAGAGGCTGAGCATTTACATAACTATAACTGTATAAGAGAATAATTGATAAAAATTTTATGCCTATTACACCTATTTTTTCATTGGATAAATATTTGCTAATAAAGTTTTTATTCTTCATCTTTTCTATAAATTAAACAATCACTCGGGAAACTTTTTATATGATAATCACTATCAAATCTACAATTTTTAAAGTTTATTGAAAATTTTCCTTTCTGAAAATGTAGATTTTGAATAAAAATTTGTTTTCTTTCTTCTAAATTTATGTAAATATCCATAGTATCTTTTTTATAAATAAAAACATTTCTGCTCTTATTTGTTATTGCCATAGGTATCGTTTTTTTCATAGACGAAGACAAAAAATAAATAGTTTCTACATTATTTGTCTTTATCTTTTTCACAAAAAGAGGTTTCTTTGAAACAGAGATACTATCAACAATAATTATTGTAGGCAAGGGCTGTGCATTTAAATGGAAAAACACGAATGATAAGAAAACAATTAAATATCTCATAGTTATTGTATCATATGTTTTGTTCCCATGATTATTTTTAGAAAAAAAATTATTATTTTTGAACGGAAATGTAAAAGTAATAAAATTTTACCAAATTGAACTCAATAGATTTAATCCAAATAGCAAAAAATACCATCTCTGCGGAAATAGAAGAGCTGAAAGCCCTTAAAAACCGCTTAGATGAGAATTTCAACAAGGCTGTAAATACCATTCATAAAGCCAAAGGAAAACTGATTGTAGTAGGCATCGGGAAGAGCGCCCACATTGGGAATAAAATAGTAGCAACACTGAATTCCACAGGGACGCCGTCACAATTCCTACACGCTGCCGAGGCTATTCATGGAGATTTAGGAGTTATTCAGAAAGATGATGTGGTGCTATGCATCTCCAATTCAGGAAATTCACCCGAAATCGTAAATCTTCTGCCGTTTTTAAAGAAATATTCTTCGGCGCTCATTGGGATGACAGGAAACATGAATAGTAAACTCGCCGAGTTTTCGGAAATCACCTTAAACACACATGTTTCCAAAGAAGCCTGCCCTAATCAGCTGGCTCCTACCGCTTCCACTACGGTTCAGCTGGCTCTGGGCGATGCTCTGGCAGTATGTCTGATGGAACTTAACCAATTCAAAAAAGAAGATTTCGCTAAATTCCACCCTGGTGGAGCTTTGGGCAAACAAACGGCAAAAGTAGAGCAGTTTCTCTCTCAAAACAAACCAAAAGTAGACATCAATGCCACTATAAAAGAAGTCATTATCTCCATCAGCAGCTCTAAACACGGCATCACCGTAATCACCGAAAACGAAGAAATAAAAGGTGTAATCACCGATGGCGACCTGCGAAGAATGCTCTCCGAAAGAGACTCTATTTCAGGGATTTTTGCAAGAGACATTATGAGCAAAAACCCTAAAACCATAGAGAAAAGCGCCCTCGCAAAGGAAGCTATGCAGATACTGAAACAAAACAACATCGGACAGCTGGTCGTGACAGACCAAGGGAAATACTTCGGAATTATAGACCTACACCGCCTTTTGGATGAGGGCATAAACTAAAAAACAGAATGAGCGACCAAAAAGAAATGTCTTTTTTAGACCATTTGGGAGAACTGCGCGGACACCTTATAAGGTCTGTGATAGCCATAATCATCGCTGCGGTTTTCATCGGAATCAATACCAATTGGGTAGTGGATAATATCCTCTTCTACCCTACCAAACCTGATTTTCCTACTTTTAGATACATCAATTATTTTACCCAAGAATATTTGGGCGAAGAAAGCATTTCGCTTCCTGAGACGTTTCCTATACAAGTGCGAAAACTGTATGAGCAGTTTAATGTAATGATGTCTATTTCTATTTTTGGAGGGATTCTTCTGGCGTTTCCTTATATTATTTGGGAGCTGTGGAGATTTATCAGCCCTGCTCTGCTGCCGAACGAGAGAAAATATTCCCTTATCATCATCCATGGCACTTGGATTTTATTCTTCTTTGGCGCACTATGTGGGTATTTCATCATTTTGCCATTCGCTATCAATTTTGGGTATTTCTTTAGAATTTCAGATGAAATAAGGCTGAGCTATGACCTGTCCGATTATCTTTCCATATTCCTGCAAGTGGTTTTTGGAATGGCGATTATCTTCCTGTTTCCGATGATAGTCTATGTTTTGACTTCATTAGGAATTCTTACTCCTCAGCTGATGAAAACTTACCGAAGACACGCCATTGTCATCATTATGATTATCGCGGCTATTATCACGCCTGCCGATGTGGTCAGTATGTTTATCGCGGCTATTCCGCTATTGTTACTCTATGAAATGAGTGTTGCAATGGCTCAAATCATTCACAAAAGACTATTAAAAGAACGAGATTTAGATTAAATCAAAAAAAGGTCAGAACGAAAATTCTGACCTTTTAATTTTATAGCTTTTATTTATTTCTTTTTCTCCAAAACTTCATCTACCATTCCCATTTCTTTCGCTTCAGTGGAAGTCATCCAGTAGTCTCTGTCTGATGCTTTTTCCACCCATTCGTAAGACTGTCCAGAATGCTCGGAAATAATATCATAAAGTTCTTTTTTCAATTTAAGCATTTCTCTCAAATTGATTTCCATATCGCTCGCAACTCCCTGTGCGCCGCCACTCGGCTGGTGAATCATCACTCTGGAATGCTTCAATGCAGAACGCTTTCCTTTTTCACCTGCAACCAAAAGCACCGCTCCCATAGAAGCCGCCATTCCTGTACAAATCGTAGCTACATCAGGTTTGATAATCTGCATCGTGTCATAAATTCCCAATCCCGCATAAACACTTCCACCAGGCGAATTGATATAAATCTGAATATCCTTGCTTGGGTCAGCACTTTCCAAAAATAGCAGCTGTGCCGTCACGATATTCGCCACTTGGTCATCAATTCCTGTTCCCAAAAAGATGATTCTATCCATCATCAGTCTTGAGAAAACATCCATCTGCGCTACATTCAGCCTTCTTTCTTCGGTGATGTATGGTGTAAGGTTGGTAGGATTGAACATTCCCATATATTGGTCCGTTACCAGCCCATTATTTCCTAAATGTTTTACAGAAAAATCTCTAAATTCTTTCTTTATGTCCATATATAAATCTTTTTAAGGTTAATTATTTACAAAATAAGCAAATTTTTCATCAAATTTGGTCGGAATAAATTCTATAAATTCATATTCTGCAATTTCATTTTTATAGAATGGGTCTTCTTTCATTATATCAATTACCATTTCTTTATCTTTTTCATTTACAAGAATAATTCCTCCCGTTCTTGGATTTTTTCTTCCTGAACAGATGAATTTTCCGAGCAAATAGTATTTATCCAGAAAATCCACATGTTGTTTTAAATATTTTTCTACTTCACTAATTTCCTTTTTGTAGTTTAATGATACTATAAACATAGTTTTATCTCCTTTTTCTCAAAAATTATTCCAATTCCCAAAGGTAACCAATCTGTCACAAAATCCGAAAAAGTTTTTGGTCTATTTTACTTTTCAGCTGGTTTAGTCTGACGATTTGTTCATAAATTTCCGCTTTTTCCTCCGTTTCATCCAGACTTTTTTTCAAATCTTCTATTAGTTTCAGCACATATTCTCTTTTGTGGCGAAGGATAACATCCCTCACAACTTTATCCAAAACTTCGTCCTCGGTTCGGAAATAAATATTAAATTTTCTCCAATCGCTGGTTTCGTAGTTTTCCACCAGAGCATCGGCTATTTTCCCTGAAATATCCTCATCCATCAGCCCAAAAAAGAAATTCCCTGAGCGGATTTCGTTCTGTTCCAAGCCCTGCCGAACTTCATCTATGATTTTTCTATTGGTTTCCGTAAGGATTTCGCAGTCATCTTCCTGAAAATGATGGATAATTTCCTCTATCACAGTAGTTTGATAAGAATTATTTTCAGAGTCTCTTCGGGTCAAAATCCTGTCGCCGTATTTCAGCATCAACTCCACTAATTTTTCTTCCAAAACCAATAATCCCGCCGTTTTATCAGAATCTGCAAAAGGCTTTTCCTCCGTTTTTGGGACAATTTCCAGTTTTGGTTTTGGCTGCGGCTGTCCTTTCAAAATCTGTTTCTGAACCTGAAGTTCATCAAAAAGATTTCTTTCCGTGAGCCCAAACTGAGTCGCTATCTGTTTGAGGTAAATTTCCTGTTTCAGCCCATTATCCACATGCGCCACAGATTTCACAATATCTCTGATGGCTTCAGCCTTTTTTATTGGGTCGTTTTCAGCTTCTTTAAGGAGAATTTCAGCTTTAAAATCGATGAAATCTTTTGAATTTTCTTTAATGAAATTTTTGACAAACTCCATTGAATTTTCCCTCACAAAGCTGTCTGGGTCGTGTCCCTCTGGAAACAACAGAATACGGATATTCATACTTTCCGCGAGGAGCATGTCTATACTTCGGAAACTCGCCTTTATTCCCGCTGCATCGCCATCGAAAAGAATGGTAACATTCTCGGTCAGCCTTTTTATCAGCTTTATCTGCTCTGTAGTCAGGGAAGTTCCAGAACTCGCCACCACATTTTCTATTCCAGACTGATGCAGGGCGACCACATCCATGTAGCCCTCTACCAAGAGGCACATATTTTCGCGCGAAACGGCTTGTTTAGACTGGAACAATCCATACAGCACATTGGATTTATGATAAATCTCTGTTTCGGGAGAATTTAGGTATTTCGCGGTTTTAGTATTTGATTTTAAAATTCTGCCGCCAAATCCCAGCACACGCCCTGAAAACCCATGGATAGGGAAAATCACCCTTTCACGGAAACGGTCTATTCCTTCCGTAGATTTTTCCGAAAAGATGGAAAGTCCAGATTTTTCTAAAATTTCTTTGGAATAGCCTTTACTTACAGCATATTGTGTAAAGGCATTTTTGAGTTCTGGAGAATATCCGAGCTGAAATTTCTTGATGGTTTCTGGTTTCAGCTCGCGTTCTTTGAAATAAGAAAGCCCTATATTCCGCCCTTCTTCAGTTTCATAAAGTTGGTTCTGAAAAAAATCATTCGCCACTTCGTGGATTTTGTATAGTAAATCCTTGTCAGTCTGCGCCTTTTTTTCTTCTTCGGTGAGGTCTTTTTTCAGCTCCTCTATTTCTATTCCGTACTTTTTAGCAGCATAGCGGAGGGCTTCTGGATAGGAAAACCCTTCAATTTCCATCAGAAAAGAAATCGCCGTTCCGCCTTTTCCAGAAGAAAAATCTTTCCAAATCTGTTTACTCGGAGAAACTATAAAACTCGGTGTTTTCTCATCTACAAAAGGGCTGAGGCCTTTATAGTTAGACCCCGCTCTTTTCAGCTGGACATATTCGCCGACGATTTCCTCCACGCGAATGGCAGAAAAAATCTTGTCTATGGTTTCTTTTGTAATCATGGGCGTAAAATTATGAATTTTATTTAAAACCTAAATCTTTTATAATGTGTGTAAGTGTTTATAAGATAAAATTTTATTGTTCGCATTTTTTTTGCATTTTTGCATATCATTTTTAACTCAAAATTTATACCTACAAAAAATGAAAATAAAATATTCTGAGCTAATAGACCAGACCTTATATTTCCCACAGGAAGAGTTCAACTACGACAGCGAAAGCCTGCACTTTCACGGAATCAATCTGATGAATGTGGTGGAGAAGTTCGGGACGCCGCTGAAAGTAAGTTACCTTCCAAAAATTTCACAAAACATACAAAGAGCCAAAAAATGGTTCGCGGAAGCTATCGATAAAAACGACTATAAAAACGGCTACAGATACTGCTACTGCACGAAATCCAGCCATTTTTCTTTTGTTTTGGAAGAAGCTCTGAAAAATGATATCAGTGTGGAGACTTCCTCTGCGTTTGACATCGATATCGTGAAAAAACTCTTTGAAAAAGGGAAAGTAAGCCGAGATATAGAGGTCATCTGTAATGGTTTTAAAACAGATGATTATCTTGAAAAAATTTCAAACCTTATCAATGATGGCTTTGAGAATGTAATGCCGATAATTGACAATTATCGTGAGCTGGACAAACTGACAGAAAGCATCGACAGAACCTTTGATATCGGTATCCGTATCGCATCAGAGGAAGAACCGAAATTTGAATTTTATACATCAAGACTAGGAATTGGATACAAGGACATTATCCCTTATTACAGCCAAAAAATCGCAGAACACCCGAATGCAAGGCTGAAAATGCTCCATTTCTTCATCAATACAGGAATAAAAGACACCGCATATTACTGGAACGAATTATTCAAATGTCTGCGTGTTTATGCTCGTTTGAAGAAAATCGCACCAGAGGTGGATTCCCTAAACATAGGTGGAGGGCTGCCTATAAAAACTTCTCTTAATTTTGATTATGACTATGAGTATATGATTAATGAAATTGTATCTCAAATCAAGAAATTCTGCGAAGAAGAAGGCGTAGAAGAACCTAATATTTACACTGAGTTTGGGTCTTTCACAGTTGGTGAAAGCGGTGCTAATCTCTACAAAATCATCAGCCAAAAACGCCAAAACGACAGAGAAAAATGGGATATGATAGACAGTAGTTTTATGACTACCCTACCTGATACTTGGGCTATTTCCCGCCATTTCATCATGCTTCCGCTAAACAGATGGGAAGATTCATATGAAAGAGTTTTCTTGGGTGGATTGACCTGTGATTCAGATGATTACTACAATTCTGAACAGCATACCAATGCCATCTACCTTCCTGTGTTTAGCGATACTAAACCTCTTTATATCGGATTTTTCAATACGGGAGCTTACCAAGAAACCATCAGTGGTTTCGGAGGTGTTCACCACTGTTTGATTCCACAGCCAAAACATATTCTTATCAACAGAAATAAAGATGGAGAGCTTGAATATGAGGTATTTAGCGAAGAGCAAAAACCTGAAGATGTCCTAAAATTATTAGGTTACTAAAAACAATAAAAAAACCTCCAAAATTTGGAGGTTTTTCTTTTTATATTTAAAAGATTAATCTAATTCTATCAAAGTAATCTCTGGATAAATCCCAACTCTTCCATGAAAACCTATGACTCCAAACCCTCTATTCACATAGAGATATTTGCCCATACTTTCGTATAAATCTATCCATTTTTTATAGCGATACTGCACTGGCGACCATTTCACATTTTTCAAATCAAGACCAAACTGCATTCCGTGAGTATGCCCAGACAGAGTCAGCTGAATATCAGAGGGATGAGTCTTTACCACTGCATCAAAATGAGTAGGGTCGTGTGACATCAGTACTTTCACTGCATCCGTAGGAACGCCTTTTACAGCTTTATCCAAATCACCAAACTGAGGGAAAGGCGGCTCTCCCCAGTTTTCTACTCCTAAAAGATAGATTTTTTCGCCATTTCTTTCAAAAACTCTATGCTCATTTCGGAGCATTTCAAAACCTGCTTGTCTTTGATAATCAATTAGTTTTGGAACATTTTGTTTTTGCTCCTCGCTCGTATTCCATTGCCCATAAAGTCCATAGTCATGATTTCCCAAAACGGAAAACTTCCCGTCTTTAGCCTTAATTTGAGAAAATAAAGGTATAAAAGGCTTAAACTCATCGGCATAATTATTCACCATATCTCCTGTAAACAGCACTAAATCAGGTTTTTGCTCATTGATTAAATCTATAGCGTGCTGCAATTTGGAAGGGTCAGAAAAACTCCCACTGTGAACATCAGAAATTTGGACAATTTTATATCCTTTGAAACTTTTGGAAAGATTTTTAAATTTTAATTTTACTTTTCTTAAAATATGGCGATATTTTCCAAAAATAATGCCATCTATCACAGCAAGAGAAAGCAGTATAGTACCGCCCAAAGCCATCAAACCAAGGAATTTTCTCCTCTCTGGATAGTGGCTTGCCTTGGCAGAAAAAGTCTGAACCAAATACTTCCCAAACCGAAAAATATCGTCCACCAAAAGAAAAAGAACCATAACCAGTTTTGGAACGATGAATATCATCACAATATTCATCATAAAAGGAACTTTGGAGGAATCTGGTCTGATAACAGCAAAATAGAAAATAATTGCATAAATCAGAGCATTAGCCACCACATATCCTCCTCTGATAAAAGGATTTTGAGCCAAATTCTTAACTCCCTGATAAACATATATTTCTAAGACTACAAAAATCCCAAAGAGAAGTAAAAATTGTTTCTGCATAGGTTTTTAAAAATATAAATATTATTCAAAAGAACACACCAGCATAGATTTATGCTGATGTGGTTTTTATAGTTTTTGTATGAAAAAAGTATTCAATTGTTAAGGCATTTTGTAAACGAATGCATTGATATTCATCCCTGCACCCACAGAACACATCACTATATAATCTCCTTTTTTCATGCTGTGTCCTTCCATTTTACCTTTTGTAATGAGGTCATACATCGTAGGAATGCTCGCCACAGAAGTATTTCCCATTTCTTGGATAATCATAGGAGTGATATTGTGGTCATATTCGTTCTTGCCATAGAGCTTGTAGAGTCTTGGGATGATTGCATAGTCCATCTTAGCATTAGCTTGGTGGATTAGAATTTTTTCTACATCATCTATATCAATTCCCGCAGCATCGATAGTTTCCTTAATTGCAGGAGGAACATTCGTCAAAACATATTCATAAATTTTTCTTCCTGCCATTCTGATATATTTTTTCTTTGGGTCATGGTCCTTATTTAAAGAACAATCCATATCCAAATAAGTAATTTCTTCCTGATTATCACAAATAGTCGCCGAAGAAATCATTCCCACAGTTTCATCATCTGTTGCTTTTACAACCACAGCACCTGCACCATCTGCAAAAATCATTCTATTTCTATCATATGGGTCTAATGCTCGGCTCGGTGTTTCAGAACCCACCACAAGAATAGTTTTGGCTTTTCCTGCCTTTATGAGAGAATCCGCCAAAATCATAGATTCTACCCAGCCAGGACAGCCAAAAATCATATCATAATTTACACACTTTCTGCTCTTTATGCCAAGTTTATGCTTTATTCTTGCAGACATAGAAGGCATAAAGCTACTTATCCCATCTACATTGATTTCTCCAAAATTACTCGCACAGATAATATAATCTAGAGTTTCGCGGTCTATTCCAGCATCTTGAATTGCCCTTTCAGAGGCTTTTGTCGCAATATCAGAATTGTTCTCATCATCATTCACATACCTACGGCGTTCAATTTCTGTGATTTCTACAAATTTTTTAACAATTTCCTCATTAGGTTTGTCTATAATTTTTCCATTTTCATCATAGAAAACAGCATCTAAAAAATAATTTCCATCAATAACTCTCTCTGGAATATAAGACCCTGAACCTATGATTATAGTATTTGGCATAATTGTGATTTTTTTAGTTTATTGTAAAATTCCTAAAGGATAGAACTACTACGCCTACCCATATAAATAAGGATTTATAAATTTTATAGCACAAAAATTACAAAAAATAAATAGCCTTACTTAAAATTGTTAGCAAATATACAATAATAAATTAAATAATTATTGATTTCTCAGAGAGAAAAAAATACATTTGATATAATATATTTTTTATTAGAGAGTTAATTTCATTTATATACTCTATTTTTTCATCAAAAATTCATCTCTGACAAAATTACAAAAAAGCCTCCCAAAAAAGGAAGACTCTTCAAATTATCTTGCTATATTTACTGCTCTAGTTTCGCGGATTACTGTTACTTTTACTTGTCCTGGGTAAGTTAGTTCGTTTTGTATTTTCTCTGAAATATCATACGAAAGCTGATGAGCTCTTTCATCATTTACCTTGCTACTCTCCACCATTACTCTCAGTTCTCTACCCGCTTGTATCGCAAACGCATTAGAAACTCCATCAAAGCTTAATGCTGCTGCTTCTAAATCTTTTAATCTTTGGATATATGATTCTAAAACTTGTCTTCTTGCTCCAGGTCTTGCTCCTGATATCGCATCGGCTACTTGAATGATTGGAGATAATAGAGAGGTCATTTCTATCTCATCGTGGTGTGCACCGATAGCATTCACCACCTCTGGATTTTCTCCAAATTTCTCTGCCCACTGCATTCCTAAAAGCGCGTGTGGTAATTCAGACTCTTCTTCTGGAACTTTTCCTATATCGTGCAATAATCCTGCTCTTTTAGCTAATTTCACATTTAATCCCAGCTCCGCAGCCATAGTGGCAGCTATATTTGCTACCTCTCTAGAGTGCTGTAACAGGTTTTGCCCATAGGAAGAACGATATTTCATTCTACCCACTATTTTTACAAGTTCTGGATGAAGCCCATGAATACCCAAATCTATTATCGTTCTCTTACCTACTTCTATGATTTCCTCTTCTATCTGTTTGCGGGTTTTTTCTACAACTTCTTCTATTCTTGCAGGGTGAATTCTTCCATCAGTAACAAGTCTATGAAGCGAAAGGCGTGCAATCTCCCTTCTTACAGGGTCAAAACACGAAAGCAAAATAGCCTCTGGCGTATCATCCACTATAATTTCAACGCCTGTAGCAGATTCCAAAGCACGGATATTTCGTCCTTCTCTACCGATAATTCTCCCTTTAACCTCATCAGATTCTATATTAAATACCGAAACTGAATTCTCAATCGCCTGCTCTGTCCCGATTCTCTGAATGGTCTGAATAACGATTTTTCTTGCTTCGTTTTTCGCATTCATCTGAGCCTCTTCCATTATGTTCTGCACATAAGCTTGGGCTCTGGTTTTCGCTTCTGCTCTTAGAGATTCTACCAATTCTTTTTTGGCCTCTTCTGCAGAATAGTTAGATATTTTTTCCAACATTTCTACTTTTTGAGAAATGGCTTCATTGAGTTCAGCTTGTTTTTTATCAATGATTTCTGATTTTCTTTGATATTCAGTCTGTTGTTTTTCTAAATCTTTTTCAAGTTTAGAAACTTTACTGAGTTCATCATTGAGTTTGCTTTCTTTATCCTTTGCTCTTTTCTCTACTTCCTGCATTTTTTTCTCACGAGCTTGGATATTGGCATCATGTTCTGTCTTTAATTCTAAAAACTTTTCTTTTGCCTGAACTATCCTCTCTTTCTTTATAGATTCTGCTTGTACATTGGCATTTTGAATGATGTTCTCTGCACTTTGTTTAGCATCTTTTATAATGAAATTAGCTTTGGAATTTGTGGCTTTCCTTGAATAAAGAATTCCTCCCAAAGCTCCCACTACAAGACCTATTATGATATAAATTATCTCCATTATCTATTAACTATTTTATTATTTTTCTTTCCAATATTTTTACAAAAAACCCACAATAATCCATTTGTGATGTTAGAGTAAACTCCCTATCAACACGATTTGAGCTTATTTCTACTCTCTGTAATCCGACAAGATGACGGCACGCCATTGAGCAGACCTTTACTCGGTAATTGTTTAGCGTTGAGTTTACCTAAATAAAGTTAGAATTATTGCAGGTTTCATTTATTATTCTTTGTTATCCTGTTCTAGCTCCTTCAAAAAATTTATTACTTCTTTCAGCTTTTCATCAGCTTCTTTCAGCTCTCTATCTTTTTTCTGTAAATTAAACTCTGCATTTATCATAAGCCTAAGAGCAGTCATCGCGAGAGCATCCTGTTTGTCTTTGGTAGCATAGTTATTCTCCATCTCCTTTATCGTCATATCTATATTTTTCCCAATTCTACGCACCACTTCCTCCTGTTCTGGGGTGATATACATTGCATAATACCGCCCTGCTATGTTTATTCTTATTTCCTGCTGAGCCATTACATTCCTGTATTTCTAAGATAAGCTATACATGCATCAATTTCCTTAATCAGTTTATTGATGTGATTTTTCATCAATCTATTATGGTCTGGATTACCAGAAATTGCTGAAATCAATTTTATCTTTTTTTGTTCCTCCTTCAACTCCTGATTTTCTCTCTGCTCCTCTTCATATTTCCCTTTCAGCAAATCATATTTTTTCCGCAAATCCTCATATTCTTTTGATAATTCTTTATAATCCTTATTGATTTTTAGAATTTTATCTCTTAATACAGAAAAATTTTTATCTAAATCTACTGACATCTCCAGAAGTTTGTTCTAACCTTAATACGCAAAATTACATTTTTTTTTGGATTTTTACTAAATTTTAAATAAAAAACCATAAACTTTCGTCTATGGTTCTATTTTTATTCAAATTTTAGAACAAACATCAGTGCATTTGTTTTTAAGGAAGACATTGTCCCTGCCCAGTAGCTAGGCGTTGTCGCATTATCCTGCACCAGTTCGTTGTTTATTAAGAATGTTCCTCGTATCGCGGGAGTAAGTTTAAACTTAGAAAAATAAAACTGTATTCCTATCTCCGCTGACCATGCAAAATTATTCGTTCTGGTTCTAAAAGTCCCTTGCAAATTATCATTTACATTTTTTTCATTAGACTGTAAATTCACCAGCCAATTCACCCCTCCCGCTGCGTAAGGACGAGAGTTAAACCATCTATTCCCATGAAGTTCCAGCATTACAGGAACATCTACATAGGTGGATTTCACCTTTCTCAAAGTGTATAAATCTCTGTCCGCAGGATTCACTGCTAAAACCGCTGCATTTTTAAAAGTAAGCTCCCTCTCCACGAACTGAATCCCTGGTTCCAGCCTGATATCCAAATAATCATTGAGTTTCATTCTTCCTATAAGTCCAGCCCCAAATCCCACAGAATTTCTCACTATCACAGGACTATTCTGCTCTGAAAATCCGTTCGCTAGCTTTACTTTATAATCAAAACTATTGGCATTCAGATAAAAACCATAGCTGTATTTATCCACATCTATCCACTCCAGCCTGTCTGGTCTGTCCCTGATATTAAAGAGCGACTGTGCGTCCGACATTGAAAAAAATCCAAACAATGATAATATTCCAAACAATTTTTTCATCTTATTTTTTTGCTTTATAAATTGTTACAATTCCTAAACTTAATTTTTTGTACTCCACTTTTGAAAACCCCAAATCTAATAAAATATTTTTCATTCTCTCCCCACAAGGAAAATTCTGCACAGAGTCTGGCAGATAGGTATACGCCTCCTTTTCACCAGAAATCATCCTTGCTAAAAATGGAAGCATTTTCCTAAAATAAAAATTATACAAAGGCGACAAAACTCCCTCCATTTTTGAAAATTCTAAAATATAGACATTTCCGTCTTCCTTGGCCACTCGCCTCAGCTCACTTAGACCTTTTTCTAAGTTTTCAAAATTCCTTACTCCAAATCCAACGCTCACAGCATCGAATTTATTACTTTCAAAAGGTAAATTTTCTGCATTTGCTTTCCGAATGGTTATGTCAGCTCCCAGCTCTTTGATTTTTTTATCGGCCATATTGAGCATTTCTTGGGACAAATCCACAGCAGTTATTTTCACTCTGAATTTTTTCCAAAGCGCTATTGCCAGTTCGCCTGTTCCTGTGGCCACATCTAGAATCTGTTTTGGGTCATCGCTCTGCATCCATTTCACTAAACTTTTTCGCCACAAAAGGTCTATCCGAAGCGAAAACAAGCGATTAAAGAAATCATATTTCGGAGCTATTCTATCGAACATATTTTCCACTCTCAAAGTTTTATTTGAGGCAGAGTCATCTACTTTCGTATTTAAGTTCAATTGATTTTCAAGCATTTAAAAACAATATATCTTTCAAAATATATTCAGCAGCAAAGATATCACAAAAAAAATCAAATCATCATTAAATAAATATTCTTTGTTGGTTTTTCTTCTATTTTTCATTTGAAATTTGTTTGAACTTTTTCCTATTTTATGAATATTATTTTAATGATGAAAAACCATAAAAACCACCCAATAAAAAAAGGTAAGATATTATAAATCAATATCTTACCTATGCAGAAAGGAAGGGATTCGAACCCTCGATACGGTTACCCGTATACCACCTTTCCAGGGTGGCCTCTTCAACCACTCGAGCACCTTTCTATTAATTTTGCAAATGTATAAAATAATTTTTAATTACAAGACATCTCCCCTCTCAAATTTTTAGAAAACTGTTGGGAAAAACTTCCAGCGTATTTAGGATTGTCTATCAGATGCATCGCCTTTGTCAAAGCGCTTTCTATGGTAATATCTCCTCCGCTGATGGCATTTATTTTAGAAAAAACATTGCTGTTTTCATACTTTCCTAAACTCACGCCGCCCGATGGACACTGGCTTATGACCACGATATCTATATTTTTATTGCGTATTTTCTGCAAAATTTCCAGCGTTCCAGTATCTCCGAAAATCGTCCCCGACCCGAAAACTTGGATAATCAAAACCTTTACAGCATCTATTTTTAGTAAATATTCCAAATTCATCCCTGGGAAAATCCTGCACAAATGCACGCTGGTACTCAGATGATAGTCCACAGAAAACTTTTCATCCTGTTGAGGGCGGAAGAGATAACTTTCTTTAATATTTAAAAACACGCCAGACTTGCCCAAAATAGGATAATTAGGGCTTTGGAAGGCATCAAAATTTTCCGAACTGTATTTTATACTTCTATTTCCGCGCAGGAGCTGATGCTCAAAATACAAAGCCACTTCCTGAATAACTGCCTCATTTTCTTTATACAAACTCGCATAATAAAGGCTCGTCAGCAGATTTTCTTTGGCATCTGTCCGCAGGTCGCCTATTGGCAACTGAGAACCTGTCAAAATCACTGGTTTGCGCAGTCCTTTCAGCATAAAACTCAGCGCCGAAGAGGTGTAAGCCATCGTATCTGTGCCGTGCAGAATAAGAAATCCATCGTATTTTTCATAATTCGCCTCTATCACTTCTGCTATCGCTCTCCATTTTTCAGGGCCGATGTCCGAGCTGTCTAGTGGCGGCGAAAACGAATGAATGTAAGTATCACAGTCCAGCAATTTGATTTCGGGTAATTTGTCAAAAATCAAATCAAAATCAAAGGGCTTGAGACTTCCCGTGTTGTAGTCTTTTTCCATCCCAATGGTGCCGCCTGTGTAGATAATCAGAACTTTTCTTTTCATGGATTAAATTTTGTCAAAAATAACGGAATTTAAACTCAAAACAAACTCTTCCAAATTCTTTTTCCACATTTTAGGATTATTTTTGGAAAAATATAGTGATATAGAGGGCTTTTCAGATAAGAAACAAGCATAACTCTTTTCCATTGGTAAAACTTTCAAATCATCCATTCCTTCAAAACCCAAAGTAAGCGATTTATTCGGCTCATACAGATGATTCATAACCCAATATCCCGATATATCCAGCTCGTTTCCTTCCAGCTCCTCTGAAATAACCCAATGATGCTCGCTTAGTTTCCTTCTTAAATCTTCTATATGGCTGTTTTTCATCTTTTTAGTAGACTCATTATCTCTTTGGACTTATTCTTATCATGGTATTCTTCTGTGGCATAGTGTTTTGCATCATACCCAAAGTCATTTTTCACACTTATTTCAGCGCCATTTTCTAAAAGAATTTCAATAATATCAAGATTCCCATGAATACAGGCATTTTGGATAGGAGTAAAATTCAGTTCTCCCTGCTGATTTACATCTGCTCCGTTTTTTATCAGCAAAATAACATCTTCCTTAGACTGAGAATTAACTGCCAAGTTTAACAGTGTTTCCCCCATCGTGCCTAAATCATGGACGGAAGTAATGGGACTACAATCCAAAAAACTAGGAAAATCCTGATATTTCGAAAAAAGTTTTGTCAAAAATTCATCCATTTGCTCCAAATATCTTTACTTATAAAACAGCTTTGATTTCATAAGTTTTTAGCCTAATTTAAAAGTAGACCATTTATATTCTCTGCCTTTCTCGCCCACTCCACATTATACACAAAATCAGCACTTTCCATAGTTTCTACTACTTCCAAAGACTGGGCTTTTGCTTTTATTTTTAATATTTCTCCTACGGAAATTTTCGCTGAAAGTTTTTTGAGTAAAGTCTCTACATCCTCAAAACAAAGACTCCATATCGTCTGCCCTACAAATGGCTGTTCCAGCCAGATAATTTTCTGCTCCGATACATCCAAAACTCCGAAAACCAAGCCTTTTTGCAAAGGTTGAGAAATTCGTATCTGATGAATCACACACGATGGATCATAGGCCACTCCGCTTCGTTCAGAGACTTTCATTTTATGTTTTGAATCCATCCAGCCCACCACCAAATTAGGTGTAATATTTCCCAAACTATATGCATTACAAGTAAACACCACATATTTCCCGCCTGCTTTTTGTAAAGCACTGATATCCACATCTATATATTCCGCCGTTCCAATTTTATTAGGAATAGAGCGAATATCGCCACTGTGTTTACAGCCTAATAGACTGAGTTTAGAATAGTTACACACCTTTTGCCTATCTTCATAAATAATACTGCATGACAAATCCATATCCATATGCTGGGCTGGAAGCCCTTTTCCCCACTGCATAAAAAGCCTTATTTTACTGCCTTCCAATGGAAAAGTTTCTCCCATCAAAGTCGGATTAAAATCCTGCAAATTTTGGCTTCTGTCTCCTATGGGAAGCGGAATTTCGTACAATTTTGGGTCAATATATATTTTTTTAAATCCTGCTTTGGACTGAGAAAACCTCCTCTCTATCTCTTTCAAAGTAAAATCCTTTATACAAGATTGAAAACCAGCAAGTTCACTATCCGAATACAAACTCAAAAATTTATTCGCTGGAATGCTTTTTCTCGTCCCTATCGCTGTTTTTACGCTTCGCTGTGCTTCCCTGTCAAAATAAATTTCCACAAAAGAATTCAAGGTAAGCAAAAACTTCATAGGAACTTCCGAGGAAACCTTCTCAAAGGTCTGTAAAGTTTCTTCTGCACCGAACCAAAGCATATTGGAAAACAACGACCTCGCAAACAAACTCGGTTTCTGCTGTAAAAGCGCAAAAGTCCTTTCTGCATCGGTTTTTGAGCGGAAATAATCTACTTTTCCCTGCCAGACTTCATAAGTTTGATTATAAAAAACATCAAGAACGGCTTTCAGCTTATCAAAGCCTTTCTTTTTGCTGTATTCGGCCAAACGAAGCGCTCGGATAAAACGAACCCACATCTGGCGATTAGGGTGCATATGTTCGGCTATTTTTTCCACCGAAAGAGGCAATTGGTTCAGCCAAACAGCTACCATTTTAGCTTCTTTACGGGAATATTTCAGTTTTAGTTGTTCTTTACCGACAATTTTAGCAAAAACACTCAAATCATTCTGTCTTTGGATATGTTTGTGATTTTGCTCTATGTTTTTAACGACTATTTTAGGTTTGATGATTTGTAAAAAACCTGTTTTCTTGTACCATAAATACCGTAAAATATCAGTCGGACTACGGAAATACGCGCCTGCATCCTGCTCTTTTCCCTGCGAAATAAGCTCATCGACTACAAGAATCAGCGTTTCTTTAATTCCTATAGCTACCTCATTTTCAAGTTTATAATATTTTAAAAGCAATTTGAGTGAATCTGTCTGCGTAGCATCCAGCGGAATCTTAGAAATGAGCAGACTCTCCAAAAGAGCCTTCATTTCTTTTTCTGTCCAAAGGTCGATGACTTTGAGCTTACTTCCTTGATTTTCAAGCTTTAATTTATCAAAAATAAAAGGCGTTCCGCAGAATGGACAGCCGTTATAGCGGTTCATGGGAAATGTCCCATCAGGTATAATATGTCCGCAGTCCAGTTTTACAGCAGCATACCCATAATCATAATAA
Source organism: uncultured Flavobacteriaceae bacterium (assembly GCA_963520375.1). GTDB lineage: Bacteria > Bacteroidota > Bacteroidia > Flavobacteriales > Weeksellaceae > JABCPE02. Next base: position 13,462 of record CAUQQF010000006.1, on the reverse strand, counting down.
ACTTGGTCGTAATAGTGTCTTATGGTTTCTTTATTAGGAAGTTCGCCTATTTCTTCATTAAACCAAGCCGTTATCCAGTGGTCATAGACGGTCTCTCCTGTGGGAATTTCCCAATTTTTCACCAAAGGAGTCCAGTTTAATTTTGTTCCCAAAACTTCCTCAAAATGAGATTTTATCCCTTCTTTAAAGGCAGAAGTGGTGTGATTGATGGCGTGTAATAATGGCTCTGTAACCACAAATCCATGCTTGCGAAGTGTATCAATGAGGCGAAGCGTTTCGCCTGTCAGTTTAGTAAAACTGGTGTTTGCATTAGGAATATAGACAGCATTCTGGCGAAGCGCTATTTTCTGTAAATCACTGATAATATGAGCGTTATTAACATCCATTTTCTTACATTTATTTTAAAATTTCCCAAAATAAAAAAAATAAAAGCAAGGTAATTGCATAAGTAAATCAACCTAAAATGAAAAGAAGTAACTCATGCTTGACCTTGCTTATTCTTTATGAAAAATCCCACTACGAAGATAGTAATTTTTTCTATTTGTGAAGAATATTTTCTACACAATTATTTTCTAATGAAATTATAAAACTGGTCACACAATTCAAGGTTATTTTTCATTATTCTTTTCGCTCATATTTTAGATAAATTTTTAATATTCAATAAAATACATTCATTTTTATTTAAAGTATAACGGAAAATATCTAAAAATAATCTATATCTATGCTAATAAATTTCATCATTGTCAATCAACCAAATGTTTCAGGTAGCCTTGAGTAGATGTTGGATTTATGAACTCAACCTACTTTAACTAAGCGTCTTTCAATAAATCTTGTGCCTTTAATATAGTTTCCCCTGAAATGTGTTTTTTTAATAGTTTTACAAGCTGAGTGTAGGTTTTTTTGTAAAAATTATTTTTTGTTTTTTGTAAAAATTTTTCATATTTTCCGATAATGAAAGCAATTTGTTCGTTATTGAACGAATTAATTTCATTATTGAGCATAATAGAAAATTCCCAAAATGACTCATTAGCAGGAGGTAGATCTAAAAGAGAGACTGCATAATCAAACCAATCAGGCTCTTTTTTTAATAATTCACGATAAGATTCTATTAAATCTAGAGCTACACGTCGCCGAATTTTTTTGCTCTCATGATTCCTGAACTTACTCAAATAATTAAAACATAAAAGCTTGCACTTTTCTTGAGTGGATAAAAAACCAAATTCGCCTAATGCGCGCAAACAATGCCATAAAATTTTTTCATCATCTGCATACTTGTTACTAAAATTAATCACCAATTTTAAGCAGTCTACATTCTCTGTAAATTCAGATGGCATACGATGATAGCAGGCTATTTTAGACATTGTATTAGCTGTATCCAATGGCGTAGAATCTGTATTTTCATCATTTAAAAAGGCGGTCAGATAGTCTAACAACTTCTGGAATTGCTTGGGTTTTCCCAATTCTCTGCTGATATATTTCATAGTGTTGTCTTTGGTTTAGTTACAATTTTGTTTGGAACATTTTTCATTTTTTTCTTTTAAAATGCCTACTGTTACTATAAGTAGTTAGAATAATTTTTAGAAATTTCTATTTTCAAAAAATCTAAAAAATTTTCTGCATATAAATCATGTTCTCCTGTAGATAAATCAAAGCAATAAACCTCTTCAGCTGCCTTATTATCTATGATTTTAAAATAAAAGAATCCTATATCATTAGCTTCTAGGAAGAAAAGTTTGTCATGATTATTTTTATCATAATTAATATTCCAGCTATAAGTATAGAAAATATCCTGATCTGCTTCATCTCTATACTCAGGAGGAAATACTGTTTTAGTGGATTCTCCCCATAATATTATAGAATCATAATTTTTAATAAACCATCGATAGTATTCTGGTAGTTTCAGATTAAATTCTGACTCTCCAGCTTCAATCCAGCTTTCATCGATTGAAGTATTCCGATTACATATTGAATTTGGTAACTTATCGAGCATTTCTGTTATCTGCTCAACTAATTTAGTCTCCATAAATCTCTAGTTTTTAATTACATGTTTTAAATTAATTTAAAGGTGGGAATCAGATTATGACTGCTCGTTCAGCTTATCAATTTCTACTATTCTAGCCAAAGTCGATTCCATACTTTTTCAAGGCATCCAAATAAACATTTGCCCCCTTATCTCGTTTAATATAAAGAAGTCGTAACAAGGCTGGAATAAAGTCTTCCCGTTTATCATCTTCTTGCTCTTCAAGTAGAATTTTTTCATAGATTTTTTCAAATTCACTTGAATTTAGTTCAAAAAATATAAGATTTTGCGCTATGTGAGACAATACCATTTCATCCAGCTCATTGTTTAGCAACATTTTATCAAGAAAAAACTCTTTTATTTCATTAGATTTTTGTCTATGCGTTGCTATAAATTTAATTATTTCTACTTGAACAAATTCATCCTCTTCATTATCAAATTCATTCAATAGGAATTTAATGAATTCATCACTTGGATTATTATCATAATCAGACAAAAAATCCATCTTTTCATCTTCTTTTTCGCATTTTTTATACGAGATAATATCTTTTTCTAACATAATTCATTACATTTTTTTGAATTTTCCAATAGCTTTATTTCCAATCTATAGGTCAAATTCATTTCATATTTTATTTATTCTTTTTCTCTAAAAATACCGAAAAGTGTTTATATTTAGGCTCATCTGCTAAATACTTTTGACAGGATTTCCTGATTTCTAAATGCAAACCTCTTTTATCCGTAAACCGTTCTAAAGCAGTCTGCATTTTTTTGACTGCGTTGAAGCTGCGCTTTCAGGTAGCCTGAGGAGGGCAATGGGCTACCTGAAAACTGAAGCCACATGCGTGCGGAATGCACATACACTACACAAGTAGGCTATGCTGGCTAATTGATTAATTGAGGCTATCCTCAATGTAATCTAATAAAGTCAATCCCACAGGGTAGGCAGCCCTTCCAATAGGTATTAGCGGGTCTGGATTATCTATTAAATTCAAATTCTCATCGCTAGTACCTTGTGGAAATTTGAAATAATGAATTGGATATATGTTTTCATCGGTTAATTCAATTTTTCCCACATTTGAGAAATAACCATCTCTCCAACAATCACTACCACCAAGAGTAGGTGCAAATAAAAGTTTATATTTTTTTACAGAGAGATTATGAAAATCTGTTTCTTTTCTTGTTGCGTCAAAAAAATACAGAAGAAGACAATTTTTAAATCCTGCTAGATCAAATTTGTGCTTCACAACCAGGCCGTAATATTCGTTTCCAGAAGATGTCTTGTAGATAAAGACATCGCCTGCTCGTATATGCTTCTTACTAGGTGCGAATGCTTTAATTACCGTTTGTTCCATTTTGAATCTTTTTTTTCTTTGGTTTCTGGGCATAGACTTGATATGCCCCCTTTAATATTTTCTTTTACCCAATTATCTCCCCAGCTCGTTGTAAACTTTCATCAAGTACCTGAAAATCTGCTCATCAGATATATCTTTAGACAGAGTGTTGGAATTAAGAATCTGACCTATAGTTTTTATAAAATTTCCAAGCATCATCGTGCCCTTTAAAAGCACGAGCTTTGCCCGATTTATAAGCCTTATCAAACATTTCAAATGCAAGGTCAAATTTATTCATCTTCAAATAAATTTCACCAATAACAATATAGTCGTCATCATAATTTCTATCTGGAAATTTAATTAAATTAACAGCCCATTTTATAGCTTCTTCATATTGTTCTTTTTCAACAAAAATAGCGGTTATTTGATAACAAAAACACCAACCTAATCCATCAATATCATTTTGATAAGGAGGCTGTATAAAACCATTGAACCAAGCATCTTGATATATTTCTAGCGCTTTATCAATATCGCCTTCGTCATATAACATATCCGCTTTATCCAAACAATCATTAATGAAGTCTATGTTATTTAATTTATTAGTCATAATCTAAGAATCTATATTGTTAAAATTGAGGTAATCTTCTAATTGATTCAGATAGATAGTTTATTGTTTTTCGTATTTTCAAAAATATTTATTCCAAAACCTAACTTCCCAGCTCGTTGTAAACTTTCATTAAGTCCCTGAAAATCTGCTCATCAGTGAATTTTTGAACAAAAGCAAGTCCTTTTTCTGCTCGGAATCTGCATTCCTCGGGATTATCCCATAACTGTTTGATTTTAACCCAAATATCCTCCACATCCAGCGGATTAACATACAGAGAATACTCTCCCCCAGCCTCTGGAAGACAGCTCGTATTGCTCGTAATGACAGGCGTTTCCGAAAACAAAGCCTCTATCACAGGAATACCAAAGCCCTCAAATAAACTTGGATAAATGAAAATATCCGCCAAGCGATAAATTCCCGCCAATTCCTGCATGGAAACATTCTCCAAAAACAAAGCTTTTACTTTATTTTTTGCAAGTTCCTGCTCTATTTTTTGGAAATATTTTGTTTTTTTTCCTACCACAACCAGCGGAATATCAGTCCCTTGCAGAGCCTTCACCACCGAAAGTAGATTTTTCCTCTCCTCTATCGTTCCCACATTTAGGAGGAATCTATCTGGAAGACCGAATTTTTGTTTTATTTCTTTTAGCTGTTCTTCGGTATATTTTTCCTTAAAAGCCTGATGACAGCCCTGATAAACTACCCTGATTTTTTCTTCTGGAATTTTCAGAAATTCTACGATGTCCCTTTTGGTCTGCTCAGATATTGCGATGACCAAATCTGCTATTTCCGCCGCTTTTTTGAACTTCCAAAAATGGATTTTCCTGTCAAAAAACGAATACAATTCTGGATAGCGCACAAAAATCAAATCGTGTATTGTCACGATTTTTTTTATCGGTTTTTCATTCCATTTTAGAGGCAATTCTCCCGAAAGTCCATGGAAAATATTCGCTCCCAAATTCTGCGCATCTACGCCCATTTTAAGCTGTCTTGCGAGCATTCCCTTTGATACAGAAGCGTAGGAAACATTAGGAAGGGATAAAATATCCTTCCCTCTTTGGCTTTGTTTTTCGGCTAAAAGGACAAACTCATCTTTTGGCGAATATTCTGCTAAAATCCTTACCAAATCACGAGAATAATTCCCAAGCCCAGAAGTATTGTGAAAAAACCTTTTGGCATCAAATGCTATTTTCATTATTTTTTGCTTTCGTTTTGTATTAAATCTCTATAAAGACCTGTTTTCCAACCTTTTTCGTTGATAAATTTCAGCAGTTCATCAAAGCGCTGTATCATTTTTTCGCCTGAATTTCGCATCACATAAGCTGGAAAATTAAATTCCTTTTGGCGCAAATCGGTAAATTCCCACGGATGAAAATACAAGGCTGCGTATCTCGTTGATTTTACGCACTTTGCTAATAAAAATTTATAAATCCATAACGGAAAATTATGAAATGAGAGCCAAAAAAGTGGAATTCTAAACCAGCTCACAGCCGTTGGTATCTGCCACAAGCCGTTTTCATTGAAAAATTGTTTGGAAACATGCAGTTTATTGTATCTCCCAGGTAAAAGAGTGGGATTTACAGAAGAATTGTACTCAAAACCAGCTTTTTTCACTTCCTCAGAATCCACTTCGCGCATTCTGGGCATTCGCAGGCCTTTTATTTCTACATTAAACTGATTTTCAAGCGCTTCTTTGGACATTTTCAGATGTTCGTTCTCAAAATCAGAATGATAATAAGTATGAGAAGCCAGCTCGTGTCCCTCTGAAATGAGCCTTTCTATAAGGTCTGGAACCTGCTGTGCAAAAACAACCGTAGAGAAGAAAGTTGCCTTTGCATTATGCTTTTTCAAAACATCCAAAATGGAAATCAATCCCTGCCGAGAAATCGCTATTTGTCTTTGAAAATCAATATCATAGCCATACTCCTTCGGCATATCAAATTCTTCTATATCAAAACTTAGGTAAATCATTTTTGTAATTATTAGTTTCCTCTGTAAGTAGAATAGCCATAGGGAGATAAGGTAATCGGGATATGGTAATGCTGAGTATCCTTTATCTCAAAAACTACTTCTATAAAAGGGTAAAAAGTTTTTTGTTTCAATCGTTCAAAATAAGGGACAATATGAAAAGTAAGTTTATAGATTCCATTATTATTTTTACCCGATTCCTCTTTCAAAAATTCTTTAATTCTCCCATTATTATCCGTGTATTTTTCGTCTATCACTACCCAATTTTGATTTTTATCTTGTTTGGACAGGCTTATTTTAACATTTGGCGCTGGTTTTCCTTGTGAAATATCCAAAATATGACTTGACAATTGATATTTTTCTTGCGCCTGAATAAATGAGCTGAAAAATACTAGCAATATTAAAATTATGTTTCTCATTTTTATGTATTTTTATTTATAAATTTTCTTCTTGAATGATATAACTTGGTCTTTCTTTGGTTTGTTTAAAGATTTTTCCGATATAAATTCCGATAATTCCTAAAATAATGAGCTGCAAACCTCCAAAAAACACGATGGTCATTATCAGAGATGCCCAGCCCGATATTTCAGAGCCATTGATAAAAGCAAAAATCACATAAGGAATGTACAAAACAGATAAACATGAAAAGAAAAAGCCTAAAAGCACTGCAAAATACAAGGGTTTCACACTAAAAGCCGTCACTCCCGCCAAAGCCAAATGAAGCATTTTTTTCATCGTATATTTGGTCTGTCCTGCAAAACGAGCCTGCGCTGTGTAAGGCAAATATACTTGCTGAAAGCCCACCCAAGGGACTATTCCACGCAGGAAAGGTTCATTTTCGTTCATAGAACGGATAACCTTTACCACCGCTTGGTCTAACAAACGAAAATCTGCCGAACCTTCCTTTATTTCAATATCGGAAAGTAAATTTAGAATTTTATAAAACTGTTGTGATGTTTGCTGTTTTTTCTTCGAAATATCAGCAGGATAAGTCCGTAGTGTGGCTACCACTTGGTTGCCTTCTTCCCATTTCTGGATAAGTTCAGGAAGGAGAGCAGGCGGATGCTGTAAATCACAATCCATCGATATAACCGCATCACCGAAAGCGTGGTCAAGCCCTGCTTTTACAGCCAACTGATGCCCAAAATTCCGTGAAAATGAAATATATTTTACATTTTCATCCTCGCTGCTTAGTTTTTTTAGAACTTGAAGGGAATTATCCGTACTTCCATCATTTACATAAATCAAAGAATATGAATATTCTGGCAATTTTTCAGAAAAAACGCCCTTAATGGCCTCATACAGCGGAATAATATTTTCGCTTTCGTTATAACATGGAACGATGACATCTATTTTCTTCATTTTCTTCAAAATTTAAAAAACACATTTCCCAAATGATACTCAGCCAAATAAGCGCTGGCGGAACTGCCCGTAAAGAATACCGAATAATATAAGGCTCTTTCAGCGGCTTGAATATATCCGTCGGGGAAAGTGATGCTAAAATAGCCAAAGATAATAAAATGATTTTCAAGGTTTTATTTTTATTCGGAGTAGAAACAAACCAAATTCCTATCCCTACATAAGCGATGATATAAGTGCTATTTTCTGTCCCTGTGCTGAACAAACAGAGAAATATACTCACCGAAGCCAATAGTAACAATCTGAACCTTAAGTTTTTATACTGATTTATTCGCAAATAAGGCAGTGCAAATAAAACTAGTCCTATAGCAATCACCACCAAATTATTATTGTAAATTCCTGTTCGCTGTAAAAATCCTAAAAGGGAAAGATTTTGCAGATTATAATGCGAAGTATCTAAATTTGATCCGTTTTTCTCCGAAAGAGAAATATACCATTCGTGATATTGAGAAACCACATAATCCGCTGAGGAATAAAGCATTGGCAAACAAAATAACAGCCCGAGCCATAGCAGTCCAGACCATACAAAACGCCATTTGTCTTTGGCAAAAAAGAAAAACGCCAGACCTACAATTCCGTAAAGTTTCGTTAAAAGCCCAATAACGATAAACAGCGTAGCCCAGTGGCTTTTCCCTTTTTCAATGAAAACAAATGCCCCCAAAAGCAGCGCAATAATACTGATATTAAACTGTTGCATCATTGCTGCAGTATATAAATCGTGAGCGGAAATAAATAAAACGCCTATAACCGCGCATTTCGGAAGTGGCAGCTGGCGAACAGCCCAATATAAAAACGCCGAATTAGCTAAAATCCATAATGAACAGCCCAGCCAGTTAGGCAAAACAGCAAAAGGTGCTATAATTCCACTGAAAAATATTCCATAATGATTCATATCAAAATATTCATCTGGATATGAAACATAAAGTGGAAGCTGCTGTATCGTATGCCAGAAAACCCCTTTGAATATCAGATAGTTATTGTGCTTTTCTGGTCGGAAAGCTGTCTGGAGAACAGCCACCAATGACAACCCAAACCACAAAACACCAATAAAACGATAATTCTGAAAGAACTTTTTTATCATTAAATTCATAAACCTAATAAAATAGTGGCAAATTTATAGTATTTCTGTCCATTTTTCTAAAATCTTTCCTTTTTTCCATTTTTGTGATTCTTCATAGGAAGATTTATTTAAATTATTATAAATATCCTGATTCATTATTAGATATTCCAACTTTTCTCTGAATATCTTCTTGTCTCCCAATGGTATCAGAAAACCATTATTTTCATTAATAATATCCGAAGGTCCATAGTTACAATCATAAGCAATAAGTGCATTAGAACAGAACATAGCTTCCACTAGTACAGTGGGCAGACCTTCCTTTAAAGAAGTAGATACGAAGATTTTAGATTTATCTAATAGTTTTGAAATTTCATCTATATTTTTTGAGCCTAAAAAACATACATTTGCATCAAGACCCTTGTCTTTTACATATTTTTCTAAATTATTTCTCTCCACTCCATCGCCTATAATCTGTAAAATCCAGTCTTTTGGAAGATTAGATTGTTCAAAAATGTCCAATAATTCCCCTACATTTTTACCTTTATCCAGCCTCCCTACAAAGGAAATAATATTCTCTTTGCTTTCCGATGGTATAAAACTTTTACTCTCAAATGGCTCTCCTATAATGTTAGGAATGAATGAAGTTTTGCTAAAATGCTTGTAATACTGGACAGAAGGTGTGTTAATACATACTATACCTTTTAGATTTTTATAAAATTTTCTTAGTTTTTTATCATAAAGCCATCCACCCACATTGTAATCTGTGTGTTCCCAAGCTATTGTTTTAGCTGCAATATTTTTAAATGTACCCAAAAAAGAAGAAATTTTATACCAGCAGGATATAATAGTATCATAATTCTGATGGTTTTTCAGAAGCCAATTTTTGAGCAATAAATAAACCCCAATATGAGAGATATACGAATTGATATTCTGTATTTTAGGAATAAATTTGAGATATTTTACATTAAATTCACAAATTCCCCATGCCCAGTGCGAAAACATATCCGCCGTATGGATTTTAATATTTTTATTTAATGAATAAAAAGCGTCTGTTTTACTCGTCAGCAATAGGATTTCAACTTCATGTCCCTCTTCCACAAGTTCATTGGCAAGATTAGTCATCACTCTAGCCACTCCCCCAGGGTTAAAAAGCACATAATATATCAATAAAATTTTCTTTTTTTTCATTTTTTACCACTTATTTTAACTTATGATAAACAAAACTCATAGGAAAAATCAGTATTCCTAATATTTTGATAATTATATTTTTGGGAGAAGAGATAACCTCTGATATTGAACTTCTATTTTTTAATGAATAATACTGATAACCAATAAGATTCCTAAGGAGAGTTTTGGGATAATTGTAGATTTTATCTGCATAAACATTGATGAAAGTGAGATAGCTTTGCGATAACCCAAAAGCATTTTTTACATCATAGAAATTATTAGCCAAAGAATGCTCATCTTCCAAATCTCTGTGATAGACTCTCACTGCTTTATTGATAAACCTATGCTTCCCCTGTACATCGAACAAAAATTGGTAAACACCCTCTGGAATAAAGCCTTTTCCTAAGTATTTTTCCTCCTGTAAGTTCATATTTCGGAAAACCTTTGTAAAGCCAAGTCCCCATTTATCGCCTTTCACTTTGTAATGATATCTCATCTCAAAGATAGAACAGTCCAGTGGCGATTTTGGATATTCTTCACCGATAAGTTGGCCGTTTTCATCCACAGCCAGCCCGCACACAAAAACAATATCATCTGGAACATTTTTTATTTCGTCAAGTAAAATTTCTAAAGCATTCGGCAGGATAGCATCATCTGAATCCAAAATCGTGAAATACTCTGTATTACAAAGTTTTACACCTCTTATGATTGATACAAATTTATGAGCATTTTCCTGATAATGATATTCAATCTCAAAATCGGCATTTTGTTTAAAATTTTCTACTAAATCTTTAGTATTATCAGTAGAACCATCGTCTATAATGAACCATTTAAAATCTCTGATAGTCTGATTTTTAAGAGACTCAAAAGTTCTTCCAAGAGTATGCGCCCTATTATATGTAGGAGTAAAAATGGTAATTTTTTCCATGCTAAAAATTAGTTTTTCAGGACATTTTCAAAAACTTCGGTAATCTGTTGATAGATTTTCTTTTCATCAAATTTCTCATCAGCATTTTTTGTCCCTTGTGTTATTCTATCCACCAGATTTTTATCTGTTAAAAATTGTTTCATCGCTTCATAGATAGCATCTTCATTGCAATCCACCAAAACACCATCTACTCCATCCTCTATCATCTCTGGAATCCCCCCTACATTTGTAGAAATAATAGGTTTTTCCAGCCCCATAACTTCTCCTATTGTCAATGGATAACTCTCTGATTCAGAAGGCATAACGAAATAATCTGAGGCTTTGATATAAGGCCAAGGATTTTTCTGACTATCCAAAAGCATAAAGGTCTCTTCTACTCCTAATTCTTTACGCTGTTTTTTCAAATTTTCCATTTCACTTCCCCCACCAATCACAGCTACAGAATGCTTTAATCCATTATCTAAAAGCCTTTTATGAACTCTCATCAGAGCGCTATAACCTTTTCTGCTGTGCAGCCTTCCCATCGAAGAAAAAACAGGTCTTATAGGATAATCCACCTCAAAGGCATTGGCTTTACTTCTAGATTCGGATAATTTTATGACATTATATATCACTGAACTTTTGGGATAGCTCACTCCATAGATATCCTCTATCACCTGCCGCGTTTGTTTGGCTCCAAAAATCATCCAGTCAAACTTTTTCATAAGGTTTATTCGATTCATGACACGGCTCTTGTTATTATCATAACTCACATCCGTATGAAACCAGCCTACCTTTTTTGATTTTTTATTGGGAGAATTCAGCACCATCTCAAACTCAGCGTAGCCAGGAGAAACCTCTATATCATAGTCTTCTTTTACTTTTAAAGCATACAATAAAGATGGAAACTGCTTATAAATTTCCAATCTTATTCGCCTCATCACAAGCTGAATTTTCTGGATAAAGGGATTTTTAGACATCTGTTCTCTTCCTTTTTCCACCACGATGAGTTTTATATCCTTGGGTATCTCAGAAACCAGCTCACCTTGATAAAGATTAAGCATCAAAGTCAAATCAAATTTTTCCTTAGGAAGGTTTCTCAATAAATCCAGCACGACCCTAGGAACACCGCCCATCTCGATGGAACGCAAACGAAAAAGAACTTTTATTTTTTTATTTGTATCACTCATTATTTTTCTCTCAAAACAGTGTGAAATTCAAGAAAACGATTACAAACTATCCTCCCTAATCTCACCGCACAAATTTAATAAATTTCTGGATAGTTCGCTTCTTTATTTAAAGCCTTTATTTCATGGGATTTGGGAATAATTATATTTTAAACTATTTTCCATTTTCACCACAAATCAGACAAAAATGATTCATATACTTCCAAATATGTAATGTTATTTTCATCTTTTTAACTTTGCTCAAAAATTTAAAAACCATAATCAGTCGCCATATTTCCTTTGAAAATAGGTTTTTCTTCAGTGGGAATTAAATGTAAGCCAAAAGTTTTACCTAAAACATCATCTATATAACTTACAATTATGAGGTGATACCAACCATTAGACACCGCAAATGACAAACTTTTATTTTCCGTGAGCATTGTAATATCTGATAAATAACCTATTCCTATGACCTTTATTTCTCCAGAGGCCACCTGTAACACCCATCCTTGAGAAATCACTTTATAATTAGCAGGAAGTTTTTCAAGGATTTTAAAAGCATAATCATCAGCCGTTACTCCTAATGATAGGAACAACTATTCCTTCTTGAGTAATATTATCACCATGCTGTGTTTCTGTAAAATATGCAAGCACATTTTTATCATTAAGATGATGACGATACAAGTATTCCTGCATCAGCTGAGGTTCATAAATAACAAAACCTTCTAATTCCGCAAAAATCTTCTCAGTATTCATTGATTTACTTGATTTTAAAGAAATATATGATTAAAACCTTTATTCAGTATCTTTTATCCAATCATAAAAACCACTTTCTCGCAATTTAACTTCATACTCTTGAATAGCCTGTTCATCGTACTTTTCTCTTTGAATAAATTTTTCTTTTTCAAAATAAACATCCATTGGGTTCAGTCCATAAAGCTGAGCGATGAGTGATGCTAAATTCATACCAGAATAATGGTTGTAAAGCACATAAGTCATTAGCCTAAAATCTGTTTCCTCTATCTTCGGGAAAGCCTTTTTGATAAACTGAATGGATTTGTAATGCCGAACTTTATCAGGATCTACTATTTCATTCAGCCAGTCGGTATACCACATTTCAAAGGTGAGTTTTTCTCCTTTTTCATTAAATTCAGGCGATAGTCCGCCATAATCCTGACGACTATCGAGCCATATATAGCCTTTTTCCTTACCATTTACCACCAAAAGATAAGAAGCTCCGTGCCCTATATGGCATATTTGCAAGCAACCGCTAATGCGCTTTGTATCCATATAGGATTCCACCTCCTCTTGGGTAGGGCGTTCACCTCCGTCCCAATCAATACTATTAAGCCATTCCTCTTCATTCCAATGCTCGGTGTAAGGGAAAGGAGTGGAGAGGTCTATAGTCCGGTCTTTCCACATCAAATCTTCCGTTGCTTCTTTAAGGGAACGCAGTCCGTAATCGGGACCCACACAGCCATTGGCAATTTGGGTAATGAAGGTGCGGTAATCCGCAGGGAAAGTGATATTATTTTCTTTCTCTATTTGGGCTACTTTTTCTTCTTTCAGCACAGGATTTATATACACTTCTCTGTGTTTTTTTAGCTGAGGAAATTCCAAAAGTATCTGCAATTTCTTTTTAATTTCTTCTATATTCATATTTTGATTATCACTGATTTTCAAATCTTAGTTTTATAATTCTTAATTATGCAAACAATGTTCGCGGTTTTTAAAATCACCAAATATTCACCTTAATTTTTCTATATCAAAATATTCACTTTTGATGTTGTTTTTATAGTCAAGTAAATATAAGAAAT
>CAUQQF010000005.1:0-86044 GCA_963520375.1 uncultured Flavobacteriaceae bacterium | reverse complement strand
CCCTATCTCAGCGCTTCAAATGTATTTCCTTGTCTGATGTCTCCTGTGTTATATCCTTTCATAAACCATTCTTTTCTCTGTGCAGAAGAACCGTGCGTAAAGGCTTCTTGGTTTACATAACCTTGGGAACGCTTCTGGATATTGTCATCTCCCACTGCTTCAGCAGCACTGATGGCAGCATCTATATCTTTGGAATCCAAGAAATTTTCTCTGTTATTACTTCTTCTAGCCCATACTCCTGCATAAAAATCCGCCTGAAGCTCTACAGCTACAGAATTTTTATTGATTTCAGCTTCTGAAAAACGACCACTTCTTCTCATTTTATCAGATTTCTGTAAAGTCTCCAAAAGATTTTGAACATGGTGCCCCACCTCATGCGCCATAACATACGCCACCGAGAATTCCGTTACTTTGGCTCCATATTTACTTTGAAGTTCATTAAAGAAACTCATATCCATATATATAGTCTCATCAGCTGGACAATAGAAAGGCCCCATCGCTGCTTGGGCTGTCCCACATCCTGACTGGGTAACCTGCTCAAACATCACCACTTTCGGTTTTCTGTATTCCAAACCATGTTCCTCAAAAATCTCCATCCAAGTTTCCTCCGTTTCGGCAGTTACCATTCTCACAAACTCATAGGTTTTAAGCTCTTCTTCAGTCAGCTGTCTTTGCTCTGTCTGTCCCTGACCTTGCATAATAGCGCTGTTATTCAGCACCACCGAAGGGTCGCCTCCTAAAAACATCACTATCAATGCTATAACTACCGTTCCAAGTCCGCCCCCTATCATCATTCCTCTACCACCGCCCTTTCCTCTGCGGTCTTCAACATTGTCACTTCTGTCGTTTGTCCATTTCATAATTTAATATTTTTAAAAATTCTACTTTTTTATAAAATACCTAAAAACCAAATATTTGGTTTGATAATAATTCTTTTTCTGAAACTTTGCTCTTCTTCTAAAACTTTCTGGGAACTGAGCATAAAACCCAAAATGTCCCTTGAAAACTGCCCAAGGATGCGAAATTCCCTCTTTATATGCAAGATAAATGCCAGCTGCTACATCTAAAACCAATCGTAATGGAATTATCCAAAACAAAGCCCAAAAAGGTAGGTTTTTAACCAGCATGGAAAGATTATTTCTTATGTTCAGAAAAGTTTTTCTTGGATTTTGTTTGTTTAAAGTTCCTCCACCAACATGATAAATCGTGGATTTCCCTGTATAAAATATTTTTTTACCAAAATTTATCAGCCGCCAGCAAAGGTCTATTTCCTCCTGATGGGCAAAAAAACGCTCATCAAATCCACCAACCAGCCAAAAATCGCTCTTCCTTATAAAAAAACAACAGCCCGATGCCCAGAAAATCTCTGTTTCGTCATCATACTGCCCTTTATCCTCCTCCAAATCATCAAAAACACGCCCTCGGCAGTAGGGATAGCCCAAATTATCTATCAAACCGCCTCCTGCTCCTGCAAATTCAAAGTAATTTTTTCTATCGTAAGAAAGAATTTTGGGCTGAATAGCCGCTATTTCTTGATTTTTCTGAAATAAATCCAAAACAGTTTCCAGCCAGCCTTCTGTGACTTCTACATCAGAATTGAGCAGGCAGTAGATTTCTTCCTCTACCTTTTTCAGCCCTTCATTGTATCCTCCTGCAAATCCTGAATTTTGGGCATTTTGAATCACTTTTACCGAATGAAAATTATTCTCTAAAAACGAAACGCTGTCATCCGTAGAGGCATTATCCACAACATAAATTTGTGCAGATTCAGAGTATTTGAGAACCGTAGGCAGGAATTTTTCCAGCCAGCTTTTCCCATTCCAGTTTAGGATTACAACAGCAATTCGTTTCATCAGAAAAAGTATTTATTCCTCATATTTTTTGATGTCGTTCTGATATTTCCATCTTCGGTGAGACCAGAGCCAGTTGTCTGGGTGCTCATTAATGGTTTCTTCCAGCATTTTATGGAATTTTCTTACCACTTCATATTCTTTAAACTGCTCTCCATCAGGGTAAATTCGGTGATAGCTCACTTCGTAATAGCCTCGTTTTACTTTTTTCATTTCACAATAGATAAAAGCCAAATCCAGCCTTTGTGAAAGCTTGTCATAACCGATGAAAACAGGAGTTCTCTGATTTAAAAACTTTAATCCGTAATAAACCTCGGAGAAATGCGGCGTCTGGTCGGCCACGAACATATACGCCGAATTCCCATCAACAGGCGTTCTCAATATATGTCTGATAATCTCACGAGAGTTCAGCGCCTTATTCCCGAAACGATTTCTGATAAGTTTCACTTTCTCCTCCCAGAAGTCATTATTTACCTTTCTATAAACAGGGTGGCAGTTTTCCTGCGGAATGATTTTCGCAAAAGCGTTAATCCACTCCCAGTCAAAAACATGCCCTGCCAAGATAATCACATTTTTTCTTTCGGCTTTGGCTTGATGAAAAAGCTCTTGGTTAATGTGTTTTACACGCTTTCCCAGTTCTTCTTCACTGATTGTCATCGCCTTCACCGTTTCTACGATGTAATCAGAAAAATTACGAAAAAATTTCTTTTGAATTTGTTTAATTTCCTTTTCGCTTTTGTCAGGAAAAGAATTTTTTAAATTTTCATAAACGATTTTTTTTCGGTAACCAATGATATAATAATTAACGAAAAAAATAATATCCGAAATAATATACAACGCGCCCAGCGGCAGTTTTGATGCTAAATAAACAATATGAAAAAGTAAATTATTCAATGTATAAATTTTGGGTGCGAAGATACAAATTTTGTCAATTCCATTTTTTTATTACATTTGGAAAAATTTTAACAATGAAAAAGATATTCATAAAACTTGCTTTTTTAGGTGTTTTGATGCCTTCATTATATTACGCTCAGACTTCTGAAATAAGCCCACAGCAGGAAAAACTGGCTCTTCCAAAACCATACAGAGAGGAGGACAATGCAGAAATAGAAATCCAAAAATTAGTAAAACAAGCTAAAAAAGAAAATAAAAACATCATCTTGCAGGCGGGAGGAAACTGGTGCATCTGGTGCTTAAGATTTGATAATTTTGTAAAAACGACTCCTGAACTAAATAAAATAGTTGATGAGAATTTCCTTTATTACCATCTAAATTTTTCTCCAAAGAATAAAAACGAAAAAGTTTTTGCAAAATACGGCAACCCTGGTGAGAAGTTTGGCTATCCTGTTTTCATTATTTTAGATAAAAATGGAAAACAAATCCACACGCAGAGCAGTGAGGTTTTTGAAGAAGGAAAAGGCTACAGCCTAGAAAAAGTAGAAAGTTTCTTCAAAGAATGGATTGCTAAAAACTAAAAAACTGCTCAGATTTGAGCAGTTTTTTTTATATTATTTCACTGGTAAGACCTCGTCCTAAAAGCTTCTGGTGCATAGGCATAAGCATTTCCATATCGCCTGTTTTCACAGTGCATTTGCCTTTATAATGAACCAGCATAGTGCACTGCTCCGCCTGTTCCAGTGTGTGTTTACAAACTTCTATAAGAGATTCTATCACAAAATCAAAAGTATTGACATCATCATTATAAAGAACCAACTTATTTTCTGCATTCTCCTCCTCCAAGAGAAGAACATCAGTTTGTTTCTCTGTTTGTGAACTTTCGCAGTATATGTTATATTTTCTCTGTCTCTTCATTCGTTTCTTCTATATCCTGTGGTTCATATTTCAGCTCTACCATCTCTACACTTTTATTCTGCATTTTCAAGATTTTGAAAGCATAATTACACAACTTAAATTCCTGATTTTCTTCTGGAATATCCGATAGCTGATACATGATATATCCCGCCAAGGTATTGTATTCAGAGTCCTCTGGCAGCGGTGCAGGCAGGTGTTCATTTATCTCATCCAAAGGCTGAGTAGCCTGTATCCAGAATGTATTTTCAGCAATTTCATCCACTACCTTTTGTTCATCATCTTCCTCGTCTTGGATTTCGCCTACCAGCTCTTCCAAAATATCTTCTAATGTTACGATTCCTTCCGTTCCTCCAAATTCATCAATTACAATCGCAATGTGCTGTTTTTTCTGCTGGAAAACATTCATCAAATCGGAAATTTTCTTACTTCCCACCACGAAAAACGCCTCACGCAAGAATTTTCTTAAATCTACATCTTTGTTTTTGATGTACTCACGCATAATTTCTTTTGTGTAGAAAATCCCTATGATATTGTCTATAGAGTTCTCATATACAGGAATTCTAGAATATCCGCAGTCTATTATTTTACTTAAAATCACATCATTATCCTCGCTGATATCAATAGTAATGATATTCTGTCTCGGCACCATTACCTGCTTAGCGGTATGGTCAGTAAAATCAAAAGCATTTTTGATAATTTCATAATTTTCCTCCTCTATCTCTCCTCCTGCGGCACTTTGTTTTACCAACAGCTGAAGCTCCTCTGTGGAGTGTATCTCATGACCAGCCACAGGGTGAATATTGATAAGTCTTAGGAATGCGTTAGAAATAGCGTTCATCAACCAAATAAAAGGTTTGAATATGTTATAAAATAACAGCAAAGGCCATGCAACAAACAAAGTCGTTGCCTCTGATTTTCTAATCGCTATTGACTTCGGAACTAATTCTCCAAAAACTATGTGCATCATGGTTACAACAAGGAAACTTCCCGCCAAAGCCATCGTAGAAAGCGTTTCTGGTGCAATATCTATATTCAGTTTAGAAAACGCCGCTTCTAAAATATGATGCATCGTGCTTTCTCCTATGAAACCGAGTGCCAGACTGGCAAGCGTAATTCCCAGCTGTGTAGCAGAAAGATAAGCGTCTAAGTTTTTGATGATTTTTTCGGCTTGTTTTGCGGAGGCATTTCCTCCTTCCGCCTTGATTTGAATTTGAGAGTGGCGCACTTTAACTATCGAAAACTCTGCCGCCACGAAAAAGCCATTAAGTATTACAAAAAATAAAGCTAATAAAAGTTTTAATAAACTATCGGGGTCCATTTAATTTAAATTGTTAAACAAAAATAGTATGCAAATATAACTAATAAATATTTATCTGACCAAACTTCTTGATTTAGGTTAAGGTGTTTTGACAAAATATGCCTTATATTTGCTGTCTTAATCTTAATTTATGAAAGCAGAAGTAATTACAAAAATTGGTGCAGAGAAATATCTAATGAACATCTCTGCTGGTAAAAACAGCATTATCGGTGATGAACCCGCAGCTAAAGGTGGACAGGAAAAAGGATTTAATCCGCTAGAGCTTTTGGCTTCGGCTCTTTCATCTTGCACCACTGCAACTATCAAAATGTTTGCAGACCGCAAAGAATGGGAGGTAGAAGAAGTTTCTGTAAAAGTTCTTTTTGATAATGAAACTAAAGAAGGTGTTTCTCAATTCAAAAAAATCATAGAAATAAAAGGAAATCTTACCGAGGAGCAGCGCAACATACTGCACAAAACAGCCCACGCCTGCCCTATTCAGAAAATTCTCACTGGCGAAATTGCTATAGAATCTGAACTACTTCCTTAAAAAATCTCAATCAGAAACAAAAAAATCAGAAATCTTCAAAAGGATTTCTGATTTTTTTAATGAATATTTATAGCTCAAGTGCTTTTTTCTCATTGTTTTCCATAAGCAACTCCACTGGATTTTCTATGGCTTCTTTCACAGCCACTAAGAACCCTACGGACTCACGACCATCGATTATTCTATGGTCATAAGAAAGCGCCAGATACATCATCGGACGGATTTCTACCTGCCCATTGACAGCCACAGGGCGTTCTAAAATATTGTGCATTCCTAAAATCGCACTTTGTGGCGGATTGATAATCGGTGTAGAAAGCATAGAACCGAATGTTCCACCATTAGTAATGGTAAAAGTTCCGCCAGTCATCTCATCTACAGAAATATTCCCATCACGAACTTTAGTAGCTAAATCTTTAATTTTCAGCTCAATACCTTTAAAGGACAAAGTCTCTGCATCTCTGATAATCGGCACCATAAGTCCCTTTGGCCCAGAAACCGCCACAGAAATATCACAAAAATCATAATTGATTTTTTGGTCGCCATCTATCGCTGCATTCACATCTGGATAAAGTTTCAAAGCTCTGGTAACCGCCTTTGTAAAGAAAGACATAAAACCAAGCCCTACGCCGTGTTTCTGTGAAAATTCTTCTTTATAAAGTTTTCTCAGCCTGAAAATTTCGCTCATATCCACCTCGTTAAAGGTAGTAAGCATAGCGGTTTCATTCTTCACAGAAACCAATCTAGCCGCCAATTTTCTTCTCAAAACAGAAAGTTTCGTAACGGTCTGTTTACGATTTCCTTGCGTTCTTCCCATCGCTGCGACAGCTTTTATAGCATCTTCTTTGGTGATTTTTCCGCCCACTCCTGTTCCTGTAACTTTATCAGAATCAATGCTATTCTCCTTCAAAATCACTTTTGCCAATGGAGAAGATGGATGAGATTCCTCTTTTTTAAGTTCTTGTGCAGGAACAGCCACTGTTTGTGTTTCCACTTTCATTTCCGAAACAGGTTTTTCTGCCTTCATAGCTGACCCTTGTGCAGACATATCTATAAGACAGACTACCTGCCCTACTTTTACTACATCTCCTTCCTCGGCTTTTAGGGTAATTACCCCTGATTGCTCGGCTGGGAGTTCTAGTGTTGCCTTATCAGAATCTACCTCTGCTATCGGCTGGTCTTTTTCTACAAAATCGCCATCTTTTACTAACCAAGATGAAATTTCTACTTCTGTGATGGATTCGCCTGGTGAAGGCACTTTCATTTCTAATATAGACATAGCTCTAAGTCTTTATTTGTTAATAAACTCTATTGTTTATCTTATTAAATTTTCTAAATCAAACACTCGCTGGATTACCTGTTTTTGGTTTTTATCAAAACCTTTGTGCGTTCCTGGAGCAGGCGTACCGCTGGACACTGGCGCGATTACCTGTATTCCTGTATTTCTTAAGTTTCTCAAGATATACGCCCAAGCTCCCATGTTTTCTGGTTCTTCCTGCACCCAAACTATTTCTTTATTATGGGCATATCTGTTCATTATCCCTGCAAGAGTTTGCCTATCCAAAGGATACAGCTGTTCCAATCTTACTAGCGCCACTTTTTCCTCTTTTAGCTCTTCTCTTTTCGCTAAAAGTTCGTAGTAGACTTTACCACTACAAAGGGCTATTCTCTCCACCTTTTCAGCATCTATCAGAGTATCATCTATCAGAGTTTGGAACTCTCCATTCGCCATTTCCTCAATGCTGGAAACTACTTTTGGATGTCTCAACAAGGATTTCGGAGTCATCACTACCAACGGTTTTCTAAATGGCAGTTTCATTTGCCTTCTAAGCAAATGGAAATAATTGGCCGGCGTAGTACAGTTTGCCACAAAAATATTCTCATTAGCACAAAGCGTAAGGAATCTTTCCAATCTCGCGGAAGAGTGCTCTGCGCCCTGCCCTTCCATTCCGTGAGGAAGCAGCATCACAAGTCCGTTCTGGATTTTCCATTTTTCTTCTGCCGCTACCAAATATTGGTCTATGATAATCTGCGCCCCATTGGCAAAATCCCCGAACTGCGCCTCCCAAATCGTAAGTGTTTTCGGAGAAGCAAGGGCGTAGCCATAGTCAAAACCAAGAACACCATATTCAGAAAGATGGGAATTATAGATATCAAATCTGCTGTCAGAAACATTCTTTAAATAAATATATTCTTCCTCTGTGTCTTCCGTTTTCAGAACGGCGTGACGGTGAGAAAAAGTCCCACGCTCCACATCCTCGCCCGAAATACGGATATTATAGCCCTCTTTCAGCAGAGAAGCATACGCCAACAATTCCCCTAAAGCCCAGTCTAACTCGTTGGTTTCCTGAACCATTTTCAGCCGCTGCTGGAAAAGACGAATAATTTTATTAATGAATTTTTTATCGCTTGGAAGCACAAAAAGTTTTTGCGCTAATTCTTTTAATTCAGCTAAATCAAACTTAGTATCCACCTTTTCCAAGGCTTTTCCCACAGCTGATTTTGAGAAATCACGCCAATCTTCCTCCATGAAAATGGTCATTTGATTTCGTTCGATTTCCTTCGCTGCCTCAAAATTTTCATCCAAAAGAAGCTTAAACTCCTGCTCCATTTCTGCGATGATTTCATCCGAAACGATGCCTTCCTGAAGCAGTTTTTGTTTATAAATTTTCCTTGGGTTAGGATGATTTGCGATTATATCATATAGTTTAGGCTGGGTAAATCTTGGTTCATCACCTTCGTTATGCCCATATTTTCGGTAACCTAAAAGGTCTATATATACATCTTTGTGGAATTTGGCTCTATAATCCGCCGCAAAACGAATAGCATGCACCACAGCTTCCACATCATCAGCATTGATATGCATCACGGGAGAGTCCGTAACTTTCGCTATATCAGTACAATATGTAGAAGAACGAGCATCGAGATAATTGGTAGTAAAGCCCACCTGATTATTGACCACGATATGCACCGTTCCGCCTGTTTTATAGCCGTCCAGCGTCATCATCTGCGCGATTTCATAGACAATTCCCTGCCCTGCAATGGCAGCGTCTCCATGAATGACAATTGGTAAAACTTTGGTGTAATCTCCTTTGTATTGGTCTATTTTTGCTCTACAAATCCCTTGAACCAAAGCTCCTACGGTTTCCAAGTGAGACGGGTTTGGAACGAGATTGATTCTAACTTCCTCTCCAGAAGCCGTTGTCACTCTTTTAGATGCACCAAGATGGTATTTCACATCGCCAGAGAAAACATCTTCATCGAATTCCTTTCCTTCGAATTCAGAAAAAATTTCTTTATATGATTTTTGAAAAATATTACTCAGAACATTCAGCCTCCCACGGTGAGCCATTCCCAGAACTACCTCATCTACACCATGCTGTGAAGAATAGCTGATAAGCTGATCTACTGCTGGGATAAGGGACTCGCCGCCTTCCAGAGAAAACCTTTTCTGCCCGACAAATTTGGTATGAAGAAATCGCTCAAAAGCGATAGCTTGGTTTAGTTTATGCAAAATCTGGCGTTTTTCCTCCACGGAAAGAATCGGGTGATTTTCATTTTCTGAAATCCATTTTCTGATGAAATTTTTCTCCTCCACATTTTTGATATGAATATATTCCACCCCGATGGAGTCACAATATACCTGCTCCAGATGCTTGATGATATCCTCCAAAGTAGCTGGTGCAGGCATTCCGACTTGTGTAGCACAATCGAATTTCTTACCTAAATCAGCCTTTGTAAGACCAAAATTCTCAATATCAAGAGTCGGCGAATACTCTCTACGCTTCCTTACAGGATTGGTCTTGGTAAAGAGATGCCCTCTGGTACGATAAGCCTCAATGAGATTGATAACCTTAAATTCTGTGAGGATATCCTCTGGCACGGCACCTGTATTTATAGCTGTCTGCACCACTTGAGGAACTTCCTGCGCTGATTCTCCATAATTCTCTAATGCAAAATCAAAGCCCTGAAAAAACGACTTCCACGAAGGCTCTATACTATCAGGACTCTGAAGATATTGTTGATACATACTGTCTATCAACTCTATATGCGCTGTGTTTAAAAATGAAAACCTATCCATTACATTTTAATTCTCCTACTTTTTTGAGTTACAAATTTATAAATTTTAGTATTAATTTTAATAAACTGGGAATGATAATTTCAGCACCACCTCATTCTCATTATACGGAGCCTCTACAAATAGTTCTTCCAGCTTTCCGTTTTGAAGAAGGTCTTTCCTTATCTTATCCAAAAGTTTGGCTATAGCTTTGGTTCGCTGTTCGTATCTTCCTTTATAATAAACGCTGTAATATTTTGATTTTTTAATAGTTCTAAAAGCAAAATTATTATCCGAAACATTCACTTTTTTCGACAATGGAACGCCGTAGAAATACGAAACTTCTTTGTTTTTAAGCTCTCCTGCCTCTGTGAAAAGCACTGGCTCTCCAAACTCATCTTCCCGTTTTGAGAGGTCTTTGGTCACATAGCTGAAAACCCTGTTGTGGTTGATTACTATATTTTTAAACAACGCTCCTTTTTTATTAGATGTACTCACATTCACGCCCAGAAACAGCCTTTCGTCCTGCTCCTCTATCATGACACTGTCATACTTTATCTGGCTGAACATCACCTCTTTATCCACTTTTCCCGAAAGAAGATTGGTAAGGTTTTTGACACTCACATTCACATTATTCGTCAGGTAGTTTTCCATCTCAGCACCTGATGCCTTAAATCTAAGCAACAAAGGATATTTAGGCGTATTCACTCGCCATACGACCTTGGTTTTCTCTCCTTTTGGATAAAAACTCACATCTATTTTGTACGGAACTTTTTTTCGTTCCTGATATAGTTCATAGCTGATGCTCTTGTTTTCTTTTACTTTTCTGATGAAAACCTCTCCATATTTACTTTTGTCCTTCGTGTGGCTGTAGCTCATGGAACTTCCCTCTCCTTCATACGGCAGGAAATAGCGATAGCGATAATCTTTATCTGACGAAAAATAATCATTCCATCTTGTAAAGTTCTGCAAATCATCAAATTGAGGAAAAACCTTATCCACAGGAAAATCAATTTCCTTTTCTACCACAAAAGAATTTTTCTCCTCAAAAAAATAATACATCACAGCCGTATAGCCCGATGCCAACAAAACTAATAAAAGCAAAATAATCCTAAACCAGCGCACTAAAAAATATTTTAAGCAAATATATAATATTTCTGCATTTTTACAGAACAATTTGTGTATATAAATTCACTCTTTCATTCTTCACCAAAGCCATAAAACCAAAATAAAATTTTCTTACCTTTGTCTCATGCAAAAAATCTTAATAGTAGAAGACGAAAAAAGTATCTCCAACATCTTGGAAAACATACTTTCTGACGAGATACAAGGCTCCGAAATCACCATCGCCGAAAATGGTCTGGATGCCTATAAATTAATAGAGAAAAATGACTTTGACCTGATTATTTCAGACATCAAAATGCCTAAACTATCAGGAACTGAACTTCTCAGCCAGAGTCTTTCAATAAAGCCCGAAAGCGTTTTTGTAATGATTTCGGGACATGCAGATATAGACACTGCCGTAAACTGTCTGAAAAACGGAGCCTATGATTTCATTTCCAAGCCTATTGATATCAACAGGCTGATTACAAGCGTGAAAAATGCTTTGGAAAAGAAGGATTTACAAAATGCTAAAAATTCGCTCATCAAAGAAAATACCCAGCTAAAAAAGAAAATCAGCAAAAAATATCAAATGATTGGCGAATCTCCTGCTCTGAAAAACATTCAAAGCATGATAGAAAAAGTAGCGCCATCCGATGCCAGAGTCCTCATCACAGGTTCTAATGGCTCTGGGAAAGAGCTGGTAGCACACGCCATCCATTCCCTCAGCGAACGCAGCAAAAACCCTATCGTAGAGGTAAACTGCGCCGCTATCCCTTCGGAACTTATTGAAAGTGAACTCTTTGGGCATGTAAAAGGTTCTTTCACGGGAGCTATCAAAGACAAACAAGGGAAATTCGAACAAGCCAACGGCGGTACTCTTTTCCTAGATGAAATCGGTGATATGAGCCTCGTAGCCCAAGCCAAAGTCCTTCGTGCTTTACAGGAAAATAAAGTTTCGCCTGTGGGAAGCGACAAGGAAATAAAAGTAGATGTGCGCGTGCTGGCGGCGACCAACAAAGATTTGAAAAAAGAAATAGAAGCAGGAAAATTCCGTGAAGACCTCTACCATAGGCTTTCCGTGATAGAAATCCATGTTCCCTCTCTGGATGAAAGAAAGGACGATATTCCTATTTTAGTGAAACATTTCGCAAAGCTCATCTCTGAGGAGCAGGGAACTTCGGTAAAAGAATTTGACGACAAAGCCATAAAAACCCTCCAAAATTTCTCATGGACGGGAAATATCCGAGAACTTAGAAATGTAGTAGAAAGGCTGATTATATTAGGTTCAAACCCTGTAACAGCAGAAGATGTAACCAATTTTGTAAGAAAATAATTTTATGCTTTTATCGCTTAATCTTAAATATACCCGAGAATGTTTTAAACTCGCTCTCCCTGTGATGCTTACACAGCTGGGGCAGGTTTCCGTGAATTTGTTTGATAATATGATGGTGGGAAACATACTGGGCGCCAACGCACTGGCTTCTACCGCATTAGCAAACTCAGTTTTTATTTCTGTTTTTATTTTTGGAGTTGGAGTTTCATTTGCCATTCCACCATTAGTCTCTGAGGCTCAGGCTCAGAAAGACCATGACAGAATCAATAGTGTTTTTCGCCACGGAGCAGTGATAAATATCCTTATCGGAACAATTTTGACTTTCATCCTGTTAGCAATAGCACCATTATTACACTACGCCAAACAGCCAGAGGAAATCATTCCTGATGCTATTTTATACCTTTCTATCATTTCGCTGAGTGTAATTCCGATAATGAAATTTCAGACTTTGAGAGAGGTTTCCGAAGGGCTGTCCTACACCATCGGCGTAACGATAGCCACTGTTTCTGCGAACCTCATCAATGTAATTCTGAATTATGTTTTCATGAAAGGTCTTTTCGGTCTGGAACCGATGGGCGTGGCTGGAGCTGCCTATGCAACGCTGATTGCAAGGGTTTTCTCCGTTATTTTCTTATACATCGTGATGAAAAAAAATTCCATCACAAGAAGATACATTAACGAGCTGAGTTTCAAGGTTTCTCTTTTCAAAAAGGAAATGTTCCAAACTCTGCTGAAATTAGGTCTTCCTACGGCCATGCAGTTGTTTTTTGAGGTGACGGCCTTTGCTTTGGCGGCCTTTATCTGCGGTATGGTAAGCACTACGGACATCGCTGCCCACCAAGTTACCATGAGTATGGCTTCCTTTACCTTTAATCTTTGTGCTGGTTTTGGTGTAGCTTCTACGATTATGATTGGGAAAAAACGCGGAGAAAAAGATTTCGTAGCCGTAAGGGAAATAGGAATTAACAACATGAAAATAGTTTTCCTATTCATGCTTATAAGCTGCCTGACCTTTACCATTGGTAAAAATGTCCTTCCTACATTCTTTACAAAGGAAGATGAAACAGCCGTGATTGCTCTGGCTTCACAGCTGCTGGTTCTCGCTTCACTTTTTCAGCTTTCGGATGGTTTACAGCTGGTTTCTTTGGCGTGTCTGCGCGGATTACAAGATGTGAAAATACCGAGCGTCATTACATTCATCGCCTACTGGGTGGTAACACTTCCATTAGGGTTTTTCCTCTGTATAACTATGGAAATGGGCGCTTATGGTATGTGGGTAGCCTTTGGGATAGGACTTACCATTTCTGCTACACTGCTTGCTGTCCGATTTTTAAAAATCAGTTCTCAAAATAAAAAATAGAGATTTGTTTAAATCCTAAATAAACGGATTGGTGGTAAAACTTAATCTCACAAATTAAATAAAAAAACCTCCTTTTTAAGGGAGGTTTTCATTTTGTTTTAAATTTATAATATTTTAGGGAATTTCGCTGGGTTGCTTTCATGGAAAAGGTCATAAACTTTTTCTACGACATCTTCCACAGACGGCTTAGAGAAATAGTCCCCATCCGATGCGTAAGCTGGTCGGTGGTTTTTAGCAGCTATGGTCAGCGGTTTGCTGTCTAAGTATCTAAACGCCCCTTGTTTCTCCAAAATCTGCTGCATGATATACGCCGAAGCTCCACCCTCTACATCTTCATCTATCACTGCTAGGCGATTGGTTTTCTTCACGCTTTCGCTGATTTCCTCTGACAAGTCAAACGGCAATAGTGACTGAACATCTATCACCTCAGCATCTATGCCTAGTTTTGCCAATTCTTCCACAGCTTCCGTTACGATTTTCCAAGTAGAACCGTAGGTCACCAGCGTGATGTCCTTCCCTGCTCTGGTGATTTCCACCTTTCCGACAGGCACGGTAAATTCACCGATGTTGTCTGGTTGTTTTTCTTTCAATCGGTATCCGTTCAGTGGTTCTATGATAAGCGCCGTGTCATCAGATTTCAGCATCGTATTATAGAATCCTGCCGCTTGGGTAAGGTTTCTCGGTACTAAAACCATCATCCCCCTTACCAAGTTCAAAATCCCTGCCATAGGCGAGCCCGAATGCCATACGCCTTCCAAACGGTGTCCGCGGGTTCTCACGATAACAGGAGCTTTTTGACCACCTTTGGTTCTGTATTGTAAAGTTGCCAAATCATCGCTCATCCCTTGCAGACAATATAAAACATAGTCCAAATACTGAATTTCTGCAATCGGTCTTAAACCTCTCATTGCCAGACCAACCCCTTGCCCTAAAATAGTCGCTTCACGGATTCCTGTATCTGCAATTCTGGTTTCGCCGTATTTTTCCTGCATTCCTTCAAGTCCTTGGTTCACATCACCGATGCTTCCTGTATCTTCACCAAAGATTAATGTTTCTGGATATTTTTCAAAAATCTTGTCAAAATTATTACGGATCACTACTCTTCCATCCAAAATCTGAGAATCTTCACTGAAAACTGGTTTTATTTCTGGAATATTTACAGCTTTCCACTCTGACTCGCTGTACAAATGAGATGAATAATTATCAGCCTCTTGCTCTGAAATTCTTTCGTAAACCTGCACTAGACTTTGTCTCTCGCTGGTATTTTGCTCCCTCGTAGCCCAAAGCACCTTTCTTACCAATGCAAAAATATCCTTTTTTCCCACTGTAACCAGTGCCGAGAACTTCTCCAACAATGCAGCAACTTCTGGCTGATTTTCAAACTGTTTTACCAATGGTAAAACTTGGTTTTGTATATGGTCTATTGAGGCTCTATATTCCGCCCAAGCCTTCTTCTGCTGTTCTCTCACAAAGGCTTTCGCTTCTTTTTCTATCTCATCCAGCTCCTCCACAGAAGAAAGTGTCTGCTCTTCGCCATCTATTTGGATAGAATAATTTAAAATCCATTCTCTAAATTTATTAAGACAATCAAACTCTGTCTCAAAGTTCATTCTCTCCTCATCCTTATACCTCTCATGAGAACCAGATGTAGAGTGTCCCTGCGGCTGTGTAACTTCTATGATGTGTAAAATCACAGGCACGCTTTCCTCTCTTGCCAACTGCTCTGCACAGGCATAAGCTTCCAAAAGCATCGGATAATCCCACGCCCTTACCTGGATAACCTCGCACCCTTGCTTATCGCCTTCTTTTCTTTGGAAACCAGCTAAAATTTCAGCTAAATCTTCCTTTGCTCTTTGGTTATGCGTAGGAACAGAAATTCCGTAGCCATCATCCCAAATAGACATAATCATCGGCACCTGCAAAGCACACGCCGCATTGATAGTTTCCCAAAAATGCCCTTCCGCTGTAGATGCATCTCCGATTGTCCCAAAAGCCACTTCCTGCCCATTGTGGGAGAATTTTTCAGAGCCTTGGAATTTTACTTCTTTATAAACATTAGACGCCAGAGCCAGTCCAAGAAGTCTCGGCATCTGCCCTGCTGTAGGCGATATATCGGATGAAATATTTTTAATCTGTGTCAAATCCTTCCAGCTTCCGTCTTCATTCAAAGAACGAGTCGCAAAATGGCACGGCATCTGTCTCCCTGCCGAAGCGGGTTCGCGCTCCACATCAGTATCTGCATAGAGCTGAGCAAAAAATGCATCCACGCTCAAAACTCCCACTGCCATCGCAAAAGTCTGGTCACGGTAATATCCTGAACGCCAGTCTCCCTCGCGGAAAACCTTTGCCATTGCTAACTGCGGAAGTTCCTTCCCATCTCCTACAATCCCGAATTTTGCCTTTCCTGTAAGAACCTCTTTTCTCGTTAAATAACTTGCCTCACGGGAAATTCTTCCTAAACGATAATCATCTAAAACTTGCTTTCTAAAATCCTGAAATGAAACCTGTTCTGTTTCTATGTAATTAGACATAATTATTTATTTTGTTATTTGTCTTTATCTTTGTTAAACTTTATTTTTTATCTCAAAAACTCCTCCAAACCTATTGTTTTCTGCTCTCCGCTGTCCAAGTTTTTCACGGTCACCTGCTGGTTTTTAATCTCGTCTCCTCCGTAAAAAACAATCTCTGGAATCCCTTTCTTCTCGGCGTAGGTAAACTGTTTTTTCAGTTTGGCATTTTCTGGGTACAGCTCCGCGGAAACTCCTTTGGCTCTCAGCTTTTGGATTACTTTCATCGCCTCGGTTGCCTCCTCATCACCATAATTCGCAAAAAGGTATTCTATTTTAGGCGTTTTATTCTCTGCAAAAAACCCCAATTCCTCCATAACAAGGTAAATTCTATCCAATCCGAATGAAATCCCAATCCCTGAAATTCCCTTCACACCGAAAACCTCCGTAAGATTGTCATACCTTCCGCCGCCGCCGATAGACCCCATCTGAACGCCCTGAGCCTTTACTTCAAAAATAGCTCCTGTGTAGTAGTCCAATCCGCGGGCAAGGGTAATATCAAAAACCAAAACTCCCTCATTTACACCCAGTTCCAGCGCTTTATTCAATACAAACTCCAGCTCTTCTATTCCCTTTTCGCCAACTTCTATTCTTTTAAATTTTTCTTTCAGCAGGGCAAGTGTATCCTTCGTGGAAAGCCCTTCAAATAGGAAATTCAGCTTTTCTACGGCTTCTTGTGAAATTCCCTTTTCCAGCATTTCCTTGATTACGCCATCTTTCCCGATTTTATCCAATTTATCCAAAGCAACCGTAAAGTCTATCAACTGCTCCAATATATCCGCATATTCCGCTAGACCAGAGAGGATTTTTCGGTTATTGATGCAGATTTTCACAGGAATTCCCAGCTCTGCAAAACTCTTCAGATACAACTGCACCAGCTCCACTTCCTGCCACAAACTTTCCGAACCTACCACATCCGCATCACATTGGTAAAACTCTCTAAATCTCCCTTTCTGCGGGCGGTCTGCTCTCCAAACGGGCTGAATCTGATACCTCTTAAATGGGAATGAAAGTTTTCCGTGGTTCATCGCTACAAATCTCGCAAAAGGCACGGTCAAATCATATCGAAGCGCCTTGTCAGAAATTTGTGGAGTTAGTTTTTTTGGTTCTAATTTCTCTTTAATTAATTTTTTAACTAAATAAGGATAATACAGCTTCTTCTTTATGTTGTTTTTAATAAAATTTTCTAATACCTTATTCCTTTTTCCTTCATAAGAGTCTAAATATTCAGTATAAAAATCTACTGCTTTCTGAATATCTTTTTCATCTATCAACAATAAATTTAAAAATTCTTTAGAAGGAGAAAAGCAAACTTTTTCACGATACTGTTCATTATTAAGACAAGATATATCAAACTTATTTCCTTTTGAATGCTGACGATGAATACAATCAATAAAGTCATCTATATATTCATTCGATTTTTCTATTTGATCAATTAAGTCTATTTCTTTTTCTATCTGATTTTTAACGACTTGACTATAATCACCTGACTCTAAAATCTTAAAAATCAATCTATCTCCCTCTTCTCCGTATTTCCCAGTAAGTGTAGAAAGATTCTCAAAACTCGGCGTCTCCAAAGGCTGAAAACCAAACAGCTCAAAATTCTGCTGCAAAACACCGATGATGTATCTTCTATTGTAAATTTCCTGTGCTGTAAAATCCCGAGTTCCTTTTGCTAAACTTGGCGCTGATGACATAATTATTTCTATTTTAATAAAAAGACAAAAGTAAAAAAAATAAACCTTATAAATCAGATTTATTTAATAAATTTGCCTTTATAAAATTCTCTTCATTATGAAATCTTTTTTATTTCTTATTCTTTCGCTATTTGCATTGACCGCAAATGCACAGCAGAATTACTATGAATTTGGGTGGAATAACCAATACGGCATCGTGGATAAAGATGGAAACGAAACCCTGTCGCCATCCTACCAATGGGTATCTCGTTTGATTGATAATGAGTCGCCTTTCATCGTTCTAAATGGAAACAAAGGCGCTGTAATCACAAATAAACAGACTGGGAAAATGGAAAAAATAGACTATCTCATTGATACTTATCTCATTAGCATTGATAAAAAAGATTATATGTATGCTCGTTCCAGCGGAAATGGCTTTCTTCTGAATAATCTAGATTTGGACAGCAGAATAAAACTTCCAAAAAGATACATCAAAGTCAGAGATGAAGGAGATTATCTGACTGGTTTTACGAGCAGGAATACTATTGATTTCATTTCTAAAAAAGATTTTGAAATAAAGAAAGAAATTCCCGCTCCAGAGGAAATCCAAAGCTATCCAACAAAGCAAGGGAACAGAGTCTATATCATCAGTAGGAAAAATTCTACACTTTTTCTAGATGACAATCTGAATAAAATCGCCTCTACGAATACTATTTTCAAAGGATTTGATAATCTGAAAGAATATTTAGAAAAGCTAAATATCAGCATTACAGACCCAAATGAGTCAATTGTAGGCGTTGCCGCTTCTGCAGCAAACTATCCTTTTATTTTTCCAAAAAGAAATGGCGACTATGCCATATACAACATTCATTATTCCAAAGAAGAATCTATTCCGTTTTTTCAATTCAAAAGAACAGGTTTTAGCATTTCCAATTCCCGCTATGAAAACAGTGTAACATTGTGGAATAATCATGATAATATGTATCTCTTTTTCTACACTGATGTCCGTTCTAAAACCATACTCCTGCCCAAAAAATATTGGAAAAGTATAGATTTACAGCTTATTTCTCCTTAAAAAAACAAAATGGTATTTTCATAAAAGAAAATACCATTTTTAAATTACAACTATCTCTGAAACAATACATTACTGCGGATAGTTTAGATTTTCATCTTTTAGGTTAAGAAGCACCTCTTCTAAGTATTTTTTTGCTTCGTATTTTGCCATCAGAAGGTTGTTGCAGTAGACATTTCCGCACTCCACCTCAGATGCGCCAGGAATATCGCCCTCAAACTCACTGATGAATTTAAACATTCTGGTCATAAGCTCTACGATGTCCTTTGACTCATAATCTCCAGCCAAAATAAGATAATTCCCTGTCATACAGCCCATTGGCCCCCAGTAGATAACTTTGTCTTTCCAGTCGCTGTTTCTGAGCCATGTAGCCGCTAAATGCTCCATCGTGTGTATTTCTGCAATCCCCAAAACAGGCTCTTTGTACGGTCTTTTCATTCTGATATCAAACGAAGTAAGCACTTCATTTCCGACATGATCTTTACGAGAAACGAAAATTCCTCTCTGCATTTTCAGATGATCTACGGTAAAACTTGCTATTCTTTCCATAAAATTGATTTTAGACAACAAAAATAAGATTTATATTCATTATTTTGCCTTGATTCCGAAAAACTTTTGAACAATATTTCTAATAAAATAAATATTTTCTTTACCTTTGTGCTGTTTTCAGATTAAAAAATGTGTTTAAAACACATCATAGAAGAACATGAGTAACTCGGATTTTCATCCGAGTGAATTTTTATTTTTAAAGCTGAAAAAACTAATTTCCGAATATTTATTACTAATTTTTAAATTTTATTAAAAATGAAAAACTTTGTAGAAGAACTGCGTTGGCGTGGTATGATTCAGGATATTATGCCCGAAACTGAGGAACATCTTTTAGAAGGATTGCGTTCGGCGTATATCGGATTTGACCCTACTGCGGATTCATTGCATATCGGGCATTTGGTTGGGATAATGATACTAAAACACTTCCAGAACTGCGGACATAAGCCGTATGCCCTTGTGGGAGGTGCTACGGGGATGATTGGCGACCCTTCCGGAAAGTCGGCAGAGAGAAACCTCCTTACAGAGGAAATGCTTGCACAATACATTACAGGGATTAAAAAACAACTCTCAAAGTTCCTCGATTTTGATAGTGATGCTCCTAATGCTGCCGAGCTTGTCAATAATTATGATTGGATGAAAGGCTTCTCATTTCTGTCTTTCATTCGCGATGTGGGTAAGCACATTACCGTAAATTATATGATGGCAAAAGACTCCGTGAAGAAACGATTTGACCCGAATGAAAACACCGATGGGATGTCCTTCACCGAGTTTTCTTATCAATTGATTCAAGGCTATGATTTCCTCCATCTCTACAAAGAAAAAAACTGTACGCTCCAGATGGGTGGCTCTGACCAATGGGGGAATATCACCACAGGAACCGAGATGATTAGGCGTATCTCAGGTGGTAAGGCATACGCGATGACCTGCCCGCTCATCACGAAAGCTGATGGAACTAAATTTGGAAAATCCGAAGGTGGAAATGTATGGCTTGACCCAGAAAAAACTTCGCCTTACAAATTCTATCAATACTGGATCAACACTTCTGATGCTGATGCAGAGCGATATATCAAGATTTTCACGATGCTTCCAAAAGAAGAAATCGAACAGCTGACAGCTCAGCATAGCGAGGCACCGCATTTAAGAGTTTTACAAAATAAATTAGCGGAAGAACTTACTATTTTGGTTCACGGAAAAACAGAATTGGACAAGGCTATTCAGGCTTCAAAAATTCTCTTTGGTAATTCTACTTCGGATGACTTACAAAAACTTGACGAACAGACTTTCCTTGAAGTTTTTGACGGCGTTCCACAAAAAGAAGTCAGCAAACAGGAAATCATCGGTGCGGACATCGTGAGCCTGCTTTCAGAGAAGACTGATTTCCTTTCCTCAAAAGGCGAAGCCAAGAGAGAACTTGCAGGAAATTCTATTTCGGTGAACAAAACCAAAGTAGATGAAAGCTTCATCACGAGCGAAGAAAACCTCATCAATGGGAAATTCCTTCTTCTTCAAAAAGGAAAGAAAAACTATTTCGTAGTGAAAGTTGTTTAACCCAAAATATTTAATCCACAAAAAAAACCACTGAATTTAGAATTCAGTGGTTTTTTATTTAGAATTTAAACTCCAATTTCGCATTAAAAAAACGCCCTGTCAATCGCACAGGAACAGGATAATAATAGCCTGTCTCTATGTCATTAATCCACTGATTAGCAACGGTATTATGAATATTAAAAGCATTAAAAACTTGAACACCAAGGCTTAATTCCTTGAATTTAGACCAAAAAACACTCTTTGGCTTATGGTCTTTCTGGTCTATAAAAATCTTGGTAAGCCCTATATCCACACGCTTATACGAGGTCAATGTTTTTTGGAAATGATATGCCGTATCAAAATTAGGCGTTCCATCTACATTAAATAATATCGGCGTTCCCGTAGGAAGCCCGCTCGCATAGACCAAAGTAAGATTTACCCTCATGCTTGGGAATTTAGGCATATAGTCTTGATAAAACATCGACACACGAAAACGCTGGTCGGTAGGGCGAGGGATAAAACCTTTATTATCAATATTTTCGTAAATTCTGGAATATCCCACAGAAATCCAAGAATCCACCCCAGGAACGAACTCCCCGAACAATCTCGCATCCACACCGTACGCATAGCCCTTCGCATTATTTTTCCCTGAATATCTTATGCGCATATTGTCCATATAATAAGGCATCAGGCTGCTCATTTTCTTGTAATAAAGCTCTGTGGTCAACTTAAATGGTCGGTCTTTCCATGAAAATTCATAATCATTAGCAAGGACAAAATGCAAAGATTTTTGAGCCTTGATAGAACTGTCCAAACTTCCATCAAGGGATTTGATTTCTCTATAATAAGGTGCCTGATAATAGACCCCTGCCGCGAAACGAAACAGCATATCTGTTTCCCAGTCAGGCTTTACAGCCAGCTGAAATCTTGGAGAAAACAGAAATTCTTTATTAAAACTCCAGTTCTGCACCCTTGCGCCTGCATTCACAAACATTTTATGCCCGTCCCAGAGGAATTTTTTGGAATATTGAGCAAAAGCCGAAAACCTTGTAGCATTCACATCATTCATTCCACTAATGCTGTAATTCAGGTTTAAAGGAGCAGAATTTAAAATCCCAAATGGATAATTTTGCATAGGAAAACTATATCCGCTGTAAGACACGAATCGCCATTCGTTGGTAGCATCCTGCAGTTTTTCAGATTCTATCTTTGCTCCCACTTCTATTTTGGTATTGACTGAAGGAGAAAATTTTACTTTAAACTGAGACCCAAAAGTCCTGAGCAAAACATCATTCCTCGCGTGGTCTGTCTGCCCTCCTATATCATAAGATGCTGTATAATAGCCCGTAGAAGCGTTCGGCACGAACAGTCTAAATGCCGATGAAATGGTATAATATTCTCGCTCTCTATTTTGATAAGCGAAATTATCCCAAGAAAACGCCCATTTTTCATTTGGAATAAAATTCAGCGAGACCGTTCCCATCATATTTTTATACTTATCTTCCTCCTTCCCGTCATAATAGACATCCAGCGTAATAGGATTTTGCAAAGTCCCAAAATCTATACTCCTTTCCTTTGGACGCATTTCATAAATGTTATTCATCCAATAGCCCAGAAAGGACAAATTCCATTTCGGATTAAATTTATAATTTATATAAGTCTGAAAATCAAAATATTTTGGATTAAAATCGGTATTTTCGTTCAGCGTATTTAAAACCAAATTCGTATTTCTGTACCTCGCACCGAATAGAGCCGAAAGTTTTTGGTCTTTGGATGCCATTCCCAAAGTCAGCCTGCCGCCAATGAGTGATGCCTCACCAGAGAGTTCAAAGCCCCTCGGCTGACGATAATAAATATTAAGCACCGAAGACATCTTGTCGCCATATTTCGCCTCAAAGCCTCCCGCAGAGAAATTAACCGTAGAGACCATATCAGGATTGATGATACTCATCCCCTCCTGCTGGCTGTTTCTGATGAGAAGCGGCCTGAGGATTTCCACATCATTGATATAAGTGAGATTTTCATCAAAATTCCCACCGCGCACCATATACTGCGAGCTCAGCTCTGCATTTGAATTTACCGAAGGCAAGGTTTTCAGCAGGGTTTCCACGCCCCCCGAAACCGTAGCCGCCTCCTTCACCTCCTCCGAGGAAATCTGCACATTGGTAAGATCTGTGGATTTGGATTTTTTCTGAAAAACCACCTCTTCTATCTGTTTTTCCTTTGGTTCCTCTTCTTCCGTCTGAGAATATCCCAAAACAGGAAAAGTGGACAGCCCCAATAGAACAATTCTTCTCATCAAAAAATATTTTTTACAAAAATAAAAAAATCCAACATTGATTTGCTCAATATTGGATTTTAAATCATTTTTAAAGCGGCATAAAGTTCAAGCCCATTTGTTTTTCTTGTTCTTTATAAAACCCTGAATCTAGTTTTTCTTTCAATGCTGCGAAAGCATCCAGAGTTTCATTGATTTCCGCATCGGTATGAGATGCCGTAGGAATCAGTCTTAGCAAGATGTTTCCTTTCGGAATTACAGGATAAACCACCACTGAAGTGAAAATTCCGTAATTTTCTCTCAGGTCTTTTACCAATAGTGTCGCTTCCACTGGCGAACCCTCAATAAATACAGGTGTCACGCAGGTATTCGTTTCTCCTAAATTAAATCCTCTTTCTCTAAGTCCGTTTTGTAATTTACGAACATTTTCCCAAAGTTTCGCTTTGATTTCAGGTCTGCTTCTCAGAAGCTCCAATCTCTTCAATCCTCCGATAACCATCGGCATTGTCAAAGATTTAGCAAAAATCTGAGAACGAAGGTTGAATTTAAGGTATCTCACAATCTGCTTGTCCCCTGCCACGAAAGCCCCGAAACCAGCCATTGATTTAGCAAAAGTAGAGAAATACACATCGATTTGGTCTTGGCATCCCTGCTCCTCACCTGCTCCTGCTCCTCTTTCTCCTAATGTTCCGAAACCATGAGCATCATCCACCAACAATCTGAAATTAAATTTCTTTTTCAAATCGCAGATTTCCTTTAATTTACCCTGCTGACCTCTCATTCCGAAAACTCCCTCGGTAATTACCAAAATTCCTCCTCCGTTTTCTTCTGCTACTTTCGCTGCTCTTTCAAGGTTTTTCTCCAAGCTCTCCATATCATTGTGCTTGTAAGTAAAACTTGTCCCGAAATGTAGTCTTACCCCATCAATGATACATGCGTGAGAATCAGCATCATACACGATAACATCTCTTCTCGTTACCAAAGCATCTATGATAGACACCATCCCTTGATAACCGAAGTTCAGCAAATAAGCCGCTTCTTTCTCCACAAACTCGGCCAATTCTCTTTCCAACTGCAAGTGCGCTTCTGTCTCTCCAGACATCGCTCTCGCCCCCATTGGATAAAACATTCCGTATTCTGCTGCTGCTTTGGCATCTGCTTCCAAAACTTCTGGGTGGTTACAAAGCCCCAAATAGTCATTGGCTGACCAGAAAACTACTTCTTTCCCTTGAAATTTCATTCTCGGCCCGATTTTCCCTTCTAATTTTGGGAAAATAAAATATCCTTCACCATAATCCGCAAACTGACCCAATGGTCCTGGATTTTGTTTAATTCTTTCAAAAATATCCATATTTTTTTTCTAATTTATTCGTAATCAAATTTTTATATTATAATAACTTCTTTATATTTAGCCATTTCACTATGGGTAAAGCCCATTTCCGCCATCCACTCATCGCTGTACACTTTGGTCATGTATTTAGAGCCGTGGTCTGGGAAAATAAGCACCACCACATCATCCTTTGTAAAGGTATGATTTTGAGAATATTGCTTAAACGCCTGCATCACAGCACCTGTAGTATAGCCTCCCATAATAGCCTCTTTTACAGCTATTTCGCGGGTCATATAGGCGCTATTTTCATCATTTACCCTTACGAATTCATCTATTTTGTCAAAAAGAAGAGTATCTGGAATTAAATTTTTCCCCAAACCTTCTATTTGATAAGAGTGAATTTCATCTTTATTGATTTTCCCTGTTTCGTGGTAAGTTTTCAGAATAGAGCCGTCTGCATCCACTCCGATGATTTTCACATCAGGATTTTGTTCTTTTATATATTTAGCTGAACCTGAGAGTGTTCCACCTGTTCCCGTACATCCAAAAAGATGGGTGATTTTTCCTTCTGTCTGCTCCCAAATTTCTTTTCCCGTAGTCAAATAATGCGCTTCTACATTTAACTCGTTGAAATACTGATTGATATAAACCGAATTAGGCGTTTCTGCGGTAATTCTTTTGGCTACTTCATAGTAAGAACGAGGGTCATCAGCAGGAACACTGGCAGGACATACATAGACAGTCGCGCCCAATGATTTTAGGAAAGCTATTTTCTCTGGTTTTGTTTTATCACTTACCGCCAGAATACACTTATACCCGCGCAATGCACTGATCATCGCCACCGAAAATCCCGTATTCCCAGAAGTAGTCTCTACGATGGTAGCTCCTTTGGTTAAAATTCCTTTTTTCTCAGCAGTTTCTATAATGTGCAGAGCTATCCTATCTTTCACGGAATGCCCTGGGTTATAAGATTCTAATTTTGCAAAAACCTTTGCAGGATTGTCCTCTACCACTTTATTAAGCCTTACCATGGGAGTATTCCCTATAAGACCTAAAATATTATCATAAACATTATTCATCTAAAAAATTATCTCTGAAAATTTTTGCAAAAGTAAGAAAAATCAAAGAATTATCCAGTATTTCTAAAATCATTTCCTTTTCTCTATATAAGACAAAATTTGCCAAAAAAGAAAACAGCCAAAACCTGCCCCCATCATATCCGCAAGCAGGTCATAAAAATCCATCGTCCGCCCCATATTCATCAGCCCCTGTGCCACCTCCGTGAATAGCGCATAAATAAACATCACCACCACAAAAAGCCATTTGTTTTGCTTAAAAAAAGCCACCCTATAACAGAACCCTAAGACAACAAAAATAAGGAAATGAACAATCTTGTCTAAGTTATGAAACTCAAACCAATGTTTCTCCCTATTAACCTCACCAGGTCTGAGAAGCATATAAGTAAGAAATGCCCAATAAATGGGCAATATCTTATATCTAAATAGGCGACTAATCTTATCCAATCACTTCGTTATATTGTTCTGCAGAAAGAAGTTCTGACTGATCTGCTCCTGCTGCTATTTCTAACTTTATAATCCAGCCCTTTCCATAAGGGTCTGTGTTCACTAGTTCAGGCTCACTTTCTAGCTCTTCATTAAACTCTACTACTTTCCCAGAAAGCGGAAGATATAGGTCAGATACTGTCTTCACAGCCTCTACACTCCCAAAAACATCTCCTGCGTTTAGCTCATCACCCACACTGTCAATATCTACGAAGACAATGTCTCCTAACTCACCCTGTGCGAAATCCGTGATTCCCACCACAGCGATGTTTCCTTCTATTCTTACCCATTCATGGTCTTTTGTGTACTTTAGTTCTGCTGGTATACTCATTTTATTTAAAATTTTTCTCCAAATTTAAACTAAAATCAGTAGAAAACAAAATTTATTTTATGAAATTCATCATGTTATTTTTTTAGTATTTTTCACAAAAATTGCCTTACCTTTGTAGAAAACCTTTTCGGTTTAACTATAATTGATAAACAAAGAGATGCAAAAACCTTTTAACGCAAAACAAATTCACATTCTAAATGTGGCTGAGGAACTTATTGCCCAAAATGGCTTTGAAGACACCTCTGTAAGGGAGATTTCTAAAAAAGCCAATATCAATGTAGCAATGATTTCTTACTATTTTGGTTCAAAAGAAAAAATGATGACCTGCCTGTATGAATACCGCATACAGAGAAGCAAAGAGAAATTCTCTGAACTTACCCAAATATTGGGCAACATAAGACCAGAAATCCAGATAAAAGAAATTATCAATTTCGTGGTCGGAGAAGTTCTAAAATACACTCATTTTCATGGTTTTGTTACTCAGGAAATGAAAAATTCTGAAAGAGTCAGAAATCTTCTCACAGATTTCTATCTTATCTGCACTAATATTATAGAAAAAATCATAGAAAAAGGCATGGCCACAGGAACTTTCAAAAAACCTGCAAAGGCGGAGGATATCATCTCTACTATTGTGGGAACTGTTCTGTTTACCATCAGAAACAGGTCTTTTTATGAAAAATTCCTAAACTGCACCTCACAAGACCTGCCTCTCAAAATAGAGAAAAAAGTAATAGAACATTTGCACAACTGTGTTTTTGCTATTTTAGGCTTTGATGAAAAATAATTTTCTAATAAAAATGATAATTTTTTGTTAAATCAATTCTTTTGGCAAAAAAAAATCATATTTTTGTGGTTTAAATTTATTTTTAGTCAAAATTTATGAAAAAATATTTTGTTGTTGCTTTAGCCTCATTGAGCATAATTTCGTGTAATAGACAACTTACCACTGCACTCAAAAGCAGTGATAAAGACTACATCCTCAATACCGCTAATGAATTTTATGCACAAAAAAAATGGTCTAACGCCATCGCACTATATGACAGACTTCCTAACCTAGTTGCAGGGACTGATGATGCACCAGAAGTGGTTTTTAAACTCGCTTATGCCAACTATTATGACAAAAACTACAGATTGGCAGGACACCAGTTCAAAAATTTCGCAGGTACTTTCCTTAATGACCCAAGAAGAGAAGAAGCTTCATACATGGCTGCGATATGCTACTATCAAGATGCTGCGGACTACAACCTAGACCAAACCAGCACAGAATCTGCTATCAATATGCTTCAGGATTTCTTAAATAATCATCCTAATTCTGACAAAGAAAGAGCAGAAGATGCTAACAAAAAAATAGATGAGCTTACCCAAAGGCTAGAAACAAAATACTACGAACAAGCCAGAAGATACTTCAGAATGGCTGATTACAGAGCGGCTGTTACGGCATTTGAAAATCTGCTGGAAGACTATCCAAGCACAAAACTAAGACAAAAAAGTTTTGAGCACATTATGAAGTCTAAGTATGAGCTTGGAATGCACTCTATCTATGATTTGAAAAAAGATCGTTTAGAAAGTGCAATCGCTTTTTCAAAGGATGTAGAAAGAGATTATCCTGATACTAGTTCTTCTAAAGAAGCGGCTTCTATGAGAGAAAAACTATCTAAGGAATTAGAAAAACACCTAAAAGTAATCGAAGAAAACGAAAAAAGAAAAGCTGAATTCCTAGAAAAACAAAGAGAGGAAGAACTGAAAAAGAGAGAAAAGGAAGAAGAGGAAAAATAAAGTTTTTTGAATTTATTTTTTATTTACTAAATTTGCGGAATAATTTTTTGTAAAGATGAGAAACATTAAAGATATCAAAGCTGAAGTTAATACCATTACTTACGACAAAGACAAAATAGAGGAAAAAGTAGGAAGTATCTACGAGGCTATTGTAATCATGGGAAAAAGAGCAGAACAAATCAACTCTGAAATAAGAACTGAGCTGCATAATAAGCTTGATGAATTTGCTGTGCGCGACACTTCTTTAGAAGAAGTTTTCGAAAATAGAGAACAGATAGAAATCTCTAAATACTACGAAAAATTACCAAAACCTACATCTATCGCCATCAAAGAATGGATGGATGATGAGATTTATTTCAGAAAAACCGATAAATAATCTTTTTTATTTTTATATTTATTTTATCAAAAAAGTTGTAATTTCGTGTAAGTTACAACTTTTTTGTTTTTATATTTACCCAATTTTATTCCAAAATTTAAAACCACATGGATTTATCAGGAAAAAAAATACTAATCGCAATCACGGGCGGTATCGCAGCCTATAAAATCAATACTCTTGTAAGGGATTTCATCAAAAACGGAGCAGAGGTGCAGGTTCTCCTAACGCCGTCCACAAAAGAATTTGTAAGCCCTCTTACCCTATCCACCTTATCTAAAAGAAAGGTGTTCAGCGAGTTTTCCTCACAAGATGGAGAATGGAACAGCCATGTAGATTTGGCTCTGTGGGCAGATGTAATGCTGGTAGCGCCATGCACCGCCAATACTCTTGCAAAGATGGTGAATGGCGTATGTGACAATCTAGTGATAGCCACCTATCTTTCGGCAAAATGTCCTGTGTTTATAGCTCCTGCGATGGATCTAGATATGTACATCCACCCTTCTACCGAGCGAAATCTAAAACTTGCCGAGGAATATGGGAACATCATCATCCCTGCAGAAGAAGGCGAACTGGCGAGCGGCCTGGTAGGCAAAGGGCGAATGGTAGAAACAGAAACTATTTATAAAACTATTTTTGATTTCTTTAATTCAAAGCAAAAAAAATCTTTAGCTGGAAAAACGGTTCTCGTAACGGCAGGCCCGACTTACGAAGCCATTGACCCTGTGCGATTTATCGGAAATCATTCCTCTGGGAAAATGGGATTTGCCATCGCGGAAGAAGCCGAAAAAAGAGGAGCCAAGGTGATTCTCATTTCAGGGCCGACTGCACTAAGCACAGACAAAAACATATCATTAGAAAAAGTAAACTCCGCAAAAGAAATGTACAATGCTGTATTTCAATATTTTGACAATACAGATATTGCGATAATGAGTGCCGCAGTGGCAGACTATGCTCCGAAAGAAGTTGCCCAAGAGAAAATCAAAAAGAATGATGAGGAAATGACCATCACATTAGTGAAAAATCCTGATATTCTGAAAACTATGGGCGAGAAAAAGAAAAACCAATTTTTGGTTGGTTTCGCTTTGGAAACTCAGAACGAAGAAGAAAACGCAAAAGGAAAACTAGTGCGAAAAAACCTAGATATGATAGTCCTAAACTCACTAAAAGACAGCGGTGCTGGATTTAAAAACGATACCAACAAAATCAAAATCATCACACCTTCAGAACAGAAAGATTTTGCTCTAAAATCCAAAGAAGATGTCGCAAAAGACATTTTAGATTTTGTACAAGAACAGTTACAAAAAAAACATACTTAAAAAAGTATGTTTTTTTATTTTATTTATAATTTATTGGTGTTTAGCACTACTCCACTCTATTAGCCTCCCATAGATAAAAATTATCTAGCTCTTTTGTCAGTTTGGAAACTGCAATAGCAAAAAGTCCCAAATCATCCAAAATCCCAATAAAAGGAATAAAATCTGGAATAAAATCCAAAGGAGAAAGCATGTAGATAAATATAAGCATTGGAATGATTACTGATGATTTATTCATCTTATATCCTCCTCTAAATGAAGACTTTATCATTCTAAAAATATCAGGAATTTTAGTGAAAAAACTTCTGTTTTTATAAACTTGATAAGCCATCTTAATTTTTTTCATTTTTATAAATATTTTTTGATAATAAAAGCAGCAAAACTCTTGCCAAAAATTACAATTTATCTAT
Source organism: uncultured Flavobacteriaceae bacterium (assembly GCA_963520375.1). Lineage (GTDB taxonomy): Bacteria > Bacteroidota > Bacteroidia > Flavobacteriales > Weeksellaceae > JABCPE02. The sequence goes on along the minus strand of CAUQQF010000005.1, from coordinate 55,920 downwards.
AAAATCATGAACCGCCTGACTATTCCAGTCGGCCGCTCCTTCATCTTTTTTGAGTATCTGCCCATCCTTCCCAAGGATAAAAGTCGTAGGAAAAACATCTATACTAAACTTCTCGCTAAGCGGCTCTTTCAGTAGATAAACAGGCGTAGTATAGCCATTTTTCTTGATAAAATCCCTCACTTTCTGCTCCTCATCCTGCATGGCAATGAGGACAAATTCTATTTTACCTTTTTTACCTTCATAAAGGCTCTGGATAGTAGGAAATTCAGCTCTACAAGGCGGACACCAGCTTCCCCAAAAGTTGAGAAAAATAGGTTTTCCCTTAAAATCGGACAAATTGGCATCTGGGACATTTATCCCCTTTAATTCTACATTACATTCTGATTCTGAGAGCATTCCTATACTCTGCGATTTCTCTAACGAAGGTTTCATCAAGAAAAGTCTTTGGATAGACTCACGAACGCCCGGCACGAAGAAAAATGCCAATATAAATGCGCCAAATAGGATGTTACTCCATTGTTTTTTTAAAAAGTTTTTCATTTTTTGATAGTTTCTAATAATTTTTCTAATTCCTCCTGTGTGTAGTTATATTTTATCCAATGGATATTTTCCAGTTTTCTAAGCCATGTAAGCTGTCTTTTGGCGTATCTTCGGGAATTTTTCTTTATTTCTGAAATAGCAAAATCCAGCTCCCATTCGCCCGAAAAATATTTGAATAATTCTGTATAACCCACTGTCTGCAGGGCTGTTTTGTCTTTATATGGAATAAGATTTTTCGCTTCTTCCAAAAGCCCACTCTGCACCATCAAATCCACCCTTTGGTTAATTCGGTCATAGATAATTTCTCTGTCCGCAGAAATCCCAATTCTGACAACATCAAAATCTCTTTTAACCAACGGATTTTCAATATTTTCCGTGTAAGTTTTTCCTGTCTGCCAGATAATATCCAAAGCCCTCATCAGTCGGCGCGGGTTTTCTTTGTCAACTATCTGATAATAAGCTTCATCCAATTCTTTCAAAAGTTTTTGCAAGGCTTCTATTCCACCCTCGCTGAAAAGATGCCCTAATTTTTTCTGATTCTCTGGATTTGATTCTGGAAGATTGTTCAATCCCTCTGCAACTGCCTTTTCATACATTCCCGAACCGCCCACCAGCACTACATTATCATACTTTTGGAAGAGTTGTTCTAATTTTTCCAAGGCATCTTTTTCATACTGCCCGATGGAGTATTCGTCCACCACACTGAGGTTTCCTATGAAATGGTGTTTCACTTGGGCAAGTTCATCTTCTGTCGGTGCAGCCGTGCCAATGGGCATTTCCGCAAAAAACTGGCGTGCATCACAGGATACAATCTCGGTACCGAAGTATTTCGCTATTGCGATTGCCAATTTCGTTTTACCAATTCCCGTAGGTCCTACCACCGAAAAAAGTCTTTTCTTCATTTAATTTTAAAAATAGGCCTCAAAGATATGGATTTTACTCATTTTGAGAATAAAAATATTTTCTATGATGCCATTTGTTTTTTCTATTTTTTTGGCTAAAAGCTTTATATTTGTAACATTAATACCAAAATTTTAACATAAAAAGTCATGAAATTATTTCCCACAATAGAAGAAGTTTTTAGCAATCCATTGCCCATTTACAAAACTATATTTTTCCCACTGGTTACCATAGATTTGGGAGAAGACATGGACAAAAAAGAAGGTAAGGTGCATTTTATTTCAGTTTTGGGTGATGCTTATCCTTATCTCATCAAAGATGGCGAGAGATTTGAATGGGATTTCATTAGATTTGACTGGGATGGTACTCATTATCAATTTGATAATTCCGTAATCAATATGGAAGAAACAGCTCCACTTTTAGAATGGTACGCCTCCATAGAAGAAGACTACAACAAGCATAAATCCGAGTATCTAAAGAACCACTCATGGGAAGAAGCAAGGGATAGCCATTTGGAAAAAATGAGAATAAAACGAAGAAAAATCTCCCATGACCTCTATATGTATGCTGATATGCTACTGAGCTACTGGATCACCCGTGATAAATATCTGGATATCGGTCTTTTCATCCGTGATTATGGATACTATGGACTCAATGACCAAGTGAATAAACCTGTAATCAGCCTTAGTAAAACTGGTATAACTAACCGAAGCGATGAATTGGTCGGAAAAGTCTGTGGATACAACTATTTAACATCTGGTGAAGATGAAATAAAACTCTCCATCGATCGTAAGAAACAACAAATTATCCAAAAATTCTATTGGAGCTAAATCCTCTTTAATATTTTGTTTCTTGCATAATATGGCGTTTTATTTTAACTTTGCACAAACCTAAACGAATGTCTAAAAACAATACCAAATACATCTTTGTAACAGGAGGTGTAACATCATCATTAGGAAAAGGAATCGTTTCTGCTTCCCTCGGTATGCTACTGAAAGCCAGAGGATTTAAAGTCACGATACAGAAACTTGACCCTTATATCAACATCGACCCAGGGACACTGAACCCGTACGAACACGGCGAATGCTATGTCACCGAAGACGGCGCAGAAACAGACCTAGACCTAGGGCACTATGAGAGATTCCTGGATACCAATACCAGCCAAAATAATAATGTAACCACAGGAAGAATCTACCAAACCGTAATAGAAAAAGAGCGAAAAGGTGATTTCCTAGGAAAAACTGTGCAGGTAATTCCACACATTACCAATGAGATAAAGAGAAGAATAAAAATTCTTTCTAATGAAGGTTATGATATCATCATCACTGAAATAGGCGGGACTGTAGGAGACATAGAGTCTTTGCCCTACATAGAGTCTGTTCGTCAGCTGAAATGGGAGCTGGGAGAGAAAAACTCTATGGTGATTCACCTTACTTTGCTGCCTTATCTGGCTTCAAGTGGTGAATTAAAAACAAAACCTTCTCAGCACTCTGTAAAAGCATTGATGGAAAGCGGCGTTCAGGCAGATGTTTTAGTCTGCAGAACCGAACACACCATCACCAAAGACATCAAGTCTAAACTTGCTCAGTTCTGTAATGTAGCCATAGAAAATGTAGTGGAATGCAAGGATGTAGACACTATATACCGCGTTCCTATAGAACTGCACGAGCAGAATTTTGACCAAGTGGTTCTTAAAGGATTGGGACTTCCTTACGACAAAGAACCTAATCTAAAAAACTGGCAAAATTTCCTTAAAAAATATAAAAACCCTAAAAAATCCGTAGAAATAGGGCTTGTCGGCAAATATGTTTCTTTACAAGATTCATACAAATCCATAGCCGAGGCTTTCATCCACGCAGGAGCATCAGAGGAAATAGATGTAAAACTAAAATGGATATACAGCGGTGATTTAGAAAACGAAAATGCAGAAGATTATCTAAAAGATTTAGATGGTATTCTCATCGCTCCTGGTTTTGGCGACAGAGGAATAGAAGGAAAGATAACTGCTGCTAAATACGCCCGAGAAAACAAAATTCCATTATTAGGAATTTGTCTCGGAATGCAGATTGTCACGATAGAATTTGCGAGAAATGTATTAGGATTTGAAAAGGCGAATAGTATGGAGTTTGATGACAACTCTCCTTACCCTGTTATCAGCCTGATGGAGGAGCAGAAAGATGTGATAAACAAAGGCGGAACTATGCGTCTGGGCGCTTGGAAATGCGAACTAAAACCAAACACCAAAATCGCGGAAATCTACAATGCAGAACTGATTTCGGAAAGACATAGACACAGATATGAATTTAACAATGACTACATAGAGGATTATGAGAAAAAGGGACTTATCCCTTCTGGATTCAACCCTGAAACCCACCTCGTAGAAGTAGTGGAACTCAAAGACCATCCTTTCTATGTGGGCGTGCAGTACCACCCAGAATACAAGAGCACGGTGGCATCTCCACATCCTTTGTTCATTGCTTTTATAAAAGCATCTGCAAATCATAAAAAATAATTTTATGTCATAATATCCCCTTTAACTTGCGAGTTGAAGGGGTTTATTTATAACTTTATTCCTAATAAAAATCGTAACTTATTTTCTAATGAAATAAATCTTTTCACTAATTTTTGTTTATCTTTGTCGACAATAATTTTTTAAACTAAAAAAATGCAGAATAGTAACAGAGGATTTGAAAGAAGCCAGTTTATCAATATGGTTGTCTTTGCTGGATTTATTTTAGCGGTATCGTTTTTCTTCCAGTATTTCAATAAAGATGACAAGCAGAAACAGGCTGAAAAACAAGCAAAAACTGAGCAAAGAGAAAAAATTACAAAAGCTATTGCTTCTCACGGTGGAGAAAAATCCGTTCTCAAAAATGATGAGCTTACTTTGGAAATTTCTAACCTTGGCGGGCAGATTTCTTCGGTAAGGATGAACCAGTACAACTCTTATGACAGAACAGACAAAAATAAACCTCTGTATTTATTCAATAACGAGAACTCGAACTACGGATTTGCTTTTAAAGACAAAGCTGGTAAATTGGTAAGCACCAAAGATTTAAACTTTACTCCGACAGTAAATGGCAATGTAATAACTCTACATGCACAGCTAGAGTCTGCTACAATTCAGTTTATCTATACTTTACAAAAAAACTACAAAGTTGATTTTCAAGTAAAAACAGAAGGTCTTTCTAAAGTAACTAATGACAACAAAGCTGAATTTACTTGGGATTACCAAGCTTTGGCTACAGAAAAAGGTAGAACTCAGCAGCAGGGCTACACAGAGTTTGTTTATTCATTTGACAACTATTCCAGCTATGATTATGATGGAAGCGGTGAAATGAACGAAACCGAAGAAACACTAGACTGGATCGGTGTGAAAAGCCAGTTCTTCACGGCTGTTTTTGAGGCTAAAAATGGACTTACGCAGTCTACAGGAAGCCAAGAGCCAATAGACAAAGGGAATTATCTGAAAACTTTCAACTATAAATCTGAAGTAAATCTTTCTGGAAATAAGGAGTTTAACGAAAGTTTCTCTTGGTATTTCATGCCGCTAGATTTGGATTTACTTAAAAGCTATGATAAAAACTTTGATAGAATCTTGCCGCTCGGCTGGTCATTCATCAGAACTATCAATGTTTGGTTCTTTATCCCTATTTATGAATTTATTCAAAACCATTTAGGACTTACGGCTGGTTGGGCTATTTTAGTGCTGACTATCATGGTTAAACTTATCCTCTCGCCTATCATGTTCAAACAACACAAACTAAGTGCGATGATGAGAGTAATCCGACCTGAAGTAGATGCTGTAAATGAAAAATACAAAGATGCTGACCCATTGAAAAAACAACAGGAAGTATTGGCGGTGTATAGAAATGCAGGAGTCAATCAGCTGGCGGGATGTATTCCAGCCCTCATGCAGGTGCCTATTTTCTACGCGTTATTCCGTTTCTTCCCGAATTATATCGATTTCCGAGGCAAGAGCTTCTGGTTCGTAGAGGATTTATCTTCATATGATGATATCATCAAGATTCCATCTAACTTCCTTGGAATAGACCATTTGAGTATTTTTGCGGTGGCTTGTACGGTGGTTATTTTAATATACACTATCATGACTTCTGGAAACATGCAGGCACCAAGACAAGAAGGAATGCCAGACATGAGACCTCTGATGTACATTTTCCCAATTACATTTATGTTCTTCCTGAACTCTGCTGCATCTGGGCTTTCTTGGTATTATTTTGTATCAAATGCTCTGAACATCGTGATTGTACTTGTCATCAAACACTTTATCATCGATGAGAAGAAAATTCACGCTCAGATTCAGGAAAACAAAGCTAAACCTGCTAAAGAAGGGCGATTCCAAAGAAAAATGCGTGAGCTGATGGAACAAGCACAAGAACAGAAGAAGGAACAGCAGAAAGAGCAACAAAAACAACAGAAAAACAACAAAAAATAATTTTAATTATTTATAAAAACAGCCTTCAGCATTACTCTAAAAAAAGAAAATGTTGAAGGTTTTTCTTTTGAATTATGAAAAAAGTAATCATCATCGGTGGAGGCGCTTCTGGATTTTTTACCGCTGCAAATATTGATACTAAACTATACGATGTCACTATTTTGGAACAAAATTCTGATGTCCTGCAAAAAGTAAAAATCTCAGGCGGTGGCAGATGCAATGTTTCCCACGCCTGTTTTGACCCGAGAGAACTTGTGCAATTCTACCCTCGTGGAAACAAAGAACTCCTCAGCGTGTTTACAAAATTCCAGCCTGGGGACACCATGAACTGGTACGAAGAACACGGCGTAGCTCTCAAAATAGAAGATGACAACCGAATTTTTCCCGAAAGCAACTCATCACAAAGCATCATAGACTGCCTTGTCAATGAATGCAAAAAGAAAAATGTAAAAATACTTACCAAACAGACTGTTACCGAGATTTTACCACAGGAAAACAGATATAAAATCCATACCACAGACCAAAATTATTTTGCGGATTATGTGGTATTCAGCACCGGAAGTTCGCCGAAAGCATTTAAAATACTGGAAAAACTTGGACATCAGATTATCGCGCCCGTTCCGTCTTTATTTACATTTAACATTAAAAATGAAATACTGAAAGACCTCATGGGAACGAGTTTTCAGTATGTAAATATTGAAATTCCAAAATTAAATTTAGAAGAGTCTGGCTCTCTGCTCATCACACACTGGGGACTGAGCGGCCCTGCAATCCTGAAACTATCGGCTTGGGGAGCGAGAGAGCTTGCGGCACTAAAATACCAGTTTGAAATCATCGTTAATTTCATCGGAACAGCTTCAGAAGATGCTTTGGAAATATTTAAAAATTTCAAAGAAAATGAACCGAAAAAATCCATCGGTCAGGCGAAAATTTTTGATATTACCAATCGTTTTTGGCAAAGAATTTTATTCGTTTCTGGAATTGACACAGCCAAACAATTAGCCAATATCAACAACAAAGAAATGCAGAAAATCATAGAAAATCTGTGCTGCTGCAGAATGAATATAACAGGAAAAAGCACTTTCAAAGAGGAGTTCGTCACGGCGGGCGGCGTGGATCTGAAGGAGATGGATTTCAAAACCATGAAAAGCAAAAAACTGCCCAATTTCTACATCTCTGGTGAGGTTATCAACATCGATGCGGTTACTGGCGGTTTCAACTTCCAAGCGTGCTGGAGCGAAGGCTGGCTGATTGCTCAGGACTTAAACGCTGTGAAGTGAAATCTTTGTTACTTGGATTTTGTTTGAACTATATCATTTGTTTTTTTGCAAATATTAAATCTTATTTCGCTCAAAACAAATGATTTTTACGAAATAAGAAATCTTATTTTGCCCAAAACTAATTATTTCGCTAAATCACAAATCTTATTTCAGGAAAACAAATTATTTACACGAATTTTAAATAATAAAATAAGGGATTTAAATACATTAAGCCCCTTTATTTTTATGATGATATTTGGTTTCGTCAGCTAAAAATCCTTTTCTTGGAAGGTTTTCTGCACTTTATCTTTTTCGGATAAAATGATATCAGATATTGGAAGTTTCCAATCTATACCAAGCTCTGCATCATTCCAGATGATACCGCCTTCGGATTCTTTATTATAGAAATTATCACATTTATAAGTAAAAACCGCAGTCGGGCTCAGCACCGAAAATCCATGAGCAAATCCTCTCGGAATGTAGAACTGCAGTCTGTTTTCAGCGCTAAGCTCCACACCAAACCACTGCCCAAAAGTAGGCGAATCTTCCCGCAAATCCACCGCAACATCCCAGACTCTTCCCTCCTGACAAGACACCAGCTTCGCCTGAGCCATCTCTCCTTTCTGCAAATGCAGCCCGCGAAGAACTCCGTAAGAGGATTTGGAAACATTATCCTGAACGAAATGCCCATTCATTCCTGTCAGTTGCTCGAATTTTTGTTCATTAAATTTTTCATAAAAATACCCTCTGTCATCCTCAAAAACAGTAGGTTCTATGATATAGCAGTTTTTAAGTGGCGTTGATTTTACTTTCATAACATGTTCTCAATTACATTTTTTATTCTCTCCAAATCTTCAGCTGTCAAATTAGATCCCGAAGGCAGGCAAAGCCCATTATTAAATAAATTTTCGGCTACATTTCCTCCATAATATGGTGCATCAGCAAAGACAGGCTGTAAATGCATCGGCTTCCATAGTGGGCGGCTTTCTATATTTTCTTCTTGTAGTTTCAGACGAAGTTGCTCTCTGTCAAAACCTGTTTTCTGCGCATCAATTACAATTGCAGAAAGCCAGTGATTAGAGAAAAAGTCTGAATTTGGCTCTGTAAACAGCTCTATTCCATCTATATCCTTAAATACTTCTTGATAGAAATCATGATTTTTACGGCGCTGAGAAATCCTTAAATCCAAAACTTCCATCTGCCCGCGCCCTATTCCCGCTGAAATATTGCTCATTCTATAGTTGTAACCTATCTGTGAATGCTGATAATGAGGCGCATTGTCTCTTGCCTGAGTGGAAAGAAAAACCGCTTTATCCTTGTGCTCCTGCGTTTTGCATACCAGCGCTCCTCCTCCAGAAGTGGTTATTATTTTGTTTCCATTAAAACTTAAAAAAGATATTTCACCAAAAGTTCCGCACTTTTTCCCTTTGTATGAACTTCCAAGAGCCTCCGCTGCATCTTCTACCACTGGGATTTCATATCGGCTGGCAACTTCTATGATTTCATCCATTTTTGCAGGCATCCCATACAGATGCACTACTATGACGGCTTTTGGTTTTTTCCCTTTGGCAATTCTATCTTTAATGGCTGTTTCCAAAGCCACAGGACACATATTCCATGTTTCTGGCTCTGAATCTACAAAAACAGGCGTAGCTCCTTGATAAACAATAGGATTCGCCGATGCTGCAAATGTAAAACTCTGGCAAATAACCTCATCTCCTGCCTTTACTCCTAAAATAACAAGCGCTAAATGCAAAGCTGCCGTTCCTGCCGAAACCGCTGCAACTTTCACATTTTCAGAAAGATATTGTTCTAAATCCGTTTCAAAATTATTCACATTCGGCCCCAAAGGCGCTACCCAGTTTTGGTCAAATGCTTCATTGATGTATTTAAGTTCGCTTCCACCCATATGTGGAGAGGAAAGCCATATTTTTGTACTCATTTTTATTCTTTTATAATTCTTACTTGAATGTTATATCTTACCCCATCTACAACGAAAAAAGCAGCCTCATCAGAGTTATTAGTAGTTAATGCTCTAATTTTGTTAATTAAATCTCCTGCCTTTATTTCTTCTGATAAGGAAATTTCACGAATATTTTCCAAATCTGTTTTTTTATGTTCTGTTCCCTCTTCTATCTGTTTAATTCTATTAGGTGCTAAAGAAACTAACTGAGGAACAGCTTCCCTAAATACTTCATATTCTAAATCCAACACCCTCTTATACAGACTATTTGCTGTATCTTCTGGAAGGATGATTACTTCTCTTTGGTGGATAATGTCTCCTTCATCTAGTTTCTCTGACATAAAGTGTAGAGTCGCTCCATATTTTGTCCCTTCATAAATAGCCCAAGAAGGTGTATGCCATCCCTTATTATAAGGTAAATAAGCCGGATGTAAATTTAGAAAACCTACTTTAGGAAAATTTATCAATTCTTTATTGATAATAAATGGATAATGTATCCCAAAAATATAATCTACTTCAAATTGTTTGATTTTTTCTATGAAATCTTTTGATTTCAAATCTTTATTAGTAAATATTCGACTAGAATCTAACTGAGAAACCTCAATAAGTTTATCTGTATGTGTAGCATTTTCGTTTTCACTTACCAATAAAAAACTAGGTCTATGAACTAAACTAATTAATAGTTCTAATATTTTGACTGAGATTTCTCTATCTCCTGCAAATCCATATTTCATAGATTAAAAATTTTTAAAAAGTTTTTAGGAAAAGGTATATGGTCATCAAATGCTTGAAAGATAAAGGTTTCTTCTATATCTTTTATTTTATTTTTTTCATTATCAAACTGAATAAACCACTTCTCTAAATGAAATATATAATTGATAACTTCTTGCAATTGTTCTTCTGTCAAATCATCTATAAGAAATTGATTTAGAGAATCATATATTATTTTATTAGCATTATAGATATGACAAGCATTATAGTAAGTAGGCTTATTTTTATACATCTGATAGGCTCTATTACTTCTTGTCATATTATGATATATAAATTTTAGTTTTATCCTCTTGTCCATTATTTATTCTATGTTATTTCCTTTAAACTCATTTGATGTAGCCTGTCCCTGTTCGTTGATTCCTTCTGATTTCACAACCTTCAAAACAGTCAATATCAATATTTTAATATCTAATAAAAAACTCACATTATCGACATACCAAACATCGTATTCAAATTTCTTTTCCCAGCTTATGCTATTACGCCCATTGACCTGAGCCCATCCCGTGATGCCTGGTTTGACCTCATTTCTTCGGCGCTGAAAATCATTATAAAGTTCCAAATACTTCGGCAAAAGCGGTCTTGGCCCGACAAGAGACATATCTCCCTTGATGACATTCAGCAGCTGTGGAATTTCATCCAAAGAAGTTTTACGAACAAAACTACCTATCTTGGTGAGTCTGTCTGCGTCTGGCAGAAGGTTTCCGTTTTCGTCCTTTTTGTCAGTCATGGTTTTAAATTTGATGATTTTAAAAATCTTCCCATCCTTCCCTGGACGAAGCTGAAAAAAGAACGGTTTCCCATCATTTGCAAAAAATAAACCTATTGTAACCATCACAAAAACAGGACTTAAAAATAAAAATCCTACAAGTGCAAGCACAAAATCTATGACAGGTTTAATAAAATTTTTATACATATCAAAAACTGACTTTAAACACTTTGTAACAAACCTTCATACTCCTCCAAAAGAGCTTTCCAAACCACAGATTGCTCATACCTATTTTCTATCATTCTGCGGCTGTTTTCTTTCAATTTAATATATAAATTTTTGTCTCTTGCCAAAGTTAGCATTTTTTCTTTTAATTTTTCTACATTTTTAGACGGAATAATCAGCCCATTTTCTCCTTCTACAATGATTTCATTACAGCCATTGATATCAGAAACTATGCTCGGCAGTCCCATGGCTCCTGCCTGCATGACCACATTGGGAAATCCCTCGCGATAACTTGGAAAAACTAGTGCATCAGAAATAGCAAAAAATGGACGAACATCCTGCTGAAAGCCCGCAGAAATGATATCTTTATTTTGATTTATTTCAGCCAAAGTTTCTGGATTTAAAGGGTCTAAATCACTCTCCAAACCTCCTACCAAAAGAAGTTTTATACCTGTTAATTCATTATTTCCTGCTGCCTGAAGCTCGGAAAATGCTTTTATCAGTTCATTTATTCCTTTGTCACTAACTATTCTTCCCACAAACACAAACACAAAATCATCAGAGTGAATGTTCAATTTCTCTCTAAGTGCAACCTTTTCTATTTCTGACACTTGCGCTGGACTAAAAAATGTAGTATTTATTCCATTAGAAGAACCATTGGCGATGATTTTCAGTTTATTACTTTGGGTAAAATTATTTTGCAAAATAAAATCATACAAGCCTTTGGAATTAGGATAAACCCTTGTAGCAGAGCTGTATGTGAGTTTTTCTACAAAATTTAAAATTTTTCTTTTAATTCCCGTAGCCTCCATCAGAGGGAGTCCCGCCACGGTATGCAGACGATGTGGAACTCCTGCCAATCGTGCTGCCAGCATCCCTATAATTCCTGCTTTGGGAGTATGGGTATGGACTATCTGTGGTTTTTCTTTTCTCAAAAAATTCCACATTTCCCAAAGCGATTTCAAGTCCTGAAAAGGCGTTATTTTACGGGACATATTGATGGCTTCCATCACAATCCCTTCATTTTCATGAATTTCCCTTAGCTCCTCTCCTTCAGAAGAAACTCCTTTCACATCAAATCCATTAGAAGCCATAAACCGCAACTGCCCTTTTAAAAGCACTTTAAAAGATATTGGTACAGTGGTTATACGAATGAGTTTTTTCAAAATATTTTATTTCTATTTGGTTGCTAAATATGTGTTTTTATACCACTTTTGGAAACAATAAAAAGTCCAGATTTTAAAGGAATTGTCTTCCACAGAATTCAAGTGGTTGAGAACTATTTTCTTAATGTTCTGAATATCAAATATATCCTGTTCTTCTAGGAATTTATCATCTATATAGCTCAAAAGCTCACTTCTCATCCCTTGTCTAAGCCAGTCTCCAACAGGAACTCCGAAGCCTTTTTTAGACTTTTCCAAAAACTGCTCTGGAAACTCGTTTTCAAAAGCTTTTTTCAGAATCATTTTCTTGTTATTTCCTTTCAGCAGATACTCATCTGGAAGGCTCAGAGTGTAATTCCAAATCTCTCTGGTCAAAAACGGAGCCCTGCATTCCATAGATGCCAACATACTCGTTCTATCCACTTTTACAATCATATCCCCTTCTAGGCTTATCAACTTATCTACATTCCTGAAATCCGTGAGATTTTTAGGGTGTGGTACTTTTTGCTGATAATACGCCAGAGGGTTTTTGACTCTGTCTTTTTCATTGAGATAAATGGACATTTCCCTGTCCGTGAAACCTAATTTTATAATGTTATAAAAAAAGGAATGGTCATAATCTATTGAGTTTAAAGCTTTTCTAACTTTAAATTTCAGTCCTCGTTCGTCTCCTTTTTGTTTGGTCAAAGCGTTTGCTACTTTCAGTACGCTTTGGTGTAAGAATCTGGGAACCAGACTTGTATATTTTTGGTTAATTCCTCCGATTAAATATTTATTATACCCTCCGAAAACCTCATCGCCTCCATCTCCTGTAAGGGCAACTTTCACATAATCAGCTGTTTTAGAAGCGACTATATAACTCGGAAGAGCTGAAGAATCCGCAAAAGGCTCATCAAAATTAAGCAGAATCTCATCCAAATGAGAAGTCAAATCCTTTTCGGAAATCACGAATTCATGGTGGTTACTGCCGATAAGGTTCGCCACAAGCCTTGATTTTTCGGTTTCATCAAAAGATTTTTTATCAAAACCGATGGAAAAAGTATCTATTTTACTATCGGACTGCTTTGATAAACAAAGACTTATAATAGAAGAATCCACTCCTCCCGACAGGAAAGCCCCCAGCGAAACATCCGAAACACTGCAAGAACTTACACTTTCTTCAACTAATTTTCTTACATTTTTCTTAGCCTCATCAAAACTAACTTGCTGTTTCTCAATCTTTTCTGTATGGATTTCATGAATTTTAAGAGCATTAGTATTTACATCATATTCTATGAAACTATTGGACTCTAACTTACTGATTCCCTTATATATAGTAAAAGGCGCAGGGATATAGGTTAGCTGAAAATAGAGATTCAACCCCGTGTTGTCAATTTCTGGTTTTTTATCCAAAACGGAAATAATGGATTTCAGCTCCGATGCCCAGATTAGACCTTTTTCAGAATGCTGATAGTGCAACGGTTTGTCACCGAAAAAATCCCGAGCAATGAAAATTTTGCCCAAAATTTTATCATAAATAGAAAAAGCAAACACACCGTCAAGCATCTTAAAAGCCTCTAAACCAAAACATTCATAAAGTTTCAGCACCACTTCCGCAGGAGAAGAAGTATGAAAAACAAAACCTTTCTGAACGAGTGTTTTTTTCAGTTCTTCGGAATTGTAAATTTGACCATTAAAAACAATAACTTTACTCTTGTCTTCAGTAAAAATCGGTTGTTTCCCCGTGGATAAATCAACGATAGAAAGCCTTCTCATAGCGAAAGCTATCGTTTTGTCTTCCAAATGTTCTATGAAAAAACCATCTTCATCAGGCCCACGATGAATGATTTTTTGGTTCATTTTTCCTATAATGTTCTGAACATCTGTGTTTTCTGCATTTTTATACACCAGCCCATTGATACCGCACATAATCTATATATTGTTTTTTAATAGTTCTACATATTTTTTGCCCCAAACTTGGTATGAATAGCTCTCTTCGGCTCTTTTTCTTCCTGCCTGTCCCATTTTTTGGCGAAGTTCAAAACTCTCCAGCAGAAGGGATAATTTCTCATACCATTCGTCCTCGCTCTCCGCTGTGAAACCTACATCACTGGTCACAATGTCCCTATTCGCGGGAAGTGGAGATGCCACCACAGGGATGCCGCTGGCCATGTATTGGATAAGTTTGAATCCACATTTTCCCATTTCCCAATAGCTGTTTTCCAAGGGCATGATGCCTATGGTACTCTCAGCTAAGTCTTTATTCTCGGTTTGAGCATTCCAATCCTCAAATTTAGTTTTAATTCTTTTATCCAGCTCTACTTTTCCGCCGATAACTTTTAGGGTAAAATCATATTTTTCGGAAAGCCTTCCGAGGGCTTTGTCCACTAGTTTGAAATGCTTTGTCGTAGAAGGAGAACCCATCCAGACTATTTCCTTGGCATCGTTTTCTTTTTGAAGACTGTAGAGAGGATATTTATCTAAATCTATTACCGTCGGAAGATAAATCAAATTCCCCTGAAATTCAGAAATATACCAGTGATTTCCCACGGTGACAAATTTGGCTAATTTCATCAGCTCTGGAATTTTGTTCTGCAAACTCGTTCCTGCGTAATTTGCAGAAATATTATCATCAAAATCAAGACTGAAAGATTTTATTTTCTTTAAAAAAAACAATTCAAAACCCAGTGGGAGTTTTGGGAAAAGCTCATATTCTATGACCACATGATCGTATTTCTTTGCATAAAAAAACAAATAAAAAACTCTCTTTACCATACACCAAAGCGCCACCATGTTTTTCATCAGAATATTACCATGCAGGTATCTGAAATAGAAATCATTAAACAACGGCGAATAAGAAACCTCTACGCCCTCTTTCTCAAACCATTTTTTGTAGTTATAAGAACGATAACGAGAGTTGGCGCCTTTACTCGTGTATTTGGTCAGAAATAGAATTTTCATAGAATGAGTTTCTGTGGTTTTTTACAATAAAAAATAAAATTAAGAAAAATGGGAATATCATAATCTTTTGTCTCATCGAAATCCCAAAATTAGCAAGTGTATAAGCCAAAGGAAGCGTACATGCCAATATAATTCCTACATAACTCCACAAGATATAATTTGTCTTAATTTTATCAAAAAATAAACCTTTGATTATGATGAAAAAGATATACAACCAAACTAAATTTTCCAACGCCGAGACTAAAAACATTGGGTCTCGAGCTTCAAAAATAAAAGGTCTGAACATGTAACTGAACCATTTTACGATGAGATTACTATCTTTCATATCTACTCCTGCTCCTCCTTCTAAATTAGCATTCATAGAATTTTGTAGTTTTCCTTCTATATCGCTGATATTGGTAACCGCTATTTCCTTTAAAAAGAAAGGAATAAGGAACAACAAAGCCCCAAAAACAAGCCCTGCAAAAGCAAATTTGGTCTGCATTTTTATCTTATTGTTAGTAAAAACATAACTAATACCTCCTCCTAGTAATACAAAAATAAGGACATGCAACCTAATAAACCCTACCAATAACAATGGTAAAATGTAATGGATCTTGGGTTTATCAAAATATATATTGTAACACAGACAGCACATAGCATAGAACATGAGAGAGTCTTTTCCGAGAGAAACAGTCCAAAAATGAACACCTATAAGTAATAAGAAAAAATACCAACCATTGTAGTCTTTATGAGTAATATTAATAATGATTTTAAATAATTTCAAGCATCCCAAATAAGAAATGAAAGAAAAAACTAAAAAACATCCCAAAAATGACAACTGAAACCACTGAACCAACATGTAATTCAAAAAGACAATAAAAGAGGTTCCATTAGAAAGATAGGACAATCCCCAATCTGTTATATATGTGGATTCCCAATAGTAATATTTAGCATCTGCAGAACCACTTATCACAAAACTATATGAAATAAATGTCACAAAAAAATGCATAAGTCCCATCAAAAGGGAAAAAAATCCTATTTTTCGACTTATTTTGATGTAAACAGAAAATTGCCTCAATATAAATAAAACATAAATAAGTACTAGTACTAAATCTAGTAAGTTAGTCTGACTATATAATTCACTATGTATAGATGGCGTTTTCATTTTTTATTTTGTAATCTTAAAGCCAAAAAAAACAGCATCTGTATAGGAACACAACAAACCATATATCTACCCATCCCTAAAAAAGGAATAATCAGCAAAAAAACAATTCCTATACCGCTGCTTATCACCAGATTTTTAACTAATATATTTACTTCGTTTTTCTTCAAATATCCCAATGTAACCATATTCACAAAAACAGCCAATACAGAAACTATAAGGTAAGAAATAGCATAGACTATATCCAAATCCGTCTCTCCATTCCAAATCAACATATAAACACAAAGAGCAACCACCATCCCCACATTATAAAGCACCAAAATCCATTTGTATTTGTCTAAAACCGCTATCAGTCCTTCCCTGCTTTCTATAATCAAATATGGCGCATACAAAAATGACAACGAGACCAAAACTCCTGAAACCAGCTCTGGAAATTTGGATAAAAACAAAATCTGCTGAATATCCTGCCCTGCAATCCCAAAAAACACCAATAAAACAGCTCCAAGCGAAATGATGATTTGGTCTATTTTAAACAAACTAAAATTCAATATCTGCTGAATTCCTAAACTAAATGGGACTTCCAGCTTCATCAGTTCCATATTTTCTGCCTTCTTCTTTTTCATAATGAAAGCCCACGAAAGCAAAAACCTCAGAAAAATACACGCCACATATAGTGCTATCATTTGCCCATAGCTGTATTCAAAGAAAAGCGAACTGATAAGAAGAACTCCAAAAAAAAGAGGATAGGCTGCTATATTAGCAAAAAGTGCGTAGTTATAGTGTTTCATCACATTCATCTGGACAATAGCCACCACACTATAAACATCAAGTACTATCGTGCAGAAAATAACTAACGCATAGGTATAATCATACATTATCGCATAAACACCTGCACACAGAATGGATAATAGAATTCCTTTTTTTTTAATGTATTCCAGTGGGTCATATACACTATTGGTATCTCCTATCATCTTTGCAAAAACCAAACTATCCAGTCCATATTTGGAAATCGTAATTCCTATTATTTGAAACTGAATAAAAAGCAACATCTTGACAGACAGTTCATTAGATATATAATCAAATTTACCTGAAGACAGCAGCACAAATCCCAATGAAGTAAGTAATCCCGACCCTAATAATTTGACTATTACAGGGAAATATTGTTTATACTTATCTATTATCGTTATTGCATGCCGATACATGAGTTGTCATTTGTTACCACCTTCTGCTTCTACTGATGATATGCTTTATTTTATTTTTAAGTCTGTCAAACCAAGTTTTTCCTTCGGTATAATAGCCATAGCCATACTTGTTTCTATACCCAAAATTGCTCTTCTCCACATCATTAAGAACGAATCCAACATTTTTGATTTTCCCTTCTCTGATGTTCTTATTCGCAAAGTCTATCAATGCTTTTTCTGAATATTCAGAACGCATGATATAGATCGTAGCATCTGCTAGATTAGCTAATAATAGCGTATCTGTCACAAGCATCAATGGTGCTGTGTCTATGACAATATAGTCATATTTCTTTTTCAATTCAGCCAATAGAAGTTCATACCTTCCATTCGTCAGAAGGTCGGCTGGATTTGGTGGAATACTTCCTGAATAAATCACATCTAAATAAGAATCAGAAGCGTATTTATGTATGATACTTTCTATAGTAGTTTCATCATTATATAGGAACTCTGTAAGCCCTGCCACACCTTTCCTTGCTTTATTGTTATACCTTTGAAGCTGTGGATTTCTAATGTCTGAACCTATCAAAATCACTCTCTTTCTAGGTGTGGATAATGTCTGAGCTAAATTAACAGAAGTAAAGGTTTTCCCTTCTCCATTTACCGTAGAGGTCACAAAAACCACCTTTCCTTCGTCTTTTTTAGGAAGAATAAAGTTCATATTGGTAACCAATAATCGAAAGGCTTCCGCAATCAAGGAAGAATCGTTCGTTCCCACAAGCTCGGACTGGCCTTTTTCCACTTTCGGTAGCTCCGCTAAAACAGGCGTAGAAGAAAGTCTCTCTACATCTTGTTTTGTCTTTATCTTGATATTCAAAAGTTCTTTGATGTAAATAAAAGCAAACGGAATTATCAAACCTAAAAGCAGCGCTCCCATCAATATTATAGACTTTTTAGGAGACACTGGCACATCAGAAGAATACGCCTCATCTATGACCCTTGCTTTATCGCCTGTGATGGCTAATGAAATAGCTGATTCCTCTCTTTTTTGTAGTAATAGTAGATACAACTGCTCTTTAATCTGCTGTTGTCTTTCTATATTTCTAAATAATTTCTCTATATTCGGTAACTTAGAGATTTTTCCATTTGCTCGGTTTTGCTCCATTTGCAACTCCGAACTTGCTATTTTCAAGTTCGTTTTAGTTTTTTGCAAACTTTGCATAATGGAACCTTTCAGTTCATTAAGCTGCTGAGATACATTAACTACCGCTGGGTGGTTTTCCGTGGCAGATGCTAATAATCTGTCTCTTTCTAAAACCAAACGGTTATAAGATTCTATCCCCGCAGACGCTGTAGGGTCTGTAAGTCCTACCGCTGATGGCAGCACTTGATACGCTCCCTTGTTATTGAGATAGCCTATCATACCATCCACCATTTGCGTTTCGGCATCTATATCAAGCTGTTTAGCTCTGGACTGAGCACTAGTTTCCAAATTAAGTTTGGCTTCTACTCCTATGTCTGTCAGCTGGTTTTTTTCTTTAAACCTTTCCTTCTCATTTTCAACACTTTGCAACTCACTGGATATCACCTCAATACGCCCTTCTATGAACTTCATCGTTTCTTTTGACTGAGAGTTTTTATCACTGATTGCATCTTGGTTGTAGGCCACCACCAGATTATCGATGATGTCTTTGGCTTTATCCACATTAGGATAGTTCATGGACAGCCCCACGATAGTCGCATCCTTGTTAAGCAGCCCTACATTGAGCATTTTTTGTAGCTGAACTACGCGAGCTTCTTTTGACAAGATAGAAAGGGACAATTCTCCCAAAGCACCGGCTTTTACAGAATCAAAATCCTTATTTTTAGTAATGATGATATTGGCATATGGAAGGCTTATCAGCTTGTTAAATCTTCCTGTAATTTCATTATCCAGCTCACTGGAAGACAATGTAATCTTATCACCATTTATCTCTATTTTTACATTCTCCTGAGGAAATACCGCATTCTTTTTTTCATTAACTACATTTACAAAAAATGGAGCCGTATCCCCATAAAGCTCTTTACTTTTAAGATTGTCGCTAGAATAAATCGCCACTTGTAGATTTTTACTTTCTACAACGGCATTCATCAGTTTTTTGGATTTAAAAATTTCTATCTCATTGTCTATACTATTAGAACTCATCCCTCCCAGCTTTGATAAATCCATAAGCAAATCTGCTTCTGTGCTAGAACTTGATGTATTTTTGGCTTCTTTTACCAATACCGAAGACTGTACTTGATAAACATGAGTTACAGTTCTAAGGTATAACAATGCCAATACTAAAGCGAGTAATGCAGAGGCCACAAACCATTTCCAACTCTGCGTATATGGTTTTATCAGCTCTAATACATCTACTTGGTGCTTGTCTGTATTGGGATATTTTGATGAATTTTTATTATTCATTTTTGATGTTTATTTTTTAATAATCAATGCCAAAATTGTCACAATGATAGACGCCACCGATATGTAAATTGTCGTCTGAGGACCAAAAGAAGCAGAATTTTTCTTGGCATTATTAGGAGTTACATAGACCACATCATTTTGTTTCAAATGGTAATAAGGAGAATTGATAAAATTAGCATCTGTAAGGTTGATATAGGCCTGTGTTCTTACTCCATCCTGCTCTCTAACTACTAAAATATTATCTCTTTTCCCATAAATAGTCAAATCCCCTGCAAGCCCCAAAGCTCCAAGCAAAGTCGTTTTTCCATCTGGAATGAGATATTCCCCTGGTTTATTTACTTCCCCAAGCACCGTTACACGATAATTAGCATAACGAACACTTACTGTAGGGTCTATGATATATTTTCTCAATTTCTTGGTCAGTTCATCTTTCAAAGCTTCCACTGTTTTTCCCGTAGTGCTTATTCTACCCAAAACAGGAAATTCTATAAATCCATCTGAATAAACGGTATAAGTAACGCCTGATACAGAGGTCTGACCAGAAGCTGGCAGGTTAGTATTAGGCTGAGAATAATTAACTTGTGATTTATTGATATCAGTCGCTACACCTTGGTTAAATGGCGCTGTGATGCTCATATCCTTCGCTGTCACATATATCAAAAGCTGGTCATTAGGCTGTATGGTAGACTGCACATTTTTCTGAGATGCCTCTTTTGCTATCTGCTCTATATTCTGCATATAGGCTATTTCTTTTTGGTTTTTACAAGAGGTCAAAGCCAAAAATGCTGTTATTATTAAAAATATTTTTATTTTCATCATTGCTCATTTATAATTATTGCAAATATATCCTTTTTTTTCGGAATTAGGGCTAATCCAACTGCTGGT
Organism: uncultured Flavobacteriaceae bacterium; assembly: GCA_963520375.1. Lineage (GTDB taxonomy): Bacteria > Bacteroidota > Bacteroidia > Flavobacteriales > Weeksellaceae > JABCPE02. The sequence goes on along the minus strand of CAUQQF010000005.1, from coordinate 35,344 downwards.
AAACAGAATTATTACTCTTAAATTCTTTCACTATTTCTTTCAAAGTTCTAACCACTTCTATCTTATTACTTTCTCTGGCAAGATCGTATATTTTCTGGGTTAATGTATTTATTTTTTCAAATTCCATGGTTTCATCCTTGGAAATCATTATTTTCTCGTGATGTGTTGGCAGTGTTTTCGTTCCATCACTGAGCAGTTCTTCATAAAGTTTTTCCCCTGGACGAAGCCCTGTATATACTATTTTAATGTCTATATTTGGCTCAAAACCAGACAACCTTATCATTCTTTCCGCCAAGTCCACTATTTTCACAGGTTCTCCCATATCGAAAACAAAAATCTCTCCTCCCACGCCCATAGTTCCCGCCTGAAGAACCAGCTCGCACGCCTCTGGAATAGTCATAAAGTATCTCACGATATCTGGATGGGTAATCGTAATCGGCCCGCCTTTCTCTATCTGTTTTTTGAAATATGGAATAACCGAACCATTAGATCCCAAAACATTCCCAAAACGAGTGGTCACAAATTTAGTCGTGTTTCCTGGTTGGTTTTGAAGCGCCTGTACGAACAATTCAGCTGCTCTCTTGGACGCTCCCATCACATTGGTAGGGTTTACCGCCTTGTCCGTAGAGACCATCACAAAGGTATCCACTTTGTATTTACTTGCAAGAAGAGCCAAGTTTTTACTTCCTTGGATATTCACTAAAACTCCCTCATGTGGATTTTCTTCCACCAGTGGAACATGCTTATAGGCTGCAGCATGATAGACCACAGAAAACTTGTATTCTTCAAATACGCTTTCGAGCCTATTGATATTAGAAATATCCGCTAAAACAAATTTAAAATTAACATTCGGGAAACTCTCCTTTAATTCCAATTCTATGGCATACAGCGGCGTTTCTGCTTGGTCTAAAACCACTACCAGAGCAGGGTCTGACATTGCTACCTGCCTTACAATTTCACTACCGATAGAGCCTGCCCCTCCCGTTATCAGGACATTTTTGTTATAATGCCTGCTTTTGACTTCCTCATTTTCTATACTGATAGGTTTTCTGTTGAGCAAGTCTTCTATCTGAATATTTTGTATTTTGAAATAATCTCCTCCTTCTTTTATCTCCTCTAAAACAGGCGCTTTATACATCTGGATAGCTTTCTCCAAGAAGAAATTCACCCATTCCTGCATTGCTTCCTTGGTCAGCCCGTTTCGGTTGATAAGAACTCCGTCTATATCGAGCGTTTTCTGATATTCATCTATATCATTTTTAGTATAGATTTTTCTATTGAGTAAACTTGCCTGTTTAGAATCCGTTCTCTCCGTAATAAAACCTACCAAATGATACGGAACAGAGGAGTTGTCCGCTATTATTTTTGCCAAAGAAACAGAAACCTCATCTATCCCTAAAACCAAAATTCTCTTCTTTTGGAAATTCTTCCTATATTCTCTTATGAAGTTAAAGAATTCCTTTACAAAAAGACGATAAATAAATAGTAATACAAAGGAAACTCCCGCATAAACGAGTAATAATGATGTCTTGAACAGTTTGTAATCCATCTTCCAATACACCACTACATTAAGAATAACCAAAACAAATATGGTATATACTATGGATAGAAATATTTTAGAAAGGTCTATAAAAGTAGAATGCCTGACAATGCCTGAATAAGTACGAAAAATAATCATAAAAAAAACATTCACTCCTACAATGAGAGAACATTTTTTATAAAAATCCATTGTTCCTGTGAAATAGACACCTATCTGCTCTATAACCAACAATGAAAACAACAAAATACATACATCTATAAATAAAACACCCCATCTTGGAAGGTATCTCATTTCAGATATATCTATATTATTATCCCCATCATATATTTTATTAATTATCTTGGATAAAGTTTTTTTCATTAGCTTATTCTTTTATAAAATAGAAACTCTATTTGAAGGCTGTTACAAGACCTCCTTATCCCCCATCACCTTAATTTTAACGAATCTTATCAAAATCAAACCTAATAGGAAAAACACACCCATAAAGAAAGCTGCAAAGCGCATTCCTGCCGCTGATGGCAACACAATATCTACTTGAGCGAAACAGTTCTTTATCTCATCATATTTATCAATAATAAATGAAAATATGAGTGTTCCCATCATTATGGCTATTTTCTCCAATACATCATAAAAACTAAAAAATGTAGTATTATCCATACTATTCTCTGGCAAAAGTCTACTATAAGTAGAACGGGACATAGCCTGTAACCCTCCCATTACAAGTCCCACCAAACCCGCAACTGCATAGAAATGATACTCTACATTAGGATTAGCTTTATTAAGTGCATACGCCCACACACAGACCACTATCCAAAGGAAAACCGTGATACTGATTACATTTTTATTTCCTATTCTTTTAGATAACCTTGAAAATATAACCGCTCCGATAATTGCTTCTATTTGAATGATTAACAGAGTTGCTATCAGTTTTCCTTCTTCTAAGTTTATTTCACTTTTCCCAAATAAAGTTGCCATTAGGAAAATCGTCTGCATTCCTACACTATAGAAAAAGAAACTTGACAAGAAATACTTTAGATTCGGTGTTTTAAAGAGTTCCTTACCTATTTTATAAAGTTCTCTGAAACTTTCTTTTACTATTTCTATGTAGAATTTAATATTACCTTTTACTACCTGAAACCACCCTCCATGTTCTTCGTGAGATTTGAATATATTTTTAAAATTCAACAAAACCAAATCCTTTGGCAGCTGGTCTTTAACCTCACCAAATTTCGGCAGATGTTTAAATGTATATTGCGAAAAACCAAACCACCAAGCCCCTGTCAATAAGAAACTTACCCTCGTGTAAAACAGCGCCTGCTTAGCATTTTGTGACACCACCTGAATGAGTATCAAGCAGATAATCACCAGCACCACAGAGCCTATATATCCATACACATAGCCCTTTGCAGACAATGCATCTTGCTTATCTTTCGTAGCAATATCGGGCAAAAATGAATTATAAAAAACCAAACTCCCCCAGAAACCAATACTCGCAGTAACACTAAAAAGCAGACCTAAATACACCGTTTTCATATTCACAAAAAGCGCCAATCCCATACAAGATGTCGCACCAAGGTAACAGAAAAACTGCAGAAAAGATTTTTTATTCCCGATGATATCCGCTAAAGAAGACAAAATAGGCGTAAGGATAACCACTATAAAGAAAGATAATGTCAAGGAATATCCATAGACCGCATCTGGTTCATACTGCTTCCCAAAAAACGAAATCATATTTCGCACAGGCACTTTTATCCATTTTCCTGTTTCTTCTACAAATTCATTCTTCTCATAAGCCGTTGTCAGAATAGAATAATAGATAGGAAAAATGGTAGATGTAATCACTAGGGAATAAACCGAGTTTGCCCAGTCATACACCGCCCATGCACGCATTATTTTAGGGTTATTTTTTATCTGTTTCATTATTTTTTATCATTTAAGAATCAACTCCTTTTTGGATTTAATTCTTAGGTAATGGGCAAATTTATGAAATTTTTAAGAAATAATACACTGCCGCCTGAACTCTCGCCAAAACTTCACGCATATGATTTCGATAAAAACTCTCATTTTTTGTAACATCCCGCGCATCAAATCCCAGCGCATTCATCCCGTGATTTCTCGCAAAAAACAAAGCTCTGAGGTTGTGATACCCCTGAGAAACGATAATCACATTAGACTCATTAAAAATATTTTTACACCGAAGAATACTCTCCCGCGTACTAAATCCTTCAAAATCCTCCGTTATCACATTTTCTGGAACTCCTTCATAACCAACCAAATAACTCTTCATCGCCTCTGGCTCGTTATAATAAGGGCTTTTCTCTCCACTTACGATAATTTTTTTTATTTTCCCATGGTGATACAGAGTCGCCGCTGCCTTCATTCTAGAGATGAAATAAGGATTTGCCTTACCAGATTTCATCTTTGGAGAAGTCCCTAAAACTAGGGCACATGTTCTAGGAGGCACCTTGCTCACTTGGCTGAATGTCCTTCCATTGGTCAAATGAAAAACCCATACATTCGCCCAGAACATGAGCAGCACCATAATTTCTATCATAACAATAGATATTTTCAAAATATTGCCTAACCTCCTCAAAGTATAGCGTTTTTTAACTTTTATTTAATTTTTTGTGTTTGGCTGCTACTTCTTTTTTTATTTAACTTTGCCAAGCTATAAAATTAGCTCAAGAAGTCTAAGGCAAATTTAATCAATTCTTTTCTAAATCTATGAATAAGAATACTAAAAATTGATAGTTTTGGATTTTTTGGAATTTATTACAAATAATAATTTAAAAAATAATTTTTCGAATGAAAAAAATCATCGCTGCATTAACAGTTTTAGCTTTAATAAGCTGCAACAAAAAAGAGGAAACAAACATCCAAACAGAAGAAAACCAAACCGTAGAAACTACTGAAAAACAAGAGCCGCAAAGCTCTACCCTGCTCAAAGAAATGAGCCAAGAACAAATTTCTGAGGTTTTTGCGACTAAGAAAAATGACACTCTCTATGTCACCAACTTTTTCGCTACTTGGTGCAGACCTTGTATGGATGAAATGCCTCATTTTCAGGAGAAAATAAAGGAAATGAAAAATGAGAAAGTAAAATTCACATTCATAAATCTAGATGAACCACAGAACTGGACAAAAGTTGCTGATTTCGCGGAAAAATCTGGATTAGGGAATAATATAATTTTATTCAATTTTGGAAACCTTTCCCAAGATTTTTTCAGCAAAAACTTCGAAACATGGAGAGGTGATGCTATTCCTTTTACCCTGATTACAAAAGGAGAAAAACGAGAAGAAATAATGGGATCTTTTCCATCCAAAGAAGCTCTCACAGAGAAAATCAATTCTTTGAAATAACATTGTAAAAATCTAATGAACAATGGTCTCAAAAGTAAAAATTACCTTGAGACCATTTCTTATTTTTCAGTTTTTCCTTTCAGAATGTTTAGAAATTTTTCGATTCTTTGCGTTGTATTATTATGCTTGATATTAGTTTCACTGGTCGTAAATCTTAACACTGGATTTTCTGACCTGAGTTTTTCTGATTTTTGGAGCCAAGAAAATTTTCATCAGGAAATTATAAGTATAAGAGTGAATAGAACTTTGGCGGTTCTGCTGGCAGGAATCTCTATTCCTACAAGCGGTTTTCTACTGCAAGAATACTTTAAAAATCCATTGGCTGGGCCTTCTGTATTGGGAATTTCTTCCGCAGCGAGCTTGTCCGTAGCCTTCTACATTTTAGCTTCCAAAGATTTTATCATTCCTGAATTTATCCAGCATAGCCTAATCAGTATTTTCGCTATCTGTGGAAGCATTATTCTGCTGATTTTTCTATTGATTTTTTCTAAAAATTTCAAAGATTCTTCCTACATCATTATTTTTGGATTTTTGGTGTCTGCTCTGGCTGGAGCTGTCATCAGTATTTTACAATTTTATGCAGAAAACGAATCTCTGAAAAGCTACATTCTATGGTCTTTCGGCGGGAATAATCAGGTCAGTTTTTCACAAAATTTGGTGCTAACTGCCCTTGTTTCATTAGGTCTAATCATCACTTTCAAAGCCATAAAACCACTGATAGGTATGAGCCTTGGAGAGGACTACGCCAAAACTTTCGGAGTAAATCTCACCCAACTGAAATACACTATCATCATCGCCTCATCTCTGCTATCAGCCTCTGTTACAGCGTTTTTAGGACCTATTCTATTCATCGGTGTGATTGTTCCACATTTTTGTAGAATGGTTTGGAATCCTGCCCAGCTATGGCATCAGTGGATACTCAACATCCTCATAGGCGCCCTAATAATGGAGCTTTTCTCCATTATTTCCGAAATCTGGCAAATGCCTCTCAATATCATTAGTTCGCTATTCGGAATTCCTGTAATTTTCCTAATGATGATGAAAAAAAGATAAATTTCACAAATTTTAATCAACAATAATAAATATTTTATTTTTAAACTTTAATTCTAAACAAATGAAACTCATCAGTTATAATGTAAACGGCATCCGCGCTGCCTTTGGAAAAGATTTTTTATCTTGGCTAAAATCAGCAAATCCTGATATTTTGTGCATCCAAGAAAGTAAAGCCCAGCCCGAGCAAATCGACCAAATCAGTTTCGCAGAGCTTGGCTACCAAAGTTACTGGTATTCAGCGGAAAAGAAAGGTTATAGCGGCGTAGGAATCGTCACCAAACATGAACCCAAACACATAGAATACGGATGCGGTTTAGAGCATATAGATGCCGAAGGGAGAATCATCAGAGCTGATTTTGAGGACTTTTCTGTAATTTCGGTTTATGTGCCGTCTGCCACGAATATTGACCGATTGGATTTTAAAATGCAGTTTTGTTATGATTTCCTAGATTACATCAAAGAATTAAAAAAGAAAATCCCAAACCTCATCATTTCTGGCGATTTTAATATCTGTCATCAGGCGATAGACATCCACGACCCTGTCCGGCTTGCCAACACCTCTGGTTTCCTGCCTATCGAACGCGAATGGCTCAGTAAATTCATCGATGAATGCGGACTGATAGACAGTTTCCGATATTTCAACCAAGAGCCAAAACAATACTCATGGTGGAGCTATCGAGCGAATGCCAGAGCGAATAACAAGGGCTGGAGATTGGACTATAATTTTGTGAGCCAATCGATGGAAAACCAGCTAAAGAGAGCTGTTATTCTAAAAGAAGCCGTACACTCTGACCACTGCCCTGTGATGGTGGAATTTTAATCAAAATATTACTATCTTTGTTATGTAATTGGGTCTAAAAATGAAAACATCAAAAATCGCTTTTTGGTCAGCCCTCATTTTAGGATTCGTTTTCTTTCCTGCTCATATGATTATGATAGGCATAGTTTTAGTCTTAGTTGCTATGGCGATTGGATTTATTTCTATTGCTCTTAAAACAAACGATGAAATCAATTCTTCTATTTCTGATGATGATGCTTTTATGGCATATTACCTATTAGAAAAGAAGAAAAAAGAGGAAGATAAATCTTAAAACTTTTTTAAAACCAAATCCTCTTTGGCAGAAAAAAGCAGATTTTTATTATCTTTGCCAAAATAAATTTTTATGCTTGTTATTGGTATCGCTGGAGGAACTGGCTCTGGAAAAACTACTGTAGTTTCTAAAATTCTAAAAAGTCTTGATCCTGAGAAAGTTAATGTTCTTTCGCAAGACAACTATTATCATGATAATTCCCACCTTTCACTTCAGGAAAGGGAAAGCCTGAACTATGACCACCCTAAATCTATTGATTTTGATTTATTGGTGAAACATGTTCGCGCTTTGAAAAAGGGGAAAAGCATAGAACAGCCCATTTATTCGTTCGTAGCACATACCAGAACGGGAAATTACACCGTGATAGAACCTCGCGATGTATTGATTGTAGAGGGAATTTTAGTTTTAACGAGCAAAGAACTTTTGAAAGAGTGTGATTTGAAAGTTTTTGTCCATGCCGACAATGACGAAAGGCTTATCCGCCGTATCCGCAGGGATACCCAAGAGAGAGGCAGGGATTTGGAAGAGGTTTTACACCGTTACCAAACTACCTTAAAACCAATGCATGATGAATTCATAGAACCATCCAAATCTCATGCAGATATCATTATTCCAAACATGAAACCAAACACTGTAGCGATAGATTTCCTTTCGACCGTAGTGAGAAACTCGCTAAAAACGCCTAATAATGAATCAAACTGAAAATAACCAACCAAAAACCAACCAAAAGATGGAACTTGTGAAAAAAATATTTTTGAACAGATATTTTTTCACAGGTGCGGTATTTGTTTTTTGGATGACTTTCATTGATAATACTTCTTGGCTTGTGGTCAGAAATCTAAACCAAGAAATCAACAAATACGAGGAGCAACTGGCTTTCTATAAAGGAGAATTTGAAAAAAACGAGGCTTTCTACAAAAGACTTATGCAAAACAAGGATGAAAAAGAGAAATACGCCCGCGAAAACTACTTTATGAAAAGAAAAAATGAAGAAATTTTTATCCTTGTAGTGGACAGCGCTACTATAGACCATCCAAAGCCTCAAAACAAATAAACCATGCGTTTTTTTCAGAAAATAACAGCGCCAGAAGTACAAAAATACATCAGTGAAAATCTGAACTCTGAGCTTACCAAATTACTTCTGAAAAAATCGCCTTTTCCAGAGGTTTCCATGCAGGAAATCGCTCAGCAGATAAAGGGAAAACAAATCGCCGCAAAGAAATTTCCTTTCCTATTAAAGGAAAATATAATCTTCCCGCCACATCTTAATTTAGAGCAGGCCTCCTCGGAAAGCACCGCAAAAGAAAAAGCAGAAAACCTCCGTGGAGGGACTTTTCTAGACCTCACTTGCGGTTTCGGGATTGATGCCTATTTTCTCTCGCAGAATTTCAGTGAAATTACACTTTTGGAGCAAAACAAAGATTTGCTGGAAATCGTACAGCACAACTGGAAAACTCTCGGCAGAGAAGCGAATTTTATCAACGAAAATTTAGAGCAGTTTTTAGAGATTAATGAAAATCAATTTGATTTAATCTATTTAGACCCAGCAAGAAGGAACAAAGACCACCGAAAAAAGTTCCTGCTTTCTGACCTTTCACCAAATATTTTGGAAATTCAAGATAAACTTTTGTCAATTTCTAAAAAAATAATGATAAAACTCTCACCTCTTATTGATTTGAAATATCTTCAATCTGCTGTAAAATCCATCGATGAGATAGAAATCATCGCTGTAAAAAACGAAGTAAAAGAAATTGTCCTCCACCTTATCCCAAACACTGAGAACAAACTGAAAATCACCACAAAAAACCTCAGCACAAATGAACCGAATTTCAGTTTTTCGCCAGAGGAAGAATCCGTTGTAACGCCTGAGTTTTCGAATGTTTTGGAATATCTCTACATTCCGAACAATGCCGTTCTAAAATCGGGAGCTTTTAACCTAGTTTCTAAAAAATTTGGATTAAAAAAACTGCATCCGAACACGCATCTTTACACTTCGGACAAAGCTGTAGATTTCTGCGGAAGAGTTTTTAAAGTAAAGGAAATCAGCGCCAAAGAAATAAAAAAAGGCGATGCATTCAACATTATTTCTAAAAACCACCCTCTCTCACCAGAGCAGATAAAAACCAAATACAAACTGAAAAACGGCGGAGAGCATTACCTTATTTTTACACAATCCAAAAAAGGAATGGTAATTTTACAAACTTTGTGAAAATCGCCCTTATTTTTTGTTTAATCATTCAAATTGTTTAACTTTGGGTTCATTTATAAATTTAACCAATGAGTACTACTTTATCTTACATTCAAGAAAATAAGCAACGATTTTTAGATGAGTTAATCGATTTGCTGAAAATAGCTTCTATCAGTGCTGACCCAGCCTACAACCAAGATGTACTGCAGTGTGCTGATGCCGTAGCAAAACACCTAAAAAACGCTGGTGCAGACAATGTAGAAATCTGCGAAACAAAGGGATATCCTGTGGTTTTCGGAGAAAAAATTTTAGATAAAAACCAGCCGACTGTTTTGGTTTATGGGCATTACGATGTACAGCCTGCTGACCCTATCGAACTTTGGGAAAGCGGACCTTTCGAGCCTGTGGTGAAAAAAACCGAAATCCACCCAGAAGGTGCTGTTTTCGCAAGAGGAGCAGCCGATGACAAAGGACAGTTTTTCATGCATTTAAAGGCTTTTGAAGCAATGATGAAAACCAATTCATTGCCTTGTAATGTGAAATTCATCATCGAAGGAGAGGAAGAAGTAGGCTCAGCTAGTTTAGCTGATTTCTTGGAATCCAATAAAGAAAAACTGGCTTGTGATGTTATTTTGGTTTCAGACACGAGTCTTTATTCTATGGAACAACCAACAGTTACGACTGGGCTTCGTGGTCTGAGCTATGTAGAAGTGGAAATCGAAGGACCAAACAGAGACTTGCACTCAGGACTTTACGGAGGAGCTGTTCCTAATCCTATCAATGTTTTATCAAAAATGATTGGCAGCTTGATTGACGAAAACGGAGTAATCACCGTGGAAGGATTCTACGATAATGTAAATATAGTTTCGCCAGAGGAAAGAGCCGAAATGAACAAACTGAAAGACGATCCAGAAGCTTTCAAAAAAGAAATCGGCCTAAAAGGTGTAGAAGGCGAAAAAGGCTATACAACGCTAGAAAGAACCTCTATCCGCCCTACTCTGGATGTGAATGGCATCTGGGGAGGCTACACAGGAGAAGGAGCTAAAACGGTAATCCCTTCTAAAGCTTTTGCAAAAATATCTATGAGATTAGTTCCTAACCAAACTCCAGAGGAAATCACTGAAAAATTCACTAAACATTTTGGAAAAATCGCTCCAGATAGTGTGAAAGTAACCGTTACGCCACACCACGGAGGTATGCCTTATGTACTGGAAAGCAATACAAAAGAGTTCTTGGCAGCGAAAAAAGCTATGGAACAGGCTTTCGGAAGAGAAGTTCTCCCATTCCGCAGCGGTGGAAGTATCCCTATCACGGCTCTTTTTGAGCAGATTTTAGGAGTGAAATCAGTTTTGATGGGATTCGGACTAAGCACTGATGCTATCCATTCGCCTAACGAACATTTTGGACTTTATAATTTCTATAAAGGAATAGAAAGCATCCCGCTTTTCTTTGAATATTATACAAAGGGATAAATTTTCCATATTATAAAAGTAAAGGCCTTTAAGTTTTTTAAAGGCTTTTATTTTTATTTTTTTATTTTTGAACCTCTAAAAAAAGTAAAATATGTGGTTTTTTAAAAGTAAAGAAAGTTTTGATACTGTTCTTAAAAAATATTTTTCCGAGCCTTACACTTTGGATTCTGTCCAGCCTATGCGTGAGCTTTTCCAAAGTCTGAAACGAACCAATTTCGAAGTGTTTTTGGCTTATCTAAAAAACAATGAAGAAATAAAGAACAATTTCCGAGATTATTTGTTTATTCTTTTCTCGAATAAATCCTTTGCGAAAGCTCTTACGGATGCCAATATTTTATCTGAAAATGCCTTCTTCCCAGAGCTGAAGAAAAGAATTTCATACAAATTTCTCCCGCCTGTAGAGGACGAAAATACCGTTTCGTACATTATTTCCAAGGTTTTGTTCAATCCTAAATCTGATTCTAATTACATAAAAAACATCAACCCAGAGGACGGAAGCGAGTTTTTCAAACTGATGGAAATAGAAAAAATCAGCACTCTTCCGAAAGTAAAAAAGGAGCTGCTTATTTCCGCTAACATACTGGCGCTTAGAAGTGTAGGAAACGCGTTAGAAGCAGGAATTGCAAAGATGGTTCCTGAGTACAAGAACTTTGACAATCCATTTGTAGCCCTTCAGAGCGAATTGGACTCTCTCATTGGGCGTTTCAAAGAAGATGAAAATCTACAGATAAACTCTAAAGATGTTGATTATAAGCAAATTAAAATCTATCTTCAGCAGTGTTTAGATTTCGTGGATAAGGCTTTTAAAAACGCTTCCAAATTCGGGATTTCTAGTAAAATCAACCAATCCCTGCTCAAAATCCGCCAGCAGTTAAGGAGAATTCAGGATATTATTCCTATTCTAGTGGTTGATAATGAAGAAGATGTATTAACCAACTCTAAAAACTTAGTTTCCAACACATTAAAATACAATTCGCACCGAAACAATGTCCGTGAACTCATCGATGACAGCACGAGACTCATCTCTCACCTCATCACTTCCCACACGGCAGAAACAGGGACTCACTACATCGCTACCTCATCCAAAGAATACCTGAAAATGTTCTGGAAAGCGAGCGGCGGTGGGATTATTGTAGGTTTTCTATGTATTTTCAAAATGATGATGAGCTACAGCCACGGAAGTGAATTTTCCCACGCAGTGCTGTATTCACTGAACTACGCTTTTGGATTTATCATCATTTATCTGCTTGGATTTACTTTGGCCACGAAACAACCAGCGATGACCGCTGCCACAATGGCAAAAGTCCTCTCTGATGAAAGCAGTTCTGATAAAAACTACAAGGAATTTGCCAACCTCGTTGCTAAACTTTCACGAACACAGTTCATTGCTTTCGTAGGGAATGTCCTTTGGTCTTTTCCTGTGGCACTGGCTATCATCTACGGAATGGACTGGTTTAGAGATGAAAATTTCGCTGCTGCAAAGGCGAATAAACTTCTGAAAGACCTGAACCCTATCGAATCTAAGGCGATTCTTCATGCTTGTATCGCTGGTTTTTTCTTGTTTATTTCTGGGATTATTTCTGGAAACATCAGCAACAGCTCTATTTTCAACCAAGTTCCTGAAAGAATATCCCAAAGCCCTTTCCTAAACCAAGTCATCGGAGCAAAAAATTCCAAGAAACTTTCCGATTTCTACACAAAACATTGGGCTGGAATTATTTCCAATTTTTGGTTTGGGATTTTCCTAGGTGTTATCGCGCCTCTGGGAGTTTTCCTTGGTTTGGATTTGGATATCCGCCACATCACTTTCTCGGCAGGGAATTTTGCGCTGGCTCTTTACGGAAAAGGCTTTGATATTGATACTTACACTTTTGTGATTTCATTGGTTACCATTTTCCTGATTGGAGCTTTCAACTTTATCGTAAGTTTTGGACTGTCCATGTTATTGGCTTTCCGTTCCAGAAAAGTGAATTTCGGGGAACTAACGATAATTTACAAATCTATTTTAAAATATTTTATCAAAAATCCTCTGCGGTTCTTCATTCCACTGAAATCGGAACTGGATGAAGCTTCAAAAGATTTGATTCAAGACAACAAAACTCATCATTAAACAAAAACTGCCCTTTTGGGTAGTTTTTTTTCATTTTAATATTTTTTATTCATTTTTTTTGTATATTTACACACATTTATAACAAAAATTTATCATTTATGAAAAACATTACATCCATCATGCTGCTTTCCTCTTTGGGAGCAGGAACTATTTCAACAATGAATGCACAAGACAAAACATTAAAAGTAACGCCAGATTTAAAGGGAAATCCTTTCCTTACGAAAAGTCCGCTGCAATATCAGGCGCCGCAGTTTGATAAAATAAAGACAGAACATTTCAAACCTGCCTTTGAATACGGATTGAAAGTCCATGAGGCTGAAATCGAAAAAATCGCTAATAATAAGAAACAGCCGACTTTTGAAAATACCGTTCTGGCATTAGAAAAAAGCGGAGAAGTTCTCAAAAGAGCGCAGACTATTTTCTACAACCTTATGGGTTCCATGTCCAATCCAGAGATGCAGAAAATCCAAAAAGAATTTGCGCCTATTTTCTCTGCACATACTGATAAAATTCATCTTAATTCTAAATTATACGAAAGAATCAAAAAAGTTCCCGTTGCCAATTTAGATGCGGAAAGCCGCCGTTTGGTGGAATATTACAGACAAGTTTTTGAGCTTTCTGGAGCCAATCTTTCTGAAGCAAAAAAAGAAGAGCTAAAATCCATCAATTCCCAGTTGGCAGGACTTTCCACTGAGTTTTCAGCTAAACTTTTGGAAGCTAGAAAAAACAACGGACTTCTTATAGAAAATGTAAAGGAACTGGACGGGCTGACAGCTGACCAAATAAAAGCTGCCGCTGATGCTGCCAAAAGCATCGGAAAAGATGGGAAATACCTCATCGTGCTGCATAACACTACACAGCATCCGCTTTTACCGAGCCTTCACAACCGTGCTACGAGAGAAAAACTATTCAAAGCATCATGGACAAGGGCTGAGAAAAATGACTCTGCTGACACGAGAAGCATCATCGAAAAAATGGCGGCTCTTAACCTGAAAAAAGCTCAGCTTTTAGGTAAAAAATCATTTGCGGAATGGAAACTTCAAGACCAAATGGCAAAAACACCTGAAGCAGCTCAGAAAATCCTTGCTGATTTAGGAAGACCAGCCGTAGAAAAAGCCAAAGAAGAAGCCAAAGAAATCCAAAAACTCATCGATGAGCAAAAAGGCGGTTTTAAGCTGGAACCATGGGACTGGGCATACTATGCAGAGCAGGTGCGTAAGGCAAAATATGACCTAGATGAAAACGAAATCAAGCCTTATTTTGAGGTGAAAACTGTTTTAGAAAAAGGAATTTTCTTCGCGGCTGAAAAATTCTACGGAATCACGGCTAAAAGAAGAACCGACCTGCCTGTATATCACCCAGATGTATTGGTTTATGAAATTTTTGACAATGACGGCAAATCTATGGCGCTTTACTATGTAGATTTCTTCTCCAGAGACAGCAAAAGAGGTGGCGCGTGGATGAACAGCTTTGTGAAACAATCTAAACTATTCGGGCAAAAACCTGTAATCGTAAATGTGCTGAACAACCCAAAACCAGCCGATGGAAAACCTGCGCTTGTCAGCTTTGATGAGGCTTCTACGATGTTCCATGAGTTTGGGCATACTTTGCACGGATTATTTGCTAATCAGCAGTACGCTACCCTTTCGGGAACGAGCGTAGCAAGGGACTTCGTGGAGTTCCCTTCTCAAATCAATGAGTTCTTTGCCCTCGAGCCAGAAATCTTGAAAAACTACGCTATCCACTACCAAACAAAAGAACCTATCCCACAGGCATTGGTAGAAAAGATGAAAAAAGCGGCTACTTTTAACAATGGATTTGCTTCTACGGAAATCCTTGCATCAGCAGCTGTGGATATGGCATGGCACAGCATTACCAACGAAAACCAGCTGAAACCTGCCACAGAGTTCGAAACAGAGGCACTGAAAAAATATGGTCTATACCTGCCACAGGTACCACCGAGATACCACTCTCCTTACTTTGCGCACATCTGGGGCGGAGGCTACGCTTCTGGCTACTATGCCTACACATGGAGTGATATGCTGACTTCTGATGCTTGGGACTGGATTACCCAGCACGGCGGAATGACCAGAGCCAATGGCGACCACTTCCGTAAATACATCCTTTCCGTAGGGAACACGCTCCCTTATGACAAGGCTTATTTTAATTTTGCGGGAAGAAAACCAAGTCTGAAAGCATTGCTAAAAGATAAAGGTTTTACGAAATAATTTAAACACAAATAAAAAGTCCTTTCTGATATCAGAAAGGACTTTTTATTATTGATTGGTATTGCCCAGCATTGGGACAAATTTATATGCTCCGAATTCTTCTTTTTCTATATGATTTTCAGATACTTTTGTGAATTTAGTAAGAATCTGCTCTTCTAACCTTCCGAGCGGAATAATCATAAATCCACCCACTTTCAATTGTCTCAAAAGCTCCAAAGGCAATTCCTCTGCGCCACAGGTAACCAAGATTTTATCAAATGGAGCAAACTCTGGAAGTCCTACAAATCCATCGCCAAAAACCTGATATACAGGCTGATGATGAATTTTAGCTAAAATTTTTGTAGAAAAATCATACAAATCTTTTTGCCGTTCTATGGTATACACCTCAGCTTTCATATTTACCAAAACAGCCGTCTGATAGCCGCTTCCCGTTCCTATTTCTAGAATTTTTTCAGCTGGTTTTACTTGGAGTAATTCTGTCTGTTTCGCAACCGTGGAAGGATGAGAAATAGTCTGATTGGCAGCGATAGGAAAAGCCCTGTCTTCATAGGCAAAATCTACAAAAACACTTTCTAAAAAGAGATGACGAGGCACGGAATTCATAGCCTCCAAGGTTCTCGTGTCTTGAATTTTCATCGAATCCCGAAGATATTCCACCATTAGTTTCCTTTTTCCTCTATGTACGAAGCTATCTTTCATTCACTTATAATTATTAAAAATGTTTTTGTTGATATCCAAAAGTAAAATTACAAGTATAATAAAAAATTTGATGAAAGAAAAATTTTAAAACTTGATTTAAAGTAAAAAAACAATGTTTATCAATTATCCCTTATTTCTCAAAATGAAAATCTGCAAAAACAGGATAATGGTCAGAATAGCCAATTTCTCGATTCACGAAATAATTCGTTGCTCTCAGAGATTTTGAAGAAAAAATATAATCTATTCTTATAGGGAATTTATAATCGTGAAAACTCGTCGCACTTCCATTTCCTGCCTCTACGAAAGCATCTGTGAGGCTTTCAGAAATTTGATAATATTCATAAGAGCTGGGCATGGCATTAAAATCTCCTCCTAAAATAACGGGATATGGAGACTCTGCGATGAGTTTTTTAATCTCGTGAATTTGGTTTTGGTGGATTTTAAAAACAGGAAGAAATTTTCTCAGCAAAGCACTGAATTTATTCTCATTTTCAGCGAGTTCATAGGTTGGCTTTATCATGTCTTTGGTCAGCTGGAAAGGCTCTAAATACACCGTAATGAAGCGGATAACTTTGTCCCTCACTGCTATATCTGCACAGAGTGCATGCCCTATGCTGCTTGTAGAAACATGTTTTTGGCTGAGAATAGGAAATTTAGAATAAATACTGACTATTTCCGAATTTGCACGATGTTTAAAATTAGAAAGTTCATACCTTTTCCCCTCTCCCCAGCCGCTTTCCTGCAATAGCAGAACATCCACCTGCTGCTGATTTAGAAATTCTGTTTTCTCTGGCTCTATGGTTTTGGTGTTGTAGGTCATCACTTTTACATCTGCATTTTCGCTTGATGAAGAAGTATAGTTCAACCACCTTTGCACAGGAGAAATCAAGAAAATAGAACCAATCAAAAAGACAAAAGCCCTATTCCGTCTGCTTATCAACCAAAACAAAGTAAAAACAGCATGCACAATCAGCAAAATAGGAAAAATGAGCGACAACAAATTGAGAAACACTAATTTACTTGGAGGAATATAAGCATTAAGACTTGCCCCTAAAAGAAGAAGCAAGACTAATATATGCCCTATAAATAAAAGCTTCCTAAAAACGCCCATTTTACCTGATGTTTCGGTTCGCTTTCCAGTTTCTAATCATAAGCCAGCCCACCAAAGCACCACCAATATGAGCAAAGTGCGCCACATTATCCCATTCAAACTGTCTTATTCCCAGATAAGCCGAAATAAGTATCACTATGGGCAAAAGATATTTAGCTTTTATAGGATACGGGATGAACATCAGGCTTATCTTCGAATCAGGAAACAATGTCCCAAAACCTGCCACTACCCCAAAAATAGCCCCAGAAGCGCCCAGCATAGGCATTGAAAGATAATCCAGTGAATGTGCCTCCTTAGATTCTATCAAAGACTTCTCAACGAAAGGTTTCCCTGCATTTAGATAAATTTCCCGAACATCCACTCCCTGCTGTAATAAAGCCTGAGTCAAGTCATAAACTTGGTAATAATTCCAAAAATTAAATAAAATAAATGACCCCAGCCCCGATAAAAAATAAAGAATCGCAAAATGCCTTCCGCCCAGCGCCTGCTCCAAAATACTCCCAAAACTCCATAAAGTAAGCATATTAAAAAGCAAATGCATCAAAGAGCCATGCATAAACATATGGGTAAATATTTGCCACGAATGAAATAGCGGCGATGTAGGCATATAGGCTGCCAGCTGATATCTTAGGTCAGGATATAGTAACTCCGTAACGGCATACAAAAGAACATTTATGATAATGATATTTCTAGTAATTGGTATTGCGTTTATTGGGTTCATTTGTCAGTTTTATGATTGTTTTTACTAAAATTTATTTTTCAGTTCCTCCAAAGGCAGCTCCAGATAACATCTTCGCCCATCTGGAAGATACTGCGAAAAACCTATCTGTATATATTCCTTGATAAGTTCTTCTACATCGGTCTTGTAAAGGAAATTACAGCTAAATCTTGTCTGCACCTTTATCCATTGTTCCTCATAGTGGTTCATAAAATCCTCCTCCGTTTTGTAGTCCAATATCTCAAAAATCCGTTCCAAAAATTCCATTACTTTGGTTTCATTCAACCCAACAGGAATCGCACTGATTTTCAAAACATTATCTCTATCTAAAACAATATCAAATCCCAGCTCTGGAAGGTATTTTTTGATGGAAGAGTATTTTATTTTTTCCATCTCATTGAGGTGGTATTCCAGCGAAAAAAGGAGCGTCTGCCCTGCTTTTTCTTTGGGAACTTGTTTCTTTTTATCCGCTAAAACCAAAGCATAAATACGCTCCATATTCAGCATCAGAGTCTTGTCTCCGCGGTTATAAAGCCAATATCCATTAGGCAGCCTCATCAGTTCTTCATCAAAATCATCATCCTCAAAAAGCGCGTTGAGTTTAGAAGGTTCCGCCTGAATATTAGGCTGATACATTTCCCCTAAATTCACCATTTTCACATCTGTCATTTTTTCAGACTGAAATGGATTATAATTTCTATCTACTTTAATATCAGTAAACTGCGATGAAGTATTCACTTTGGAAGAAATTCCTGCAAAAATATCTTTTTGTGGGTCTCGGTCAAAATCCAACGAAGGTGCAATGTTATAAATCCCGAGTGAGCGCTTAATCGTAGAACGAATCAAGGCGTATATAAGGTGCTCATCCTCGAATTTTACTTCCGTTTTCTGTGGGTGGATATTGACATCTATTTTTTCTGGGTCAAGCTCCAGATAAAGGAAAAATGTCGGAATATAAGCCGGTGCCAGCAGCCCCTCAAAGGCCTCCTGAACAGCACGATTAAAATAAGCACTTCTGAAAAACCTTCCATTGACAAAGAAAAACTGCTCGCCTCTGGTTTTCTTCGCGCCTTCTGGTTTCGCGACAAATCCATCCAGTTTCACCCAGCCCAAATCTTCCTTCACAGGAACCAGCAGCGGCTGGAGTTTTCGCCCAAAAATATCTACTATTCTCTGAGATAAATTCGCCTTTCTGAGCTTAAATATCTCTTCATCATTATGATAAAGCGAAAATTCTATCTGCTCATGTGCCAGCGCCACACGATGAAATTCATCTATAATATGCCGAAATTCTACATTGTCCTTCTTCAAAAATTTTCTCCTTGCAGGCACATTGTAGAACAGGTTTTTCACCAAAAAATTAGAGCCCTCAGCAGTCTGAATAGGCTCTTGAAATTCTAGCTCTCCCCCTTCTATGTAGATATTTGTCCCTATTTCAGCATCTTGTTTTTTAGTCCTCAGCTCCACCTGCGCCACTGCCGCTATGGATGCTAGAGCCTCTCCCCTAAATCCCTTGCTTGATATTTTAAAAATATCTTCCGTAGTACGGATTTTAGAAGTTGCATGCCTTTCAAAGGCCATTCTGGCATCAGTTTCGGACATTCCTATGCCATCATCTACTACCTGTATCAGATTTTTTCCAGCGTCCCTTATGATAAGTTCCACCTTACTAGCCTTCGCATCTATGGCATTTTCCAGCAGTTCTTTTACTACGGAAGCTGGTCTCTGCACCACTTCTCCCGCTGCAATCTGGTTGGCAACATAATCTGGCAAAAGCTGAATAATATCTGACATATTTTTAGAAAGGTTTTACTTTATTTATTTTATCTTTTCTGATGTTTTTTTCTTTGTTTTCTACTCCTAATCTATAATAAATACCCACTCCCAAAACCTGCTTCATTTGGATTTTCTGTACTTGGTCATGGTCATATACCAAATCAATATTGAATGTAGTGGTTATGAATTTATTAAATTTCAAGCTCAATGTTCCTGTGTATGCGATATCCACTCTTTCAGGGTGAGAAGTATAGCTGCTAAATAAATTTAGCTGATTGGTAAAATAAATATCCTTATAAATCTTCCAACGATGAATCACATTAAGCATTGCTCCCATTTCGCTTTTTATGCTCTGCCCATCATGTTCTAGCCCATATCTTCCTTTTTTCTGAAGGTGTTTGTCCAGCACGAAAGTTAATTTAGCATTGATAGGTCTGAGTATCACTTGGAAATTCTCCTTCGGATTATACAAAACCCCAAGACCGACATTCAAATACCCAGGCGCCATAAATCGCGAAATTCTGTCCTCAAATTTCACTTTCTTCCCCGAAGAATAATAGTATCCCGGCGAAAACTGAGACAAGAACTGGAAACCTGTAGAAAGGTAATATTGGCTACCCAAATCATAGCCATAGTCAGAGGAAACATTGAGGTAATCTTCCGTTTTTCTGAGTCTCTCTTTTCTGTCAGAAACCATTCCATAGCCCATCTTGGCATGAGTATCCCAAAAATGCTTTCCATTTTTGTAAATCAACGAATAATCTATCCTGCCAATAACACCGATGCTGTTATCCCCTCCTGTATTCCAATTGGAATACGAAGACTGATTGAAAATCAAGTTGTTCTGTCCATAGAAAAACCAAGACCTCTCACGATAAGTGTTCATGAGTAAATACGGCGTCACAGGAAGCTCTCCTTGTTTATCTTCCTGATTTCTAAGGATAATGGTATCCTTCTTTTTTATATTCAGTTTTACCAATTTGGGAGTATTCAAACTATCCAAATTAACCGCCGTAGAATCCCATTTTTTCTGATTGATGGAGTCAATCTTGTATTTCAATGGATTTTTTTGAGCAAATCCCATCACCGAAATGCTGAATAATACAGAAATGAGTATTTTTTTTACCATCGTTGCAAAAGTATAAGTTTTTTATGGTAAGACAAAAAAATTATTACAAAATTATATCTTTTTTCTCCGAAAAAATATTATATTCGCAACTAAATTTTTTAGAAAAACGATAAGAAAATGGCTAAATTCAATGAATATAAGAACCTTGATTTGATAAATGTTGCCGAAAACATAGCAGCATTTTGGCATAATAATGACACTTTCCACAAGTCGGTAGAAATCCGTGAAGGACACCCAGAATTCGTATTCTACGAAGGCCCCCCTTCTGCTAATGGTCTCCCTGGTATTCACCATGTGATGGCAAGGACTATCAAGGACATTTTCTGTCGTTTTCAAACTCAAAATGGTAAGCAGGTTTTTCGTAAAGCAGGCTGGGACACGCATGGTCTTCCTGTGGAACTGGGCGTAGAAAAAGAACTTGGAATTACCAAAGAAGACATCGGTAAAAAAATCTCCGTAGAAGAATACAACCAAGCCTGTCGTAATGCGGTGATGCGCTACACAGACATTTGGAATGATCTTACCAAAAAAATAGGTTACTGGGTAGATTTGGAAAATCCATACATCACCTACGAACCAAAATATATGGAGTCTGTTTGGTGGCTTCTGAAACAGCTTTACAATAAAAATTTACTTTACAAAGGCTACACCATCCAGCCATATTCTCCAAAGGCAGGAACAGGGCTTTCTTCGCACGAGCTCAATCAGCCAGGGACTTACCGCGATGTGAGCGACACGACTATCGTAGCTCAGTTTAAGGTAAAAAACCTTAGCCCTGCGCTTCAGTCTAAAATCTCAAATACTGAAAATCTGAGCATCCTTGCTTGGACCACTACGCCATGGACATTGCCTTCTAACACAGCGCTGACTGTGGGTGCGGACATTGACTATGTTTTGGTTAAAACTTTCAATCAATATACTTTTGAGCCTATCAATATTATCCTTGCTAAAGCATTGGTAAATAAACAATTTGGGAATAAATATTTTGAAACTTCTGATGAAGGCGAATTTTCTTCGTTCCAAAACAATCACAATAACGACAGCAAGAAGAAAATCCCTTACGAAATCTTAACCGAATTCAAAGGTTCTGATATGGTCGAGACTACCTACGAACAGCTCGTTCCGTGGTTCCTTCCAGCAGAAAACCCTGAAAAAGCATTCCGTGTAATCGCAGGAGATTTCGTTACTACCGAGGACGGAACAGGAATCGTGCATACAGCGCCGACTTTCGGTGCGGATGATGCCCGTGTAGCGAAAGAAGCTGGTGTTCCACCGATGCTCGTGAAAGATGAAAATGACAACCTTGTGCCATTAGTCGATTTACAAGGAAAATTCATCAAAGGAGAAAATATTCCTGAACTTTTCGCAGGAAAATACATTAAAAACGAATACTACGATAACGGTACCGCTCCTGAAAAATCTTGGGATGTGGAACTTGCCATCCTTTTAAAAACTGAAAATAAAGCCTTTAAGGTAGAAAAATATAGTCACTCCTACCCTCATTGCTGGAGAACGGACAAGCCTGTCCTGTACTATCCGCTGGATTCTTGGTTTGTGAAAATGACCGAGGTAAAAAATCGTTTGGTAGAGCTAAACAAAGGCATCAACTGGAAGCCAAAAGCTACTGGTGAAGGGCGTTTTGCGAACTGGCTGGAAAATGTAAATGACTGGAACTTATCCCGCTCTAGATACTGGGGAATTCCGCTTCCTATCTGGAGAACAGAGGATTTGAAAGAGGAAAAAATCATTGGTTCTGTAGAGGAACTAATCAACGAGATAGAAAAATCCGTAGCCGCTGGGTTAATGTCCGAAAATCCGTTCAAAGGCTTTGAAATCGGTAATATGTCTAATGAAAACTACGCTAAAATAGACCTTCACAAGAACATTGTGGATGAGATTATTTTAGTGTCTGACAGCGGAAAACCGATGAAGAGAGAAAGCGACCTGATAGATGTTTGGTTTGACTCTGGTGCGATGCCTTATGCTCAGCTGCACTATCCTTTTGAGAATAAGGAACTTATCGACCAAAACAAGGCTTACCCTGCGGATTTCATAGCGGAGGGAGTAGACCAAACGCGTGGCTGGTTCTACACGCTTCATGCGATTGCAACAGCAGTTTTTGATTCTGTGGCTTATAAAAATGTGGTTTCCAATGGATTAGTTTTAGATAAAAATGGACAAAAAATGTCCAAAAGACTGGGCAATGCCGTAGACCCATTCGAAACTTTGGCGAAATATGGCCCAGATACTACGCGCTGGTACATGATTTCTAATGCCAATCCGTGGGAAAACCTAAAATTTGACATTGAAGGAATCGATGAAGTTCGTAGAAAATTCTTTGGAACGCTTTATAACACTTACTCTTTCTTTGCGCTTTATGCCAATGTAGACGGCTTTAAATACGAAGAAGCAGAAGTACAGAACAAACCAGAGATTGACCGATGGATTTTGTCCGAATTAAATATCTTAATCAAGGAAGTAAAAGCTTTCTACGAAGACTATGAACCTACGAAAGTAGCAAGAGCCATCAATACTTTCGTGAATGATAACTTGTCTAACTGGTATGTGAGACTCTGCCGCCGCCGTTTCTGGAAAGGTGACTACACGGAGGACAAAATCTCTGCTTATCAGACACTTTACACTTGTCTGGATACTGTGGCAAAACTTTCTGCACCGATAGCGCCGTTCTTCATGGACAGGCTGTATCAAGACCTAAATGCCGTGACAGGAAAAGACAAAGCTGAAAGCGTTCATTTGTCAGACTTCCCAGTAGCAGACAAAAGCCGAATAGATGCAGATTTGGTGGAGAAAACCCATCTGGCACAGTCTATCACTTCGATGGTATTTTCATTAAGAAAGAAAGAAAACATCAAGGTTCGTCAGCCACTACAAAAAGTGATGATTCCTGTTTTGGATAAGAAAACTGAAAACCAGATTTTAGCCGTAGCAGATTTAATCAAACAAGAAGTAAATGTGAAAGAACTGCAGCTCATCAACGCTGAAGAGGCTTCTACACTGATTGTGAAACAAATCAAACCTAACTTTAAGGTTTTAGGAGCAAAACTAGGCAAAGACATGAAAGCTGTGGGAGCAGAAATTTCTGCAATGAGTTCTGAGCAGATAGCAACCCTTGAAAAAGAAGGAAAAATGAACATCGCAGGACACGAAATTACCATCGATGATGTGGAAATCTTGACCAAAGACATCCCAGGATGGACAGTAACCAGCGAGGGCAGAATAACTGTAGCTTTAGACCTTACTGTAACTGATGAACTCAGAGCAGAAGGTGTGGCAAGAGAATTCGTGAACCGTGTTCAAAACCTTAGAAAAGATAAAGATTTTGACCTGATGGATAGAATTTCTATACAATTAGAGGAGAATAATCCGTTTAAGTCAGAAATCAATGCTAATAATTCTTACATTTCTGCAGAAGTATTGGCAAATAAAATAGAGTTTGTAGATTCACTTTCTCAAGCTGATGAAATAGAAATCAATGATGTATATTTCAAAATAAATATAAACAGAGTATAAAAATTTAAAACAACTAAAAACGACTAATTGATAACAAAATGGAAGAAAGAACAAGGTACAGCGATGCCGATTTGCAGGAGTTTAAGGCTATAATCCAGCAGAAAATAGAGAAGGCAGAGAAAGATTTAGCCCTATTAAGAGAAAGTTTCATCAATGACCAAAACAACGGGACAGATGACACCTCGCCTACATTCAAAGCCTTTGAAGAAGGAGCAGAAACGCTCAGCAAAGAACAAAATGCGATACTGGCAGGTAGACAGGAAAAATTCATCCGTGACCTGAAACACGCACTCATCCGTATAGAAAACAAAACTTATGGAATCTGCCGTGTAACAGGGAAACTGATAGACAAAGAGCGACTGAAAGCCGTTCCACACGCTACACTGAGCATAGAAGCGAAAAACATGCAGCGGTAAATATCACACTATGAGGGCTAAGATATCTTAGCTCTCTTACTTAATTTGACCAACTAAAATGAGAACAATTGTCATTACACTTATAAGTCTTTTATTTTTGTCTTGCACAAAAAAAACAGACCTTGAAAAAGTAGATTTTTCTTCGAGTTATAAAGAAATTTTTAATGGTGTAAAATTTGAAATGGAAGATGAAGATATAGCCACGACATTACCATGTGCTTTTACCGAAGAAATGATACATTTTAGCTTTGGAGATGTTAATTTCCAAAACACTAATAAAGAAGAGATTCCTTTATCTAAAGTGAAAATATTGTTCAATAATGCTTCCGAACAAAAGACATCAGGAATTATAATTAAAATAGAGGAAGAGGAGATTGGTAATAAAATGTTTAGTTATTTAAAAAAACAATACAACACTCCAAAAACATTATTACCTACTCCCTCAAAAAATGATGAAGGAAGGGTAACGGGGTATTCTGCCTACCTGTGGAATGTAGAAGGGAAAACCATAATATTTTCTCAATATTATTACCATAGAGTCAATGAATACCCCGATGGACACGAGGAGTATTTCCCGCGTGTAAGTTCTACATTTTACTTAATTGACAATAATGTTCTTACAAGTTTTAAAGATTTTAAGCAGACAGCCGTTGAACGCCTTTTAAAAACATATTCCCCATAAAAACTAATCAAACATGATTTTACAATTTAAAAATGGTACAAAACATTTAGTTTCATGAAAAAAATTATATTCATCACAGCGCTGGTGCTGCTCATAGACCAGTTATCCAAACTTTACATCAAAACTCATTTTCATCTGGGCGAAAGCATTCCTGTTTTCGGGCTGGACTGGTTTCGGCTCACTTTCGTAGAAAATCCAGGAATGGCGTACGGAATGCAGTTTGGTGGAATTTTCGGAAAATACCTGCTCATTTCACTCCGTATTTTATTGATTTTAGGAATGGCATATTATTTCAAAAAATGGACAAAAGAAGGCGCCAGCAACTATCTGCTTGTTCCGATGAGTTTTATTTTTGCTGGAGCGATAGGCAACCTTATTGATGGGCTTTTCTACGGAATGATTTTTGATAGTGGAAGTGTTTTTATAGAAGATATCGGCAGCTGGGTAGGCTATGATGGCATTTCTGGCTTTGGAGAAGGATATTCTGGCTTCATGAGAGGCTGTGTGGTGGATATGCTTCATTTCCCGCTGATTAACTTCACTGTTCCAGAAGGTGTTCCTCTAGTGGGAGGACAGCATGTGGAATTTTTCCGATATATATTTAATGTTGCAGACTCGGCAATTACAGTCGGAGGTGTGCTTTTGTTCATTTTCAGAAAAAAAGCCTTTCCTAACGGAGAGTTTTAATATTTAAATTAAAAACACTTAATGAAATTATTTAAAAAAATTGTCCTTTGGGTATTGGGAGGCTTGTTGCTGGGAATTTTGGTTTGTTTTTGGACTAATTATGAAATAGAGAGCAAAACCCAAAATTTTGTAACGGATGACATTGAAAAACTGCCCAGCCAAAAAGTGGGCGTGCTGCTGGGAACATCTAAAACCCTCCCAAGTGGGTATAAAAATTACTATTTCTATTACAGAATAGATGCCGCAGAAAAGCTCTACAAATCAGGGAAAATAGAATACATCATCGTCAGCGGAGACAACAGCCGAAAGGACTACAACGAACCCGAAGACATGAAAAACGAACTGATAAACAGAGGAGTTCCTGCGGATAGAATTTATGAAGATTTTGCAGGATTTAGGACTTTGGATTCGGTGGTTAGGGCAAAAGAAATTTTTGGGCAAAACAGCTACATCATTATTTCCCAAAAGTTTCACAATGAAAGAGCAGTTTATTTGGCTCAAAAAAATGGAATAGAGGCTTTTGGGTTTAATGCAAAAGATGTAAATAAATACGCAGGCATCAAAACCAAAATTAGAGAATATCTTGCCAGAACCAAAGTTTTCGTGGATTTTTTCATTGGAAAAGAACCAAAATTTGGTGGAGAAAAAATAGAAATAAAGTAAAAATTTGATTAAGAAATAAAATTGATTTATGCAGAATGAGTGGTTACAGCGAACTGAACTTTTGATAAAAGAAGAAGGAATAGAAAGACTGCAAAACGCTAATATTCTGATAGTTGGACTCGGAGGCGTAGGGTCTTTCGCAGCAGAATTTTTGGTGCGTTCGGGAATTGGGAATTTAACCATTGTAGATGGAGATACGGTGGATATCACTAACATTAACAGGCAGTTACCCGCTCTAAACTCTACCATTGGCAAAAATAAAACCGATGTCGTAGCCGAAAGAATTTTGGATATCAATCCTAAAATTAACTTAAAGAAAATCAATGAGTTTCTGGAACCAGAGCAAATGGAGGAGATTTTGACGCAGGAAAAATTTGACTATGTTCTAGACTGCATCGACAGCCTCAGCCCTAAACTGGCTCTCATCATCACTTGTAAAAGAAAGAAAATCAAGCTGGTAAGTGCAATGGGCGCAGGCGGAAAAACCGACCCAAGCAAGGTAATGGTAAGGGATATCAGCAAAACCAACAACTGTTTTTTGGCGAAACAAATCAGAAAAAAACTCAAAAAAGAACAAATACACAAAGGATTTCGCTGCGTATTTTCCACCGAAATTCAAGATGAAAACAGCCTGAAAATGACCGATGGCAGCAATTATAAAAAGTCATTCTACGGCACTATCAGCTATATGCCCGCTATTTTCGGGCTGTATGCCGCTGCCGAAGTTATCAGATTTCTTCTAAAAAAAGAACAAAATGAAGCCTAACGGATTTCCAAAAGATGAGAAACTAAAAAACAAGACTGATATTTCCTTACTCTTTGAGCAGGGAAAATGGTTTTCGTATAAAGAACTGGCTATCATCTCCTTACAAAAGGAAGATTTGCCAGCTCGAAAGGTGGGAGTTTCTGTTTCTAAAAAGCTTTTCAAAAAAGCGGTGGACAGAAATAGAGTAAAACGCCTTCTGCGAGAAACTTACCGTCTCAACAAACCTTTATTTATAAAAACTTTTGGAGAAAATTCTCTAAATATGATATTCTACCGCTCAGCAAAATTACCAAAAAATATGGCCGAAATAGAAAGCCTATTTCTAAAGCTGTGTGAGGAAAAAAACTCTCTTCCATAAAAAATTATTTTAAATATTCAAAAAAATTATATACTTTTGCAAAATATTGTATCTATTTAACAATACTTTATAATTAGTTTTTTAACTTTAATATGTTATGATATGAAAAAACACATTATTTTTTTGGGGCTTTTAGCTACTACAAGTTTAGCTTTTGCCCAAGCAGGAAAAGTGGGGGTAAACACGAGTAACCCAGAGGCTACTCTAGATATAAGACCCAGCGCAGCAAATGCAGCAACAACTGCAACTACAAACGAAGGGGTTTTGATTCCAAGAGTAAGTAGAGACAGACTAAAAAGCATTGCTACTGCTAATTTGAAAGAATCTACTTTAGTATATGTAGATAACATCTCAGGAACTACAAATACTGTTACTTCTAATGTCACATCTAAAGGTTTCTATTACTATAGTACTACCGACAGCAAGTGGGTAAAAATAGCTGAAGGTGCTCCACAAGAACAAGACCTTAGATTAGTGGGTAATAACAACCACATTACACAAGATGCAGGGAAAGGTGGTAATGGTACTGATGGTGGCGCTGGAAGCAACATCGCCATTGGTAGAAGATCTATGTTCTCTGTGACTACTGGTGTTGATAATGTTGCTATAGGAGGAAATTCTCTATATTCTAATGAAGGTGGAAGTCTAAACTTGGCATTAGGAAATAGTTCTTTATATTCTAACACCTCTGGTGAAAGAAATATAGGTTTTGGTAGTTATGCTCTTTATGCTAATAAAGTAGGAGCAGACAATATTGCTATCGGAGCTAATGCTCTAAGAAATGGTAATCAAACTAGTAGCAACAGAATTGCCATTGGATCTAATGCTCTTATGGAAGGAGGACCTGGTATAGCAATAGGAAATAGTGCTCTTAGAGGAAATACTACAGGAAATAATAATATTGCTATGGGGAATGATGCCCTTAGAAATAGTACCACAGGAAATGACAATATTGCTTTAGGAAATAGTGCACTCTTATCAAATACAACTGGGGCTAGCAACTTTGGATTTGGTACAAATGCCTTAAGATCCAATACCACAGGAAATAATAACATTGCTATGGGAGCTAGTGCTTTATTTAATAATACTACAGGATTGGACAATGTTGCTGTAGGTGCTGGTGCCTTATTCAATAATACTATAGGTGCGAATAACATTGGTTTAGGTACAAATGCACTTAGAACCAATACTACTGGTAGAGATAACATCGCTCTAGGGTCTACAGCCCTTTTTGCTAATACAACAGGGGTAAATAACATTGCTATTGGACCTAATGGACTTAGATTTAATACAACTGGTAACAACAACATCGGTTTTGGTACTAATACCCTTCGTTTAAATACTACTGGGGACAGAAACATTGCTATTGGGGAAGGAACTCTATCTGGAAACACTACAGGTTCTTACAATGTTGGTTTAGGTATTTCTACTCTTAATTCTAATACTGTAGGAGTAGCTAACATCGGACTTGGGGTGAATACTCTTTCTAAAAACATCAATGGTAACTCTAATATAGGTATAGGTAATAGTGCTTTGTTTGAAAATGTTTCAGGTGACTACAATATTGCTATAGGACACCACCCATTATCTAAAGCTACTACTGCAGGACACAACATTGCGCTAGGATATGGTGCTTTAGAAGAAAATCTTACTGGAAGTTACAATATCGCTGCTGGAACTTATGCATTAGCTAAGAACACTACAGGACAGCATAACAATGCTCAAGGTCTAAATGCTTTGGTAAATAATGTTACAGGGAGTAATAACACTGCTATTGGTAACGGAGCAGGAGAATGGGTAAAAGGACATAATAATGTACATTTAGGAAGTTCTACCTTCCCTACAAGTGATACATCAGAGCTGGATAATGTAGTAGTGATAGGAAATGGAATCAATGCTGCTGAGCTTACTGCAAGTTCTGGACAAGATAATACTATCATCTTAGGATATAAAAAAGGACACAACCGAAGTCCTAACATAGGGGTGGGAACATACAAACCTGATGCTAAGCTACATATAGAGGCTAATGGACCTACTGCTATCAAGATAGTAGATACTAACCAAGCAGCAGGAAAAGTACTTACCAGTGATGCTAATGGTGTGGGAACTTGGAAAGTCCCAGCTATTGCCATGGCACAAGGTCATCTAGGAAATCCTGGAAGGTCTATCCGTCCTAATACAGCTAATTATCTTTACACAGGTTCTTATATCGATGTTCCTGCTAATACTAAATATCTAGTAACAGTAAGTGCCTTAATGGCTATGTATGGTAAGCGAAGTACTTGTGATTTTTGGTTAAGATCTATGTTTACTACTAGTCCTACAAGTCAAACACCACATGGAGCAAATGGTAAGACTTTAATAAGTGGACTATTGCCACAAGGGGCGCCATTCGCTATACTCCAAGGATCCGTAATCTTGGACAATAGTGGTAATCCTAACATTAGAACTTATTACTATATGGCAGGATCTGTAACCACATATGGTTGTGCAGCGAGTGATGAATTGTATAACTTTGGAGGAACTACTTGGGGAGAGGGTGCTATATATGGTATGCCTATTCAATAATATAATTTACAATTATATATTATATTGCCAGAGTCTTTGACTCTGGCAATTTTTTATTACTATATTCATTGCTATTTTTACTACGAAACCTTAACTTTGTCCTCCATGAAACCAAAGTGGATTTTTAAAGAAAAACCAAACGAAAACATTCTACATCAGCTAAAATCTAAACTAAACTGTGAAGATTTAGAAGCTCTAATTCTTGCTCTGAGAAATCTGACTGATTTAGAAAAAATCAAGATTTTTTTTAGATTAAAAGAAGAAGACATTCATGACCCTTTCTTGATGAAAAACATGGACAAAGCCGTGGAACGGATAGCCACTGCTGTGGAAAACGGTGAGAAAATCCTAATCTATGGCGACTATGATGTAGATGGCACCACTTCGGTTTCGCTGATGTATCGGTATTTAGCGGAGATTTATGATGAAAAATATCTTGATTTCTACATTCCAGACCGCTACACAGAGGGATACGGAATATCTTTTCAAGGGATAGATTTTGCTAAAGAAAATGGGATTTCGCTTGTCATTGCTTTGGACTGCGGTATCAAGTCTATCAAAGAAATCGATTACGCTAGTTCGCTCGGGATAGATTTTATCATCTGCGACCACCATCTCCCAAGTGATGAAATCCCAAAGGCAACAGCCGTTTTAGACCCAAAACAAAAAGACTGTCTCTATCCATACAAGGAACTGAGCGGCTGTGGAGTTGGGTTCAAACTCTGTCAAGCCCTGAATTCCATTTATAAAATTCCATCCGAAAAAATTTATGAACTGACCGATTTACTGGCTATCAGCATCGCTTCGGATATTGTCCCTATCACAGGCGAAAATAGAACTTTGGCGAAATTAGGACTAAAAAAACTCCACAATACACAAAAAATGGGATTAAAATTTTTAATCCCAGAAGAACGCCGAAAAAACTTTACTATTTCTAATATTGTCTTTGAAATTGGGCCTAAAATAAACGCTGCAGGCAGGATTTCTCACGGAA
Organism: uncultured Flavobacteriaceae bacterium; assembly: GCA_963520375.1. Classification (GTDB taxonomy): domain Bacteria; phylum Bacteroidota; class Bacteroidia; order Flavobacteriales; family Weeksellaceae; genus JABCPE02. Next base: position 4,204 of record CAUQQF010000005.1, on the reverse strand, counting down.
AAAACGCCGTGAAACTCATGATTTCCAATGATGAAAACGAAGCCGAAAAAATCGTAAAGGAAATCTGCGAACTGAACAGCCAGCGGAGAGAAATGGATAACCAAACCACTACCGAAGCCGTACAACAAATAATTGATACTGAACAAGATAAGAATTCCTCTATTATCGTTTATGACCCAAACTGGAACAAAGGTATCGTGGGCATCACTGCATCACGAATTATAGATTTATACTACAAACCTACCCTAGTTTTCACAGATGGGAGCAAGAGTGAAATGGTGGCCTCTGCGCGCTCTGTGTCGGACTTTGACCTTTATAAAGCTTTGGAAAAATGCAGTCATCTTTTAGAAAAATTCGGAGGACATCAGGCTGCGGCTGGACTTACTTTAAAGAAAGAAAATTTTGACGAGTTTAAAACTTTATTTGAAAAAGTGGTGTCAGAACAAATCCAAGAACACCAGAAAACACCGATAATAGAGATAGATTGTGAAATAAAACTCAATCAGCTCAACGAAAAATTTTTCAATTTTCATCAAAAATTAGCTCCTTTCGGCCCACAAAATATGCGACCTGTTTTCGCTTTAAAAAATATTTCAAATCCTAAATTTGTCCAGCTAATCGGCAAAGATAAAAAGCATGTAAAATTCTATCTTCCCTCAGAAAATGGAAATATAGAATGCACTGGTTTTGGGCTTGGCAACTGCTATCAAGATTTGCAAAAGAAAAATTTTGACATGGTTTTTTCTATCGAAGAAAACCACTGGAAAGGCGAGATCCGCCACATACTTTACATCAAAGATATTCAGTTTAACTCCTAAACATTTCGTATGAAAATAGCCTTGTTTTTTGGGTCTTTTAATCCCATTCATATCGGACACTTGATTTTAGCAAATTATATTGTGGAACATACTGATTTAGATGAGCTTTGGTTCGTTGTAAGTCCGCAGAATCCTTTGAAATCAAAAAAAAGCCTGCTCCACGACCACGACCGTTATGATATGGTAGAAATGGCGATAAAAAACTATCCTAAAATGCGCGTTTCGGATATAGAATTTTCCATGCCGAAACCTTCCTACACCATAGATTCTCTTACTTATCTTCGGGAAAGATACCCTGAATATACTTTTGGGCTAATTATGGGCGAGGACAATTTGGTCAGTCTTCCAAAATGGAAAAACTACGAAACTTTGATAAAAAATCACCAAATCATCGTTTATCCGCGCGTTTTAGCACAAGACACTGATAAAGAAGTGATTACACACGAAAACATCTGCAAAATAAATGCGCCAATAATAGAACTTTCTGCGACCGAAATCAGAAAAATGATTAGAGAAAAAAAGAATGTCCGCCCTATGCTTCCGCCCGAAGTTTTTGAACACATAGACGCGAAGGGATTCTATCAAAATTCTGATTTCTAATAGTATTTCTCAATCACAAAAATTGTATTTATAGATAAAATAGATAGTATCTAATTCTTTTTTGAGGATATATTTCTGATTGTTTGTATCTTTGTCAATTAGTTTTATATATAAATCAATGATAAAAGTTTCTGATATTGCAAAAGAAAAAGCAGTACAACTAATGAAAGAAGACGGCTACAACCCTGACACAGACTACATCCGTGTAGGAGTGAAAAGTGGCGGCTGCTCTGGGCTGGAATATGTTCTGAAATTTGATAAAGAAAGACTAGAAAACGACCAGGTTTTCGAGGACAACGGCATTAAAATCATCGTGGATAAAAAATCTTTCTTATATCTCGTGGGTACCACTTTAGAATTTTTGGGCGGACTGAACGGAAAAGGCTTTGTCTTCAATAATCCAAACGCCAAAAGAACCTGCGGCTGCGGAGAGTCTTTTTCTTTGTAATGGCTACTGAATAACTATTAAATAACTATTGAATTTTTATTTTTCATCTGATGATTTCAATCAAAAGTTTGAATTTACTTTAAATAAAAATTGAATAGAATTTTAATAAATAATCTGTCATTTTATAATAATCAAATAGATTAAAACAGCGGTAAACATGGCAAAATTTGAAGAGTTTCCGATTTATAAGAAAGTTTTGGAGCATACAAAAAATATTTATTCCTTGATAAATAAATCTGATTTCAAAACTGAATTTGAGTTTAAAAATCAAATCAAAAGAGCCGTTTTGTCCATTAGTAATAATATTGCAGAAGGTTCAGAATATCAAAGCAATAGGCAGTTTATCAGATTTTTAATCTATGCCAAAGGAAGTTGCGCTGAAGTTCGGAATATGGTTAATATTAGTTTCGAATTGGGCTTCATTTCTGAAAACGAGAAAGATTTATTAATTCGGGAAAACAAAGATATTTCGGTAAGTCTAGGCAAATTCATCAAATATCTTGATAATATCAGCGATAATAATAAAGAATAGATATTCAATAGAACTTAAAATAGAAAATTAATTAGTAATTATTTTTAAATGAGTAAATATACAGAAGATGACCTTAGGGTTGATTTAGAAAACAAGGAATACGAATACGGATTTTATACGGATATAGAGTACGAGGAGTTTCCTACGGGACTGAATGAAGATATTGTTCGTGAAATTTCTAAACGAAAAAACGAGCCAGAATGGATGACGGAATGGCGCCTGGAAGCTTTCCGCATATGGCAGACTATGGAAGAGCCTGACTGGGCAAACATAAAGTACGAAAAACCTGATTTTCAGGCCATAAAATACTACGCTGCACCAAAGAAAAAACCAGAATTAGAAAGCCTAGACCAAGTAGACCCAGAATTACTAAAAACCTTTGAAAAACTTGGGATTTCGCTGGAAGAACAAAAAAGGCTGACTGGCGTGGCAGTGGATGTAGTGATGGACTCTGTATCTGTGGCAACCACTTTCCAAGAAACTTTGGCTGAAAAAGGAATTATCTTCTGCCCTATTTCCGAAGCGATACAAAAACACCCTGATTTGGTTAAAAAATACCTCGGAACGGTGGTAAGACAAAATGATAATTTCTACGCAGCGCTCAATTCTGCTGTGTTTTCCGATGGTTCATTCTGCTATATCCCAAAAGGCGTGAGATGTCCTATGGAACTTTCTACCTATTTCAGAATCAATCAGGGAGGAAGTGGACAGTTCGAAAGAACCCTGCTCATCGCTGATGAAGGCGCATATGTGTCTTATTTAGAAGGATGTACAGCGCCTCAAAGAGATGAAAACCAGCTGCACGCGGCTGTGGTAGAGTTAATCGCTTTGGACCATGCAGAAATCAAATATTCCACAGTGCAAAACTGGTATCCAGGCGATGAAGAAGGAAAAGGCGGTGTGTTTAACTTCGTGACGAAGAGAGGACTTGCCGAAACGGGAGCAAAAATCTCTTGGACACAGGTAGAGACAGGCTCTGCGGTTACTTGGAAATACCCTTCTTGCATTCTGAAAGGAGATAATTCTGTGGGTGAATTCTACTCCATCGCGGTTACCAATAAATTCCAGTATGCAGACACAGGAACGAAAATGATTCATATCGGTAAAAATACCAAGTCTACTATCATTTCTAAAGGAATTTCGGCTGGGAAATCCAATAACTCTTACAGAGGTCTGGTAAAAGTTCTCCCAACAGCCAAAGGAGCGAGAAACTTCTCCCAGTGTGATTCCCTATTGATGGGCAACGAGTGTGGAGCGCATACTTTCCCTTACATCGAGATTAAAGATCCTTCTGCACAGCTGGAACACGAGGCTACAACTTCTAAAATTGGAGAAGACCAAATCTTCTACTGCAACCAGAGAGGTATAGACACCGAAAAAGCTATCGCGCTGATTGTGAATGGTTTCAGTAAAGAAGTTCTTAACAAACTACCGATGGAATTTGCCATAGAAGCACAAAAACTATTGGAAATCAGTTTAGAGGGAAGCGTAGGATAAACATACTGCTGGTTATTTTTCACATTGTAAAAACAAGATTTTTCTTTCGGTAGTTAAAGTAAAAAATGAGCTTAAGAACAGACATTCTCTGGAAAACAGAGTTAAAAAACGGCATTTTTGGAAGTCTTACCCCTCCACTTGCCGACCCTTTCAATCCCGACCACTTTTATGTAGCTGATGGTTGGGGTTCAATGTATGCCTCTATGCGATTGCACAAGCTCTCCTTTACTACAGGTAAAGAAGTAGCCAATGTATTGATACGCAACAGTGTGCGCTGTATGTATTTCAGCACAGATGGGCAATATATAT